>CAZRQL010000017.1:0-74669 GCA_964602415.1 uncultured Roseobacteraceae bacterium
GGTTCTCGGTGTCTTGTACGTTGACTGTAAAGCTCACCGTAGCCGTATTGCCCGAGCCATCGGTGATTGTCCATACAACGGTGGTAGTTCCCAAGTTGAACACCTGACCGTTGAGCGTGGTCAAGCCTGTGGCACTGGTCGCACCGCTTAACACCGCTTCAATACTCGATATTGAGCAATTGTCGCTGGCCGTAGCATTCCATGCCGTGCCGCTGTGCGTATAAGTACAAACACCCGCGTCGCTGTTGATAGTCTGGTTGATGTGGGCAGAAGTAATAACAGGATCTTCTGTATCTTGGACTGTGATAGTAACGGAATCCAAACTAAATACACCATTTGGACCTAATGCTTTGACAATGTATCTGGTGTCAACGGTGGGGCTTACGTCTATACTTGGGTCGGTAGAGGTAAATCCGGTAGGCACTGAAGACCACTGAAATCCGGTTGCAGTGGGACTTGATGCCGTGATCATCTGGTTGCCTCCGGGACAGATATTGGTCGTAACGTTTGGAACAAGAGTGATAACAGGTTCAAATGAGTTAACGTGATAAGGCAAAGAGAACCGCGATGTATTGCCTAAGCTATCCTGTAAAATAGTAAAGAACCAACTGGTATCCAAAGAAGTTAAATTGACTTTGTATTCCCATTCTCCGGCAGCATTGGCAAATACACTATCTAAAAAGGTTTCTCCTTGATTATCAGAATCGACATAAATCTGAATCCGTGCGTTTGGTGCTGAAAACCCAATCAAGGTGGAGTCGTTGCGGAAGCGTTTGATTCTGGCACCGGGTGCATCTTGCTGCGCACCTGAGAGAAACTCAATCCCTACACCGTTGGCGTATATTGAATTTGCTGTGAATTTATTCTGGTTAGCCACTGAAACGTTGATACCTGCGATATCGTTATTTGCAATTACGTTTCCAGAAAGTATATTAGAATTGGAAGTGATTCTAACACCGGTACTATCGTTTCCTAATGCCCCTCCATCAGTTGTAGTACCAATAAAATTATTGTTAATCAAATTAAAACCACCGCCATCTAATCGTAAACCAATCGCATCATTGCCAGAAATTAAATTATCTACGATATGATTATGTCCCGAAGAAGAATTCAGTACGATGCCGTATTCATTCGGATTTGCAGTAGCATCATCATCAGAACCTATCCAGTTGCAGCGAATTAAGTTGTGGGATGAGTTTATACTGATTCCAATATCATTGGAAAAGCCGACTATTCTAAATCCTATGATTGATGTACTATCACCATCTATATTGAAACCATTGACAATAGAAGAAGAGCCTTCTAAAATAATGTCAGGTTCGCAATCATTATCTACATCGGCTATGATCACCGTTGCATCGTCGGTTACAGTTGGAAGTACAGAGGCAAGAGCTATGGTCTCACCTTTCAAAGATGCCAAGAAAACAATTGTATCTCTTCCCAAATTGGTATTGGCGGCGGTGATGGCCGCCCTGAGAGAACCCGGCCCGCTGTCGTTGGTGTTGGTAACCAATATAAGCCCTTGAATAATTTTAAAGTCCGATATGGCAGAAGTATTGCCGGCATCCGAAGTGGCGATGGCCGTAACGGTGTCGCCCAAATTGAAAGAGCCTGAAAGTGTCCAATCGCCGGATGAATTGGCGATAGCTGTGGCTATCAGCGAATCGGCCTGATTGCGGTTGCAGCGTTTGTTGATGTAAATATCAACAGTATCGAGTGCTGTTGCAGTGCCCGAAATGGTTGTTGCATTGGCAATCTGTATCACAGGGGAGGGATGGTCGTTGTTGCCTCCCGCTCCAAGGCTTATTCCGCCCGTTGTGTTGCAGAATATACGGTTGCCCCGAACAATATTTCCAATAGAGGCCACATCTTCAATCTGAACACCATAATCCGAATGATACGCGATAGTATTTTCGAAAATGCCAACTCGACCAATAAGATTGCCATCTGAATTGCCTTTAATAAGGACACCATTTAAGCCATTGGCCAAGTTGCCCAATCCACTTTCATCTGTTCCAATCAAATTGCCAAAAATTTGGTTGTCCAGTGAGCCTTCTATCACTATGCCATTGGCTCCATTTCCTGAAATCAAGTTGGCTTGGTTGACAACGGGAAATAAATCACTAAAGCCCACGATATTGTCATGGCTACCCGCTTCAAGCCAAATGCCTGCTTCATCATTTTGGATTGCCAATGTTCCATCGTAGTTGGTTCCTATTACGTTGCTTTGTATTCTGTTGTAATTCGAACTGCTTATGCGGATTCCGTTGTAAGAGTTGCCTGAAATCAGGTTAGATGTTATTTTATTGCGGTGAGAATTTTGCAAGAAAATTCCGTTTTCCCCGTTGCCTACATCGCTGTCCCCTGTTACACCTGTGCCTATTTTGTTGCCAACAATTGTATTGGAGTCCGAATCAACGAAATAGATTCCATTGGTCGAGTTAGCTGAAATGACGTTAGGTTTGGTAGTACTTCCTATTTGAATGTACTTAGAATCAACAAAGTAAACTCCGACATAGTTGGGATTGGAAGATGTACCGTCCAGTGTAGTTCCGATGCGGTTGTCTAATACCGAGCCGCTGTCTGTCTCAGAGACATAAATACCATAAGTAGAATTGCGAAATGCGCAACTTTCGACTACGAAATTGTCGCTTTCGATAGCAACAAATCCCACTGAGCACTCATTGAAGTCCAGCCCATACACATGGTTTGATGCCAACCCGTCCAGATTAATGGCAGCATAAGAGTCGCTGTTTCCATTTACCTCCACCATCTGGTCCCATTGCACAAAGCCGGGCTGGGTTCTGCCGTCTATGGTGAGGGTATCGCTTACTTTTGGTAAATCAGAGGTAAGACTAATAACCCAAGGATGAGAAGTCGCAATATAAAAAACAATGGTATCTCTACCGGGGTGTAGATTGGCATATCTGATGGCACTTCTCAAAGTGCCTGTGCCGGAGTCGTTGGCATTGGTTACCACCAAAGGATTGCCCACTACCGCCACGGAAGAAAACTCAGAGCTATTAAATTCATAGTGTGCATTGGCCACAATCGAATCGCCATCAAAGATGGTTCCCGACATTACATTTAAGAGCCATTTACCACCTGAGGCCACTGCCATACCCAAAAACTCAGTGCCTTGACCCGTTGGGACACAGTTGCCCAAGTGCCTATAAACAAACACCGTATCGTCATCGCCGGGGGTAGTCCCAAAAATCAACTCTTCAGTAGCTCCCTCAATCAAAGGAGGCTGGATGCCTTCATTTGGGCTGCCGAAGAATTGTATGCCTCCACCGACATTGCACAGAAAACTGTTGGGAAGGATGGAATTCTTTTTGGCATTTACACCCTCAATGTAAACACCCGAGTATCCAAATGGTGCATAAGCGATAATGTTTTGGTCTTCAGACCCAAACCCGCCTATGAGATTGTACTCACTGTTTCCCTGAATATAAATACCGTAATGCTGATTGGGTAAAGGAGAAAGAGCATCTTCATACAAATCGCCCACACCAAAGTAACTGCTTGTAATAAGCGTATAATTTGAATTTTGCAATAAGACTCCACTAAAACCATTGCCGGATATGACATTGGGGATGGATTCGGTGGATATAGTTATGGTTACAGAATCAGAGTCAACTACTTTTATGCCATAGTTAAGGTTGGGGATTGCATTTTCTAAGGCCGCATCTATACCGATAAAACACGATGTTATTAAAGTAGAGTCGGCATTTTCCAAGTTGATACCTTGAGAATTGCCGGAGATAATATTGATCCCATTGGTGTAATTGTCGCCGATGAGAGTGCCCCTCGAATCTTGTATCAAGATACCATCTACCAAATTGGCAACCGCTGAAGTACCTGAGCTATTGACCCCTATGTAATTGCCGGAGACTATGTTGTTATTGGATGAGTTGGCGATTTTTATGCCTGAGCCTCCATTGCCCGAGATGGTGTTTTTGCCCTCGAGGCCTTGGCCTATGCTGTTGTAGAGCGAGTGGTCATCCAAAAATATACCGCTAATTGAATTGGGAACATCATCATCGCCATCGGCGTTGGTGCCTATCTTATTTTCTATGATAATGTTTTCTTTTGCTGACTTAGCGTAGATGCCGTGTGAGTAGTTGCCGGAAATCAAATTCAGTCTGACAGTAGATTGTCTGGTTTCATCCAAATAAATACCAATCCCGTTGCCAACCCCTGTATAAGTACCGCTGGGATCTATACCAATGAAATTGCCTTGGATAGAAATATTTTCGATATTTTCAACCAGTATCCCATTATTACAATTTATGGTTGTATTTCCTGAGCCATCGTCGTTACCAACAGAGGAGTTGTCTGCATTGGAGGTAACTACGATGCCATTGTTGAAGTTTGATATCACCAGTCCCGTTACACCGCAAGAGGCAGCATCAATGGTAATGCCGTTGAAAGATGCCCCCCCAACTATCTCCACTCGTTGGTCTGAGTCGTTGTTCCATCCGGGTTGGGATTGCCCCTCGATATGGGTATTGGCAACTTCCAGTGCCGGAAGTTCTGAAATGGGATAGATAGTCCAAGGCCCTGTCCCGGGTATGTAAAAACGAACCGTCCTATCATAGGGGACGTTGGTGTTGATGTATTCGATGGCGTTGCGCAGCGAGCCGTAGCCTGAATCGTTGGTATTGCTTACGTCGGTAGCCGGAGCCAAACCGATTGCGTAGGCATCAAAAAAGTCATTTACTTGGTTACGTCCCAAGGTGTCTCCCTGCAACAGCACCTTGTCGCCGGCAATTTCGTAGTCCCCGCTCTCTTGAAAGAGGATTCTATCTGCAGCAGAGCGCGTGTAATCGTCGAAGGTATTGGGATTGGCAACCAGACGAATATTGTACTCATTCACATCAACAGAAACATCATCCAGTGTCCAATATCCGTTGGAGAACCGCTCCTCAACTACTGCATTGGTACTGAAATCCGTAACAGGCAAGTTGTTGTAGCCCGGATCGCCGTAAAGGAATTCACCAAGCAAGTAGCCCGAGGCGTTGAGGTCGGTGGGAATAAACAGCAGCGTATTGTAACCGTAAAGCGGATTACCAAAAGGAAAAACATATTCTTTGTCGTTTTCGGCCACCCAACGCTGAAAAGGCAGTCCATTGAAATAACTGTTGGAGACAATACCTAAGGCACCCGGTTGGGCATCGTTGATACCTAAAACCAACTTATATGGACCACCGGCCATTACTTCGCCTCCTTCCATATCCAAAGCGAGGCTGTCTTCTATAGTTACATCGTTGTCAAGAAATACGCCTTCAGGAACGGCCATTTTCATACGATAGAAGGTTTGAGCACCACTGTAGCATAAACTAAAGGAATAGCTGTCCTCTACGTCCTGAATCAGGTTTACAGTACCCTGTCTGTATTGAAAATTGCCGCCAAAATTGTCAAAAGTTCTCGCTACTTCGATGGTGTAGTTGTTTGTGGTAACATCCAAATGAGAATTACTGCCCTGTAGCACAAGTCCGCCTTTGGCTTTTATGTTGCCGGTAAGTGATTTTGTGCCTGCCAAGTCTGCAATCTGAATTTGTCCGTATCCATCGAAAGCAGGAATCTCTTGGTTGGTGCCTTTGAACAAATTGTAAGAAGCGGGCGAAAAATAAATGTCAGCAAAAGCATTTGCCCCGGTAAGAGTCTGGGCTAAATTATTAAAACCTGTACTGGAAAGAGTTACATTCTGATAAACCCTAAGCTCGTTGCCTCCTTTGAGGGTGTGGTTTTGCAGTTCTACCTCCATACCAAAGCCTTCGCCATTGTCAAAGGTTGCATTATTAAGGACTTCGACATCTTGCTCTAAGAGCAAATTGCCACTATAGCTTTTGGCCTGCAAATCATAAAACTGCGTAACCGAAGAGCCTTTGATGCTTACCTGATCAATGCCGTCCAAATCGCCAATATCAACAAAGCCATTGTCGGCCTCAAAAGTGCCGTTGTTGATCCAGTCGCCTCGGGAAAGTTGAACTTCGTATCCATTGGTCTTTAAGGTTGTGGCATTGCCAATCTCAATATTTCTGAAAGCATGGATTTTTTCAGTCATACTTTTAATTCCACCACCACTAAAGAGCAGGTGTTGAAAATAGCTGCCTCCACCGCCAATGAGGTTTTGGTTGCCGGCGCGGGAATAATGAACAACCGAGTTGCCAAAATCGAATGTCCTAAAATGGCCAACTGTATTGCCTGCACCGTCAAGTCTGAGTACCCTGTCGTTTCGCAAAAATATCTGCCCACTGGCTGCAAGTACGTCGCCCAAAATAGCTGTATTGGCATCTATTCGTACTTCGTTAGAATTATCGCCAGCATAATCAATTACAAAATCACCGCTAAAAGCCACCGTGTCTGCCGTAATGGTTTTGACACCGCCCACCAAAAACTCAACATTTTGGTAACCCAAAGATGGAAATACAGATTGATCGCCTGAACGGGCGTAAATCACTTTACTGTCGGGGTGGGCGGTAAAGAAGCTAAAATCTTCATCAGCAGTATTGTTAATACCCAATAGCTTGAGTTGGTGAGCAACGTTTCTCATGTCCAGAGTGGCATAAGCAGCCAAATCAAAGTCGCCGTTCACTTCAACGGTGCGTGCTGTATTGCCAAATACAAGTTCTGAACCGCTGCCTTTGACGTTTAGATCATAAGCCACCTTAATATCACCCTGAAGCCTTGCTTTAGAGCCGATCTTGTCAATGGTCAAACGACCGTAATTGTTGGAGACAAAAACATCTTGGTCGTTAATGCCTGAATAAATGACCTCAGAGCCATCGTAATTGACATCATTATACAAATTGCCAAGACTGATATTAGGGCCTTCAAGTATCAAAGTATGAAAAGCACCCGAGCTGTTTGTCATTTCAACGGCTCCCAAAGATGCCATCAAATCACCATGAACTGTCAATGTCTTGTCAACGGAGTTGTCCAAAAATAATAAAGTGGCATCCTTAATTTCCAAGTCGTTGGCTATCTCAAAACCTAAGGGAATCGAGCAAACATTTGAAATATTATCTTTTGCAACAGACAAACCGCCTATTATGCCACCGGAAAACTCTGGCAAATTTTCACTGCTTGTGTTGTTGATGTTGATAAAAGAAAACTTGGTGGTTTGAATCTCACTGATGTCAGGATTGATAATCTCGGATTTGAAATTCAGGGTATGGCTGCCCATGACCAGAACCGATCCGTTGTTGAACGTGGCAGTGCCGTTTATGTCAATATTAGAGGGGCTTAGAGGTAATTTTTTATCCCCACTGCCAGTAAAAATAATGTTGTCATAGTTGGTGGTAGGAATCATATTTTGAAGAGTACCGGAACTGTACTCAACGGTGGTAGTACCGGACAAAAACAACTGCACATCGTTTGATTTGCCTTTGAGCAGCAGTTTGTGGTCGGCGTTTTTCATATTCAGCTCACCGGAAGAAGGGGTTAAATCGCCTCCTACTGTCATTTGTCGGGCTGTGGTTCCAAATACCAATTTCCCGGGAGACTTCATAAAGACATTGCCATTGACTGTCAAATCATCTGAAAGATTGTATTCATCCTCCACGTCCAACAAATTGAAAGCCATGGCTGTGGCTTTGACTTGCTTGCCGCCCGCTCCTCTGAGGGTAACTTTGGCTGCTCCACTGCCGCTGTAGGTACCCCCATTGGCAAGAAAATCACCATAGACTATCAACCCTCTTGCTGTGGAAGACAGCACACCGCCATCCAAATAAATACCTCTCACTGAGGCATCTATGTTTAGCTCGGGGTCATTGGCAGACGCAACAATCCTCACATCCACTGTGGAGAGGTTGGGAACAATGGCGGGCGACCAGTTCGCGGCAGTAGTCCATTTGCTATCGACCGAGCCGTTCCATTCTATCACAGACAGCGAAGTCGGCCACTGAACCAGATTGTCAGGGTCTTTTTCAAAAAAGGCATAGCCCAAATTGCCGGAAGTGGAGGCATCCATATTGACATCCCCAACCGAAAATTTAGGTCTTTCTATGTTGGTATGCTGACCGATTGTCGGAGCAGAAGGAGCATTGAAACTGACGTTGACCAGGTCATTGATGCCCGTAAAATCATTGGCCAAGCGCAAATAAACCGATGGATTGGCACTCATATCCATCTGATTAAACTCCCCATCGGAGAAGTTGTCGGTTGGATCTAAGGTAGCCCCTGCATTGACACTAAATCCGGCGGGACTTATCCACTCAATGACATAATGCCTAAAAGCCAGGTTGCCGTTTAGTGAGGTAGCTATCCGATTGCCTGAGCCTGCCCTTGTCAGTGTGGCTTTTTGTCCGATTGATCCCAGCAATTGAAATGTAGAGCCGCTCAGGGTAGAAAAGTCAAAAACGCCATCGCTCACATCGCAAGCCAATATGCCGTCGTCTCCCACCAACAACCTAGCGTTGCTTCTCACCACAAGCGAATTGGCCGCCGCGTCCAAATCAGAACCCACTTGTAAGCGTTTGCCAACTACGTTGAGGGTAGCGTTGGCATCAATAATGAGGTTTCTATAAAAATAAATATCAGAGGTGATATTGTAGTCTCGGGTGCTTTGATTGACTACATTGAAGGAAACTTGGCCAAACTTGGCATCTTTGGGTTGGTCTGAATGAATGGTCTGAGCGGTAGTGTTGGGGCTTTCAAAGCGCACCACTCCATCAAAGGCCGAGAAAAGCGACAAAGCCTCATGCTCAAAACTCCCGTTTATATTTAGTGCGTATGTGTTGAGTTTAAATATGTTGCCTGCATCAGAGAGCATCGTAAAGTTGTTGCAAGTTATGCTACCTGAGGCTTCTTTGGTCGAATTGCCGTCAAAAGTTAAGTTGTTGCACGTAAAACCGACAGGAATAGTAACCGAGCCACTCAAAGGTGCAAAAGTGATATTGGCCCCGTCTGTCTTCCAAGTTCCTGATACAGAGAGGGTGTTTGCCCTGAGCAGGTAATCCTCTGAGTTAGCAAACTCAACCGTTGCACCTGACGTGACGCTAAAAACAGTGCCTTGGAAAAGAGCACTCCCCGTAAAACTTTTAAGATTGGGCGTATCAAAATACACGTTAGGGAAAGAAGTCATCGTACCGCAGTTGATAGATTGGGCTGCGCTGCCATCAAAATCCAAATTGCCGTAAGGAGGTGCCGCTGCAAAAGAGCCATTGTTGGTGAAATTGCCCCCAATCGACAGGCTCTCATCATACATATCTACATCGGCACCGGAGGCTATCGTAAAGTCTCCATTTACTCTTGTGTTTGCAACGGCAGAAAGTCCTTTTGCTCCCGAACCTGAAAAAGTCAAATGATGGTAGTCAGTGCCTTTGGCTGTTTGTCCGCCAGTGCCATTGTACACAAACTCATTATTGTTAGCATCCACATCCAAAACCCCTGTGTTCATCGGCTCCAACACGCCCGAATAGTAGGTGGTCGAATTGGCTGCGGCTTCATAGGCAGAAGTAGCGCCTGTGCCATTGAGGTCGCCGGTAATAAAAGTAATCCCATTGTTGAGCAAGGTAACCCCGTCAATGATTACTTTGGTAAATTCAAAGTTTCCGCTTGATGACTTGAGCAGAGTTTGGTTGTTAAATTCAAACAGAGCCTCGCCCCCCCTAAAATTGGCGGCACTTTGGTTGGTAACACCTGCCCTATATGCAGCCCCTGTAAGCGACAAATCAAAAGAAGAGCCTGACTCCATGGTGATAAGTCCCCCAAAAGTATTGTTGCCGGCTACCAAGTTATCCACTATTGCCGTGCCTGTCTTCAGGGTGGTAGTGCCATAAATGTTAACATCTTGACCCACCAAATTGAACTGGACAATACCCGTCCCACTTTTTTCAAGGGTCAAATCACCATTGACAGTGATGTTGTTTGCGGGGCTGTGGGTGGTATTGGTGGCGGAAGTGTGGGAAAGTATGAGGTGATGGAACGTGGGAACAAATATGTTTATGGCAGCAGAGGGATTAAATTTCACGGTATTGGGAAAAGCCACCGCATCCAATCTCGTAGCACCTATTGAGGAGTTACCTTTCAACTCCAAAAAAGCCCCTGCCGAGTTTGTAATTTTCCCCGTGCCGACGTTAAAAGTTACGTTATTTCCAAAAATCAAATACTTGGTGTTTTGATTGGTAAGAACAACGTTAGAGTTTAGTGTAACCTGACTGTTAAAGAGTATTTGCTCACTCCCCGATAAAGTTTGGTTGGCGGTAAAAGTGGCAGCACCGGCACTAAAAGTACCTGCGTTGTCAATGCCGCCCGCAAAAAGCATATTGGCTTGAGTCGTTACGGCATCGCTATTGAACACCCCGCCGGAATTGATGGTTACCGAGCCTGTAAAGGTATTAATGCCTGCATTGTTGTTATCATTGATTTCCCCTGAAACAGATGTGGTTGATGAAGCCGTAAAATCGAAAGAGGACAATTGTAAAGTAGTACCCAAGGGGATGGTGAGCGCAGTGGCTACCGATGTGTTTCCTCCCAATGTCTTGACCCCTGATGCAAAACCTATGTTTTGATAGTTTGCTCCTCTTATGGTCTGGTTCACACCGTTGTAATTGACTGTATTGCCGGAACCGGTAGGTGAGAAAGAATTTATCGTAATGGAAGCACCTTCAAAATTAAGTACCGATAAGTTATCGTTTGTAAAAGTACCCGAACCTTTGAGAGTTTGGCAACTGATATCGGCTGTATTGGATAAATTGATGGTGGTTACATCTATAGTTTTGAATAAAAATGGGTTAGAGCCTGTTAAGGATTGGTTGTTGGTTTCAAAAGAGGCCGACTCACTGCTAAATGAGCCATCATTGTCAATGCCTCCTCTGAAAAAATCATCTGATATCGAACTGTAAGTTCCTGAAGAATTGATGGTAAGCAAACCATCAAAACGGTTGTTTCCAGATATTGTGTTGTCATCAAAAATGCCGTTGATCGTGCTAATACCTCCTACCCTAAACTGCTGGCTTCCGGGTTTGAAGGTTGTGCCGGAGCCCACAACAAAATTGCCTTGAGCAAATACGCCGGTAGTCAGGTCTTTAGGGCCACTGCCACCGATAACCAGGTCTCTCAAGTTTATGGTTGTTGCCGAGCCTCCAATAGTCTGAGCAGCCCCGTCTAATGTGAGGATTTTGCCTGCTGCTAGGCCGATAAAAGAACCGTTGCAAACAAGGTTGCCTTTCAAATTGATGGATGTGGCTGTGTTGTAGTCCAATCTGGTAGCACCTGCAATTTGGAGATCTCCATTGATGGTCAAGTTGCCTTGCATGATTTTGGCATCGCTGATTGTGCCTCCTGCAATAATTAAATTGTGATAAGTCCCGCCTCTGACATTTTGATTGGCAGCATTTCGGTTGTAAATCACCGTATTGCCTAAAGCGGAAGCATCAAACACCCCGCCGTTCATAATGATTCCGCTGCCATGATAAGTCAAATGAGAATTGGCCGCATTGATCCAAGTAGCTGTCGCACCACCTGCTGCCAAGGTAGCAAAAGTTATCGCAACCTTGCCATTGTTGGTAACGGTAACCCCATTGTCCACAGTAGAATTGAACGATGGAATAATGACCGTTTTCCCGCCGGGGGTATTGATTACGGTATTCACTTTAAAATTGACTTCAGTACCGTTGGGATAGCTGAGCCGCATATCGTGAGTCGCTGAATTGTGGTTGATGACTTGAGCATTGGTCTCGAAAATACAAGAGCCGTTTTGCTCCAAAAGCACCTTGTTGTTGTTGGTGATGCCTCCCCTAAAACGATAGGTAGAGGTATTGTTGACATTTGGATCTGAAACCATTGCACCCGAAGTACCAACCGTTACCAACCCATTGAAAACATTTGTACCTGCACCGGTGGCATTATCTTCCAATGTGCCGTTTATGATGGTTTGGTTGCTGACTATAAAGTCGTTGGTTCCCAAACTCAAGGTTTTTGAGGCATTGACGGTCAATTTAGCAACCGTTATATTGACGTTGGCCGTTACGGGGCCGTCTATAATAACCTGATCGGCTGCAGTTGGCACTATGCCGCCCACCCAAGTAGCACCTACGTTCCAGTTGCCACCGGTGGTGGTTGAAACCTTGGTATTGGCAGCCAAAAAGTCAGCTTGGGCAGGAGAGCCAAATTTGTAATAGTTATTGGTGCAGGGGGTAGCGGTTTGGTTGTATTCAAATACCGCTACATGATAGGTAGTGCCTGTGGTCAGACCGGTTATGCTTACCGAAGATCCTGTCCCATCAAACACTATAAAGCCTCCATCCAAAGCACTTCCTGAGCCATAAACCGTATTTGCAGTATAGCTGAGGCCATCAAGAGGGGCATTGACATCAACGGATGAGGAAGGTTTGACGACTACCATGCGACGGTTGCCGTTGCCATTAGTCCAAGAAATGGTGGCTGTGGTGGCAGTAACAGATGAAAAAGAAATATCCGAAGCCTCGGTAGTGGGTCTGCTCACGGCAAAAGAAAGTAACGAGACGGGTGTAGTCCTGTCGGTGGTACTGCCATCGCCTATGCGTCCGGTTCCATTTTCGCCCCAAGAGTGGTAGCTGCCATCGGAAGCCCATACATAAGCCCCTCTATCGCCATCAGATATACCAACTATTGTTTTGCCATTGATAGAACCATTGCCTTGAATGGCTGCCGATACGTCAATACTGGTGGCAACCGTGCCATTACCCAAAGCTCCACTAAGTTCTTCACCCCAAGCATGCAAACTCGCATCACTGGCCAAGGCAAAAGACCTTGAGGTATTGGATAAAGAAGAATTGGAAGCCACGACGTTAACTATCTTTTTACCTGCCAGCGAACCAGAGGTTTGGACAAAATTTGGCACATTTGAACTCACTGCCAAGCCTGCCGGTTGAGCCGATCCCCAACCATAAACAGTCCCTTCTTCGTCCACAGCCAGCGTATGCTTGTCAGCCGCCGCCAACATCACCACTCGTTTGTTGGCCAAAACACCGCTCATGGTTACTGTTACCGGCACGAGTTGTTCTGTATTGCTGCCGTTACCCAACTGCCCTGAGAGACCTTGGCCCCAAGCGTGAAGCGAGCCATCAGATGCCAATGCAACTGCATGATTCTCACCCTGAACTATTTTGATGATGGTCTTGCCGGAAAGGGAGCCACTGGAAGAAATATTGACAGGCAAATTTTTGTCCAGAACAGTCAGATCATCGCCCAAACGGCCATTGGTATCATCGCCCCAAGTGTGAAGAGTGCCATCAGAAGCCAAAGCCGCAGAAAAATATCCACCGGCACTAACCTGAACAATGGTCTTGCCACTAAGCGAGCCACTATTAGTAATATTAACAGGGAGTAAAGAACTGGTAAGTGTCCCGTTGCCCAACTGACCGGAGGCGTTTTGCCCCCATGTGTGGACAGTGCCATCCGAAGCCAATGCGATGGTATGGTTAGTGCCCATCACCAGTTGAGAGATGGTTTTTCCCGCCAAGCTACCTTTGTTGGGTATCAAAACGGGGCACAAAGCCGTGGTGGGAGATACGTTGCCATCGCCAAAAAAAGGCGTTGCGGTTGAGCCTCGACTACCCCAAGCGTAACGGATGCCATTAAGCATTCCACTGCCCACAGTGCTAAAGCTCCTAAAAAGCACATTTTGAGGATTGAGAACCCTAAAATCTTCTCTGCTGATACGAAGTGCGTAATCATCCTCCACCGCCACTGTGCCGCTCAATGCGTTGCCTGGCACCGTAAAAGTGATTTGACTGTTATTAACTTTGGTGTACCCGGAGATAGGCGTTCCGTTTAAAAATAATTTATTGGTATCCTTAAAATTTTTGCCGTTGAGTGTAACTGTGCTTCCTACGCTTGCCGATGCAGGACTAAAATCATCTATCACCGGAGGAGCCATGTAGTGCTGGATAAGCCGGTGGTTGCCCCTATCAGAATAAATAAGCATGTCTCTGATAGGGTCGTAAAACATAAACATAGGCTCTACCATCTTGGAGCGAGTAGTGCCCGAGGTGTTGGTGGTAAAAGTGGACTGCCCCAGCACATAATCAGCAGCCGCTCCGTTGGCTTTTGTTTGAGCGTTTTGGTATCCTAAAATTCTTCGATTCAAGTAGTCCGCAACCCAAAGCGTACCGTAGTGATCCACAAAACAACCTACCGGGTTTTCCTGGCCTGTGGCCGTAGTGGCTGCGGTCGCTGAGGTAAAATTGGGCTGGCCTAGTACGCCGTCAGCGGCTGCTCCGTTGGACTTAGCGGCGGCATTGTCGTAGCGCAAGACCCTGTTGCTCAATTGAGACGATACCCAAAGGGTTGTGCCATAGGCAAATACTCCCGTAGGGCGATTCAGACCCGTAGAAGTAGTCGCCGAAGCGGAACTTGTAAAATTGGGCTGCCCCAACACACCGTCTGCGGCTGCTCCGTTGGCTTTGAGAGCGGCTTTGTCGAATCTAAGTACACGGCTGTTATTGTAGTCAGAAACATATAGATTGCCTTGGTTATCAATGGTTAGACTTAAAGGAGTGTTGAGAGTAGAAGCAGTAGTGCCGGCAAAAGCAGAGGTGAAGTCGGGCTGCCCCAACACGCCATTGGCATCGGGCTGGTTGGAAGATATGCTGTGCGCAGCATTGAACCACAAAACGCGGTTGGCTCCGGCATCGGTTACCCAAAGCCTGCCTGTATTATCAACCGCACAACTTATAGGTAAGTTGAATTGATTGATAGAAGTGGCAGAAGTATTGGTAACAAAGTTGGGTTGACCAAAAACCAACTCGGCGGTAGGGTTGCTGGCCGTGATGGGATAAGCAAACCGAAGCACCCTTCGGTTGAGTCTATCCACCACATACATTTTGTTATTGACAAAGTCTATCGCTATCCCCTCAGGATTGTTGAAGCGTTTGTCGGCAGTAGCAGCACCACCTGAGACAAAATCAGCCTGCCCTATCACAAAAAGACCATCTTGGCCGTTGGACATGGTCATATCCCTCTTGCTTGTCGTGGTAAAACTACTGGAAGAAGAATAGCCTGTGCCGCTGCCATTTATGGCATAGGGTCTAAAATACACAAGGGTATTGGCGGGCAACTCTTTGACAAATATGACAAAAACGCCTGTACTATTAATACCCGAAGCCACTACTTTGTTGTCGGATGTGGTTGGGTTTGAGTTGGAAGTGCTCCAGACAATACCAACCTCAGTTATCCCTGTGCCGGAAGTAACGTTGCCCCCAAGCACTGCGGAACTGCTGCTCACAGAAGTAGAAGTAGGAGATGAAAGATCGGGAGCTTGTGCCAAAGAAAACTGAACTCCCCACAACAGCAAAAAAGCCGATGTAAGAAAAACAGAAGATTTCCTTGCGAAGAATTTAAGTATAGATGAATCCATATTTGATGATTCTAAGAATAAATACAAGGCATTGGGGAAACGTTTCAACTGTAAGTTAAAACCTAAATAGGCAGACTTTTGCGCCAAAGTAGTTGAGTTCATATTTGTGGTACTAACCAAATTGTACAATTCAAAATTGAATACTTTTTGGAAACTTTACAACCATAACTATACGACTGGAGGCAAAAATTGTTCAATCAAGACTTAAATAAAAATCTAATTATATTGATTATCAAATATTAACTTAATATCATTTGATAAATTCATTCATCGAAATTAAACAGATTCAATGCTTTTTGAGGTAACTTTTGCCGAAAAAACAATTATCGGGTTCTGCAAATCGTGTAGGTATTAAAATAATTGATTTACAAATAGTTGAAAAATTAATATGTAAGATTTCAGGTTATTTTGCAGCAATAAACTATGCAAACTACTGCATTTCTGTATCAATTGGGATGTCATTTTGTTTTCAGTCCAACCAAACTGTGTCTTGCATAGAAAGAATTTCTTTGGCAAGATATTGATACTCAATAGAAGAAATAGCAGAAGGGGCGTAACTGAGTACACTTTGACCAAACGAAGGGGCTTCTAATGCCGCTGTGTCGGAGTTGATAACTGACTGAAAAACAGGCAACCGGACTCTTGTATGAAACAAATCAAAAACTTCGCGGGTGATTTCTTTGCTGCTGTCCACCATAGTAAAAAGCACCCCCAACAAAGTCAAACGTGGGTTGTGGTCTTTTTGGACTTTTTTTACCGTGCCCATCAGTTGATCCAGCCCATGTAAAGCCATCACATCCAAAGGCATAGGAGCTATGAGTCCCCTCGCAGCTACCAGTGCATTCAGACTTGACAAGCCCACCGAAGGAGGACAATCCAACAATATGTAGTCATAATCCAAAGAAAAAAGTGCGTGGCGAAGTATAAAAAACCGCTGCGAATCTTGCGCAACCGACCACTCCCAATCAATCAAGCGCATATTGGCAGCCAAAACATGTAGGCCTTCCCGCTCATAAACAGCTTGTTGCAAAGAGGCTTTGCCCATCAATACCTCAGCCACAGTAACATCCGGTTTGATAGCTAAATAATAGCTTAAACTGCCTTGTTGATCCAAATCCACCAGAAGCACTTTTTTGACCAATCTTGCCAAAGCAGCCCCCAAATTTACAGTTGTGCTGGTCTTGGCTGTACCCCCTTTTTGGTTGAAAATAGCAATAGTGCGCGGTCTCATGGGATTAAATTTATATGCAAAGTAAATATAACCTTCGAGGTAATATTGTGCAAATAAATTATGCAAAATAGATTATTAGAATACTTATCAAAATTTTAGGCTTAGGTTGGCTTTAGCCGCAAAAAGCCAAGTTGGTTTTTCAGCCAACCTTGAAACCCAACACCAACACATCATCTATTTGCTGGTGTTTTCCGGCTACCCAGTTTAGAAACGTCCGCTCTAAAATTTGCTGCTGGTCGTGCATATCCAACAGGTGAATGTCATAGAGCAACTCCTTGAACCTGCGAGCCATAAACTTGCGCCCTTTATCCCCGCCAAACTGGTCGCGGTAGCCGTCTGAAAATAAATAGCACATGGTTGGGGATTGGACTTCATGCACATGCAAGGTAAATTCTTGGCCGTCGCTTTGCTCATCGCCCACGGCAAACCTGTCACCTTTGAACTCAAAAATTTGTTTGCCTGTCATATAAATCATATTGCTCCGCGCACCAGCGTAATAGAGTTTGCGCGCTTGCTTTTTCCACACACAAAGCCCTATTTCCATACCATCGCGGATGATGGCATGATCTTGGCGCAATACATTTCTCAAATTGGCATGCAATTCTTTAATGATAACATGGGGAGATAAATCAGTGAGATTTCTGCAAATCTGGTTGAGCAAAAAAACGGCTGCTATGGACATAAACCCGCCCGGTACGCCATGCCCGGTGCAGTCAATGGCTGCAATAAGGCGACTGTCTTGGCTTTCAAATACCCAAAACAGGTCGCCGCTTACTTGTTCCTTGGGTCTAATAAACACAAAAGAATCGGGAAAAATTTTGGCTAATTGCTCGCTGTTGGGCAACAAAGCCGCCTGAATGGTCTTGGCATAAGTGAGGCTGGAAGTAAAGTCTTTATTGATTTCGCTCAATAGGTTTTGTGAGTACATCAAGGCTTCATTGGTGGAACTGATTTCCTCATTGGCCTGCACCAGTATCTCTGACTGCATTTTGACCTGCTCCTCTCGGCTTGCCAACTCTAAATTTATTTGCTGGAGTTCTTTATTGAACTTAAGAGCCTCTCTTCGGTTCTTAACAGCGTTGGTCAGCAGTCCAATCATCACCAAAACCATCAAAACGGCTACGCCAATACCATACAGATAGACTTGCTGCCAAAATTTCTCCTTTTGCAACTCAACGTCTTTGAGTCGGTTGTCAGCCATTTGCCGTGCCAGCTCATAGCGGGCTTCCATTTCTGCAAGTTCTGTGGCTTTTTCTTTGGTAAAAATGCTATCAGACAAACTTATGTACCGCTCCAAGGCCTCAAATCCTTCTTTGTAGCGTCCAAGAAGTTGATAAATTCCGGCAGAAGCGCGGTAAGAAGAAAGCATATCTTGAGGAGATTCTATCTCTGTATAGATTTTTATGGCATTCTGTATCATGGTCATTGCCAAACCGTATTGTTTGAGTTTGGAGTTGACCTCTGCCATATTTTCATAACAAATCGCTTGACCGCGTTTGTCGCCAAGCTCTATCTTAATCTTGAGGGCTGCGCCAAAAGCCTCCAGTGCCAAGCCATATTTACCTTGTGAAAAATAAATATTGCCCAACGAAATTTGGCTGGCCGCTATCCCGTTTCGGTTGCCCAACTTGCTGCGCACAGCGAGCGACTTGCGATTGAAGTACAAAGCCGAATCCAAGCGAGTAGGTTTTTTTTGTTTTTCAGACTCGTAGAGGTCAAAATATACGGCTGCCAAATTGTGGTACACGTTGTTGTAGAGGTAATCTGAGTTGAGGGCATCGGCTATTTTAAGAACCCGAAGATAGCTTTGAAGGGCTTTTTCGTACTGAGCCTGAGAGGCGTAAACTGAGGCGATGGCATTAACCGCATTGGCTTCGTCTTCTTTAAGATTGAGCTTTTGGTACAAATTCATCGCATCCAGCAAATAATCAAGTGCCCGAATGGTATTGCCTTGATAAAAATACACTAAGCCTATGTTGTACTGAGACTTAGCCAAAGGTTCAGGATGCCGGGCATGTTCGTTAAAAATATCCAATGCTTTTTGGTAGCAAAACAGCGCGGAATCGTAATTGGACATAGCCAAATAAGCAGACCCTTGGTAGTTCCAAGCCCAAGCCTCACCCATGGGATAAGAAATGGTCTGTGCCATATTGATGGATTGCCGCGACAAAAGCTCAGACTTGCTCGGGTCAACCCTAAGGTAGCTGTGAGCCAACTGATTGATGAGAGAAACTTTATGCGTATCTGCTTTAAGGTACTCATCCAAACGTTTTTGTAAACTGTCTATTTTGGCCGGGAACTGAGCAAAACAAGATATGCTACTTAGCAATAGAGCAAGTATGAAAACAGCGTATCGCATGGCATCCGGATTCAGTTTAGTGTTGTTAACAAATTACAAACGAATAAAATTACCTTTCTATTATTACTTAACGACACTTCCTTCACGAATTACATTCTTAGGGGCTATCAGCGAAAGGCTTCCGTCGGGCTGCTCTGCCGTCAAAACCATGCCTTGAGAGAGAACACCCTTGATTTCTCTTGGCTCAAGATTGGCCAAAAACAACACTTGCATACCTTCAATTTGCTGAGCATCATACGTTTCTGCTATGCCACTCACGATTGTGCGTTCCATAAATCCATCATCAACCGTGAGTTTGAGCAGTTTTTTTGCTTTGGCAATTTTCTCGGCTTTTCTAACCGTTCCCACTCTTATATCAAGCTGTTTAAAGGTTTCAAAATCAATATTTTTCTTAAACTCTTCAATGGGCTTGAGGGCAGCTTTTCTCTCTTCAAGTTTGGCAAGTTGAGCCTGTATGGTACTGTCTTCTATTTTGTTAAAAAGAAGTACCGGCTCATTAAGTGCATGGCCTGTGGTCAGTTCGAGGATAGGGCTAAAACCATCAATATCTTCCATATTGAGCATCTTGGCCAACTTGGAGGCTGAATCAGGCAAAAAAGGCTTGAGAATCAATGATAAATTGGCCGCAATAAGCAAACCCGTATGCAATATAGTCTGTACGCGCTCGGGCTTGGATGTCCAGATTTTCCATGGCTCAGTCTCAGCCAAATATTTATTGCCCAGACGCGCCAAATTCATCACTTCAAACAAGGCTTCCCTAAACCTAAAATTTAAAATCAATTGCTCGATTTTGGGGTAAGCCTCTTTGATTTTTTCGAGTGCTTCATTTTCAAGGTCGTAATAAGTGGAAGGCGCAGGAATCTTGCCTCCAAAATACTTGTGGGTCAGCACCATTACCCTATTGACAAAATTGCCCAAAATAGCCGCCAACTCATTGTTGTTGCGGGCCTGGAAATCTGCCCAAGTAAACTCACTGTCTTTGTTTTCCGGCAGAATTGAAGCCAACACATAGCGCAGCACATCTTGCTGATTGGGAAATTCCTCTAAGTATTCATGAAGCCATACCGCCCAATTCCTTGAGGTTGAGAGCTTTCCACCTTCCAAATTCAAGAACTCATTTGCAGGCACGTTGGTAGGCAAAATGTAGTTGCCCATCAGCCTCAAAATGATGGGAAAAATAATACAGTGAAAAACGATATTGTCTTTTCCAATAAAATGGATTAACTCGGTTTGGCTGTCTTGCCAATAGGGCTTCCAATCTTTGCCTTCACGCTCTGCCCATGCTTTGGTGGCGGAAATGTATCCGATTGGGGCATCGAGCCAGACATAAAGCACCTTGCTGGGAGCACCAGGCACAGGCACGCCCCAATCCAAATCCCGCGTCATCGAACGAGATTGTAAGCCCCCCTCTATCCATGAAAGGCATTGACCCACAACATGATTTTTCCAGTCTTGGGGGTTGTGGTGCAGGCTGCCATCCAGCAGGCCTTGACTAATCCACTCACGCACCCACTCTTGGTGCTTGTGCATAGGCAAATACCAGTGCTTTGTGCTGCGAAGTACGGGTTTTGAGCCGCTCAACACGGAGCGAGGATTGATCAACTCTGGGGGACTCAACGAAGTGCCACAACGCTCACACTGATCGCCATAAGCGTTGGGGTTGTCGCATTTGGGACACTGGCCTTGTATGTAGCGGTCAGCCAAAAACGTTTGTGCTGTTTCATCGTAAAATTGCTCCGATTCAATAATCTCAAATTCATGCTTGGCATTGATGACCTCAAAAAACTCTTGAGCGGTTTGGTAGTGAACCGGATCGCTTGTGCGGTGATAAATATCAAAAGAGATTCCAAAATCCGCAAACGATTTGCGCATCAGAGCATCGTATTTGTCAATAATATCTTTGGGAGATACGCCTTCTTTTTTGGCTTTTAGGGTTATGGCCGCACCATGTTCATCGCTGCCACAAACAAAAACCACATCTTGTTTCTTCATCCTGAGAAACCTGCAATAAATATCAGCCGGCAAGTAAGCCCCTGCAATATGACCTATATGGAGAGGGCCATTGGCGTAAGGTAATGCCGCAGTTACAGTGTATCTTTTGGGCATAAAATTAAAATCAAATCGTAAGTGTCTTGTTGATGAGTTGTTCACTGGTTTTGCCAAATCTCCTCTCTCGGTTTTGGTAGTCAGCAATGGCAACTTGTAAATGCTCTTTACGAAAATCAGGCCAAAGCACATCGGTAAAATAAAGCTCACTATAAGCTATCTGCCAAAGCAAAAAATTAGAAATTCGTTTTTCGCCGCTGGTGCGAATCAACAGTTCAGGTGGGGGAATGCCGTCGGTTTTGAGATAATGTTCAAAAGTACTGCCATCAATGGGCTGTGCCGGCAATTTCCCCTCCGCAATGTCTTCTATGATTGCATTTACTGCACTGAGTATTTCCCAATGCCCGCTATAACTCAAAGCCAACACCAAAGTCATGCGGTCGTTGTCTTTGGTGCGTTCAATAGCCTCATTGAGTTCACTTTGACAAAGTTTGGGTAAAGTACCCAATGCGCCTATGGCTTTGAGCCTAATATTGTTGTTCAGTAAAGTATTCAATTCTTGGCGAATGCTGGACACCAAAAGACTCATCAAAGCCTGCACTTCCGGTTGTGGGCGGTTCCAATTTTCGGTCGAAAACGTATAAAGAGTCAAGTACTTGATGCCCATAGAGGCGGCTGCCTCGGTTACTTCTCTCACGGATTTGATGGCCGTTGTGTGACCAAATAACCTCATTGCTCCCCGTTTTTTTGCCCAACGCCCATTTCCATCCATGATAATAGCGACGTGTTGGGGAATATTATCGTTATTGAGCAGCATAATTGTCAAAATTAGGAGTCAAAGTTAAAAAAAAGCCTAAAAAAAAAGCCTGCATTTGCAGGCTTTGTAGCGGGAGTAAGACTCGAACTTACGGCCTTCGGGTTATGAGCCCGACGAGCTACCAACTGCTCCATCCCGCGATTTTGTGAATGCAAAACAACACTTTATTTTCTCAAGTTCCAAATTTTATTTGAAAAAAGTTACTTTTTATTGTGAATACACAAACATAGCTTTGATAATCAATAAGTTGTAGCTCATTTTAATAACCCAATATTTGAAGCATCTCTTCTTCGGCCTGCTGAGGGCGAAAAATATCCATCTGTATTTGTCCACTTGTTTCGTCTTTTGAGATAATCAAATGCTTGGGCGCGGGTATGAGGCAATGCTGAATCCCTCCATAGCCCCCAAGGCTTTCTTGGTAAGCACCTGTGTGAAAAAAACCTATGTACTGCTTTGTTCCTTTGGGGATTTTTGGAAGGTAAACATAGCGATTGGACTTCTCCAGATTATAGTAATCGTCCGAATCACAAGTAATCCCTCCCAAATTGATATGGGTAAAATCATAATCTACATTATTGACAGCCAGCATGATAAACTTCTGGTCTTTGCCCCAAATATCAGGCAGGTGCGTAATGAGCGAGCCATCTATCATGTACCAAAGTTCTTTGTCGTTTTGGCGTTTTTGTTCCAACACCGAATAAATAATCGCCCCACTCTCCCCAACGGTATGGCTGCCAAACTCAGTAATGATATTGGGAACAGGGACTTCATTGTCCTCACAAACTGCCTTGATGTTTTGTACAATCATGTCGGCCATGTAGCGGTGGTCGTAATAAAAGCCCAAAGAGTGCTTGATAGGAAAGCCGCCCCCAATATCAATGGTATCCAGTGTATCACAAACTTTTCTCAGTTCGCAGTATTTGTAGATAAACTTATTTAGCTCCGTCCAATAATAAGTGGTGTCGTTGATGCCCGAATTGATAAAGAAATGAAGCATTTTCAGTTCGATATGAGGCTCGTCGGCTATTTTGTCGTAATAAATCCGGTTCACATCAATGTAACGCACACCCAGTCGAGAGGTGTAAATTCCAAAGTTAGGCTCTTCGTCGGAAGCCAAGCGAATCCCTACCTTGAAGTTGCGCTTGATATGTTGCTTGTAAAAATCAATCTCCTCCAAATAATCCAAAACAGGAATACAGTTTTTGAAACCGTTGTTTATCAAATCAACAATCGCATTTTGATAGCTTTTGGGCTTAAAGCCATTGCAAACGATAAGTTTCTTTTTGTCAATTTTGCCAGACTCTTCGAGTTTTTTGATAATTCCTATATCATAAGCCGAAGATGTCTCGAGTTGTACGTCGTTTTTGAGCACTTCATCAAGCACAAACCTAAAATGAGAGGCTTTGGTGCAATAGCAATAAATGTATTGGCCTGCGTAGTTGTGCTTGGCGATGGCCTCATTGAATATCTGTTTGGCAAATTGTATGCTTTGAGATATTTTTGGCAAATAACTAATTTTAAGTGGAGTACCGTACTTCTCTACAATCTCTGAAAGATTGAGACCGTGAAAATGTAACTCGTGATTGACGTAGTCAAATTCAGGGGTAGGAAAGTCAAACGTATGTTTGATTAAGTCAAAATAGGAACGCATGGAATCGTTATGATTTTATGGTTTGTTTGTTTTCACACTCGGAGGGCTTTTTGCCGCAATACGAACAAGACTCCCCGTCAGCATTGAGGAAAGGGCTTTGCGAGGCGCAAGTACCACGAAATTCGCCACCTTTTACCAACAAAAGTCGTATTCCAAGACCGACAAAAAAAAACAGCAGCAAAGCCAAAGTAAAAAGTATAGTTGCCATTATTATTTTTTCTCAAAGATAATCCAAAATAAACAAAAAAGCCAATCCCTTTTACAGGATTGGCCTTTAACTCAAAAAAAAGAGCCTACTCTAACACTACTTTCAAGGTAGAAGTCCCGCTCAAACCGGTGAATTTGAGGGTGTAGATGCCCTTGGGTAGATGCTGAAGGTTCAGAATCCCTGTTTGGGAATTGATTTGGCTTGTCATAACGGCTCTGCCTGTAAGTTCGTAAACTTGCAAAGCCAAACTGCCCGTCAAATCGCCATTAAATCTGAAGTTGAGCATACCTGAAGAAGGATTGGGAAATACTTCCACCAAAGGACTGGGCAACTCATCCAAAGAAAGGACTTCGTCTGCCATCTCACAGTAGCGAGAAAATACTCTAATACCATTGAACTCCCTGAAGGCCCTGACTCTATACATGACCCGATTGCGGGCTTGGCTGTTGGTCAGTATATCCTCATACATGGTTTGGTTGGCATTGACGTTTGTCAAGTCTTCCCAAACCCCGAAAGATAGAGCAGGAAACTGACGCTGCACCTGAAAGCCACTCTCTATGAAAGAGTTATCTTTCCAACTGAACTGAACAATATTGCCAAGTCTGGGTACGGCTTGACAGTTGGTTGGTGTCTGAGGCCGTTCGACCAAGCAGAGGTCAAAGTTCCTAAAAGCACTAAAATTGAACGGATCAAAGAGAGGGAGTTCATCCAACTCTTGGTACACTTTGTAGTAGCCCTGTGAAGAAATACCATTGGAGGCTTTGTCGCGAATTCTAAAGATATAGCAGCGACTGGTATCCAAACAGAGCCTTGATTTGTAAACAGTTCTTTTGTCAAAACCTGTGTAGTCTTGGCTGTACAAAACAGTCGTGCCGTCAAGCACTTCCCAAGAGGTTTGTTCAGGAAAATCGTCGGTTTTTATCTCTATAATGATGCCTCTGCCTTGTGAGGTGCTGAGATTGTATTGGACAGACACAGAGTCGTTGGCAGGCACATCATCGCCGCCGGCTATTTGGGCTTTGGCTGTGAGGGTCAAAGAAGAGCCGGGGGTAGCCGCAAAAATGCCATTTATGGTAGAGAAATCGACTATTTGGCTTTGTCTTGCCCCTATGCCCACCCGACTATTGAAAACGGATTCTTTTTCACCTACTTTGACAGTCAATTTAAAAGAAGGTATGGAGTCTTTGCCGTTGTTGGCTACCTTGACGATAGGAGCGATTTTATCGTTGCATACCACAGAAGTTTCGCTTGGCTGTATGACTTGGGTAATCATCAAATCTTTTTGAGGGGGGCTGACAGTGTGTTTTCCCGGGCTGATATTTGCCAAAGAAAACTCTTTGACTTCCCACTCGCTAAAATTGATTTGTGAGAAACTGCCCTCGTTGGGTCTGAAGATGTGCGGTCGTCTTTGAACCACTTTGTCGTTGTACTGCCAGAATCTCCCTGTTCCGCTCCTGCCTTTTTCTCCGTAGGTATCGTACAAATTAGCTCCTATGTTGAGCAGTTCATAAGTATCGTTGCCGTCTCCAAGGTCGGTTGAGATAAAATCATGTGCAGGCAGCCCCCAAGAAGGATCGAAAGCGGCATTGGCTATGACAAATGTTTTCTGAGGCAGTAGTTCAAAGTTGGTTCTCAAAGGTATCACCTTGGAGTTATTGGGGTTGCCGTCGGCGTAACGCACCAAACTCAAGGCGCTGAGGTTGATTTTGCGGTCTTCGTTGGCATTGAACAGCTCAATAAAGCGCACTTCACGGTTGCCTATTTTGCCTTGTGCTATTTCGGAAATGATGATATTTTGATTGTTTTCGCCGGGCTCCAATGGAGGCAACTGACTCACGTTTCTATTGATAGGGTCAAGCCACTCCTTTAGCCGCTGGCTTGCGCTGCTGCCATTGCTCCATGCCCAAGACACTTTGCCATACTGGGCACTAATATTACTGGGTGTGCAGTCAAAAGGGCCACCTGAGTGCAGAGTCCCATACACAAGCCTGTCGTTTTCACTCAGCAAAGCCGAACCCGATGAGCCGGGTGCCAAATAGCCTTTGGTGACGGTGGTTCTCCAGTGCGAATTGACAGGGAACTGATCGCTGCCGCCACTTCCATTATTGACAAAAAGCGGGGTGTTATTGGATACTGCGCTGCTGTGGCGGTGGATTTTTTTTATGTCGCCGCTTGGGTGGCTGATACCGATGCCTACGCCCGGACTGATGTCTTCTCTGCTCCAACCCAAAAAATAAGGATTGGGAGGTAAACTTGAGAGTTGTACCAACCAAGTGTCTGCATCGCGGTTGGTCATCAACAGGGTGCTACCCACTATCATGTCGGACTTTGCGGGCTCTTGGCTGCTGCAAGAAGGGGCTTCATAATTGAAATAGTATTGCACGCGGCCATAATCTACATTGCCTACGCAGTGGTTGGCAGAATAAAAAAGAGGCTTTTCGTCCAGCGCGGTGTTGTTGATCAGTGAGCCGGTGCACCAGCCTGCGCCACCATTGCGCTGAATCAAGGAGATACGGGCTACCGCACGCTTTTCTTTTTGCCAGTCTTTGCCCAGGTCGGTAGCACAATTGATGTTGATGGAACAAGGTACGTTGGCATCTCCAAATCCTTTGCCCGAAAATTCCCTGTCGCGGCGTTGGCGTTCTATTTCAGGGTCTTGGTTCATGTCAGGTGCAAAAATATGACTGAGGTAATCCAAAAATATTCTTCCTTGTCCTCTGACCGATTTGGGTTCAAAGTACTCATAAACAGTTACATCGCCTTCCAAAATGGCCGTCGAAAATCCCCAAGTCGGATTTTTGGGGTTGTTGGCCGAAGTAAAGCCTCCCAACACAACCGAGCCGTTGTCATTGTAAACATAAAGCGTAGCCCCCGGCGGAATAAAAAAATCTTTGTAAAGCGAAATCGTCCCAATCGCGCCCACAGAGCGCAAAGCCAACCGCCAAATCCTGTCGCCGGAGGGCAACTCTTCCCAGAGCCCTGAGTTTTGAAGCCCCAGATTGACAGGAACTCCCACCGAAAACTGGTTGGCTATCAACCCATTTTTTTGGTCTTGGTACACCTTTGCCATATCCAACTCAGGCAAACTATGAACTGCAAGCAAATTGAGAGGGGTTACTATGCCCTCTGCTGCCAATCTTTCACTCAAAGGTCTGCCACCGATGTTGGGTTGGGCCTTGACAAAACAGACAGATAGCAAAACGAAAAAAATTGTACAGAATTTATTCATTATTTTTTTGATAATTTGAACACAAACAGAAACTATAAAATATAAGACCCATTCCGATGAACAACTGTTGCAAGTTGATTTGTTTTTGTTTCCAAATTGACCCAAAAATAGCCCGACCCGCTTTGAGTTGTATGACCTGAGAATGTACCTCCAACAAACACACCAAAATAGGCCAACTACCACCTTATCAGTGCACTGGCCCAAGTAAACCCGCTGCCAAAAGAAGCCAAGCAAACCAAATCACCGGACTTGATTTTTCCCTCTCTCCATGCCTCTGTCAAAGCAATCGGTATTGAAGCGGCGGTGGTGTTGCCGTAGCGTTGGATGTTGTTATAGACTTTTTCATCAGGCAGTTTGAGGAGTTTTTGTACGTACTGCGAAATGCGCAAGTTGGCTTGGTGAGGGATGAGCAAACAGAGGTCTTGAGGACTCAACCCATTGGCTTGCAAGGCTTCCATAATCACTTCAGGGAAGCGCGTAGAAGCGTGTTTGAAAACCAACTGCCCGTTCATAACAGGGTAAAAAGAACTGCCCGGCTGCTTGATTTCTTCGATGCTGTCAGGAAATCGGTTGGGCTTGAAAAAGCCCGGCTCTGTCAAGGCAAGCTCTTCGGCAAACTCTCCGTCGCTGTGCAGGTGGGTAGAAAGCACTCCTACCCCCTCCTCATCGGTGGCTTCCAAAACCGCCGCCCCGGCACCATCGCCAAAAATTACGGCCACGTGCCGCCCTGCATCCGAGTAATCAAGTCCGGTAGAATGTACCTCTGAGCCTACCAAAAGAATTTTTTTGCACATGCCCGTTTTGATAAATTGGTCAGCGACAGAAAGACCATAGACAAAGCCCGAACACTGAGCGCGTATGTCAAGGGCAGGTATGTTTTTGCATCCCAACTCCCGCTGCAACAGCACCCCCGAACCCGGAAAATAATAATCGGGACTCAACGTCGCATAGACTATCATATCAATCTCTTGAGGTGTAACTTGCGCCATTTCAAGGGCTTGACGGGAAGCGGCAGCGGCCATTTTGTAGTTTTGCTCTTCGGGAATCTCACTGTACCTGCGCTCTAAAATACCTGTGCGCTCCACAATCCACTCATGGCTGGTATTCATTTTTTGGGTGAGTTCATGGTTGCTTACCACCCTCTTAGGCACATAAGCACCCAATCCTATAATCTTGGTTTTCATCTGCATTTTTTGGCAATAAAACCAAAGGTTCAAAAAAATCAAAATCAAGACCAAAGAATTCTGACCGCGCTTAGAAAAAATAATTAAATAAAACAAGTTGAAAATCAATACTATAAAATAAAACTATGACCAAGTTTAGGTTACTGATAACACCTTTTCTAAATTGAGTTGTTTTAAAAAAACATTCCAAAGAGCTAACTTGCCATATATGATCTTAATTGAACTTACATACTTACAGAGCGTGTTCCGCAAATTGCTTGATTCTTTGCCGAGTGAAGTAGAAACCTATTTTATAGAATATATCGAAAATGAGGCGATTGAAAGAGAAATAAACGAGTTGATAAGAACCAAAGATTTTAAAAAAGCCATGAAGTTGGTGCAATCTGAAGTCAATAAGTTTCCTTATTCTCTTGAAAGTCGCCTGCTCATAGCCAAATTGTATTTTGCCTCCGGACAACACCGCCATTCGCTCATAGCTCTGGAAGAAACAGAAAGCTACCATCCATTTGATACGGATATTTTACGGCTCAAAGCCTCCAACTGGCTTAGTATAAAGATGTTTGATAAGGCTCAAGAAGCCTATAAAAAATTGCTCTCGCAAGAATCAAATCCCGATGCAGAACTGCTCTGGGAAGTGGGTTACTGCTATGAATCTAAAAACAGCCTTAGCACCGCAGCCTCATTTTACCAAAAAGCACTTCAAAAAGACCCCTCGCACCACAAAAGTCTCAACAGTTTGATTAGTTGCTCAACAAACTTGGGACAAATAGAATTGTTACTTAATTTTTTGCAGCAACAATGCTCAAATGAGCCTCTGAAGGCTTACCATTGGTACAATTATTCGGCGGCTCTTTTGGCAAATGCCCAGTACGATGAAGCCGAAGAAGGTTTGCGTGATGCTTTGGCTCTCACACCCGACAAAGTCCAGTTTATCTCTGCTTTGGCCAACCTGCTGTGCTACAAAGGCGAAGCACAAGAAGCCTTAGAACTCTACCAAGAGATCGAGAAAATTGAAAAAGTTTCACCTTCTTCGCTGTGTTTGAAGGCCTTTTGCATGGAAGTCCTCAAAAAATACCGCGATGCTTTGAGCTTTTACCGACAGGCTACCGAATTAGACCCCCATTTTCCCTGGGCATGGTACGGCTTGGGAAAAAATTTGAACCTGCTAAAAAAGCATCACGAAGCCATTTTTTTTCTCAAAAAAGCCATCGTACTCAACCCCTCATGCTCTGATTATTGGTTTGCTCTGGGTATAGCCGAAAGAGACAGCGACAACTTTACAGCCGCTCAAGAGGCTTTGTTGCAAGCCACCTACCTCGAAGATGAATCTCCCAATCCTTGGCTTGAACTGGCTTACACTTACTACCTTGCAGAAATGAAAGACCAAGCCCTTGACACCATTATGGAAGGACTGGAAGTCATCCCGCAAAGTTCAGAACTCAACTATTTGGCCGGAGCATATCTATATTTGAAAGGAAAAATAAAAGAAGGAAGTATCTACATGCAGACCGCTGCTTCCATAAACATAGACGGGCACGAAATCCTGTTCAAATACTTCCCTGAACTCGAATACAGATTGGCTTTTCTAAAAGTGATTTTGGGGGTTAATATGATGTAAATATTTATTAATAAACCTAAAGGATTATTAATTTTTTTTTGGCAAAAATTCCTTATGATTATTTTTGAAAAAAAAATTTATGGGTTTCATAAAAGAATTTAAAACTTTTGCCGTAAAAGGTAACGTCGTTGACATGGCTGTGGGTATCATCATAGGTGCAGCCTTTGGCAAAATCGTGTCGTCTTTTGTAAACGACATCATCATGCCGCCCATAGGGTTGATGATGGGAGGGGTTGATTTCAAAGAATTCAAGTACATAATCAAAGAAGCGGTAGGCGATGCCCCGGCGGTCTCCATCAACTATGGAAATTTTATTCAATTTGTAATTGATTTCTTAATCGTTGTCTTTGTGGTATTTTTGCTTATCAAGTCCATCAACTCGATGAAGAAAAAACAAGAAGCCGCTCCTGCCGCACCGCCCGCTCCTTCAGCCCAAGAACTTCTACTGGCCGAAATCAGAGACCTACTGAAAAAACAAGCCAATTAAATTGGTTGTTTTTCTAACCAAATGCAGAGGAAAGACTATCTTACCTCTGCATTTTTTTGTCCCCGCATCAATCCCAAATCTCTACTTCCCCCAGATCCAAATAAAAAATCATTTTCCTTGCTTTTTTTAAATAAATCGGCTCTAAAAAACGGGCGTATGTATTCACTTGGGCTTGGTATTCCTTACGTTTATTGCCTGTCTTGTAGTCTATTACAACAATTTTGTCTTCCAGCAGTACCACTCTGTCTGGTCGGAGGATTTTGGTGATTCCGTTTTCTTTGTAAATAATTTCGGATTCGTTCAAGATGAGGGCTTTATCACTGTAACATTCTAAGACCTGCTCTTGAGAAAATATAGCTTTGAGATTGTGGATTAAGCGTTGACAATCATCACGGTTGAGTTTTGTGGTTGAAATATGTGCAAACACCTCTACGACATCTTGGGGAGAGTTGATGCGTTCCATCAGCGCGTGGACGATTTCTCCACGTTCTCGCTCGGTAAAGGCAAGGTGCTCATCAATGGGAGCCGTATCAAGCCTGACTCCAAAGTCTTTGAGCGGTCGGTACTGAAAAGCCTCAAAAACATCGCTTTGCGCCAATCCGGAAGGCTCAAAAGTCGGCTGCTCTACCCCAAAAAAATTGCTCCCTTTGTGCAAACAAAAATCTGATAGCAGTTGGGCAACATTGCCTTTTTGAGGCTTTTTGTACAAAATATGCATGGCCACCTCAGCGCGGGTCATGGCCACATACAGTTTGTTAATCTGCTCGATGATTTCCTGATTTTTTTCTTCCCTGAGTAAGTTACCCAAAGCAGTCTCTTCAAAAGATTTATTGACCTTCAAAATTGCATAAGGAAATGTTTCAATCGGACTATCCGGCCATTTTGCCCAGACTTCTTGATTGACTTTGTAAAGTTTCCAATGGGCAAAAGGTATCAAGACGAAAGGAAACTGCAAACCCTTCGATTTGTGAATGGTCATAACCTTGACGGCTTCTACGCCTTGGCTTAGGTTGATGGACAACTTTTCGTTGGATTGGAAATCGGCAAGGAAGTCCGATAGGGATTGGGATTTTTTTTCGCTAAATTCCAGCGCATAATCAATAAACTTCTGAATAAAAGGCTGCTCGCCTTGATTGTAGGGCAAACCCAGAAGCCTCACAAGTTCGATTATCTTTTGGAAAAGAGGTAAAAAAAACAACTCTTTTTCATTTATATCTATAAAAAAATGATTTCTCAACAATTCAAAAATCCGGTAAATAGAAGAACGTTGTGCCGCTTGGGCCAAGATTTGGTCATCAATGTCCGTTTGGCGCATGGCTTTGAGTTGCAATAAAAAATAACCTTTGTTTTCTGCATCTGTGGGGTTGTCCAGCACCTTGAGCATACTGACAAGCAGCCTGACCGAAGGCGACTGATTGACCTTGAGCGATTCAGCCGTAACTACGTTGATACCCAATCCCAACAGGTGTTTGGACAAAGCCACCGCCTGCAAATTGGTATTGCACAAAATCGCTATATCCTGCAAAGGTACGCCTTGCTTAATCCATTGACCCACAACCTCCCCGCTGCGTTGTACATGCTCTTCGCACTCTTCGACGTGCACACTCCCCCGCCCTGTCTTAACAGGCTTTTGGGTGGGGTTTTTATAATAATCGACCAACAAAGGATAGTCTTGAGCGTATTGGCTTCGCAAAAAATCAAAAAAAGCATTGTTGAACTCTACAATATCAGGGGCACTCCTAAAATTGCGCCCCAAGACTTGAGAATTGGCCTCTTGCACCATAATCTGGGCGTTTTGTTTTTTCTGTATATTGGTGGTAAAAGGGATTTCGGGAAGGTCTATAAGCATGGAAGCCCTGCCGCCCCGCCAGCGATAAATGGCCTGCTTGGCATCGCCTACCACCAAACTCACTGTGCCATGAGACAAAGCATTGCAAACCAACACCAACAGATTTTGCCACTGCAAAAGTGAGGTATCCTGAAACTCATCTATCATAATGTGGTAAAAGCGTTCGCCCAACCTTTCGTAAATAAAAGGAACAGGCTCGTTTTCAACGACCTGAGCTATCCTTTTGTGCAAATCTGCCAACTGAACCCGCTCTTGCTGAAAGTTACGTTGCTCCAAAAGTTCCCATATCATACGCAGCAGCCCAAACTGATAAATGTGCTTAGACAATTCATCAAGCAAAATATATTGGCCTTCTTTTTCTCGTTTCAACTTCTCTATGCGCTCAAAAATCTCTGCCAACTCGGGGCTGATTTGCTGCACCAACAGTCTTTTTGGGGAAGTTTGTTTGGAAAAATCTCTCTCATCAGCTTGTTGCTGCAAGGTAGCTGTGGCTGTATTGCGGTTGTCAAAATCTTTGTGCTTTTCAAAATACAAGTAAATTGATTTTGATTTAAAATCTTCTGCAACAAGTCCGCTTTGGGCTATTTTTTCTAGACCGGTTGAAGCTAAGGCAATAATTTGTTTTTTAAATTCGGCTTTCAGTGATTGAATGTGTATTTCGAAAGCACCAAACTCTTGTATATCAATAGATTTGATAGCCTCTACCAATTCAGCTTTTTTTTCATCAAACAGTGCTTTTGCCGTGTGTACAACAGATTTTTTGATGTCCCAAGTTTTGCCTTCATCGAGTTGGTTACGCAAAAAGCGGATGAGCCACTTGGTCAAGTCCTTGTGCTCAGGCCTTCCCGCCAGCATCAAAAGCTCCTCCACGGCAGTATTTATGGCCGAATCAAGCTCCAGTTCGAGTTCGTAGTTGTAGGGAAGCCCCAAATCGCGCTTGAAACTTTGCGAAAGCCGCGAAATAAAAGAGTCAATGGTCAAAACAGCAAAATCCGAGTAATTGTGCAAAATGGCTTTCAACACATTTTGACATCGGTTTTTAAGTTCCGCTATCGTTTCGATGCTATCGGGGTACTCTTGGTGTATTTCTTTGAAGAGTTCATGAAGTTTGTCCGAGTCCGGTTCAGCATTTGCCAATTTGTCTAACTCCGACACAATCCTGTCTCTCATTTCTTTGGCGGCATCATTGGTGAAGGTGATGGCCAAAATCCTGCAAAAATAATCATCGCGGACAACCTCTTGCCCCAATCGGGGAGAGCTTAGTGCCAATTTGAGGTATTCTCTTGTGAGTGTGTAGGTTTTGCCCGAACCCGCCGAGGAGCGAAAAATTTTAAAATTGGACATGCTGTTGCTGTTTTAGGCTACCAAACACATTCTGATGATTTCTTCGGTGGTCAGTAACTCAGAAGTTTGCTTTAAAAGGGCTTGTACTTGCTTTTCGGCTATATTTTTGGCAAATCCTAAAGCCATCAAGGCAGCTACTGCCTCTTGCGCCGATGAAGAAGGCGTTGTCGCAACTGTAGAAACACTGTCCCAGTTGAGTTTAGAAAGTTTATCTTTGAGGTCTAAAATCAATCGTTTGGCTGTTTTGATGCCTATCCCTTTGACGGCCTGAAACCGCCGCTCGTCTTCGCTGATGGCCGCCTGATAAATCTCCACTGGGTTCAAAGATGAAAGAATACAGACAGCAGTCGCACTGCCCACACCGGAAACCTCCAAAAGTACCACAAACATGTCTCTCTCTTGGGGGCTGGCAAAACCAAAAAGCGTCAAAGCATCTTCCCGAACCTGCAAATGGGTATAGACCGTGGCGATTTGCCCTACCGCAAACTGAGAAGAACTACTCAACGAGGTTTTGACATGATAACCCACGCCTGAACATTCCACTATCAAATAAGTGGGTTCGCGGTGGGTAACTAAGCCTTTAAGGTGATGGTACATATTTGTTTGATAGACACAAAAGTAAAAAAACTAACATTGCAAAGGGTTAGTTTTGCAGTGCAAAACAAAGATAGTTTTGAGTTATTTGCAGTTTGAAAACCATTCATTCTATGACCATACTGGCTATTGAAAGCTCTTGCGATGAAACTTCTGTGGCAATCATGCGCGAAGCAAAATTGCTTTCTCATATTACTGCCAATCAAGCAGTTCATGCCCTGTACGGCGGTGTGGTTCCGGAACTGGCCTCCCGCGCGCATCTTTCCAATATCGTGCCCGTTGCGCAACAAGCCATTGCAGAAGCCAAGATTGATAAAAAAGAAATTTCCGCCGTAGCTTTTACCGGAGGGCCGGGGCTGCAAGGGGCACTGTTGGTAGGGGCTTATTTTGCAAAAGGAATGGCTTTGGGACTTGGAATACCGCTGATTGGGGTCAATCACGTCCAAGCGCACATACTGGCGCACTTTATCGAAGACCCCAAGCCTGAGTTTCCGTTTATCTGCCTGACAGTCAGTGGCGGACATACCCAACTCGTATTGGTCGAAAGCCCGCTGTCCATGCGCCTGCTGGGGCAAACCCGCGACGATGCAGCCGGGGAAGCCTTCGACAAAACAGCCAAAATATTGGGTCTTCCCTATCCCGGTGGCCCGCTGATTGACCGTTATGCACAAAGTGGAAACCCCAACGCCTTCCAATTTTCTAAAGCCAACATAGACGGATACGATTTTTCTTTCAGCGGTTTGAAAACTTCTATCCTCTACACGCTAAAAGAAAAAACCCTCCAAAATCCTAACTTTATCCATGAAAACCTCCACGATATTTGTGCTTCGGTGCAAAAAGCGATTGTAGGTAGTTTGATAGAAAAACTCTACACCGCCGCCAAAGACCACAATATCAAGACTTTGGCCATTGCAGGAGGGGTGTCTGCCAACAGCGCATTGAGAAATGAAGTATTGAAAACCTGCCAAAAAAGAGGATGGCAATGTTTTATTCCAAAATTTGAATACTGCACCGACAACGCCGCTATGGTTGCCATGGCAGCGACTTTCAAATACCAACAAGGCATTTTCTCGAAATTGGACATACAGACCGCGCCCGCAATGAGAGGGTTCTAAATACCCAACTTAAACTCTGTATTGGGTCTGCCATCGAATCCGATTTCTTTGAGCAACAAATTGGAAAAAACCTCTACTTCTCCCAAAACAGATTGCAAATCAAAGTCTTTTATTTCAAGAAACAAAACAGCCTCATCCTCCAAATTGGCCAACAACCACGGATACTCTTCGCAAAGTACGACCATTTTGGCCCCCCTAACCCTGCGCACCAAATGTTCCTCCAACACAGAGGCGGTGAGTTTTTGAACCGATTGATAGCTAAATACCTGACCCAATGACTGCTGTCTGGCTTCCATTTTTGCAGCTATTTTTCTTTGCGATGCCAAACTCAACAAAAAACCTACAAAATCTAATGCTTGTCTTTTTTGGGAGAACAAATACAAAATTGGACAAGGCTTGCGACTGATAAACAACCTCCTAAGGTATTTAACCCCTTTTTTTTGGTGACCAAAAATATTTTCCAGTGCGGCAAGTGCGATTTGCATTGCGCAAATTTGAATAAAATTTGAGTCCTAAAAAAATCTACGCGCTCATCGAAAGGTTACTAAGATAGTTGTAGATTTGGGATATAAACCTTAAAGCAATGAATCTGTTGGATACAAAAATAGAAGCCTACGCCCGGCAATTCAGCTCTGCAGAATCGGCTGTGCTACAACAAATTACAAGAAGCACCCATTTGGAGGTACTCATGCCCCAAATGCTCTCAGGGCACTTGCAGGGCGGTTTTTTGTCAATGGTATCCAAACTCATGCGCCCAACAAATGTGTTGGAAATAGGTACTTTTACGGGCTACTCAGCCATTTGTTTGGCTCAAGGACTTTCGGAAGCCGGACTTTTGCACACCATCGAATGCAACGAAGAGTTAGAAACCCGCATTTTGTCTCATTTCAAAACCGCCGGAATTGAGCACAAAGTCAAACTCCATATAGGCGAGGCCGCCCAAATCATTCCCACATTAGACAAAATCTGGGATTTGGTTTTTATTGATGCCGACAAAATCAACTACTCGCTTTATTATGATTTGGTGATAGAAAGTGTCCGCCAAGGAGGACTCATCATAGCCGACAACGTACTGTGGAGTGGAAAAGTAGCGGATGAGGGCTTTCAAGACAAAGATACAGTAGCCCTGAGGGAATTTGTGCACAAAGTACACCAAGACCAAAGGGTTGAAAACTTGCTGCTGCCACTGAGAGACGGCTTGATGATGGCAATAAAAAAATAAAAACAAATTTTGACTTTAGTTTTTCATTTTTTGGTCAGCATGCAATTGTAAGAAAAACAACTAAATTTTAAACAGTTCCTAAAAATTGTTATTATTGGCCAAAACAATACTACAACACAATGGCTAAAAATAAGTTTTTTGGAGAGTACGAACTCAAAGCCTCTGTCAAAATTATTTTCAGCTACCTAACCTCGCCCTCTGATTTGGAAGAGTGGTTCGCTGACAAAGTCAACTACATTGACAATAAAACCCTCGATATGCTCTGGGATGACCAGTGGCACAAAGCCCACATACAAAACAAACGCTCCACCCCGACAACCTGCCATGTAAAATATATTTTTTTGGAAGACAGCTCCGATCCCAACAGTTTGGAGTTCAAAGTTGAATACAATGAAGTAACCCGAACCGTGTTTGTTCGTGTCTTTGATTACTCGGAAATGGATGTGGACGAAGCCCAAATGCTCTGGGATTCGCTCATTGACCAACTCAAACAAAAAATCAGCGGCTAAAACAAAGCCTCAGCTATTTTTTTGACGGCTTCGGATTTGCCCATAGAATAATAATGTAAGCAGGGGGCGTTGTTGTCTATGAGTTCTTTGGACTGGGCTATACACCACTCTATGCCTACTTGCCTGACTTGCTCGCTGTTTTTGGCTTTCTCTACTGCCTCTACCAGTTCATCGGGAATGTCTATATGAAAAACACTGGGTAAAACCGTGAGTTGTTTTTTGGTAGTCAGTGGCTTGAGTCCCGGAATAATCGGTACGTTTATCCCATTGGAGCGGCACAAATCCACAAATTCAAAATATTTTTTATTGTCAAAAAACATCTGGGTAACAATATAATCAGCCCCCATGTCCACTTTGAGTTTGAGGTAGCGCATGTCGGAGTTCATGTTTGGGGCTTCAAAGTGTTTCTCAGGATAACCTGCTACTCCTATACAAAAGTTGGTAGGGGTTTGAGGAGGCATTTCATCATCGAGATAGATGCCTTTATTCATGTTGACAACCTGCTCCAGCAGTTGGCTTGCGTAGTGATGTCCATCGGACTCAGGCTTGAAGCCGCCCTCCGATTTGACAGCATCCCCCCTGAGAACCAGTATGTTTTCTATTCCCAAAAAGTGTAAATCTATCAGAGCGTTTTCCGTCTCTTCTTTGCTAAAGCCCCCACAGATAATGTGAGGCACGGTATCTACCTTGTAACGGTTCAGAATGGCGGCGCAAATGCCAACCGTTCCCGGACGTTTGCGCGTAGCAATGCGCTCCAAAAGCCCACGCTCACGGTGCTTGAAAACAAATTCCTCTCTATGGTAAGTAACATCTATAAACGCAGGCTTAAATTCCATCAATGGATCTATGCCTTTAAAAAGGGCAGCGATGCTCTCACCCTTCAAAGGAGGAAGTATCTCAAAAGAAAACAATGTTTTTTCAGACTCACTAAGGTGCTGTGTAACTTTCACTTTCAGTTTTTTACACAAAAGTAAACAGTGGTTGTAAAGTATTCAAACCAAACAAAAAACTAAGAACCTAAACCCAACATTTATGATTGCATAGTAAAAAAGGAAAAAATGCTCAACCATGACCTACCAATACCTTACCTACGGTCATCATCTTGTTTTGGGTTTCTGCCAACTCTTGTTCAGGCTGAGAATAAGCGGTAATGCCTGCACCGGCATAAAGGGTTGCGGTTTTTGAGTGAATCTGTGCGCACCGAAGATTGACGTATAAATTGGTTTGCCTGCCGGTTGGCCCCAAAAAACCACTGTACAGTTGCCTGTCGTAGCCTTCGTATCCTTTTATAAAAGCGAGGGCTTCGGTTTTGGGCATACCGCAAACCGCCGAGGTGGGATGCAAGAGCCTTAGCATAATAGAAGGCAACTGAGGGTAGGCAATAGCCCTTGTATCTACCTCAAAATCAGTAAGTAAATGAAGTAATTGCCCAGCAGCAATGGTTTTGGGGCCATAGTCTTCGTATTCTCTGACCCGTACTTTTTTCAGGCAGTTGATGATATAGCGGCTCACCAGAGCTTGTTCTTCTATTTCTTTTTGTCGCCAAAGAGCTTGGGAAAGGTCTTCAAGTCCATTTTTGAGTTGAGTGCCCGCCAATGCCACTGTCCTGAAAATACCCTTTTCATCTACACTCAGAAGGGTTTCGGGGGTAGCCCCCAACCAAGTCCCGTAATGGGGGGTGCTTGCCAGAGAAACAAAGGCAGTAGGATAGGCCAAACAAGCCGCTTCAAATGCCTTAAAAACATCAAAATCCTCCCCCAACGCGACAGTTTGGCAGCGCGAAAGCACCACTTTGCGCATCGAATCCGATTTTAAAACAGCTACGGCTTTTGCTACCAAATCAACATAAGAAATCATGGGGATGGGCTGAGGACTTTTGAGGTGCAGCCCTGTCAAATGCGTTGCGGCTGCTGTCGGCCAGTCGCCGACATCCCAACTTTTTCCATCAAAATACCAATCTGATTTGAGAAAAAGGGCGTTCTGACCATCAAAATCAAAAGAGCCAATCAAAAATCCCTTTTCGATTCGCTCCAAATCGGGGCTGATAAATTGGGGGCTAAAACTGACAACTGCTTGAGGGTAAGTTTGGTCTGGCATACGATAAAGTGCAAAAGAGGCCTTCAGTGCCAATGCCCTTTGTATGCCCTCTTTGAGGTTCCACTTCAAATCCACTGTCTGCATACTCTTAAAACGACAAAACATTAAAGTCTCTGCATGAACTGAGGCAATTTTGCCTGTTTCCATGCTTTAAAATCGCCCGCTAAAATATGCTCTCGAGCTTGGCCTACCATCCAGAGATAAAATGCAAGATTCTGTATAGAAGCAATTTGCGAAGCCAAAATCTCATCGCATATACACAAATGACGCAGATAAGCCTTAGAGTACGATTGGCTTACAAAACAATCCAACCCTTCATCTATGGGCGAAAAATCGTTTTTCCACTTGGCGTTTCGCATATTCAAAATCCCGTTGGTGGTATAAATCAAGCCATTGCGGGCGTTGCGTGTGGGCATTACGCAGTCAAACATATCCACCCCCAACGCAATGCACTCCAAAATATTGGCCGGTGTGCCGACACCCATCAGATAGCGCGGCTTTTCTTTGGGCAAAATACCACAAACCAGCTCGGTAAGTTCGTACATCAGTTCAACAGGCTCACCCACCGAAAGCCCGCCTATCGCATTGCCGCTCAGGTGTTGCGAGGCCACAAACTCAGCCGACTCCTTGCGCAAATCGGTGTATGTTCCGCCCTGCACAATCGGAAACAAAACTTGTGGATACCCATACAAAGGCTCTTGATTGTCAAAGTGTTGGATACAGCGATGCAACCAACGATGGGTGAGTTGCATGGAAGTATGGGTGTATTCATAACTGCTCGGGTAAGGCGGACACTCATCAAAAGCCATCACAATGTCCGCCCCTATGCTGCGCTGTATGTCCATCGCCTTTTCGGGGGAAAACAAATGCTTGCTGCCGTCTATGTGAGAGTGAAAAAGTGCGCCCTCTTCGGTGAGCTTGCGGTTTTGAGCAAGGGAAAACACCTGATAACCACCACTGTCTGTCAAAATAGGCCCCTGCCAGCCATTGAAGCGGTGCAGGCCGCCCGCCTCTTCGAGGATGGCTGTTCCCGGGCGCAAATATAGATGGTAAGTGTTGCCCAGAATGATTTGGGCTTTGATGTCATTTTTGAGTTCGCGCTGGTGTACGGCTTTGACCGTTCCGGCTGTGCCAACAGGCATGAAAATGGGGGTCAAAATATTGCCGTGGGGGGTGCTGAGTGTTCCGGCGCGCGCTTCTGTGTGAGAGTCTTGGCCTTGTAGTTCAAATTTCATCGAAGCAAAATTAGCAAAACCTTAATTGTTGGGAAAAAATTGACTCTCAAAGCGTTTCGAGTCCTTGCGGCAACACCAAAACAACCTGTTCTTTTTCTACTACCACTTCGCCGGGTGCTCCACCTTTGCGTTTGCGAACAAACTTTCTGGGTGTGTAAATCACGGCACAGAGCGAGTCATTTCTGCGCTCAGAATAGTAGGCGGCCAACTGGGCAGCCCTTTCAACGACTGCTTTGGGAAAAGTTTTGCCCGGCACTTGGCGCACAATCACGTGAGAGCCTTTGGCATCGCGCACGTGCAGCCAAAGGTCGCCTTTGCTTGAGAGCTTAAAAAGTTGGTCATTGCCTTTGGCATTTTTGCCCACCAAGACCGTAAAATCTAAAAAAGTATATGTGTGAAATGGTTGAAAGTCAAGTTCTTCTTTTTTCAAAACAGAGAGTTCATTTTTTACATACTTGCTCAAAGCAAAATGGTCTTGTAGCTCCAGCACAGCTTGCAAGTGCTGCTGCCAAGTGAAAAGTTTTGCCTCTTTGGCAGCGATTCCTTTTTCGAGACTTTCTACTTCAAGGCGGCGGTTTTTGGCTTTTTTGTAAAGGTGTTCGGCATTTTTTTGGGGACTTAATTTGTCGTTGAGTTTGATTTTAACCGGTTTAGAAGTTTCAAAATCAGCAAATTCTACTTCTTTGCTGCCCTGAGGCACTGCATGAAGATAAGCCATGAGCAAGTCAGCGGCTTTTTCGTGCGGATTCTCAACTTGCAACTCCGTAAGACGCTCATAGCCCTCCGACAAATACGATTGGGTACGGGAAATTTGGTTGTTGATGTATTGTAAGGTTTGATTTTTAAGTAGTTGGAAGTTAAAACTGCGAATAAAATACTCATAAAAGACATGAGCCGCTTGGATAGACGAATCAACACTGTGCACAATAGTCTGATTTTTAGGCTCAAACAACCAAAGTTGAGGAATATCAGTAATAAAATAGCCTTCAGGCTCAAAAAGTGCCTTTTCGATATCGTGCTCGGGCTGGGCTTCCATGTAGTCCCTCATTTGACGGCTAATCAAATAACTGTTTTTCAATGATGTGTATTCTTCTGGGCGGTTGAGTTTGTCCCATTGCAGGCTAAGGTCTTGCACAAATTTTTTGCGAAATAGGGAAGAAGGGGTTTTATTGTGATAAAGTATGAGATTGGATTTGTTGCCGAATAACTTGAAAACCAAATCGTAAGCACCGGAAAATTCAATCCAAAATGCCCTCTCATTCTCAAATTGCCCTATGCCAAAAACCGTTTGGCCAATGAGTTCAACAAACAAGTCAACGGTATTCTTTTTGGCTCGCTGAAAGTCCGCGGGAAAAGACAACAAACAAAACTTGGGTAAAAAAGCTGCCTTCAGCCAAAACTCTTCTTTTTCATCAACAAAGCCCATGACGATCTCATCTTTGTTTTGCGAGAAACACTCTATGAGTTTTTTTTGAGACAAGCGGCTATGTAGCTCTGAGCTTAACTGCCTGATAAAAAAGAACGTATCATGCATCAGCCGGCTATTTTTACAATCACATAAAACTTGGCCACGTAGTTTTCGGGGTCGTTGGAATAGACAGTGATGGCGCGGCGGTAGATACCGGGTTTGGACTGACTTTTGAACCTTACGACCAATTCGGCAGATTCTTGGGGGCTGATGATACGGGACGATATGGCTACAAACTCGCACTCATTGTCCGGTATGATATTGTGAATAACGAGGTTCGCTTTGCCGCTATTGAAAATTTTGAAGGACGCCAGACGCTCTATTCCTTTGGAAACCAGACCTAAATCCACTTCTTGCTGCTCGGTCTCCATTCTGGGAGCGGCAGAGGTGTCGGCATGAACTTCGGTCAAAGTCGCATTGACATTGAGCGAAATGGGGGCGTTATTGAGACAAAACACCAAAATCTGATCCTGAACCAGACCCATTCCCTTCTTGTACTCGGGATGGTAATAGAGCAAAAATTCTGACACCTGCCCGGGCAAAATACGCCGAGAAGTATCAAAGACAACTTCGATGTGCTTAGGGGTTGAGGCAGAGTCAAAAGCAATCTCAATATCGGAAGAATTGAACACCTTAATGGGTCTGCGAAGCGGTGCTTTACCTGAAACCTTCCCCAAATTGATGTTTTTGCTCTTAAAGCGGAGGTTATCGGCTTGATAAGGGAACTCAACATAAGGATTGAGTTGCCGGGGCTCGATATAACCCGACAAACTCAGAACAATGTCTTGGCCGTTGTTGTGCTTGACGATAAAATTTTTTTCAAATGAGCCGTAGCGATATGGCTCAAAAACAACCTCTATCGAAGATTGAGTGCCTACTGGCATCAAATCGGTGGGATAGAAAGAAACGGAACAAGCGCAATCCGATATGACATCAAATATTTGACTTGGCGCAATCATGACCTCAAAATCAAAGGATTGACGAATGACCGTATGTTGATTGGGAATCCTACCCAAACTAATGGAGCGCGATACAAAAATAATGTCTGCGCTTACACAAAAAGCAGTAAAAAAAAATAAACTAAAAAATATTAGCTTCATGGTAAATTTTCACAAATTTACCACAAAAAACTACATAGATTTGTTTACTGTGGCTTTTTTAGCGTAAGTGGGGCACACTTTGTAAGTAGTACAGGAGGCAGCCAACAAACCCAGTACAAATAGTAGAAGTAATGACTTTTTCATCTTTTAAAAAATTTGATTGCAAAATTGATATAATCGAATAAATTATTCAAATTTTTTTCAACAAATTATTGCCAATAAATATTTGTTGAAAATATAAATCTCTATGTTAAATGCTATAAATCAGTTTATTAATGACCCATTCACTTTTTGATTTATTTTTAAAAACACAAAACATTTGTACCGACACACGCAAAAACTGTAAAAACAGTATTTTTATTGCTCTGAGTGGGTTAAACTTTGATGGCAATTGCTTTGCAGCCAAGGCCTTAGAAATGGGTGCGCTCTGGGCTGTGGTGGACAAAGACTCCGCCGGCAGCAATGAGCGTTTTATTCGGGTAGAAAATACACTAAAGACCTTACAAAATCTTGCCAATCAATACGTAAACTATCTAAATATTCCTATTATAGCCATCACCGGCTCAAACGGCAAAACCACCACCAAAGAACTGCTGCACCGTTGCTTGTCCACCCGTTGGAATGCCCATGCCTCCTTGTCAAATTTCAACAACCATATTGGCCTGCCTATCAGTATTTTGTCTGCTCCTTTGCACACTGAAATCATGGTGCTGGAAATGGGCGACAACCGCCCCGGAGATATTGCCGAGCTTTGTGCCATAGCCCAACCTTCGCACGGATTCATCACCAACATAGGCAAAGACCACCTCGAAGGCTACGGCTCGATGCAAGCCAATGCAGCCACCAAAGCCGAACTTTTTGACTACCTCAACCAACACGCAGGGGTTTGCTTTTTCCTTGATGAAGAAGTGGAAAAGTTGGCCAAAGGGAAAAAAGTCAATTTAAACAATCTGGAAATCAACAGCCTTGAGGGACAAGAAAAGTTAGTTTTTGAGTTTGGAGGCAAGCACTACCCCACCCAATTGATTGGAGAGTTCAATATCCACAACATCAAAGCCGCTTTGGGCATATCAGCCTTTTTTGGCTGTGATATGCAGGCTGCCTGCAATGCCATCTGCTCTTATCAACCCGAAAACATGCGCTCGCAACTCATAGAAAAAGGCTCTAAATCAATATTTTTGGATGCCTACAATGCCAATCCTTCTTCAGTGTTGGCGGCACTGGAGAGTTTTGACAAAATAAAAACCCAGAAAGCCAAAATAGCCATACTTGGAGATATGGCCGAACTTGGCGCAATCAGCGAAGAAGAACACCAATACATAACCAACTGGTTTTCAAACAAAAAAATAATTGGTTTGTTGATCGGTGAAAATTTTGCAAAATGCGTACCCAACGCAAATACTGAACTTTTGAGAAGCAAGGAAATGCTAAAGGGGCATCCAAAACTTGCTCAACAAGACATTTATTTTTTACTCAAAGCCTCCCGCTCTATGGCTTTGGAGAGCGTGTTGGATTGGCTTTGAATACCCAAACCAACCAAATCAACGTTGCAAATAGAGCCACATACCCCCAGACTGTACTCCTTAGGCCTTCACGGGCTAAATCAGGAAAAGCAGTGGACTCCATGGGTTGGTTAGGATTGATGAGTATGGTCAGAGGCTTGCCTTTAGGGTAAGACATCGTCTTTTTTTCTTGCTGCGCCAAATCCATGTTGTATTCAAAAAGTTCGGCTGCATATACAGTGTCTTGTCCACTTATAAACCAATATTTGAGAACAAGATCTACTTTATCCCCTCTTTTCTGTATTGATTCAACCTCCTGAACATACCCCAAACCCTCTTTCCATTGGTCAACGGTCGGGAAAAGATAGGAACGCAACCAAAAAACCCAAGCCGCCACTACCAGAGGCAAAAAAAGCCATTTGAGCATATTTGTTAATTTCAAACAAGACCCTTTGTGTCGGCTTATCCCCTCAAACCAACATCTGTGAAAGCAAAAAATCAGCCACCAATACCCCAATACAGCTACTGGTAACCGCCGCAGTACTGGATTGCCCTACTTCCAGAGCACCGCCTTGGGTATTGTATCCCTTAAAAGCCGAAATGGAAATAATGATAAAAGCAAAAACATAAGATTTGATAAGAGCAAAACCTACGTTGGAAGGCTGAAAATTGTCTCTTATGCCATAAATGTAGTCCTCTTCGGTCAAAAGCCCTGCAAACGTGCCCGCAAAATACCCCCCCACAAAAGAAAGATAAGCCGATATGATGACAAGCATCGGATAAGTAATCAGCCCTGCCAAAATTTTGGGAAACACCAAATAAGATACCGAATTGATACCCATGACTTCCAAGGCATCAATTTGCTCGGTGATTTTCATAGTACCCAATTCACCGGCTATATTAGAGCCTACTTTTCCTGCAAAAACAACAGCCGTCAGAGTTGGCGCCAACTCCAAGATGGTCATATCTCTCAAAATAGTCCCTATCACATAAAGCGGTATGAGAGGACTGATGAGGTTGTAGGCTGTTTGTACGGCGGTAACCGCCCCTATAAAGGTGGATACTACCGTAATGAGAAACAGCGAGTTGATGCCTATCAGTACGCACTCGTCAAGCGTGCGTTTCACATAAACCCTAAACGCCTCCCTGTTGATAACCATGCGCTGTAAAAACAGCATAAAATGACCTATTTGTCCCATAAGCACAAAGATAGCGTAGCTGAGATAATTTTGTGAATTTAACTTTTGGGAATGGAGAGAGAGAAAAAAGCCCCAACCGGATTTAAGTTGCCGTAATTGAGCTTAATGTCTAATTTTTCTGACATGGACTTGACGATAGAAAGCCCCAAACCGGTTGAGACTTCGTCGTCGGTGGGACGGGCAGAAAGTTTGCTAAACTTTTGAAACATATTTTTCAAATCCTCTTGATTGAAACCCGGGCCTTGGTCTTGTATCCATACCTTAACCTCTTGATCCTCATTGTGAACAGATACCGAAACCACCGAGCCAAAAGGGGAAAACTTGATCGCGTTGGAAATCAAATTATCCAAAATCCTCTCTAAAACAATTTCATCGCTGTAAGCAAAAATCCTGTTTTCGTTGTAATAAAAATCTAATTTGATGTTTTTTTGGCTTGCTCGGTAATTCAAATTGTCAATGAGAAGGTTTAATATTTCTACTATGTTGGTTTGGGTTTTATTGATAACGATTTTGCCTTCTTCCAACATCTGGCTGTCGAGGGTATTGTTGACCAAACTTTTGATTTCGTGTTCGGTGGCCTGCAAACCGGCAAATACTTTTTTGAACTGCTCTTGTTCTTGCAATCCCCCATATTCTCTGACGATATAAATGTATCCAAATATTCTTTGAAGCAAATTTCTCAAATCATGTGTGATGAAGCTGAGTATGAAATTTTTCTCTTTGTCGAGGCGAAGCAGGTCATCGTATTGGGAGCTAATGATTTTGTTTTGTAAATCTAATTTTATGTTCAAACTCCTGAACCTAAGCAGTACTCCAAGTATGAGAAGCAACAAAACAATTAAAAAAAACACAACCACTAAGGTATTGTAAAAGCGGCTTTCGTTGAGTTGGTTTTCGATGGTGAGTTTTTGGTTTTCGGCTTCAGTTATTTCTACTTCGTACTTGATTTGCATGTCGCGGATGGAGGTTTCTTTTTGTATCCAAAAAAGGCTATCACCATAATTGATATGCATAAAAAGATAATTCAGAGATACATCAAACTGTTTGAGCCTTTTATGTGCTTCACTGAGCAATAAACTCAAATCCAAAATCAAGGGTTTTTCGCGCAGTTTTTGGGCTTCGAGGATAACTGCTTTTCCCATTTGTGTGCATAGCGAATCTTGCCCCAACTCATAAAATACCTTGACCAGACCGGCGCGTGCCTGCACCGGAAAACGCGGGCTGGTTTTGTTGGAGCTAATTTTTTCGCATAATAAAAAATAATCCTTTGCATGTTGGTATTTTTTCTGTTTGAGTAGGCAGTTGCCCAGATTTAGATAAATCAGTGCCTTTTCTTCTATGTGGTCTCCAACCTCGATATACTTCAATGCCTTCTCAAAGAGCTTGTAGGCTTTGTCAAGCGAGTCCATCTTGACAAGAATTTCGCCATAATTCTGGTAACAAAAAGCCAAAGAGGCCGGCTCATTTTCTTTTCTTATGCACTCCTCCAAAGCCAATGTATAGTATTCATGTGCCTTTGGAAGGTCTTTGCGGTGCGCATAAATATCGGCTATCTCGGTGTAAGTATCTACTTTGCTTTTACCCAACATGTCTTTGAGTTGCAGCAATCTCAGACCGTTTCTAATCCCATTTTCATAATAGCCGGCCTGAAGGTAAGCCAAAGAAATAAAATTTCTGGCGTACTCTTCAGCGTCAATATTTTTAACCTGTTGGGCTTGGTTTATTACCCCAGATAAAATCTTGATCGCTGTGTCGTAGTTTGAAATGACAGAATAGTAAGCACCTATGTGGGTACGCACTTCTAAAATATCAGGTAAAATACCTGATATTTCCAATTTGGAAAATGCAATTTCCAGTGTCTCTTTGCCTAAAGAGTGTTCGCCTTCATAGATGTTGTACAGCCCGCAGAGCGAAAGGGCTTTGCCTTCCCAACGCAAATTGCCCAGTTCTTTTGCCAGACTCAGCGCGTCGTAAGCATAGCCCAAACTTTTACCGGCATCGACATAAAGATAATCTTTGGCCAGTTGCATCATCTTTTGCACATCGCTGGTGTCTTGTTGAGCGGAGGCCCTAAAAGCAATAAAGATGAATTGTAGAAAAAAAACCAATCTTGTTAGCATGTGAAAGTGGCTTGTGTCTTCAGCACTTTGTAACTTTTGTTACTCAATAAAGCGTAATTAAAACATTTTTTTGTACAAAATTATATGATGACCCGAATCTTCCTAATTATTTTTGTGTTGACGGCTTGCTCAGAAAGAAAAAAATCCGAAAGCAACACACTTGATCCTCAAGGCTTATTGCAAAGCAAATGCCTCTCCTGTCACAGTGGGCAACTTGCCCCCACTATGCAAGAAGTCCGCGAAAGCTACCTAAAAGCCTACCCTGAAAGAGAATCTTTCGCCAAAGCCATGCACAATTTTGTGCGCAAGCCCCAACACTATCTCATGACTGAACAAGTCAATCGCTACGGAATGATGCCGGCAGTTGAGATTGAAGATGCCGAACTAAATGCAATTGTAAACTACATCTTTGAGAACCAATTTGAAACATCCATCCCAAAAGAAGGGGAACCAATCAAAAAAGCCAAAGCCATCGTTCAAACGGCCCAGAGCCTGCTGGGCACGAACCTCATCCAAGCCATCAAACAAAAAGGCGCACCCGCAGCTATTGAATTTTGTCATTTGAAGGCTATCGAACTCACAGACAGTGTCTCAAAACAAAACTTGGTTGCCCTCAAACGAATCACCGACCGACCGCGTAACCCTCAAAACCAAGCAAACGAATGGGAAATGAGGCTCATCGCTCAAATGAAAGATAAACTTGATAAAAAAGAAATCTTAGAGCCTGTTTTGAGGCAAGAAACAGATATGGAGTGGGTCTATACCCCTATCATATTGGCAAACACCTGTTTGCAATGTCACGGAAGCAAAGAAATAAACCCCCAAACCCTAACAGTTATCAACAACCTCTACCCCAACGACAAAGCCAAAAAATACCGTGAAGGAGAACTTCGAGGTCTTTGGGTAGTTGGAATTAAAAAATGATTGGTTATACTTGTATAACTTAAGAAAAAAATATGTCAAAAGTTTATTTACCGATTTTTATATTATTAGTCTTTGGAGCAATTGCTTGGGCGCAAACCACCTCACTCAACCAAACGGTGCGTGTGTGGGCTCAAGTCCAACAAGACAACATCGAACTGCTTTGGCCTAAAGACAAAAGAGCCGGAAGCTACACCATTTTAAGAAAAGAGCATTTCTCGAACCAAACATGGCAAACCTTAGCCCAACTGCCCGATTCAGCCGAAAGCTACACCGATGCCACCGCCCAAAAAGGCACGCTCTACGACTATCAAATAACCAAAAGTCAAGTCGCTCAGGGGTATGCTTGCGCGGCAATGAATTTTGTGCCCTCAGACCTCAACGGAACAATCCTTTTGATGGTTGAAGACGAAATCTGGCAATCCGTCAAAGATGCTGTTTCTCAGTTCAATACGGCACTTTGGGCTGAAGGCTGGAAGGTAAGGGTTTGGCGGATATCCAACAGCCTACCTGTGGCAACCGTCAAAGAACAAATTATCCATCTTGACTCTGTGATTCCCGATTTGGAGGCTTTGCTCATTGTGGGGCATGTGCCTGTGCCTTATTCGGGGGATTGGATGTTCGATGGGCACACAGACCACAAAGGGGCTTGGCCAGCGGATGTATTTTACGGCACTTTTGGAAAATGGACAGACACGCAGGTCAACAACGCAACAGCAAGACGAACCCAAAACCAAAACATACCCGACGACAGAAAATATGACCAGACTTATTTGCCCTCGGTGTGTCGTTATCAGATTGGGAGAATTGATTTTCAAGATATTAAGGTAGGTGATAAGACCCCTGCTCAACTTATCGAGTCGTACATAAGTAGAAACTTATCCTTCCGAAAAGGCAAAACACCCTATCAACCCAAAGGATTGGTGGACGATAATTTTACGGGTTTGAACTTGGCGGCTACCGGCTGGGCAAACCTATCTAATCTTTTTGGAGCAAACAACGTAACCAATGAAGACTATTTCAGCACCTTACAAGAACAGAATTACCTGTTTAGCTACGGTTGTGGAGCAGGCAGCTACACCTCTTGCGGGGGAATAGGCACATCGGCGGATTTCATTTCCAAACCTCTCAAACACAGTTTTACGCTGCTGGCGGGAAGCTATTTTGGTGATTGGGATAGCCAAAACAACCTCATGCGCACAGCAGTGGCTACTTCGGCTTTGGCTTGCGGCTGGGGTGGAATACCCAAGTGGTACATTCAGCACACCGCCTTAGGGCTTACGCTGGGTTATGGGGTCAGACTCACCCAAAACAACAGCACTGTATTTTTTAACGGAAACTTCAATTCTTCGGCCAATGCCATACACATCGCTCTGATGGGAGACCCTACGCTGAGGCTTTTTCCTATCGCTGCGCCTGAAAACCTAAGCTATTTAGAACAAGGTAACCAAATCAAAATGACCTGGTCCGGCGAAGCATCTGCTTATTTAGTCTATCGCATAGACACCGTAGCGCAATCTATCGTAAGACTTACCTCCCAACCCATAGAAAGCCTTGAGTTCACAACTCCCAAATTTATAGGCAATTACCTGTACTCGGTTCGTGCCGTAAAAACCCAAACCACCGGTGCGGGCAGTTTCCAAAACCTCAGTGCGGGATCAGTACTTTTCACCTCTTTTACTACTGGAATAGAAAGGCAACTACCTGATTTTGTGGTCTATCCTAACCCTTCAAAAAGTGGTTTTAATATCCAAAGCGAAAAAAGACCTACACACTTGGAAATTTTTGATTCTCAAGGTTTTTTGGTCTTTGAAGGATTGCAAACACACTATCTCAATCTTGAAAAAGGGCTGTACTTGCTCAAAATTTATTGGCCTGACGGAAGGTTTTCAACCCACAAATGGCTCAAAGAGTAAACTACCGTTGGGGGGTATCAGAGGGGTCGCCCAAGCCCAACTCTTCCAGCACATAATCGGTAAAATCGTATTTTTTGTCGGCGTAAATGACCACCAAATCGCTGGCAATGTCTATGAGCATGGCCAAATTGAACTTGCGGGCAACTTTGGAGGCGGCCTTGTGTACTTTTTCTAAAATCGGTTTGAGTAGTTCTTGGTTTTTGATGTAGAGCATTCCTTCATAACCAAATACATTTTGCTGAAACTCACGAAGTTCGGCGGCTCGCTTGCTGATGGTGTCTTCACGCTCCTTTTTCATCTCAGGGGTGAGCAGCACTTTTTCGGCCATGTACATAGCTTTGTATTCGGCCAGTTCTTTGGTTTTGGCATCTATCTCTGCCTGCCAAATGGCCGCTGCTTTCTCCAATTCGCTCTGCATCTCTTTGTATTGCTTCATCTTGGACAAAATGGCCTCTGAATCAATATATCCAAACTTTTGTCCCCAAACCGATAAGGGCAACAGCAGACAAAAAAGAGCAATTATATTTCGCATAAAAAGATTTTTTTTTGCAAATCAAAACAAAGTATAACTAATCAGCGACTTAATGACAAGGAAAATTGATATTTTGTTTTTTCACTACCAACCAAAACAATTCCTTGATGCCTTTGGGTATTGTTTTGGTCTTTTGCCCAAAGAGTTTGAGTTGCAAGAATTTGCAAAGCCTCAGTTGGCACTGCCCTCCTTGGCGGCACGGCTGATGGTGCTCCAATACCTCCAAAGCCTCGGACTCAGCCCACAGCCTTGGCAATACCTCCCACACGGCAAACCCAAACCCCAAAGCGGTATTTACTTCAACATCAGCCACTGCAAAGATGCGGTGGCAGTCGCCTTTTATGACGCTGAAGTAGGCATTGATATTGAAAGGATGAGAAAAGTCAACCACCAAAGTTTTGGTCGTGTTTTTACGGCAGAAGAACTCAATTATATCGGCAACAGCGATGAGCGTTTTTTTGAACTTTGGACAAGAAAAGAGGCACTCATCAAAGCCGACGGAGGCGGTTTCTCCTTGCCTGTCAATGAGATAGACAGCTTGCAACAACCCACAAAAATCGGACAACGACTTTGGCACTGGCGGCCTGTAGCTTTGCAAGGACTCCATGCTCATTTGGCCTTTGAGCAACCTGATGCCCTTATCAACCTGATACCTTTTCAACCACCTTACTGACAAAATTGCAGTTTATTTGATTTTGGAATGATTTTGTGGTCATTGTTGTAAATAACAACTTACAAAAGATGAGCGAATTGAAAGGTACTATTTCGGTCAATACCGAAAACATTTTTCCCATCATCAAAAAATTTCTGTATTCCGACCACGAAATCTTTTTGCGTGAACTGGTTTCCAATGCCGTAGATGCCACCCAAAAACTCAAAAAAATTTCGTCTCTTGGTGAGTTTCAAGGAGAAATCGGAGACACCAAAATTGAAGTAATTTTGGATGCGGACAACAAAAAAATCACCATTCGCGATAGAGGCATAGGCATGAATGCCGAAGAAATACAGAAATACATCAATCAAATTGCCTTTTCGGGTGCTTCCGAATTTTTGGACAAATACAAAGATGCCCAAGATGCCCAAATCATTGGACATTTTGGCATGGGTTTCTATTCGGCCTTTATGGTGGCGGACAAAGTAGAGATATTTACCCGCTCCTACCGCGAAAATGATGAGGCCGCTCACTGGGTCTGCACCGGAACCACAGATTTTGTTATCAACAAGACAGTTAAAAAAGAGCGCGGCACCGATGTAGTCTTGCACCTAAACGAAGAAAGCAAAGAGTTTGCGGAAAAGTTTCGACTCAGGCAAATCCTAAACAAATACTGCAAGTTTTTGCCCGTAGAAATCGAGTTTGATGGCAGCACTATCAACAACACCCAGCCTATTTGGACGCGCACACCAAAAGACCTAACCGAAAAAGACTACACCGATTTTTACCGCGAACTCTATCCGGGAGTAGATGAGCCGCTTTTTTGGATACATCTAAACGTGGACTATCCATTCAACCTGACGGGAATTTTGTACTTTCCAAAGCACAAAAACGACATATACATGCAGCGGCACAAAATCCAACTCTACTCTCGACAAGTCTTTATTACGGACGAAGTCAAAGAGGTGGTGCCTGAATTTTTGACGCTCATGCACGGAGTCATTGACTCGCCCGATATTCCTCTCAACGTATCAAGGAGCTATTTGCAATCAGACTCAAACGTCAAAAAAATACACAGCTACATCAGCAAAAAAGTAGCCGAAAAACTGCAAGAACTCTTCAACAACGACCGCACTGCCTACGAGGAAAAATGGCCGGGCATCGGCGTTTTTGTCAAATACGGCATGATGACCGATGACAAGTTTTACGAAAAAGCTGAAAAGTTCGCGCTGCTGGAAAACACGGAAGGCAAAAAGTTCACGCTTGAAGAATACCGCAACTTGGTGAGTGCTAACCAAACCGCCAAAAACAACTACCTCATATACCTCTACACCACCGATGTCAAACAACAAAACACATTTATTGCCGCTGCAAAAAAACGCGGTTACGATGTGTTGGTATTCGACCATCTGATTGATAACCACTTTGTTGGGGCTTTGGAGCGCAAACTCGAAAAAACCGAACTTAAAAGAGTGGATGCCGACGTGATAGACAAACTCATAGAAAAAGACGAACCCAAAGCCGAAACTACTTTGAGCCAAGAGCAGCAAGACCAACTCAAATCATTGGTAGAGAGCATCGTAAACGACAAAAAGACCACTGTTGAACTCAGTGCCCTTTCCCCTGACGAGATGCCCATCGTCATCACACAACCTGAGTTTATGCGCCGTATGAAAGAAATGGCCAAGACGCAAGGTATGCTCGGAGACAATGAGTTCATGCCCGATATGTATTCTGTTACGGTCAATACCCTGCACCCTGCCATCATAAAAATAGCCCAAACCCAAGACAGCCAACTGCAAAAAGATTTAGCCAATCAGGCGTATGATTTGGCACTGCTGGCACAGGGTATGCTCAACGGCGAAAAACTTACCCATTTCATAGAGCGCAGCATCCAAAGTTTGTAAAAGGCTTTTTTCATCCATTTCGTTTTATACCTCACAACAAGCGGCCTGTCTATATGCAGGCTGCTTTTTTTATTTAAAATAGTTTTTTCATATTTGTATCTCAAAAGAGCTTACGGTGGCTGAATCATTTAATATTTTATTTAGATATTTAATTGGCTTATTTTGTCTTGGACTCTTTTTTTCGGTTTCATCCCCTCAAAACCCCAATCACTTTATTGATTTCAATTCTTTTTCAACAAAAAAGGAAAAAGAAGAGAATAAAAGTGAAGTAGAAGAAGACAGCGAAGATATAAAACTTCAAGGCATCTTATTGAAAAATAAGAAAAAATTAAAGCCTCTTATAGATTATCTGCATTCTAAAACTCAAAAAAACGTTACTTTAAGGTTAATAGACTTTTTAATCGAAAATAATAATCCTAATCTTTTATTTGATTCGTTATTTTTTACTTTTTTAGCTCGTTATTTGGTGTTTCATAGCTTTATTTTTTATGAAGTTTGAAGTCGTTAAAATCTTTATCAATCATGATTTTATAAACTTTAAACTAAATATCAACATCAAATTATGACAGTTTCTGAAAAATATGATGAGAATGAAATTTTATATCATTTGCATCACTATTTACCACACCAAAATCCGCTGAAAGATTTTATTCATCACAATACCCTGCATGCTTTTCAGGATTTGCCTTTTCACGAGGCATTGGAAAAAGCCTCTGTTCTTTTTGGATACAAAACCTATTTACCCTTGACAAAATACAGAGAACTTTTTGCTCAGGGCAATATCAATGAAGATATTTTACAGAAAATTCTTCGCAATAAAAAAGGTGCAGATTGGCAAATTTGGCAACACAAACTATTTCATCAAAAGTACGATACCCACTTAAACAATCGTCTGGGGCAGTTGCACCAAATTTGGACAAAAGAATACCACCTTAATATAGAAAAAGAAATTCATAGTTTTTTATTCAGATTTGTGGGGGCTTATACCGATCAAGGTATTGGAATGCAAAAATTTCCTATCACGCATAAAAGTTTTTTGGGAACTTTAAGAGATTTGGAAAAAAATAGTTTAATAAAAATATTTAAAAGCAAACGCGCAAGAAACTTTTTATTTGATGACCGCCTTTCTCCAACATTTCTTTTAAAAGTATTGGTAGGTGATGCAAGGTATTACGAACAATATCTCTTTGACCAACAGTTTGCTCATGCAGGCTGGTCGGGCATGGTTGCTGTTTTGGAAAAACACCCCGAGAGCCTTTTGGACAAGCGAAAAATTACGCTCAAAGAATTTATCATCTTTGAACTGTTGCTCGAAATAGATGCCTTAGACCAAAAAATGGGCGTGGATAAGTGGAAAAATATCTCGTATTTCATTGAAAATGACCCTGAAATTCAGATTACGCCGCTTTTTGCCCCTATCGAAGGCAGCGAACTCTTTGAAGTGTATGCCCTCTGGCAAGAGGCCTACGAATGGACACTCTACGACCAAGTGTTGCGAGGCTTGCAGGTTGTTCCTGATATTTCTACCCAACATTGTAATTTTCAAGCTGTTTTTTGTATTGACGACCGCGAGTGTTCGTTTAGGCGGTATGTGGAGCGTTTCGGGAAAGCCGAAACCTTCGGTACGGCAGGCTTTTTCAATTTTGAATTTTATTTTCAACCCGAGCACGGAAGATTTTATACCAAATCTTGTCCTGCACCCATCAATCCTAAATACCTAATCAAAGAAACCGAGGTTCGCAGGCATCACCACGAAAAAGATGCTCATTTTGGCAAAGGCAGCAAAAATTTGTTTGGTGGTTGGGTGATTAGCCAAACGATGGGCTTTTGGTCGGCAGTAAAATTGGCTTGGAATATTATCCGCCCTTCCGAAACGCCTGCTCTGGTCTCTTCGTTTCGGCACATGGACAAACACAGTAAACTCAGTATTGAGTGCAAAGATGAATACCATCATAGCAAAGAGCACCTGCAAATAGGCTTCACGCTCCAAGAAATGGCAGAACGTTTGGAAGGTTTGCTCCGAAGCATAGGAATGACAGAAAATTTTGCCGATTTGGTGTATTTCGTTGGGCATGGGGCAAGTAGCGTGAACAATACCCATTATGCAGGCTACGACTGCGGAGCGTGCAGCGGGCGTGCCGGCTCGGTAAATGCCCGTGTGGCGGCTTGGGTAGCCAACAAAGAGCAGGTGAGGGCTATATTAGCCCAAAAAGGTATTTTCATTCCTGAAAATACGCAGTTCATAGGGGCTTTGCAAGACACCACCAAAGACGAAATAGTTTTTTTCGATGAACATATTCTTTCACAAGAAAACAAAAAACAACACAAAATACACGAAAAGGCTTTTCATAAAGCCCTTAGCTACAATGCCAAAGAGCGTTCGCGTAGGTTTTTGCTTATCAACAGCAAACAAAGTGTTGAAAAAGTACACCAAAAAGTAAAATTAAGGGCATTGTCTTTGTTTGAACCGCGCCCCGAATGGAATCACGCCACCAACGCCATCTGTATAGTGGGCAGACGCAGCACCAACCAACACTTGTTTTTGGATAGGCGTTCGTTTCTCAATTCGTACGATTATCGCAAAGATGTGGACGGCACGTATTTGTTGGGCATACTCAATGCGGTTGCTCCTGTATGTGGCGGCATCAATTTGGAATATTATTTTTCAAAAGTGGACAAACACCGCTTGGGAGCAGGCTCCAAATTGCCCCACAATGTAATCGGTCTGATAGGCGTTGCCAACGGGTTGGAGGGCGATTTGCGAACAGGTCTGCCCGACCAGATGCTCAATATCCACGATCCAATCCGTCTTTTGGTGGTTGTGGAGCATTTTCCGGAAGTGGTCTTGGACACTATTGAAAAAAACTCCGATACATACAGTTGGTTTATTGGGCAATGGGTGCATTTGGTGGCCATTCATCCCGAAAATAAAACATTATTTTATTTTCAAAATGGTGCATTTGAGCCTTATCAAACTGTCTGTCGGCATTTGCCTTTGGCAAAAAATTTAGAAGAAATTTTTGAAAAACATTCTGAAAATCTACCTATTTCTATCATTGAATCAATTTAATAATGGATACTCATTATTTCATCTTGTTATTTATAGCATTGCCATTTTTGGCATTTTGCTCAATCTTGTTCATAGGCCAAAATAGAGAAGAACTAATTTCAAATATTACCATTTGGACAATTGGGATTAATTTTTTCTTGTTGGTTGTATTTTTAATCTTTTGGTTGGCAGATCAAATGCCTACCTACCACATTAAAGAGTTAGTTTTATATGCCAATAAAGAATATGTTTTTCTGATTGATTTTTATTTTGATGAGATTTCTGCTGTATATCTGTTTGTGGGTGCTTTAATCACTTTTCTTATTCTAAAATACAGTCGTTATTATATGCACTTAGAGCGTAGGTATAAGCGTTTTTTTAAAATTATTTTGTTATTCTACTTTTCTTATATTTTTACAGTGCTTTCAGGCAACTTTGAAACGCTTTTCCTTGGTTGGGAATTTCTGGGCATTTCTTCGTTTTTATTGATTGCTTTTTATCGGGAGCGATATTTGCCTGTTCGCAATGCCGTAAAAGTGTTTTCTATCTACCGAATAGGCGATATAGGTATTTTGTTGGCCATGTGGGCAAGCCATCATCTTTGGCACGAAAACATCACTTTTGCCAAACTGCTCAATTATGATTGGGTGCGTCATCATTTAGAAGCTCATAGCTCAGTGGGCTTGTTTATTGCCGTGAGTTTGCTGGTGGCGGCGGCAGCAAAATCAGCCCAATTCCCTTTTTCGTCATGGGTAGCCCGTGCTATGGAAGGCCCTACACCCTCAAGTGCAATTTTTTATGGCTCGCTTTCCATTCATTTTGGGGTGTTTCTGCTTTTGCGTACCATGCCCTTTTGGGAGCAACAACTCACAGCTCGTTGGCTTATAGGTTTGGTAGGAGCTATTACGGCGGTTTTAGGCTATTTTATAGCTCGTGTACAACCCACCATCAAAACACAAATAGCGTATGCTTCGGTGGCTCAAATCGGTTTGATGTTTATCGAGATGGCTTTGGGTTTAAAAACACCGGTTCTTTTGCATTTTGCCGGCAATGCGTTTTTGCGCACGTACCAGCTTTTGGTGTCGCCTTCGGTAGTGGCGTATCTTATCCGAGAGCAATTTTATCATTTCAAGCCCTACAAGCATACCGCACAAAAGTTTTGGTGGGGCAAAAAATTATATTATGGCTGGTATTTGCTTTCTCTCAAAGAGTTTTATTTAGATGATTTGGTGAGTAATTTTATTTTTAAGCCCTTCAAATGGCTTGGAAGCAGGCTCAATTTTATTACCTACCAAAATGTACTGTTTTATTTTATTCCATTTTATTTGGTGGGTTGGGTGTTGTATTTTCTCCAAAGTTATCTGTTCTGGTGGTTGGATGGGATTCTACCAATAATTTTTGGTGTCATCGCATTGCTGATGGTGATGAAAGGCTTTTCGGAACGCTTACGTCCCCGTTTGGCTTGGTTGATGTTGGTATTGGGGCATTTTTGGATAGCTTTGGCGGTAAGCCACAACGAACGCTTCGGCTCTTCGGAACTCATTTGGTATTTAAGCGGTGTGGTGCTGTCGGGCAGTGTAGGTTTTGGGTGTTTGGTTTGGCTTCGCAAACGAGAACCCAACTATTTTGCTTTGTATCGTTATTTTGGACACAGTTACGAATACCCGCAATTAGCCAATATTTTTTTGCCGGCTTGTTTGGGGCTGATGGGTTTTCCCATTACGACCACTTTTATTGGTAAAGATTTGGTATTCAGTCATATACAACAAGAACAGGTTATTTTAGCTTTTTTGCTGTCTTCTTGTTTTGTGATTGAGGGTATCGCCATTATTCGTATCTATGCAAGACTTTTTTTGGGCAACCATGCCAAGGTATATCATCCTACACCTTTGCAGTCTTCTTAGTATCAGATAAACAAATCATTTTTGCGATTTGACCAAAATATCGGCGTAGTTCTGAAGCTCGGTCAGCAAGTCGCTTATGTCTTTGTCGGCGGCGGCGGGGAACAGTTTTTTGACCTCTTCGATGGCTTTTTGTGCGGTGTCGCGGGCTTCTTTCTTTTTGCCTTGGTGAAACAGTTCGGCCATGTTTTTCAGGGTCTGAGTCAGCAAAGCGATGGCGTAGATTTTTTTGTCGCCGGCTTCTTGGGCGTATTCGACTTCGCCGGTGGCTTGGCTCCAAGTCAATTTGGCGGTGGTTTGCTGGGTTACTTGCTTGTTTTGCCTGACATCAAAAAAACTGATTTTGATTTCAACAGGCTGCTCTTCAAGTGCTTGGGTTGGATTTACCAAAGTAAATTTGACCAACGCCAGTTGGCTCATGCCTGCGAAGGCTTTTTTGAGGCTCAGGGTAAATTTGCCTTGGGTCTTGGTCTCTAAAGGAAAACCATACACTTGCGCCATGAGCATTTTGGGGTTGTAGCTGACTTCGGCTTTTACGTTGGTGGCTATGGGGTACATCAAACTACCAAATTCTTTGAGGAAAGCATCCATGATTTGGGGGGCATCTTTGATGAGTTCTATCATGCCGCCGCCCTGAGAAGCCAGCAAGGTCAGTAGCGCGGCATTGTAGCCCTCCCCTACCCCCACCGCCGAACATTCGACACCTTTGGCGTTGTACTCTTTGGATTTTTTGAGCAATACCTCCACAGGGTCTCCGCCGTAGCCATCACTAAGCAAGACAACTCTATTGATAGCGTTTTTTTTCAAGTGCTTGAGCACTTGCTCGTAGCCTTCAAATAAGCCTGCGGATATATTGGTACCGCCTTCGGCAGCGATTCGCTCTACAATGGCGGCTATGTTGGCTTTGTCTTTGCCTACAAGTTGCGAAGCAAGGTGTACGGTTTTGTCATCGCTGAAAGAGACTATGGAAATCCTGTCTTCGGGACGCATTTTTTCAAGCAAAGCCAGTAGGGCTGTTTTGACATAGTGGATTCTGTCGCCCATCATAGAGCCGCTTCGGTCTATGACAAAAGCCACATTGAAGGGCTGAGAGGCTGTCTGGGGTGCTTCGCCCACAAAAGCCATGCGCAAAAGGGCTTGCGTAGAAGAGCCGTTGATTTGTCCGCAAAAGGCTGCATACGGTTTGATGCCTTCGCCCTGAGCGGCAGGGGGAAACTGCCTGTCAAAAAAATACTCAAAAGAGCGGTGTAAAATATCCTCAGGTCGGGGTATGTAACTCTCGGGGTATTGGTAGCGAGGCTCGGGGCGATAGACTACCGTCTTGTTGCTGTAGCCAATCCCCTGAAAACGAGTCAAATCAATCCCATCAATCCGCTTTTCAAACTTACCGTGTATGAAATAGATTTTGCCTTTGGGCAACAAAAAATCAACTTTGCCCTCGCTGTCGGTGATGCCTTTATAGACCTTGCTGCCCCCGTATTCTTCCAAAAAAATAGGTTCTCCCGCCCAAACCTCAGAGGCAGATTTTTTTACTTTGAGGTGTATGGCTACCCTCGAGGAAGTGCCTTCTACATTTTTGGGCAAGTTTTGGGTGATGGTATCGTGTTGGTTGGTTTCTTCGACGCGGGTAGGCTCAAAGGTCAGGCTTTTGGTGTGGTACTGGCTGCGGGCATCTAAGTCTATGTAGCTAAAATTGGCTATGCCGTCCACGTCAATTTCATAATCTTGTCCCATGGGTACCCTGAAGCGCGCCGTGCCTGCCTCACCTGTTGCAGCGTGGTAGATTTGCAAGGTTTTGTAGCAGACCAAGGAAACGGGCACGTTGGGCATGGTGGCCCCTTTGGTTGAGTTGAGTTGGACATTGACAATGGCCTCTGTGGCGGTGGGTTTGTCAAAGGGGCTTATTTTTTGCTTTGTTTCATTGAATTTCAGGCTCAACCTGTCAGGATGTACCCTTGTTTCTCTAAGGTAATGGTTGTAGTCGTAGGTGATTCGTTTGGTGTATTCCGCTGTTTTTCCGGCGGGCACGGCGGGCAAGGCTATCTGCCAAGCCCAATAGTCGTTGATGTCCAAGATTCCAATTTGCCAGACTTTCCCCTCCGTAAAAGTTACGCTCACAAATCCATCGAAGTCGGTTTTGGCTTTGAGGACTTTGCCGCTTTCCAACTCGGTGAAGCGCACTTCGGTATCTTTGAGACCTACCAATTTGCCGTCTTGGTTGGTTCTCACCGTCAGCCGCAGCAACAGCGAGCCTTGCGCACAAGCCGAAAATGCCCAACCAAGCATTAGAATAGAGAAAAGAACGCGTTTCATACTCAGAGATTTTTTACAATCATCTTTGCAATTACTTGGCCATAGTATCATTGATGACAATGCAATGCAAAAGGTGTCGCGATTTTCTATCAACATGCAATTCCTAAAGGATTGGTTATGAAATAGCTATTTAGAAAGAAAATCTTCCTTCGATTGTGGTACGAAGGTATAGAGTGGCCGAACAAAGGACTACACAAGCGGCAGCAAAGGCCGCCATTTTTTTGATTTAAAAAAAGCAGGCCTACTCGTAATGCTTTTCGCATACGCCGACCTTGGGGTTAGAAACCAAATTCATAGTCATCAAAAATTTAGACTATAAACAAATACTTGAATCAAGAATTCATTTTCTTCCAAATACTTATCTTCTTGACTCTTCAAATCCTCAAAAGTTACATTGAGATATTTTTCATATCGTCCTCCTACTCTAATAATAATCATCTTTTTAGAATCAGGAAAAAAATGAAATAACCCGTCTGATACGAATAGAGGAAAGTCGTTTTGAGTCAAAGTATCAGAAAAAGAGTAATTATAATCTGAGATACCATAATTAATAATGCCTTCTTTGATTTTCATATCTTGGTATTTTAGAACACCTTGCTCTAAATCCCAAATATCTACTTTTCTAATAGCCGGTGCACCATCCGAATGTTTTTTAAATGTTGGAACATAATAACAAACCATTAGTGTCTTTTCATCAATAAAATGTACCCTTTCTACGCGCGCTATATTATTAATATGATTTTTTAAATAACCTAAAACCACAGATATATTCCCGCCATTGTCCTTTATTTTAAGAGCAGTATCCAACAAATGAGTAGGAGTAAAATTTACCCAGCCCTGAATATCTTCTCTTTTGATTACCCTTTTAAGATTTAGGGAGCTATCATACAAAGAAACCTCATATTTTACAGTCTGAGACAGTACGCTTTGCCCTTTGTAAAAGTCAAACCAATGATTAGGTTGATAATATGAAAACTCAGGATGTTTAAAATCGAAATAAGTCATCCCAAGAAAAATGTGCTTTTTTAAATCATAGCGATAGATATAATTCCAATTTGATTTCAATTCAATTGTTCTGTAACTATTGAATAAATAAATACAATCGTTGTGGGAATAAATATCTTGATAAAAAATCCCTTTTATCGGAGTAAAAAACGAAAAACTATACCGTCCTGCACTGTTTTTAACAAAGGTGCCAAACATATTTTGTTGATAGCCAATATGAAAAGAAGTAGCATTTAAACAAAAGCTTTTTATAGAGTTCGGATAATCATCTCTTATGTATAACTCAGGAGTAACCAGAGCAAAATCTAACCTCTCACCATTTAGAATGTTAAATTTTGTGAAAAACAATGAGTCAGAATCTTCTTTATTTTTTTGTTTAGGCGAAAAAAAGTATAAATCGTTCCTATAAGGATGCCAATCTAAATTAAATACATCGGTATTGGAAATAAAATCATCCGTGTTTTCAATAAAAAATATCGTATCAAGACTAATCTTTTTATTGAAGTCGATCTGCGCACGAACCCTTAGATGGGGATACAAGACTAAAAACAGCACTAATAATAGTTTCATATTACTTTTTAAATAAAAAGGCTCTCATCACAAGAAAGGAGAGCCTTAAAATAAATTAATATTGAATCACAACAAAATCAGCGTCGTATGTCCCTAATGGGTTAAGTACAGCAAGCCACTCTACTCTGGCATTTATATCGGTGTTATGGATAACACCGCTCAATACTCCGGACAAAATCATTTGCTCTGCTTGATGGATCAATGCCCCATATTGAGCAGTTTGTGTGGCGCAAATTGTAGGACAAGGTTCTCTGCCCGGATCCTTACACTTGATGTTGCAAACATCATTGCCTTTCGCATCTGTTGACCACCAAGAACTTACAGAACTGTAGCCATCACAACCACCATTTTTAACGTGCCTGTTGATTTTAGTTGTCTGGGCAAATAGGGAACTTGTCAGTAAAAATGGAAATAATAAGAAAATAATTTTCATTGATTTTTGTTTTAAAAATTAATGCTACTCATAAGGCTTTTCACATACGCCCCCTTAGTATCAGAAGGGAAACTGACTTTCATGGCCATCAAAAGCGGTACAAAAATCAAAAATCAAAAATCAAAAATACAATATGAATTTTTTGTGAATTTTTTGTTACATAGGTATTAATAATAGTTAGTGTACTAACAACCAACTCAATCCAGCCTCAAAGTATCGGAGGCGGGCAGTTCGGGGTCGCTGACCATCAGGTCAATAATCTGGCCGACCTTAAGTTGGGCATCTTTGCGTGGGTAGGGTTTTTGGTGCACGACCGTATTTTTGGGTTGAGAGGAATAGATGTATTTTACTTCGCCCACCACCAGCCCCACGCCAATAATGTAAAATTCGGCTTCATCGAGTTGCATGCCTATCAGATTGGGGACGTTCATCATGCCTTTGTCAAGCCCGTTTCCGGCTATTATGTCTATGGTCGTGCCTCTGGAGATTTTGAGCCCGGCTTTTAGGTCTTCGGACTTGTATTCTTTGCCCCCAATGACCAGAGCCAGCACCAGTCCGGGAGCAGGGTCGTCCACAAAGGTGCGGTTACCGATTTTGAGTTCCCTGAGACGAAACTGATTTTCAGCATTTTTGAGCGAGCCGCCTATCACGGGAGGCACTTCGACCAAATCCCTGCCCATGCGCTGAACGGTAAGATAGATTTTGCGGTTGAGTTTGACTTTGCTGTTGGCGGTGGGCTTTTGTTGCAGCACCGTGAGAGGCCGCGCGCCTTTGTCTATCGAGTCGCTTACCACAAAAGACAACTCTTTGTCGGCCAGTATCTTTTCGACTTCGTCAAGGGTATAGTTTCTAAGGTCAGGCACGGTGATGGACTCGCCGTGATGGGTGAGTTTGGGCAGTACCCAATTGAAAAAAACCAAGGCTATCAAAAGGTACAGAGACAATATGAGCAACAAGTTGGCTATCAATGCCCTTTTGGAATTATCGGAAAATAGAAACATAAGAACGTAGGTTTGTTGCACAAATTTGGACAAAGACTCTTTGCCCACAAACTAAAATGTATAAACTATTGCAGCAGTCGTCGAAGTCTTTCGGCGGCTTGAAGCAAGGTTTGCTCTTTTTTGGCAAAACAAAAGCGGATGATTTTTGGGTCGGTGGGCTTAGAATAAAACGGCGAAATGGGTATGGTAGCCACACCGATTTTTTCGCTCATCCAGAGGGCAAACTCACAATCACCGACTTGGCTGACCGCGCTGTAGTCGGCCAGCACAAAATACGAGCCGCTACAAGGCAAAAACCTCAAAGGCAAATCTTGGGTCAAAGACAAAAAGTAATCCCGTTTTTGCTGGTAAAATCTTGACAGGTCGAGGTATTTTTCTTTTTGCTGCAAGTAAGTGGCCAAAGCGATTTGTGCGGGGGTAAACGTGCTAAAAGTGATGTATTGATGGACTTTTCTAAACTCGCGCATCAGTGGCTCAGGGGCAAGACAATAGCCTATTTTCCAACCCGTTGCGTGGTAGGTTTTGCCAAAAGAATACACAGCCAAAGACCTTTGCCTCAATGCCTCGCTTTCCAAAACCGATGCGTGGGGATTGCCATCGTACACCAAATGCTCATACACTTCATCACTGATAACCAACAAATTATATTGCTCTGCCAACACTTCCAACTCTTTGATGTCTTGGTCTGAGAAAACAGACCCGCTGGGGTTGTGGGGGCTATTGACCACAATGGCGCGGGTGCGGGGTGTGATGGAGGCCTTCACCTTTTGCCAATCTACATTAAAATCCGGCCCCAAACTTACCCCCACTGCCACACCGCCACAAAGCTCAATAGCAGGGATATAGCAGTCGTAACAAGGCTCCAATACAATTACTTCTTGCCCGGGACAAACCAAAGCGGCCAGCGCGTCAAAAATGGCCTCCGTTGCTCCCGAAGTTACCGTTATCTCCGTGTCGGGGTTGATGGACAGGCCGTAGCAAAGGGCTACTTTATCGGCAATAGCCTGTCTGAGCAGTGGATGGCCTGCCATGTGGGCGTATTGGTTTTGGCCTTCGAGCATGGCTTGGTGGCACAAATCGGCCAACTGAACATCTATATCAAAATCAGGAAAGCCCTGAGACAAATTAATCGCACCATGAGCGGCGGCGGCCTGAGACATCACCGTAAAAATCGTGGTACCTACTTTGGGAAACTTTGAAACCAACATTAGAACAAATAAAAATGCAATAAAACAAAAAACCTGACAAAAAATGCCAGGTCATAACAAAAACAAGCATTATCCCTATTACTTGATAAATTCTTCCAAATCTTTGCCCAGCATCCTAATCGCATTGCGAAGCCCATCGTAGTCGCTGTCCGATGCTAGCTTAAAGCCATCAATGGCGTAGAGTTCGGTAAACACTTTTTTGCCCTCGTCGAGCAGGGCGTATTTGATAAAGGCATTGGCTATGGTTTCGATGAGCTCAGCGGGCAACTCACGGCTAAAAACGACCGGATCATTGGCTATCTCATCGGTGAGGGCTATGATTTTGACTTTGCTCATCACATCGGGAAATTGGGTGAGTACCCTGGAGCGGGCATCTCTGGGCGTGCCGTCTTGTGCCGGTGGAGAGTAAAAAGTCGCGCCCGCATCCACTTGACCTTGATAAATCATGGTAACCACATTGTCGTGCTTCATGGCAAAGACCTCTTCGCCGGGCTTCACACCTGCCTCTTTGAGCAGTTTGGCGGGCAACAAGTACCCCGAAGTAGAAGCAGCATCTACAAAAGCTATCTTTTTGCCAGATAGGGCGGCTAAGTTCAGCGAGTCAATCCCCAAAGCGGCCGAAGCCAAAATCTGACCCCTGTAAAAAGGCGAACCGTAGCGCGTGGTGGTCAATTTGGCCATAGCACCGTATTTGCTGTGTGCCATCAAATACCCAAAAGAGTTCATCACGGCCACATGCGCGCGCCCTGAGCCAAAAGACTCTACCACAGCCACATAGTTTTGAGGAATCTCGACCTTGAAATAAAGACCTGTCTCTTTTTCCAAAAATTTTACAAAAGCATCCGACTTTTCGGCTATCGTTTCCGCATCCACCGAAGGAGTAAAAAACATCTTGATAGGATTTTTTTTGCTTCCAAGGTCAGCTTTCTCTTTGCTGCAAGAAGCAAAAAACAGAGCAAAGAAAATGTACAGTGTGTACCTCATAGTATTCTCGTTTTTAGCAAAGGTAAACCATCAAAATGAACCGAAGGTAAAACCTATGTTGCCGATTTGTTGGATTTAAAAAAACGTTTGGGTGCAAGCAGCATACCAAAACATTCTCCATCTTCTTTTTGCAAATGCTGATGATGTACTTGGTGGGCTTTTCTAATGGCTTTAAAATACCAATGGTGGCTGGGATTGAACCACTTAAACCGGCGATGAATGTACACATCGTGTACCAAAAAATAAGCCAAGCCATAAATAGCTATCCCCAAACCAATAAAAAACAAAAACTTGTACTCTGTGGCAGACCCAAAAATAAAACTCAGTGCGCTGGGAAAGGCGAAAATGAGAAAAAAAGCGTCGTTTTTCTCAAAAAAGCCCGGTTCTTTTTGGTGGTGGTCTTTGTGCAAGTACCACAGAAACCCGTGCATGACGTACTTATGGGTAAACCAAGCCATAAATTCCATGGTCAAAAAAGTGCCACAGGTTATCAAAATATAAAAGATTGTTTGCATAGTTTTTTTATTATAGACTGCACAAAGGTAAGTGCCCCTCATAGTTTTGTGGGTGATTTTTTTGGGCATCGGGATTGTTGGCAGGCTAAGAATTGTTTTCCACTGCCGCTATCTCCTGCTCCGTAAGCCCGTAAAGTTCATACACCAATCGGTCTATCTCCTGCTCCAAGGCGGTGCTGTCTTCGCCTGCTTCTTTTTTGGCTAATACCTCATCTACCAATGCCACAAAGGGGGCTTGCTCGGAATGATTTAATTCTTTTAAAACGAAATTTTCAAAAAAAGTGTGTTTCATTCTAATTCCGGTTTCACCCAATCCACCACCACCGTAAAAAATTTTCACTGCGAAAAAGAATAGTTTTGAATTAAATATTGAAACTAAAAATTTTAAATTTATTCCTGTTATTATTCGTCCTGTATCTAAACAGTAATAGTTTTCATTTTTATCATAAATAAAAGACGAAAACTGTACCATTTCTTGGAAAACAATCTTCTCCTTTTCAAATTCTTGGATATAGGCACAATTCCTCAGGTTTGTCCAATGGTCGCCTTTATCTTGGCGTTTTTTGAGTTGGCTTTCGTATTGTAAAAGGTGCTTGTAAATCGCAGGATAATCTTTTACCACATCAATTCTTGGAATACCTTTATCTTTTACGCCATTGTGGGCATTTATCAACCACAAATCGGCAAACTCGGCTTTGTAGCGTTTGATGTCTCTGCCCCGCAAAATGGGTTTGATGATTTCGGCACTTTTGGGGTCTTGGGCTATCAGTTCGTCTTTCTTTTTGCCGTCTATGATAAAGGCTTCGTTGTAGCCTGTTTTTATGCCATAGTTAATTTGTATATCCCACTCTTTGAGGGGCTTGCCTTTTTGTTCTATTTTTTGTTTGATGCTTAGCTCTAAGGGGTTAGCAATCGTCCAGCTATCGGCAGAAAGACTGTGTAGTGTAAGCCATTGGGCATTGCCTAAAAACAATTTATCTATATTGTTTTGTTTGGATAAATCCAGTGCCTGCAAATGGTAGGAATGGTCTTTTGTGCTTGATTTTTTAATGAGCAAGATATTGGTGTCCACGGTGGCAGATTCAAACACACCGCTGCCCAAATCAATCAATTTCAGTGGATTGAATTTGGCAAAAAACAAACGGGTAGATTTTCCGTATCCTGCACGCATCCATTTGTTGGAGGTGATATAGCAGAGGATGCCATTGGTTTTGAGAAGTTGTATGCCTTTTTCGTAAAACAAGGAGTAAATATCGCCTGTGCGTTCAAAGGTTTCAAATCGTAGTTTTTCATACAATTTGGCTAAATGACCGCCCTCTTTTTGGAGTTGGATGTAGGGCGGGTTGCCAATGACAATATCAAACCCCGCATTGCCATTAACCAAATAAGGATTCAACACTTCAGGAAAATCCAATTTCCAATCAAAATGCTCAAAGGGTTCTGCTTTGTTTTGTTTGAGTTTTTTGAGTTTGGCGATGGCGTTTTTCCAGCCTTGTGTTTGCAGCCAAAGTTCCATGTGGGCAGTGGCTTTTTTTCCGCTTTCTGTGGGTTTGGTTTCTACACCTTTGGTGTTTATCATCAGCTCCAACTGGTTGATGAGGATATCTATTTTAAGGTTGCGGATTTGGTCGGCTAATTTCTGTTTATCGGTGGTATGAAAGTATTCCTGTTGCTTGGCTGTAATTTCTTCGAGTAGTTTTTGTCTTTTGATTACATTTTCATTGCCAAACAAATGGCCTTGTGTGCCTTCTTTTATTTCCCAGTCAATCTCAATTATTTCGTTTTCAAATTTGCTCACCAAACTGTCGCCCACCACAATTTTGTAATCCAGGTTGGGCAAGGCTCTTGGTTTTTCTTCGTCCACCACCAAGCTGAGCCAAAAGCGCAGGCGGGCAATGTCCACCGCACCTTTTTCGGTATCCACGCCGTAAATGGAGTTTTGGATAATGTTCAGCTTGGTTTCGGCAGGGTTCCATGGCTTGCCTGTTTCGTAGGCAATGAGTTCTTTTGTGGCGTGTATTTCCTGTAGCAGTCCCATAGGGAAAGCCCCGGAACCAATGGCCGGGTCGCAGATTTTTACTGTGTCAAGAGCCGTATCAATAAACAATAATTTTTCTTTGCTTAAGCCTGCTACTTCTTTGTTTTTAACAAGGGCATTCAGTTTCTGCTCCCAGTTAGGGGAAATGACCACCCCTGACCCCTCCAAAGGAGGGGAATGTACCGCCCCGCTTTGCGGAGGAGTGAGGAACGATTCACTCTCCTGCTTTGGCGAGATAGCCGACAGGGGCAAATTCCCCTCCTTTGGAGGGGTGCCCGATAGGGCGGGGTGGTTAAAAAGCATTTCCATCACCCCATCCAGATTATTCATCACATCCACCACCGGAATATGAATAACGGTCAGTCCTACACTTTGCAAATAAGCGTCTCTTTGAGCGTCATATTCCTGTTTGTCATCATGGCTGCTACCATCTATTTCTATCACTACATTGCAGTTGGTGCAATAAAAATCAACGATATAATTGCCTACAATTTTCTGTCGGTCGAAGTCATACCCTTTAAATTGTTTGTTTTTAACCCTGTTCCAAAACAATACTTCGGATAAATTCCCTGCTTTTCTAAGTTGGCGGGCTCTATCTTTAAGGTTGGGGTTGTATGGAAGTTGGAAGTAGTTTTGGGCGTTGCGTTTTTGACCACCCCCTGCCCCCTCCTGTGGAGGGGAAATGACCACCCCTGACCCCTCCAAAGGAGGGGAATTTTTGAGGTACTCAACCAAACTCTCCTGACACATGTAATGCACAATTTCCTTTGGCGTGTAAAATGCTCCTTTGTCTTTGTTGTCTTCGAGCAGGTTTTCAAAAATATGCCCGAGCATTTCGGGGTCAACGGCTACGGTGTGGTCGTCAGGGCTGTCTTCATGCACGGTAAAGTTGAAGGCATCCAAAAAGTCAAGGAAACCTCTGGCATTTTCCTTGTTTTTTTCGGTGAGCAGGGTGTCTTCAAAATCGGGATGGTGGAACAGTTTTGCAGGAAGGGTCAAGATGGCATCATCGTACTCATCCTTATCAAATAAACCGCCATTGAGAAAAGGGACTTTTACCTTTTTGCCGTCCGGCATGATAAAGTCGTCATTGTTTCTCTCCTTGTTCAGCGTTTCAAAGAATAATTTCGTGAGCCAGATGCTGTAAAAGGCATCGTTGCCGCCCGATTGTTTGAATAGCTGTTTGATAAAATCAGGCATCCCGTCAGTGTAGTTGGTATCGCTTGCACCCAGCCAGCCTTTCTTTTGCACGAAATAAAGAAAAACAATGCGGCCTAATAGTTTCTTTACAAAGTCACGAATGGGCTTGCAGGCTTTGTCTTTTTGTTCTTTGGTGGCGTTTTCAGGAATGGAAATATTGAAAACCGATTTTCTGAAATTGGATTCCTGTAAGTAGTCGCAAAACTTTTGGTAGTGCAGGGTGTATTCGTCAAAAAATGTCTTGCTGAGTTTCTCAACGGAGAACGCATTCACCAACGCCTGAAAAGTGATTTGCTTCTCGATGCTCAGCGATTCAAAGCGTTCTGCTGCTGTTTTGCAGGTTTCCGAAGGACCTAAAAGATAGGTGTAGCGTTTGGCATGGGTGGTTTTTTCTTTAATTCCTTGTTCAGTCAATTCACTGTCTTTGGCAACCAGTGTCAATCGCCAAACCTTTTTGTTTTGCGGAGCAATAAAGTTCACCAAAGCAATTTGTCCGGCAGTGAGCAACTTTCTTACATATCGCTGAATGACCACCTTGCTGTGTTCAATACGCACCGAAGGTTGCAAGGTGATTTCGTAGCAGGTTATTTCCGTTCTATCTTCCAGCTTAATTGCGCCATAAATGGAAACAGATTGAATAACGGCTTGCTCCGATTTATTGGGCTGCACCGAAGCAGGAACTGCACTGCTGCTAAGATTGAAGCATGAACCGAAAACCGGACTTAATACCTCTTTTGCAAAAAGTATTCTGTCGTAAGGTTTCTGTAATGCGGTTTGGAGTTGTATTCTGTTGGCCATTTGTCTGAATCGCTGATTATTTTGATTTAATGATTTCGCAGATTATTTGATTCCGCTGATAAAACAAGTCTTTTAAACGTAAGGCTCTTGCTTCCAAAATTTATTAATAAACCAACTTCAATCCTATATGCTCTGAGATAATTAAGAATCTGTGCGATATGAACATCCTCTAATTGGATTATTGCTTTAATTTCAACCAGAACCTTCCCCTCTATCACAAAATCAGCTCGTCTTTTTCCAATAGGTTCATCAAGGTCCTTATAAAAAATATCTTGTTCAATTTCACGCTGAAAATCTAACCCGGCTTTAGATAATTCGTATGCAAGTGCTCTTTGGTAAATCACTTCCTGAAATCCATTTCCCAAAAATTTATGTACTTCAAAAGCTGCCCCAATAATTTTTTCGGTAATATCTGAATATTTGTATTCTTTCTGTGTCATCCTTTTATCCTTTTAATCTGTGATTCAGACATTTGGGTGAGCGATTTCAATTGTTTGGCTGTCATACCAAACAAAGCCATGTTCAGCATATCGGCCTCATCCGCATACACAAGGTTGATTTTCTCTTTTGACAATGCAGGCGGAATCAGATTTTCCTTGATGGCATCCGTATGAATTCGGTAATTTACCTTGGCCAAGGTTCGTTGCAGGTTCCATTCTAGTTTGTTTCGGCTACTTTCGTCATCTTTTAATCTTTTGAATTCTTTTATAAGATAAACTTTAAACTCAGCACTAATCCACATACCAAATTCAAGGGCTATATCTACATGTGCATAAGTGCCACCGTATCTTCCGGCAGTAGCTTTTATTCCGATAGCGTTGGTTTTTTCAACCCATTCTTTTACACTGATTTTGTAGTTATTTAGTCCAGCCTGACTTCTAATTATGGCAAATTCGCCATAATTAAAATCGGGGTTGTTTACCGACTCCCAAATTCCCAAAAACTCAACCGTATTGCGGTTGCGCAGCCAGTCAGAAACAAAAAAGTCACCATCTTTGGCTTTCAGCATATCAGTAATAGAGATGTAATCTCCGATGCTTTCTTTTAAAACGTTTATTTCTGTGCCCTTTACAATGATTTTATCTGTTTTTGCCATATTCAACTAAAGCTTTGCGTTAAAACAATTTTAGGATTCACGATGCCTTGCCCTGTTCGTTTTTCTTCGCCTTCTTCGGCATTGGATGAAAGGTCGTAGCTATCGAGCAAGTCAATAAAAAGCTGTTCCACAAACTTGGGTGGTTCTTTCAGCAATTTGGCATTGGCAACAAAAAAGTCGTTGATGGATTTTGGTAAGCCTTTAGAGCCATACGTTCCCTTTTTTATCAGGTCGAGTGCCCGTTGCAATGCCATTCTTTTTTGTTCAGTCGGTGCTACTTTGATAATCGCATTGATATTGGTAATAGCTTTGTTTTCCGCAGGACTCAGATTTTTGCGGGAAATGGTTTGCACATTCTCCTGATTCTTTTCTGATTTAAAGTAATCAAGTGCTTTTACTGTTTGCTCGTAATGCTGCGAATGCAGGGGAACGGCCTTTTCAGTTTCTTCGGCTTTATAGATTTTAACTGCTTGCAGAAAATTCAATTCAATAATGTTGTAATCGGGTGTAATCAAACAGAAAATACCCGGATGGTTTTCACTTTTCAGATAAGTAAGCGAAGTGTTTTGAAGCGGATAATTTATTTCGCCCGTTTCCGCTTCCATCAAAGTAAGTTGATTTGCTCCATCAGCTTTTCTGCCGCATCTTGCCTTATTCGGGATTTTTGAAATTTCAGCAAATCGTTTCGGGTGCTTCTTTTTAAAATCTCTCAACTCGTTGAGGTAATTCAGAATCTCGCTTTCTTCTTTTTGAATTTTGTTGCCGAACAAAGCACCATCACCCTTTTCTTCCAGCAAGGAGAATATTTTATTGTCTTCGCCAAAAGCGGTGTGAAAGGACTGCAATTTTCGCAGGGCATTATTTACCAGCTTGATTTGCTCATCGCCGTGAGCTGAAGGATAGAAGTTGTAAACAAAAATTTGCTCTGCTCTTGAACCAATCCTATTTACACGACCAATGCGTTGCATTAAACGTGTGGCATTCCAAGGCACATCATAGTTCACAATGATATTGCTTCGGTGAAGGTTGATACCTTCTGCCAAAACTTCGGTGGTAATAATGATGTCATAATCGTTTTTCCATTTTTCTACTTCAAGGTTGGCATCAAAATTTTCCCTAAGAATGTTTTCAACGGTTTTACGGTTTTCGGCACTTACTGTCAGCACACGAAATTTGAAATTCTTTTTGATTTGTTCAGACAACTGCTCTGCGGTCTCTTTAGATTCGGAAAAAATCACCAACTGGCCACTTGGGTTGTGTTTTTTGCTTTTGAAAAATTCCGTTTTCAGTTTATCACTGAATGCTTCCAGTTTCGGGTCTTTTTTTACTTTACTCCAACGCAATACCAAATCGTCCACTTTTTCTTTATCTGATTTAAGGAGTGCAATAAATTTTTTGTCAAAAGCAGATTTTTTAAATTCCTTATTGTTTCCGCCCTTCTCGTTAATTTTGGCTTCAATCTGGTCGTAGCTTAATCCTTCCTCCAGTAGTTTATTGATGTCAAGGTCAGGCGCAACAAACACCCTGTCGTTTTCAAACATTTCAATCATGTTGTCAATGGCTCGTTGAAAGCGGTTGATGGATTGGGTGAAGGCAAAAAAGCTGCTTTCCAAACGCTTCACCAAAAGTGTTTTCATGATTGCACTCAAACGACCGGAGATTGATTTTACGTTTCCATAAATCTTTTTGTCTTCCTCGTTGGCTAAAAATTCAATGGCACGGTAACGATAATAACCCAAACCGTCTGTTTCATTGCCGTATTCGTCCAATCCTGTGATTAAAGAAACAGTTTCATAAAACAGCGTTGCCAGTTTACCATCTAACTCATAGAACAATGAAATGGGGTCATCAACCTTTGGGAAGATTATTCCCTGACTTTTCATGTCATCTAAATATTCCTTGTTCTTTTCTATGTCGGTTCTTGTTCTGCGGATTACCAAAGGTTCAACCACATCATCCCTTAATTTTTGGAAAAGCGATTTCAGTTTTTTGATGTTGAGTGTTTTTTCAGCAGCCAGTTTTTTGTATTGCTCGTTCAGTGGCTTAAAATAGTCCTGAAGGTTGCGGATATTCTCCAGGGTACTGTTTCGCTTGTCTTGAAACAGATAAAGCTGATTTTCGATGTCCTGCGGTCTGTTGTTTAGAGGAGTTGCCGAAATGAGGATTACCTTTTTTCTCGTATCGCCATTTTCAGAAGGTCGGCTTCTTGGTTTCTTGCAGATTTCCTGCAAAGCCAAATACATTTCGGTATAGTCGTTTCTGAACTTGTGTGATTCGTCCACCACAACTAAATCAAATTTGTCTGCATTGGAATAGCGGTAATTATCTTCATTCAGGATTTTATGCAAACTGCCAAGCGTAATGAACTCAAAATGATTTTTAATTTGAAAATCTTCCGTTGTTCTTCGCCAGTTTGCTTCCAAAGCAGGAGGCACTACAATCAGAATTTTAGAATGTGTTCCGTTTTCGTAAATGAATTTTTTAATCACCATACAGGCGATAATGGTTTTACCCAAACCTACCACATCTGCTAGTATAAAGCCGTTGTGCTTCATCATAATGGCATAGCCTTGATTCGCAGCATCTGATTGGTATTTCAAACGCATGAATTTGTCAGGAAGCAATAAGTCAATGTTGTAGGGGTCGTATTCAACCCGTTTGCCGAAATACTCAATCAGCATTTTGATATACAACTCAAAAGGAGTGAAGTCATCACGCAAATAGGTTTTCTTTCGGATGGCTTCCGCTTCTGCACGGAGGATGGGAACGGACTCGTTCCAAAGTCTTTCAAATTCTTCTGTTGCGAATTTTACATCTTCATAGTCACGAAGACTAACATTAAATTCGTAATTGGATTCAGGATTTGCACCCAGGCCGGCATCTGTCAGATTTGATGAACCAGTAATTACTTCACAAGGGGCATATTCATTGAATGATGCCGGTCTGAAAATGTAAACTTTGGCGTGAATTTTCTTTTTCGGGTGTGCTCTTAATTCAATCTTACCGCTAATGAGGTCATCAATAAATTGAATGATTCCCTTTTCGGTTACTTCGTCATAGTCTGCTTCCTGAATGTTCTTGATGATTTCTTCTAAAA
>CAZRQL010000018.1:0-74369 GCA_964602415.1 uncultured Roseobacteraceae bacterium
TTCGACAGGCTCACTCACCTTTTTTTCGACAGGCTCACTCACCTTTTTTTCGACAGGCTCACTCACCTTTTTTTCGTCAAGTTCACCATCCACCATCTTCGATTTGGCACTCGGCCCCTGCGAACCCTGAGCCTGTCGAAGGGGTCGAAGGGGTCGAAGGGGCATTGCCCAAGAACTCCACCTATACTCTTCATCAATGATAGGCGTGTACCCTTCGGCTCCGCTCAGGGCAAGAGTCTTGCCTGTGAGTTCGGCTGCTGTGGCTCGGTCTTTCTCTAAGTCGTCCAAATATTTAAGGAACAAAATCCAAGAGGTTTGCTCCACATAGTCCAATTCACTGCCGCAACCAGCGTCTTTGTGCAGTATATCGTCAATATTTTTAAAAGTTTGTTCGAACATGAGTTATGTCTGTTTTAATTTCAATAAACTCAATTAGAATCAATTTGTAAAGTTAGTATTCTTGGGGGTGCGATGGCTCTTTTAGCATGTTGCCCACCTATACTCAAATAAAAGTAGTTTTTACAAAAATACAGTTGTAATGATTTGAAAATAAATGTGTCAAAGCTGATAGTTTTGAATATACCTACAAAAAGGTGCCATTGTTATTTTATTGAGCACAAACAAATCCGGTTGCCCAAGCCGCCTGAAAGTTGAAGCCGCCTGTCAGGGCATCTATGTCCAAGACCTCTCCTGCAAAGTGTAGCCCTTTGATGTGTTTGACTTGCATGGTCTGCGGGTCAATTTGCTCTAAATCAACCCCTCCACAAGTTACAAACTCTTCTTTGTGGGTGGTTTTGCCTTTGACTTCATAGAGGTCATTGGTGAGTTTGTTCAAGATTCGGTTGCGGTCTTTGGCTGGTATTTCTGCCCATTTGGCTTGTGTCTGAAGCCCCAAACCCTCCAAGAAATGCCTCCAAAGCCTCTCAGGAAGTTCCACTGGCATAGAAATGAGCTGTTTTTTTGATTGTTGAAACTCCAAGAGTTTGCTTTCAATATCCGCAACGGGCTTAGCAGCCCAGTTGATTCGGGTTTTGAAGTGGTAATCGGTTTGGGCTATCTCTCTGGCCGCAAGAGCGGACAGTTTCAGTACCGCCGGCCCGCTCAAACCCCAATGAGTGATGAGGGTGGCTCCGGTTTGTTCTGTTTTATGCCCTACCATACCAAGCCGGGCTTCCGTAACACTGACCCCCGACAAAGACACAATTGGAGACTCCGGTATGTTGAAGGTAAAAAGGGAGGGCACAGGGGGCACTATCTTGATGCCCAATTTTTTGAGCCAATCGAAGCCGGACTCTCTGGCAAATCCACCCGGAGCCACAATCACCCTATCGGCCACAAACTCGCCCCTCTCACCCAAATCCAAGGCAAATCGTTCTCCCACTGAAATGGCTTTCACCGGCGAAAATAAATGGGTGCGGATATGGTATTGATTGGCCAATCTCAAAAACAAATCTATGATTGTCTGAGAGGTGTTTGTTGTGGGAAACATCCTGCCATCGGGTTCTACTTTCAGCCTAACGCCTTGTTTTTCAAACCAATCTACTGTATGGGAAGGCATAAACCTTGGGAAAACTTGTTTGAGAAACTTAGCACCACGCGGGTAAAATCTCAAAAGCTCAGGCAAAGACGGGCAGTCGTGGGTTACATTGCACCTGCCGCCACCTGATATCCTGACTTTTTCCAACAACTTACCTGTTTTTTCAAAAATCACCACTTGGTTTTGAGGGTATTTTTGAGCGTGGTGAATGGCCGCAAAAAAACCGGCTGCCCCCCCTCCTACTATCGCTGTGGTTTTCATGGCTTTTCGTACTGTAAAATGACCGGAAACTCTCTGTTTTTGATACCCAACGACGCACCTGCATGAAGAGAAATTTTTACTATAATTCCTTTTTTTCTTTCAAAATCAGGCACTTCCCCAATTACTTTGGCCATGACAGCACGCTTGGTACCGGGAAAAAAAACCTTGATGTACTTGCCGATTGTCTCGGCCTTGTGCAAGGCCACATTTTTAGGTATATTATTATTTATCAAGTTTCCTGTGCCTCTCTCATCAAAATTGGCAGGCATTCCCAGTGGATCGGGGGTGTAATAAGAAAAATCGGCATCTATTTGCAAAAGAGCTACCGGACGCGGCGCGATAATTAGCTCCATACCCGAAAAAAGCAGAGAAGACTCAGTCAAATTGTTGTTTCTATAAACCAAATCCACAGGAATTTTATATTTTTTAGAAATCAAAATTGCAGTTTCTCCCGGTTCAACCAAATGGGTCGTTGCGATGGAATCTAAAGTATAAACATTTGAAGGCCCAAGCCTAACTGTCCCAATCTTTAAGAACTTTCCCTCTTTCAAAATATTGTCAATCAGGTTATTGTGTTTTCTTATCTGCTCAACAGGCACGCCATAAAGTTGAGATAGGCTATAAAGAGTCTCCCCTAATTCCACACGGTGGGTTTTGATTTGTCCGCTCAGAAGTCCTGCTTTCTTGGGTATGGTCTTGGCTGTGGGCACAAGAATGACTTCGCCGATTTTAAGATTCTCTATTTCGGGGTTTGCGGCTCTGAGTTGATAGGGTTTTAAACCGTATCGTCTTGAAATAGAAAAAAAACTCTCCCCCTCGGTTACTTGGTAAAGGATAAACACATGGTCTCCTATCTGCTTGAGGCCGACAGAATCCGCAGGTTGATAGAAAAAACAAATAAAACTTAAGAAAATCATCTTTGAAGTTAAGCCAATTAAGAATGAGATTTTTAGATTTGCTTAAAATTTTCACCTGAAAGTTTCAGTCTCATGCCAAAAAAATACCTACCCTTGTTTAGCATCATCATCCCTCCGTTAATTTTAGCTTTGTCTTGCAAAAGTACACAAGTAAGCCAAACTCCCTTCTACGATGATGTGAGTATGTACCGTCTGAGTTTCCAAGATAGTGCCATCGAATTCAAAGACCCTTATTCTGAAAGCAATGACAAACCTATCACCTCATCTTTTGCAGAGCCGACCGGATCGGCTACTGCCGAAGTAGAAGAAAAACTCAGGCTATTGGCACAGTACGCCAATACCAAAGTTACTAAAATGGAAGGCTTTAGAATACAGGCTTACTCGGGCTTGAGCCGTGAAGATGCCCTAAAAACCAAACAACAGTTTACCGAGCTATACCCCGATATTAAGGTAGAATATGTGTACAGACAACCCAACCATAAAATAATGGTAGGCAATTATTTAACAAAAATTCAGGCACATAAGTTTTACACCTTGATCAAAGAAAAATTTCCCACTGCTATCGTGGTTTCCGAGTTAATTAATTTTGACAAAAACGATTTTATTAAAAACTAAAAAAATTTTTATACTGTTTTTTTCCTATATTTGCAACCCGAAACGGAGGATATAGTTCAGTTGGTTAGAACGCCAGATTGTGGATCTGGAGGTCGTGGGTTCAAGCCCCACTATTCTCCCTAAATTTTGCACTTTACACCTTGACGATGCGTTCGTCGTCAAGTGTTATTCCCAAGCCAACGAGTTTGAGGAAAACCCTTGCAGTAAGTACCACATCCTCTGCACAGTAGTTGGCTATAGAATCCAAGTCTTTGATTTGATAATAGTAGTGCCCTACTTGACTGCCATCAAGTTGCTCTTTGCTGCTGGGAAGGTCGAATACACATGCCAATAGATTTAAGGAAGTGAAGTTTTTCCTATCGCCAAATTTCCAAAGCTCCATCGTGTCTAAGTGTTGAATGTCCCAAGATTTTTTTCCCGTGATTTGCAAGGGTTTTGGTAAAGGCAAACCATTGGCCAACAACCGCCTACATAAATATGGATAGTCAAACTCTAACCCGTTGTGAGCAACGAATCTGAACTTGGGATTCTTACCAGCTATATTACCGATAAGCTCGCAAAACTCTGCCAAAAGGACTGCTTCATCCTCACCAGACAAGACTTTAACCCTAAAGCTAAAATCTTCTTTGTCAGGCATATAAAACATCCCCATACCAATAGCCACTACTTTACCAAACTCGGAAAAAATAGCTGCTTTTTTTTCATAAAGCTCTGCTTCGTCTGCTCCTTCTTGGATACGGGCTGCTTTTGCGCGCCAAAGATCCTGCCAAAGAGGGTCTAATTCCTCAAATTTCGCTTTGAAAGAAACTGTTTCAATGTCAATAAAACATAAGTATTTTAAATCGGCTCTGGTGTAGTTCATTGCCAAATATAAAAAAAACGATAAATAAAAAGGCTTGCCGAATTTATTCATCCGACAAGCCCCTAAGCAAATATTGCTCTAATATCTATACTGCAAACCCCGAAACTATATAATCGCGGTTCATGCGGGCTATATTGATAAGGCTTATTTCTTTAGGACATACCGCTGAACAAGCTCCTGTGTTTGTACATGCGCCAAAGCCTTCCTCATCCATTACAGTAACCATCTTCTCAACTCTTCTAAACTTTTCAGGCCTACCTTGAGGCAAAAGTGCGAGCTGAGCAACTTTGGCTGAAACAAAAAGCATGGCCGAAGCATTTTTGCATGCCGCAACGCAGGCTCCACAGCCGATGCACTGCGCAGCACTCATGGCTTCCTCTGCCACATCTTTTGGGATGGGTATCTCATTGGCATCAGGGGCGTTACCTGTGTTTACAGAAATGTAGCCACCCGCTTGAATGATTCTATCGAAAGCCGATCTATCTACACACAGGTCTTTGATGACAGGAAAAGGCTTGGCTCTCCATGGTTCGACAACAATAGTATCCCCGTCTTTAAAATTACGCATGTGAAGTTGGCAAGTGGTGGTCGCTTTGAGGGGGCCGTGAGGACGGCCATTGATAAACATGCTACACATTCCACAAATACCTTCCCTACAGTCGTGGTCAAAGGCTACCGGGTCTTCACCTTTTGAGAGCAACTCTTCGTTCAAAATGTCAAACATTTCCAAAAAAGATGAATCAGGACTCACATCCCTAACCTTATATTCAACCATCCTGCCCTTGTCAGAAGCATTCTTTTGCCTCCAAACTTTCAGGGTCAAATTCATTCCTTTTGTTGACATAACAATAATCTTTTATTTTTAGACGATTACAAAAATAAATACCAACAACGATATGCAAAGCACCAAAATCTATTTTTAATTATTCTAAATTCATAGACATCCTGTTCTACCGCCATCTACTACAAGATTGGTTCCTGATATGTACGCTGCAGCAGGAGAAGCCAAAAAAGCCACCACATGGGCGATTTCTTCCGGCTTACCAAACCTTCTGGCCGGTATTTCTTTGAGCATATCATCAATTACTCGCTCAGGAGAGATACCTAATTTAACAGATTTGGCAGCAATAATGGCATCTAAACGCGAGGTAGAAGTAGCCCCCGGCAGCACATTATTTACCGTTATACCAAAGCCGGTAAGTTCGTTGGCTAAAGTCTTTGACCAAGAAGCCACTGCGCCTCTTATGGTATTGGATACCCCAAGGTTTTCAAGTGGTATTTTGACAGAAGTTGAAATGATATTGATGATTCTACCATAGCCCGCTGATTTCATACCTGAAACAAAAGCCTGAACCAACTGGTGATTATTTAGCAAATGGGTTTGAAAAGCCAGTAGAAAATCTCCAATTTTTGCATCAGTAGCCTTTCCTGAAGGCGGCCCACCGGTATTGTTCACCAAAATATGAACTTGCTTATCGTACCCCATCGCTACCTCCAAAACCTGAGCCGTATCAACAAAATCAGCCACCAAATAATCGTGTGCTTGTTGAGCGGAATCAGGTAACTCTTTAATCAATTGCTGCATCTTAGATTCGTTGCGAGCCATAAGAGTAACCGAAGCCCCCAGTTGTGCCAACTCTTTAGCACATGCCCAACCAATCCCTTGGGTGCTCCCGCAAACCACCGCGCGTTTGCCTGTAAGTGAAATATTCATAATCTAATCAAAAAAGGGGCTTACGCCCCTTTAATTTCTTTACACTTTCTGATGTTTTGCTTGTTGTTCAAGATCTGCTAGCTCATTTTCATGTGGCAAATTTGAAGACCTTGTCTCCGAGAAAGGGACATTTTGAGGAATGAAATCCTGTTCTGCACCCGGTTTGCTGTAATCATAAGACCAGCGATGGACAACGGGCAGAGGACCTTCCCAATTGCCGTGTCCGGGGAAACGGGGAGTCGTCCACTCCAATGTATTAGACCTCCAAGGATTAAGAGGTGCTAACTTTCCTTTGAACATACTGTAAAAGAAATTGAAGGCAAATATCAATTGAGCAGATACTGCAATGATAGCCGCTGCTGATATAAACATATTCAAATCTGTGTAAGCATCTGAAGTGAACGCGTCAAATTTGGTGTGCGAGTAATAACGGCGAGGGAAACCGGCTATGCCAATGTAGTGCATAGGGAAAAACACCAAATAAACACCAATAAAAGTAAGCCAGAAGTGAATGTAACCAAGTGTTGGATTCATCATCCTGCCAAACATTTTGGGAAACCAGTGGTAAATACCCGCCATCATGCCAAAAAACGAAGCACTACCCATAACCAAGTGGAAGTGAGCCACTACAAAATATGTATCATGCAATTGAATGTCTAAAGCAGAATTGCCCAAAATAATTCCTGTTACCCCTCCCGAAATAAACAGGGAAACCAAGCCGATGGAAAACAACATGGCGGGAGTAAATACCAAATTACCTCTCCAAAGAGTTGTAATGTAGTTGAATGCCTTAACAGCCGAAGGAACTGCAATAATAAGCGTCAAGAACATGAATATAGTCCCCAAAAATGGGTTCATCCCTGAAACGAACATGTGGTGCGCCCATACAATAAAGGACAAAACAGCAATACCCAACATGGAGCCTACCATTGCATGGTAGCCAAAAATAGGCTTGCGAGAATTGGTGGCAATAACCTCTGAACTAATCCCCAAGGCAGGCAAAAGAACAATATACACCTCAGGGTGTCCCAAAAACCAAAACAAGTGTTGAAACAGAATCGGACTGCCACCTACATTGGGAAGAGCTTCGCCTTGGATATAAATCTCAGACAAATAGAAACTTGTGCCGAAGCTGCGATCAAATATCAAAAGTAAAACAGCAGAAAATAATACAGGAAATGAGAGAACTCCAATGATGGCAGTAATAAAAAATGCCCATATAGTGAGAGGCAACTTATTGAAGGACAAACCTTCAGTTCTTAAATTGATAACGGTAGTTATATAATTTATGCCACCCAACAGTGATGATACTATAAACAAAGCCATGCTCACCAACCACATGGTCATCCCCAAACCTGACCCAGACATTGCCTGAGGCAAAGCACTTAAAGGTGGGTAAATAACCCATCCCCCTGAAGCAGGACCTGTCTCTATAAAAAGAGAGGCGAACATGATTACGCTGGAAACAAAAAAGAACCAATACGAAAGCATGTTCAAAAATCCTGATGCCATATCGCGTGCACCAATTTGCAGCGGAATCAAAAAATTTGAAAAGGTACCACTCAATCCGGCTGTCAGCACAAAAAAGACCATGATGGTCCCATGCATAGTAACAGCGGCCAAATAGAACTCTTTATCAAGTTTACCTGCACTATCTATCCATTTACCCAAAAAAGGTCTTAGAAATTCTAAATTCGCCTCTGGATACCCCAATTGTAGTCTGAATATAACCGACAGCAAGCCACCCAAAAACGCCCACAACAACCCTGTAATCAAAAATTGCTTCGCAATTACCTTATGGTCTTCAGAAAAAATGTATTTCCTGACAAACCCCAACTCCTCATGGTGATGGTCATGCTCGGCGTGAACATGACTATCGTGGTGAATATCCACTTCAACTACTGACATGGTTTTATATTTTAAGAATTAATTTTTAGCAACTGATTTTTCCAATATTTTTTGAAGATATTCGGGATTAGACTCTAACCAAGGAGTTTGAGATTTAGCCCATTTTTCAAATTCTTCCGGCTCATCGACCACTACGCGCATTTTCATAGCAAAATGGCTGCCTCCACAAACCTCAGTACAAGCCAACTCATAATTAAAATTTGGATTTCCCAATTCGTTACGCATATCTTGGGTAGTTTTGGTAGGCTTGAACCAAAAAGAAGTCATCATACCGGGCACAGCGTCCATTTTTTGGCGGAAATGAGGTAAAAAGACACTGTGAAGAACATCACGAGAGCGTATTTTAAAAACAACATTTATTCCCTTAGGGACATGTATTTCACCGGGCATAAAATCATCCTTACTGTCTGTTTCACGGAAATCTACTCCCATAGCATTGTCCTCATCAATAAGCCTGTAGTTATACTTACCTAATTTTTTGTCTTCCCCCGGGTAACGAACGTGCCAGTTAAATTGCTTGCCCATAATCTCAAGCTCAACGAATGGCTCATTGCCGGGAACGTCTCGTGTAATATCTGCCCAAGCCAGCCAGCCTGTCAAAACCAAGCCTGTTAATACTATAGCCGGAATCACAGACCAAACGACTTCAATGGTATTATTATGAGCATAATAATAAGCAGTGCGCTTCTTATTATACTGATAAAGATACGGAAAAGTAAATAAGAGCAAATGAGTAGATAGAAACACAAAAAAACAAACCGCCATGGATATCCAAAAGAGAAAATCCAAATGTGCTCCATGTTCTGATGCAAGAGGTACAAAAACATAAGTTGCTTTCAACGAATACCAAAATATGGCCCCAAACCCCACAACCAAAAGCAAAGGAAATAAAGCCGCATTGATTTTGTTGGCTGACTGAGAAACCTCAACATCGGCATTTGAATCAACACCCTTCACTCTTTTAGCAATCCCCACAAGATTGATGATTCTGTATATCAAACTAAAAGTTGATACAAACAAAATCACTCCGATAATTAAAAAAATTGTATTCATATTCAGCTATTAATGTATGACATGATTCAAAGACTCTTCAAGCATAGGATGATTTTTTGCCACTAAAGGATGCTTTGCTAACGAATTAAAGACGACCAAGAAGAAAATTCCCACATAAACCATCTGAAGTCCCAACTCTAAAAACCCATAATTACCATCTTTGGTCATCACACCGGGCATGATCATCATATAGTTGTCAAGCCAATGCCCAAACATAACTACATAGCAAACTACTTTTAAGATGGTCATTTTGCGCTTTGAATCGCGGGTCATCAAAGCCAAGAATGGAAAAACAAAATTCAATAAAGGATTGATGAACATCAATTTACCATATTGACTTTCAAATCTGTCCAGAAAGTAAACAGCCTCTTCTGGTATATTGGCATAGTAAATGAGCAGATATTGACAAAACCAAACATAAGTCCAGAAAATGCTAAAGGCAAATATAAATTTACCCATATCATGTAGGTGGCTCTCATTAACAGCCTGAAAATAGCCCATTTCCTTTAGCGTAATCACGACCAAAGTCATAGCGGCCAGACCAGAAACAAACCAACCTGCAAATGTGTACCAACCAAACATAGTACTAAACCAGTGGGTGTCTATAGACATAATCCAGTCCCAAGAAGCTATGGAAGATGATAAGCCAAAAAAGATAATAAAAAGACCTGATTTTTTGACCAATCGGCGGTATATGTTGGTTCCCCCCACCAAATCTTCTCTCAAAACATCTTTTTTTATTGAAGTAAAGAACAAAAACCAAACACCGACAAAAGCCAACATTCTAAAAAAGTAAAAGAAAGGAAAACCGGGAGATTCAACACCCGGGTAAAAAAACATACCTTTCTTGCCGTCTAAAATCTCATCATAATCAGCACTATTAACATCGTAAAGATTAGTATGTGCCCAGTGAAAAATATCATGGTATGAAAATAAGAAAGTCAAGACCAAAAGACCTCCGGCTATGGGTATAAAATTACCAAATGATAAAAACACTCTCTTCAAAATCACCGACCAACCGGCAGCAGCAACGTATTGAATAGCAAAGAAAAATACACCTACAATAGACAAACCAATAAAATAAATATTATTAATCCACAGGTTGGCTTTAAGCCTTTTAAGCCAAATGGGGGAACCATGATGTTCTTCATGTGAGTCAGCTTTGTGGACTCCGTGAGCGTGGTCAGAGGCATGTGCTTTTTTATCGTGGTCTTCTCCGTGTTCGCCTCCAGCCAACAAAATTTGCTCTGTCTTGACCACTCCATGGTGATCACCATGGTCATCATGACTGCCAAACATTGCCTGTAAAAGCCCTATTACAGTAAATATTGCACCTAATACTATTATCGTCAGTAAATTCCTGCGGAGTTTGGGGGATACCTCAATCTGTTCGTTTGGATTGAACTCAATCTGTTTGTGATGTGCCATTATTTATTGCCTTTTTGAAGTTGTTGAACATAAAGTACGACTTTCCAACGCTCCTCAGGGTTGAGTTGCGATTTGTGTGACCACATAGAGTTTTTTCCATGTGTAATTACGTGAAATATGTGGCCGGGCGACAGCGTTGCGTACCTTCCCGCAGAATAATTAGGAACACCTTTGTACACAGTCCCTACTTTACCTTGCCCATTTCCTGCCTCACCATGACAAGCAGCACAAAAAGCAAGGTATAAATGCTTTCCTTCGGCAAGGTTTTCCTCTGTAGAATCTAAAGGGTTTTTCCAAATTTTGGCAGCGTACTCCGTGCTGTCTTTGTGCATCTCGTAATACAAAATCGGGTTTCCTTTTTGTATTGCATTAGTCTGAGTAACTGAACGATAGTTTTGCCTTTTTATAGAGCCTTCAGGGGGTAAACGCAGATTAATCGGCTGCTTTCCATCATAATCATTATGTGGAGTAGAATTGGGAACAGAGTAAGAAAACCTTTGCAGAAATCCCTTGGGTTCATCCACAATTTGAGAAAGTGGCTCATAGGCCACAGAGTGGTACATCTGAGGTGCATATTCATAACCTGCGTGGTTGTCGCGAGCCTGACATCCCCAAAAGGTTATTGCAAATAAAATATAAAGTAATTTCCTTTTCATCGTTAGTTAATTTTACTTGAACTTTGTACCCCAAATTGTAAGAGATCACTGAAATACTTTCCAAAAGTAGGATTCAAATCTTCTTGACTCATTTCTTGTGTTCTGACTTCATCAGCATGGTATTTCTTGAGCATTTCAGAAATCTGTGATTCGGATTTGGTATTCTTTGATAAATCAATTGCCATTACGTGTTTGTCATCTGTGCTGCGTCTGTCAAATACAACCGGCACACCGTGAGGCTTGAGGTTTCTAACGAAGAAGAAAGTAAATGCCATCCCAAAAGCTGAAAGCAACACTGTCATCTCAAAGGTAACCGGCACTAAGGCTGGTATTGCGATATAGGGTTTGCCTCCTATAATCATAGGCCAGTCAATCCCCATCATCCAACCTTGCATAAGTACAGCCAAAATAAAGCCTAAAGTCCCAAATAAAAATGCCGCAACAGGCATTCTGGACCGTTTGTAACCCAAAGCGTGTTCCAAGCCGTGTACAGGATAAGGACTATAAACTTCATGTATGTTTACGCCTTCGTGCCTTATTTCTTCTACTGCATGGAGTAGGTCATCTTCATCGGAAAAAATCCCGACAATAAATTTTTGTGAAGTTTCTTTATGTGTGGTTTCCATGTTCTTAAGCAATTTCGTTTTCAGGTATTCTGTCTTCTTTAGGAACTAAACTGTTGGGGATGGTACGGCGACCCTTATAAACATTCGAACTCGACGATTTGAGAACGGCTTTGACTTCAGCCATGTTGATAACTGGAAACACCTTGGCAAATAGAAAGAACAAGGTAAAGAACAACCCAAACGAGAATACATAGCACATAACATCCCACAAGGTAGGTTCAAAATAGACCCAACTTGAAATCAAATAATCTCTATGCAGTGAAGTAACAATAATCACAAAACGTTCAAACCACATCCCAATATTAACCACAATAGAAAGCATAAATGTAGCTACTATGCTGGTTCTTATTTTTTTGATATAAAAAAGCTGTGGAGAAATTACGTTACAAGTCATCATAGACCAATAAGCCCACCAGTATTGTCCTGTTATTCTATTTACAAAGGCATATTGCTCGTATTCCACCATAGAATACCAAGCCATAAAAAATTCGGTAACGTAGGCAATTCCTACCACAGAGCCTGTTACCAAGATGATAATATTCATCATCTCAATGTGTTCCATGGTAATGTAATCTTCCAAATTATACACTTTTCGAGTAACGAGCATAAGTGTCAAAACCATTGCAAAACCCGAGAAAATCGCACCTGCAACAAAGTATGGTGGAAAGATGGTTGTGTGCCAGCCCGGAATCACGGAGGTTGCGAAGTCAAAACTTACTATAGTGTGGACTGAAAGTACAAGGGGGGTAGAAAGGCCGGCCAAAATGAGAGAAACTGACTCATAGTGCATCCATGTTTTGGCTGAACCATCGAAACCAAGACTCAAAGCACCATAAAAAAGACGACCTATTGTTGAAGTAGCGCGGTCTCTGATGGTGGCAAAATCCGGTACCAAGCCTATAAACCAGAAAAGCAGAGATACAGAAAAATAAGTACTGATTGCGAAAACGTCCCAAAGAAGTGGAGAGTTAAAATTTACCCATAAAGAACCATACGTATTTGGGAGAGGAAGCGGCCAATACACAAGCCAAGGGCGACCCATGTGCACAACAGGCCACATAGCCGCACAAATAACGGCAAATATGGTCATCGCCTCAGCGGCACGGTTGATTGATGAACGCCATTTTTGTCTGAAAAGCAATAGCACGGCTGAAATGAGTGTACCGGCGTGACCAATACCTACCCACCAGACGAAGTTGGTGATATCCCAAGCCCATTGTACTGTGCGGTTTAGTCCCCAGCGACCTATCCCATTCCAGAGCATATCACCCAAAAAATACCCGCCTGTACCCAACAAAATCAAAGATACAGTAAAAGCAACCATCCATTTCGGGTTGGGTGGATTTTCAACATGTTTTGAAATATCTTCCGTGATGTCTTTGTAGGTTTTACCACCAGTAATTAGCGGCTCACGAATTTTAGAAACTATCTGCATGAGGATTTATTTAGGCTTGATTCTGTTCTTTATTTCTAATTTTAGTCAAATACCATACGTTTGGAGACACATTGATTTCCTCCAAAACATTGTAAGCACGGGCTTCAATTTCGACATTCATCCGTTTGCGAATGAGGCTTTCGGTATCATTGAGGTCTCCGAAAGTAATTGCGTTTGTCGGACATGCTGATGCGCAAGCAGTTGTGAACTCTCCATCACTGGGACGGCGTTTTTCGCGCTTGGCTTTAAGTTTTGCTTCTTGGATACGCTGTACACAAAGTGAACATTTCTCCATCACTCCACGAGAGCGAACGGTAACATCAGGATTGAGCACCATTTTACCCAATTGGTTGTTCATGTGGTAGTCAAAATCACTGTTATTGTTGTACAAGAACCAATTGAAGCGGCGAACTTTGTATGGACAGTTGTTGGCACAATACTTTGTACCTACGCAACGGTTGTAGGTCATCTGGTTCAATCCTTCTGAGCTGTGAGTAGTGGCCGCTACAGGGCAGACTGTTTCACAAGGCGCATTGTTGCAATGTTGGCACATCATTGGCTGAAAAACAACCTCAGGATTCTCAGCTACTTCTTCAAGTTCGCTGTAATTCGAAGCACCTTCTCTGGATGAATAATAGCGGTCTATCCTGAGCCAGTGCATCTCACGGCGACGGGCGACTTCAACCTTTCCTACAACAGGGACATTATTCTCTAAATTGCAAGCAGTAATACATGCCGAGCAACCAGTACAAGTGTTAAGGTCTATCATCAATCCCCAATGGTGATTGTAATACTTATACTTGTCAATGTCAAGGTTCATCTTGTTTGCCCAAAGCTCAAGGTCTTTCTCTTTTTCAGAGATTTTGGGCTTAGCAAAGCCATCTTTTTTGATGTCCCAAACTGATATATTGCCGGGTTCAGATTTACCGCTGTAACGAGAGATTTTGGGATAAAAGCGTCCAGCTTTGGTATCTTGTTGATATTTAGACAAAATAGTCTCTTGAATGATGGTCTCCCTGCCCATAATTGTATGGTGGGTTTGTGTTTGGGCTATCATTTCTTTACTACCAGTCGGCTCGATAGTTACATCATCAACGACAAAGGACGCAACGGTTGTATCGCCTACAGGCATAATCTGGTACACATTGTATCCGCCGGCTTCTTGGGTAACTTTCCCCGCTGAAGCATCGCGTCCGTAGCCAGTCATCACAGCGATTGTGCCGTTGGCCAAACCGGGCTGGACAATGACGGGAAGAGTAAAAGAGCGGCTTCTGATAATGACCTTAGCCAAAGAGGCTTTAGTTTCAAACGATGGAAACTTATCCGCCATGGACATAGGTACTGCAATAAAATTGCCCCAGCACATCTTAGTGATGGGATCGGGGGTTTCTTGGAGTATCGGGTTGTTGGCCTGAGAGCCATTGCCCATAATCGGACTGGAGTAGATGAATAGCTCCAAACCATTGGACTGAGACGGAGAGAGTTTTGAGGCCATACCCAAAACATCTGTATTGAGCGGTGCTACTGAGGCAATAGGGGGTAGATCTGAATCAATCTCAAACACACCATCGTGCAAAGAACGCACCCAAAACTGTTGGGCATCAGACTCAGAAGAATACTGTTTTAGGTTTTTAATCCAGCTCTGTTTGACAAAAGCTTCGTAGCTGCCCTCTATACCTGCCCATTTCATCAAAGAATCTTGAACTTGTCGGTATTTGAATATAGGCGTTATGGTAGGCTGACAAAGGCTATAAAACCCTCTCTTAATCTCATAATCACCCCATGACTCCAAATAATGCCTATCGGGGCAATTGTAAAAAGTAAGGGATGCGGTTTCGCTGAGCCTATCTGAAGTTGATATGGAAAGTTGAGCTGTCCCAATCGAATTTTTGATTTCTTCGCCAAGTGGATGGTCAAAAACAGGATTGCAATTGTAGAAGATCACAGCTTTAACTGAGCCAGACTTAAGCTCTGAAACAAAAGCAGACATTTTTTCATCATTGCCTTGTTTGGTGAGTATGGGTCTGTCCATGTTGATAGTCTGCCCGTATGCCCCCAGCATCTGGTTGATGGCAGCCACTACTGTTTGATGGGCTTGCTCATTGATTCCGCAAACTACTAATGAGTTTTGACGCGATTGAGCCAAATCTTTTGCAGCGGCTTCTATTATTTTGACACCGTTGCCCAAAGAAGAGTAATCAAGCCCCAAGGATTGACCGCCCAAAATCGAAGCCAAACTATCATGCAACTTGGCTATAATTAAGCCCATTTGTGACGGCTTGAAAGACATGCGATAGTCTGCACTTGCGCCAGTCATGGAAAGCATGGTCTCAAAACAATAAAGTCGAGACATGTCTTTCTTTCCATCACTCTGCACCTTACGAGTCTCAGCCCAGTCTGCCGAGTGTTCGACGGGGGCAAGCCAGCCACCCAAAAAGTCTGCACTTATCGAGACAATCGTTTGGGCTTTGTCAAAATCGAAGGAAGGAATTACATCTTTACCAAACAAATTCTTATGTGCCAAACGAATGGCGTACAAACTCTCAGTATCATAAACCACATGTTGTGTGGTAGGGTATTTCTGAATAAACTGCTCAATGACAGCTAAGGTGCTGGGGCTGGCAATCGTGTTGCTAACTATTCTGATTGAACCGGAAGAATTGGCTATTTCCTGAAGTTTGGAACTTATTTCGGCATCAAGTGCGTCCCACTCTATTTGAGAACCTTGTTTAGTAGGGTATTTAACTTTTTCTATGTCATAGAGCGAGAGAACTGAAGCAGTTGCCCTAGAAGTAATCCCTCCTTTGGTCAATGTAGAGAAACTATTGCCTTCAACAAAAATAGGTCTGCCGTCCTTTACTTTTACAACAACCGGTAAATATTCACCACCGTCTGCATAAGTGGAGGCATAATAATCAGATATGCTTGGGTCGGCATTTTCCGGCTTATTGAGATAAGGAATTGCTTTTTTAATCGGGGCTTCACAAGCTGCAAGCGAAACAGCTGCTACGCTAAATCCCATCATTTTCAGAAAATCGCGTCTGCCGGGATTGGCCACATCATCATGCTGTGAATTATCGCCGTAAGAATCAGAAATAGGGAGCTCATCAATAAACTCCTTAGAAGCGTTTTTTATAAACTCGGGGTCATTTTTGAGTTGTTCTACCCCTTGCCAGTACACCTTTTTATTGTCCATACGAATTGTTTGCAGTTAAAATTTTACTAATAATGGCATTTTGAACACTCCAAGCCTCCGATATTTTCTACTTTCATCGGTTTTTTAGTCTGCGAATTGTGCATCTCGACCAATTTATCATAATAGGCATTTCCCTTGTGGTTCACATCAGTCTTACGGTGACAGTCTATACACCATCCCATCGTAAGCAAAGAGTGTTGCTGAACCACTTCCATTTGCTTAATATCGCCGTGGCAGGTTTCACATTCAATTCCGGCAACCTTGACGTGCTGGGCGTGGTTGAAATAAGATAAGTCAGGCAAATTGTGGACACGTACCCACTGAACAGGTTCATCGTTTTCAATAGCTGCATAAATTTTTTGTATCTCAGGAGACGCTGCCTTGATTTTGTTGTGGCAGTTCATACAAATATTTAGAGAAGGAATGTTGGCACTTTTGCCTTTTTCAACCCCTGTATGGCAATACTTACAGTCAATTTCGTAGTAGCCTGCGTGAAGTTTGTGAGAAAACTTAATGGGCTGGTCAGGTGCATAACCCTGCTGCACGCCTACTGCAAAAAGTCCATCAACAATCAACTTGAGGGCTAAGGCTACAAATACAACTGAAGCAATCCCCACAAAACCTTGACTGGTCAAAATTTTGCCGATATTAACTTTTTGCTCTAAATATTCAACTTCTTCTTCACTGAGTCCTTTCTCCTGTTTGAGGTAGCGGGTGAGCGTAGCCACCAATAAATAAACCACCCCTAAAACCAATGCCAAAAGAACCAACAAACCAGCTATAATAGCATATAGAAAATTTTGATTTAATCCTGATGCTGTACCCGCAGCGGCTGCGCCCGAAGCATCTCCTCCACCTTTTACAACAGGAGCAGGAGGCCCTGCAATGGTTTCTTTTTGGACATAGGCCAAAATATTTTTAATGTCTGTTTCATTCAAAAAATCATGATTGGGCATGTACTGTTTGTACTCATTGTAAAGCTCAACAGCGTGTTTGTCGCCACTTTTTATCATTTTCTCAGGGTAGCGAATAAAACTCACCAGCCATGCCAAAGACTGTCTTTCATAAATGCCCGCCAATTTTGGTCCAACGACTTTCTCGTGGACGGCATGACATTGTGCGCAATTAGCCTTGTAAATTCCTTCTCCTGCTGCAATAGAGGCATCGTCTGTTGGTATTCCGCTTGCTCCTCCATCTTGGGCTTGTAGCTGATTTACCCCTATCAGGAGCAACACCAGTGCAATCCATCTCCCCATCAATAGCCTTGAACTGAGTAACATAAATGTGTTGTAATTTTTACTTTGGCACAAAACTAATGCAGCAATAGATAGTTTCAAAGCGAAAAGTTAAAAATTGGAAAGAAAACTAAAATTTAATAGCTATTGATAATCAAATTGTTATACTCGTATTTTAAAAAAAGCGTCCTGCAAGACGAGCAAATAGAGTTTATTTAGATTGATTTTAAATTTTTTACTGTTTCAAAATCAAATTCTTAGCTGTTGATTGAAGCGTCATAATCTTTTCAAAATACCAATCCCGAAATGGAAAAAATTTTTTCTCCCGAACAATTTAGAAAACAAGCTCATTTTGTAGTGGATATGTTAAGCGACTATTTGGCTCAAGTAGAAAGCCGACCAACAGTTTTGCCTTGGCAAACAGCCGAGGCAAGTCTGGAGTTTTGGATACAAAAACTTGATTTTGAAGGGGGTAAAAGCAGTTTGGAATTGTTGGAAGCGGTCATGGAGCGAAGTGTCAAAATTCATCACCCCCGCTACATGGGACATCAAGTTGGGATGGTTGCCCCCACAGCGGCACTTGCCGGTCTGGTAACGGGACTGCTCAACAACGGAATGGCTGTCTATGAGATGGGCATCAGCTCAGTGCCCTTGGAGCAAATAATATGCCGCAAATTTGCCGAGCTTTTTGGGCTTCCTCCAACTGCGGGAGGCTTCATGACTTCGGGAGGTACGCTGGCCAACACCACCGCTCTACTTGCCGCCAGACAAATAAAAGCAGGCCGAAATGTGTGGAAACAAGGGCAGCAAGGCGAGAAAATGGCCGTCATGGTCAGCAGCCAAACGCATTACTGCATGAGTCGGGCAGTGCAAATCATGGGATGGGGAGAAGAAGGAATCATCAAAATAGCTACCGATACCCATTTCAAAATCAGGCTTGACTTGCTCGAAGAAGCATATCAAGCGGCTTCACAACAAGGCATAAAAGTAATTGCCATCGTTGGGAGTGCTTGCTCTACGGCTTTAGGGGCTTTTGATGATTTGGAGTCACTGGCTGATTTTGCCAAACAAAAAAACCTTTGGTTTCATGTTGATGCCGCTCACGGAGGGCCTGCCATACTTAGTCCCAAATACAAATACCTCCTGAAGGGAATTGAAAAAGCCGACAGTATCACAATTGATTTTCATAAGATGATGATGGTTCCGGCTTTGGCCAGCGCCCTGATTTACAGATGTGAGGCAGATGCCATGCAGACATTTGCCCAAAAAGCCGAATACCTGCTCAACGAGCAAGAAACCTATTGGCAAAACCCTGCCGCAAGAACTTTTGAATGCAGCAAGTTTATGATGTCCGTAAAAGTAGCCGCTCTCATCCACGAAAACGGGCTGAGTAAAATTGGCCAATACGTAGAAAAATGCTTTGACAACGGAAAATTATTTGCCCAAATCATATCCCAAAACCCCGATTTTCAACTCGCTGCCCAACCTGAATGCAATATTGTTTGCTTTAGGTACGTGGGCAAAAATTTAGAAGACAACGCACTTAATGCAATCAATAAAAAAATTCGCGAAAAATTGTTGCAACAAGGTGAGTTTTACATCCTAAAAACCGAAATTGAGGGTAAGACCTTTTTTAGGGTATCGCTTATGAATGTTTTTAGCTCTGAAAAAGAGTTCAAAACTTTACTCGTCAAAATTAAAGAAACGGCTCAGGGTGTTTGAAAATTCAATTATTGGACGGATACAACTTTTTATTGGCCAGGGTCAATAAAACATACCTAAACAGCCTCTCTAAAGGCAAAAGAGTAAGGGCGGTGGCTGTATTGAGAAACAGTTTGTACAACTGATTTTTGTCGGCCATAGCATCTATGGAAGGTTCTAAGAGCAAAAAAACAAACTCAAACGCCACTAAAAGCAAAAAGACAGAGTATGTCTCTATGGCCGTAGGGGTGATTTTTCTACTGAAAGCTACCAATAGCATCACCAGAAATAGCAACATAAAGGATACCAAACGCGTGGAAAGGGTATTCTGTCTTTCAATTTTGGCCTCTATTTCTGCTTGTCGCCTTAATTCTTCTTGTTTTTGCCGCTCTATTTCCACCAGCGTTTGGTACCTGCCCTCAACTTTACCGGATTCGATGAGTTTGTCAGAATTGACGACACTGTCGCTTGCTTGTTTGTACAAGAGATGATAATCATAAGCCTTTTTGAAATTGTTGCGCTGCGCCTCTGCGGCGGCCAAATTCTTGTAGGCGTACATCAAAGAGTAGTAACTGCCCGTTTTTTGGCCTATCTCCAATACCTGATTGGCGCAACTGATGGCTTTGGTGGTGTTGCCAAAGTGGAGGTATAAATCGCTCAGCCTCGTTAGCACCACATCAAGCCCACTTTGGAGCGAATTGGTTTGCTTAAAAAGATACGCCTGCTCAAAGAGTTCAATTGCCAGATTGACCTGACCGGATCTTTCGGCCAAACTGGCCAAATTTACCAATGTAGCACTTTGGGATTCAAGGTTTTGGGATTCTCTGGCCGCTTGCAAAGCCAAACTGTAATTTTTTTGAGCCATGTCAAGTTTGCCGGTTTGCTCATAAAGCAAACCCAAATTATTGAGCACCGATCCCTGACCTCTCAGGTCTTGGGCGTTTTGGTAGTGGGTCAGGCTGTTTTGGTAACTTTCAATAGCGGCTTCATATTGACTAAGTGATTTTAGAATATTGCCTTTCAAATTCCAATAACTGCCCAACAGTACATTCTCAGCACTATCTGTCAAAGTCAGAAGAGCGGCATTGACGTAATAAAGAGCTTTATCTTCTATTCCGATTTTGTGATATGCATCGGCGAGGCTTTTCAAGATATTTGCTTTGGGACGCGGAAGTTTATCTAAAATAGGTAACAAAGCCTCCAGTTTCAATATACCCTTCGCAAATTGTTGCTGAGAAATATAAATCGTGGCTATATTAGCTGCGATTTCGGCGGCATTTACGGGATTTGATTCTTGAATCACATACTGTGCTTTTTCAAAAAAAATCAAACAACTGTCTATTTTTCCCAAATAATAATAGGCTATTGCTCTTTGATTACATATCTTGGAAAGAATACTTGGAACTTGCTCACTTCTCTGCTCTGCCTGCTCAAACAAAAATACAGCCCTTTGAGGGGAACTTCTTAAAATAGAACTGGTGTACTCCAACAGTGCTTTGGCCGACAGCGAATCAGGTTTTGCAGCAAGCAAGCTGTCTTCAACATTGGTTTGAGCGAGGCCTTGTATGCCAAAAAACAAACATAAGATAAACAAAGACTTTCCCATATTCAATAAAAATTAAAAGCTAACCCCACAAATAAAGAGGTTAGCCTTTTGATTTTAAAAAAAATTAGATAAGCGTGCTATTTTGACCACAAATTAGACTCATATTCTATCAACTGCATGAGTCTTTGTTCGGCTTCGATGAGACTTCTTTTTCCCGTCATGCGTTGCATATCTTCTATGTATTCATCGCGGGCGTTTTCGTATTTGACCAAAAACGCTTCCATGAGGCGTAGGTTGAGGGCTTCCTCGATGGTGCGGTGTTCGGCTGAGTTTTGCTGGTTGAACCAAATCCCTCTGGGATCGGATTTGAGGGCTGCCATAAGCTCTTTGTAAGAAAAAGAACCCAAATTGCCCTCTACCCCTTTTGCTGAAAGGGAGGCATCAATGATAAAACTGATGGCTTGTATGTCTTTGACCATCTTTGAATGGAGGCGATCGAAGATTATATCTTCCCTAAACTCAAGCAAATAAATCTCTCTGGGGCGGTAGGGGTCGCCTGTGGACACTATTTCATCATCCTCATCAAATATATCGGGGTTTTCGACTTTGGTGCCGGGCTTGATAAGCCTTTTTTCAAACTCGGCCAAAGGCATAACCCGCGTCAGAGAATCATTGTAATAAGGCTTTAATTTGCCCTCCCTCACGAGTTCTATAATGGTTTTGGGCAATTCCCTGTTCATCACGAAATAAGGCTCATTCATCTTGGTTCGCAAATCCATCCTAAACCACAAGCCTTTGCGAAACATAGAATGGTCAGGATCGACAGGTCGCTGAGAGTGTTTCTCATTGGTTTCACGGACTCTTTGGTGAAAAGGGTTTTCATTTTGCCCAAAAACCATACCCGAAACAAAAAGCATTATACAAAAAAATTGCTTCATAAGTCTTCCTTATTTTGAAATTCTATTTCCTAAAACTGTGCCAATTTTCAAAAATTGTGAGCCTGTCAGGCTTATTGTATTGAACATCAACTACCTGAAAATCGTTCAGGCAAGGAGCAGCTATTCCTTTTCCAAACCAAACCGGAGAATTAAAAACACGGGCTTCGTCCCAAAGGTTGGCATCTATAAAACTTTGTAACAGTTTTGCCCCGCCCTCTACCATCACAGAGCCTATGTTTTGCTCCCAAAGAACTTGGAGAATCGTTTTTGGAGAAAAGTCTTGTATATCAATAGCTTGACAAGCAGACTTTGTTTTGCCAAGCACCAGTGTAGTGGCCTGAGAAGCCTGTATGGGCACTTTTCCTTCTCTATCCAAAATCACCCTGAGCGGACTTCTCCCCGGCCATAGCCTCACATCCAACCTCGGGGAGTCGTAGAGGGCTGTCCCTGTACCGACCAAAACGGCGTCTTCTTGACTTCGCCAAGCATGAGACAACTTGCGCGACCATATCCCACTAATCCACTGAGAGCTATAATCTTGTCGGGCAATAAAACCGTCCGTCGTTTCTGCCCATTTCAATAGCACCCAAGGGCGGCGATGGAGCTGATTGACAAAAAACCGGCGGTTGAGCCATCGGGCTTCGGCTTCCAGCACACTCGGTTCGACCTCGATACAGGCCTCAAGGAGCTTTGCGACACCCTTACCAGCCACTTGGGGATTGGGGTCTTGGCAAGCCACTATGACCTTTTTAACCCTCTCAGCAATGAGTCTATCCGCGCATGGAGGGGTTTTGCCATAGTGCGAACAAGGCTCCAAGCTCACATAAACATCTGATTGACTGAGTAATGCTTTATCTTGAACCTCATTGAGGGCATTGATTTCGGCATGAGCTTGCCCAAACTTCTGATGATAGCCCTCGCCCAATATCTTGCCTTGGTACACAATCACACAACCCACCATAGGATTGGGACTTACTTTGCCCAAGCCCAAATAGGCCAACTCCAAAGCGCGCCGCATGAATTGTTGTTTCATTTTATCAAAGTAAAATACTGTTTATCAAACTTTAAGGCGAAATTTTTATTTTTTCCGTACAACAAAAAAAATCCGCATGTCTTTTTTTGGATTGTTTTTGGTTTAATTGCAGCGTAAAATTAGGATGTTAACTTATGGAATTGTATTTGGACTCGGCAGATTTGAAAGAAATCGAAGATGCCTTTAATTGGGGTTTTTTGGCGGGACTCACCACTACCCCTACCTTTATGCACAGACAAGGCATAACCGATGTTGATGCACTGATTTTGAAATTAGCACAAATCGTTCCTGTCTTACAGGTTGAGGCATTGGGCAAAAACGAGCAAGAAATAGTCGCTGAGGCCAATCGTCTCGTTGGTTTGGGATTAGACCCCAAAAAGACTGTCTTCAAAATTCCTGTCTCCATGGAGGGAATCAAGGCCTGCAAAAAACTTACCTCCAACGGTATGATGGTCAATATACATTTGGTCTATACCTTGCAGCAAGCCTACATGGCCATGAACGCCGGGGCTACTTATGTTTGCCCCTTGGTGGGCAGGCTTCAAGACCAAGGGCATGATGCGCTCGATTTAGTGCAGCAGTGCGTAGAAGCAATCAACTACTACGGCTACGACTCTAAAATCATGTTTTCGTCTGTCAGGCATCCTGAGCACGTGCGCAACGCCATCAATATCGGGGTTCACACTGTAACCGTACCCTATAAAGTGCTAAAAATGCTCCCCGAAAACAACCTAACTACCTTAGGCACAGAGCAGTTTTTCGAGCACACCAAACTCATGACTGTCAAAGTCAGAGAAATAGCCAAACCGGTCAGGGCAATTGTTTCCACAGAAGACGACCTCAACGAGGCAATCATCAAAATGAGTGAGTACGGCTTTGGCTGTGTGGCCGTGAGCGACAACAATGGCAAACTGATTGGGGCTTTTACCGACGGGGACTTGCGCCGACAAATTCAGAGCAAAGGCCGACAAATTCTACAATACAAAATGGGAGATTTTGAATACAAAACCCCTATCGTGGTAAGTTCTGAAGCCCTGCTTTACGAAGCTGGGGAGTTGTTCAAAAAGCACGGGGTTGATAATCTGTTGATTACGAATCCTGAAGGCGAATTTGTAGGCATTTTAGATATTCAAGACCTGAAATAAGATTTGCGCAATGTGCTTAAGTGTTATCTCTGAATACTTGATACCGCTTGTAGCCTATTAGGAACTCAACAATGGATATTTTGATGGTGGTGTAAACGGGTATGGCCACAATCATACCCACTATGTCTGCTATTTGTGCTCCAACGAAAATAATCAAAAATATCTCCAAAGGATGCGCCTTAACAGATTTAGAAAATATCAGCGGCTGAAATAGGACGTTGTCCGTGATTTGTACCGTAAGAAAAACCAATAAGGTACTAATTATTAAATAACCAAGCTCTTGCGATGGGAGTTGCGCAGTAGTAAGCACCACCAAAAGACCGAAAACAATGCCCGTAACAGGCCCCAAAAAAGGCACTACATTGACCACAGCCGCAAACAAAGCAATCATCAAGGCATTTTTTACCCCAACTATGGCCAGCCCTAAAGACAAAAAGGTAAAAATGGCAATCATCTGGATAAGCAAGCCAAAAAGATAGTTGGACAGCATCCGCTCAATTTTGTGAATGGCTGTGATGGATAGCTCAAAAAAACGATTGGGAATCAGTGAGATGAAATATCTTTTGAAAGTACCTCTCTCGCCCAAAAAATAGAACGTTGTAAACAAAACTGCCAAAAGCCCAATAGCAAAAGAACCCGACAAGGAGAGCAGGTCAAGCAAAAAACCAAAATTCTCATTGGAAAAGGCAAAAACTGAATCAATCCTTTTCTCGAATAGTTCGATAATCATCTCTTTAGGAAAAGATTTGATAATCAAAGACTTAGTCAAAAAGTCTTCTACGTAGTCCAGCACGGGAATCAAATTGGATATCAGTTTTTCAAATGAGCCTAAGGCTTGGAGTTGAGCAAGCACCAATGGCACAAAAAAACCAATAAAAATTGCCAAAAAAGCTAAAAAAGACAATAAAGAAATCAGAACGGCCAAAATACGCGGCACTCTAAAAAAATAAAACCGAGTTTGGGTCAGATAAGTAACCGGAGCACGCAAAATAGAAGACAATATCAAAGACAATGTCAGGTAAATAGCTATCGAAGTAAAAAAATAGAAAAATAGCGCAATGGCTATGAGCGGCAACAAAAGAATCAAGCCCACGGTAGCCAATCGAAGGTTTCCAAAAATAAGTTTCTGTTCTAATTTTTGCATCTTAAAATTCGGGATAATTTTTTCTGTCATACATGACAAATATCATTTTGGAAGAAGAAAAAAGTATTTATTTTTGAGCAAATAAACATTTACTCTTATGGAAATCAAAAAAATTTTAGTGCCTACCGACTTTTCTCCCGAAGCCAAAAATGCTTTGGATATGGCGGCACAGATAGCCAAAAAAGTTGGGGCTTCAATAACACTCTTGCATGCTCTTGATGTCCCTTATGCAGGTGGAACGACCGCCTCAGATGGCATCTCAGTAGGTGCAGTCGGTGGTGAAGGATTCGGCAATGAGTTGGGCGTGTTTATAGGCAAGCTCATGGAGTTAACCCGTAGCAAAATACAAGACGAAAAAGACAGACACCCCGAAGTAAATATTGTAGAGCATGTCATTTTTGATGATATGGCACGCTCGTTGGACAGCATCATTAGCAAAGAAGAAACCGATATGATCGTGATGGGAACACACGGCCAAGACGGGGTAGAAGAAATGTTTTTGAACTCAAACGCCGAAAAAGTGATTAGAACAGCGAAAGTGCCTGTTTTGACCGTTAAACTCTTCAATAAGCACGCCGAGTTCAAGAAAATCGCCTTTGCATCTAATTTTGTCAATGTCCCTGAAAAAGTGATTGCTAAATTCAAACAGTTCCAAAAACTATTTGGTTCTCATGTGGACTTTGTCAAAATCATTACGCCCAATACCTTTGAAACAACTCTGGAAACCACAAACGCCATCAACAAATTCATCCGCGAAAACAATTTTGAAAACTGCTCCGTGCACGCTTTCAACTATTACACAGAAGAAGAAGGCATCAGGGCTTTTGCGGAGACACATCGCTGCGACTTGATTACCATGACCACACATGGCAGAACAGGATTGGCACATTTGCTCTTTGGTAGCATAGCCGAAGATGTAGCCAATCACTCTTTGCTGCCCGTACTCACTTACAACCAACACATTAAGTAACCTACCAAACAACCACTTAGCCTACTCTTTAGCGGGGTAGGCTTTTTTTTTCCAATCTTCTAAAAAGTTGGTGTGAGCAGTGAGCAAATTATTTTTGCCCTCAAAAAGTTGTATGGATTTGATTTTGCAAGATTTTAGGTTGCTTTGCAAAACATTTTGGCAATGAAAATTTTAAGCGACAAACAAGAGCTACGTAAATTTTTGAAAACCGCGTTTTTAGAAGGCAAAACCATTGGTTTTGTTCCTACTATGGGGGCTTTGCACGAGGGGCATATTTCTTTGATTGAGAGGTCTAAATCTCAAAATGACATCACTGTTTGCAGCATTTTTGTCAATCCGACACAATTCAATGATGCCAAAGACTTTGCTGCTTATCCCCAACCTTTGCTCAGAGATGAGTTGGCACTGCAAAAAGCGAATTGCGATATACTTTTTTTGCCCGGAGTGAGAGATCTTTACCCACAAGGAATTGATAATCTGAGTGTAACTATAACTTTTGGGGAACTTGAAAATCGTTTGGAGGGTAGGTTTAGACCCGGCCACTTTACAGGAGTGGGTTTGATTGTGGGCAAACTATTCAATATCGTTCAGCCCAATAAAGCCTATTTTGGACAAAAGGATTACCAACAATACCTCATTATCAAGCGTCTGGTAGAAGAATTGGATTATGAAATTGAGATTGAAATGGTGCCAACCCGCAGGGCATCAGATGGTTTGGCTCTTTCTTCTCGCAATGAACGGCTTTCACACGACGAGCGCAAACTTGCTCCTCTATTGTATCAGGCTCTGTTATTGACCAAAAACAGTTGGGTGGCAAGCAAAAATATCCGTGATTCTGTTGAGGCCGGTTTAAATTTTTTAAAAAATTATTCAGAAATTGAACCTCAGTATCTTGAAATTGTTAATAAAAATACTTTAGAACCCATTGCAAATGATTATGGTGAAGCCGTGGCCATTTGTATAGCCGCCAAAATTGGAGATATTCGTTTGATAGACAATTTATTGATAGAATAAAGGAAAAATATGTTTATTCATTTGCTCAAGTCAAAGATTCATCGTGTCAAGGTTACGCAAGCCGAGTTAAATTATGTGGGGAGCATCACCATAGACCAAGCCCTCATGGAAGCTGCCGATTTGATAGAAGGTGAAAAAGTCCAGATTGTAAACAATAACAACGGCGAAAGATTTGAAACCTACGTCATAAAAGGCGAAAGAAACAGCGGCGTGGTTTGCCTCAATGGCGCAGCCGCTCGAAAGGTACAAGTTGGCGACATCCTTATCATTATTAGTTACGGTATATTTGACAGCCAAGAAGCCAAGCAGCATAAACCTCGCTTGGTGTTTCCCGACGAAAACAACCGAATCAATTGACTGTGCACCAAGATATTGGTTTGTATTTAGTCCCCACTCCGATAGGAAATATGGGGGACATGACTCAGCGAGCAGTCGAGGTGCTCAAGTCGGTAGATTTGATTTTGGCGGAAGACACCAGAACCAGTGGGCACTTGCTCAAACATTTTTCTATTCACACTCCGCTGATGAGTCATCATGCTCACAATGAGCACCATACCGTCGAAAAAGTGGTAGAAAAACTCTGTGCAGGCTCTAAAATCGCCTTGATTTCGGATGCGGGCACGCCTGCCATTTCCGACCCGGGCTTTTTGCTGGTTAGGCAGGCCGTTCAAGCCGGAATCACCGTGCAATGCTTGCCGGGGCCTACCGCCTTTGTGCCTGCCCTGGTGGTGAGTGGGTTTGCAACAGAAAGATTTGTTTTTGAGGGCTTTCTGCCACATAAAAAGGGGCGTATGTCGCGAATTTCTGCCCTTAAAGACCAAGAGAGAACCATGATATTTTATGAGTCGCCTTACAGAATCGAAAAGACCTTAGGGCAATTTGCTGAGGTTTTTGGAATGGAAAGAAGGGTGTGTCTTTCAAGGGAAATCAGCAAACTTTATGAACAGCACCTTCGCGGAACGTTGGCAGAAGTACTCGAAACAGTTCGGCTCAGCCCGCCAAAAGGCGAAATAGTATTGGTGGTAGAAGGCAAAAAAGAGTAGAATTGCAAATCTTTTCAAATTGATGTATCAATCCGTTTTGCGCCCCTTGCTTTTTGCTTTAGATGCCGAAAAAGCACACAACTTAACCCTTTCCGCCTTGCAGCAGCCGATTTTGGCTCACATAGCCAAATCACTCTATGGTTTTTCTCATCCTAATCTCCGGCGAGAGGTTTTTGGGCTGCCATTTGAGAACCCTGTCGGCCTGGCAGCGGGATTGGACAAAAATGCGGCTGTGTTCAATCAGATGGCAGATTTGGGATTTGGTTTTGTGGAGATAGGCACCGTTACGCCCAGACCCCAAGCAGGCAACCCCAAACCGCGCCTTTTTAGGCTCAAAGCAGACCAAGCCATCATCAATCGGATGGGCTTCAACAACGAGGGAGTTGAAAAAATCGTCCAAAGGCTCAAAAAGCGCAAAACCAAAGCCATCATAGGAGGTAATATCGGCAAAAACAAAGATACCCCCAATCAAGATGCCGTGAAAGATTATCTGCTTTGTTTTGAGGCACTTGCTCCTTATGTGGACTATTTTTCGGTCAATGTCAGTTCGCCCAATACCCCAACGCTTCGCGAATTGCAAAACAAAGAATCACTTACAGAAATCATTTCCTCTTTGCAAGAAAAAAATCGGTTTTCGCGCCCCATTCTGCTCAAAATAGCCCCTGATTTGACCACCGACCAACTGGATGATATTGCACAAATGGCCGAAAAAACCCAACTCCATGGCTTAATATGCTGCAATACCACCATATCAAGAGAGGGACTTCACCAAAACCCCGGGCCTTTTGGGGCGGGTGGACTCAGTGGCCTACCCCTCAAAGAAAAAGCCAATTTTATTTTATCAGAACTCAAAAAGCGTGTCAGCATCCCTATTGTTGCCTCGGGTGGAATTATGAGTGCAGAAGATGCCGTCAAAAAAATAGAGTTGGGGGCTTCGCTCATCCAATTGTACACGGGATTGGTTTACAAAGGCCCCCTTCTTATTAAGCAAATCAAGCAAAAACTAATTACCTTGTAAAAGTCTGCACCCAGCCGTAAAGATTGTATTGAGGAGTCTTTTTGGCTATGAAGCGGTAACAAGAGACATATTTCCATTGGGGAGCTAAAATGGTATAGCGATGGCCTCTTGTTTGTACGCCATCGTCTATGAGCAAAGCAATCACAGGCTCTCTTGGGTTGTTGGCAATATTTCCGGCCAGATTTTCGCCAATAGAGAGCATTTTGGGACAGCCCTTCGTGAGCCTTTGGAATGGGTCAGAGCCATCGCTGCCTTTGTGATCTACTACGCCTCTTTTTTCACAGTCTTGGCCGTGTAGTTTGGTGATAGTGTAAACACATTCATCGGGTTTCAATATGCGCAAAGACTCGGCTTTTTCCAACTCGGCTATCAGCTCTTGTCCGGCACTGAGTTCGGCTTGGGAAAGCCCTTGAGAGCCTTTGGCTTTGTCGCTCATGTGCTTGGCCACAAATTTGGCATATATGGCCGGATAAACCCTCACAAAATTCAACTCCAACACCATGGCCTTTTCTTGCTCGCTCATGTAGGGCACGTCTTTGGCTGTATTGAGCAGCTCATAATCCACCGAAGAAGTATCAATGCTCTGATTGAAGCTAAAAACAGCGGTGTGCTTTTTACAACTTTTGCCTACCATATAAGCGTAGGCCGTTTCATCTTCGTTGAAATAAATGCCCAAGTGAGTATAATCGGGGTTGTGAACCAAAGAAAACATATCACAAACAAAGTAAATAGGGGGCTTAGGCTCTCCGCTGCCTTTGGAGGTAGAAAAACCGCACAAAGAATTTTTACCTTTGTAAGCAGGGCTGGATGATGTCTTGTTGACCAATTCTTTGGCCATAGCCTCAATGGATTCGTCCCAAGCCATCGCAGGGAGTGTGCCACCTTTTTCCAGCATGGGTATAAACTTAGGCTCATATTGCTGAATCTGGTCGCGGTAATTTTTCAGAAACTCACCGGGGTTGGAGCGCGACTCATTGATGAGCGTGAGTATTTGCTTTTGCAGATAAGTGGTTTGAGACCAAGTCGGACTAACAAAAAAGACCAGACATATTGACACACAAAATCTAAGCATAGTTGTTGGTTTAATTGACAGCAGTGAGAACCGAAACATTATTGACTGACAAATAAAATCAAGAACTGACCAATAGCTATGTCATTTGTGCCCAATAAATCGTTCCATTCCACAATATCATTGAGCGGAACATTAGGCCTGTCCCCGTAGTACCTGCGGCGTATAGAGTACAGCGTCTCACCGTCAACTATTTCATGGATGATCAATTTTTTGCCCGGGTATTTATCCAATCGCGGGAAGTTGGCCGGCAGGTCTTGTTTGGTAAATAGAAAAATACGAATGCCTTCTTCTGTATCTTCAGACTCATAATATCCATTCCAACGTCTTAATTCTTTGCCGGTAACTTCTATACCCGCATTGACAAAATATTCAGCGATTTTGTCCAGATTGGGCATATCCGGTTGGACAGTGTACTCGATGGCATTCCAGCCATTATGGCTGCCGATGAAATTGTAGGGCTTGGGCACAACCGGCTTGGGTTTCTTTTTCAAAAACAAGATAAATTGACCAAAGTCCACGTCGTCGGCATCTTTTAGGTCGTTCCAAGAAATGATACTGTCGAGCGTGATATTGTCCCCGTCGGTGCTGTATTGTTTTTTAAGTTGGTACAAAACTTCACCTTCCTTAAGTTCGTGAATGATTATTTGGTAGTCATCCCATTTTTTATTGATAGGAAAGCCAGCGGGCAAAGCCTGCTCAGTATAAAGAAAAATCCTCACTCCGATAGGGGCAAGCGGTTCGTTGTTTTTGTATCCGTTGCGGCGGGCTATGAGGTGCGGCTGGAAAACAAGGCCCATACTTCTGTATAGGCTCGATACCGATGCGTGGGTGGTTGCCCCTTCCTCCACAATATGCTCAATAATTGAGTATTTGCCATCGCTGCTCATGCCAACAAATTTGCCATTGGCTGTTGGTTGAGCCAAAAGTCCATAAGACATCAATACAAAAACAAAAAGAAAATATTTCATAAAATGGAGTTTGATTTTAAATTTCTGATTCTATAAGCGTAAAGTGCCCCTCAACAAAGCGATAAAATTTGGTTTCTTTGCTATTGCGCAGAGCAAGGTATTGCTGATAAGCCTCGCTGAATTTCCACCTGTTCTCAACGACTTGGTCATAGTTTTCCAAAAAACCCAGCATCAACTCGCACATCTCTCTGACTGCAAAATCTTTGCCTTCATGGGCTGAGATGTAGTCCGCAAGAGCGTTATTGACAACATAAGAAGTAAAAAGAGGACTGGCGGTTCTTCTAACCATAAACCTGATACCCACTTGATTGCAAATACTCAAATCCAACACATCATCAAAAAAGTAAGCTACTTGTTGGCTATCAATCTGCCGGCTCGTGGCAATGTATTCCAATGCTTTTACCTTGTCCGGGACACCAAAAAATACCGCATCAAAACCTTCTCTTGCCGCCAGTTGGAAGGCTTCTCGGTTGTTTTCTCCCGTGATAATGCAGGTAAAAGGTATCACCCCGGCCTTGAGCCAAATCCCAAACCTGAGCAAATTCGTGCCCATCGAGTCGGCTTCGCTAAAAAGACTTCCCTGCCCTAAGGCTTTGCGCCCATCGTTGAAAACTCCGTCCCAGTCAAAACAGAGGGTTGATATTTTTTGGCTTTTTTGGTGTATCTCAGCGGGACTATTGACAAAAATCCCGCCTATTTGCTCAAAAGTCTCCCATATATGGCTAATATCGTGCATAGCAGCTACATTTAGTTTGTTTTGGGGTTAATATTAGCTAAAAAATTTAAATTAAAGTGCAGCTAATTTTGATTGCCGCGAATACCAAAATAACTCTTTTTTCAAAATTCATATTGTCTTGCCACTGCATTCCAGCGTATGCCAAAACTCAACATCCTATCCGAGCGGCTGCTTGCGTTGCGCTGAAAAAAGCCTGCCTCAAAAAATAAATTGTGATAAACCTGATAAGAAGCAGCAAAACTAAGCATAACTATATCATTTTGAACACCTTGACCAATCGTATTGCCGTATTCTTGTACCCTTGCCACCGTATAATCGTCAAAAAGACTGCCTCCCCAATTTCTTACCAAATTACGTCCTTGGTATTCATTTTCTCCCTTTTGTATCCAAAAACCTTTGGCTATCAGACTCAAGCGGGGCAAAGGTTGGTACCTGACGATAGAAAGCAGTTCATAAAAATTGTTTTGCATCGGATGCGCCAAAGGCTGGTTGTAGTGCTGATAATTAGAGTATTGAGCTTGGTTGTAGTGGGCGTACATATAGGGGCGCACCGCATTGAACTCGGCTTGGAGGTCTAAATTTTTGATTTTCAAAACGTCTATGTACTTGATACCCAATTGGAGTGATTGTTTGTTACCCCACCAACCGTCCCTTGCCACAAAACTGCTTGATTTGAGTTCGTCGAAAACGAACTGGCCATACAGTTGAAATTTTCGGGCTAAGTTCCACTTCATGTCGGCGGCTATCAGCACATTGTCAGGGTCGCCCAAATAATGCTCGGTATAGCGATAAAATATAAGTGGATTGAGGTAGTCAATCTCAAAGCGGTTGTTGCCCAGTGAGTCTTGGCGCGAAAACATAACAATTTCGGAGATGCCCAGATTAAGGTTTTTGCCGATATTAATACCTATACGATGGGAAGCCATGTACTTGGCAGGGTAAGAATCCCCAAGTTTTTCGGCTATGGCTGTCATTTTGGCAAATGTGTTGGTGTAGTTGAGCTTCCAGTAGCGTGTGTTGAGCTTCAAAAACAAATAAGCCGGTGCAAAATCTGAAAGAATCAAAGAGCGGTAGCCATTGCCGACAATATTGCGGTCGTGCCCAAATTGGACGTTGATGTATTTGTTGGCATTGAAGGTAAAATACCCCCTTGCACTATAAAAAGAAGCATAATCTTGTTTCTCGCTTTTATAGAAGCCTTCTCCGGGAACAGGGCGGCGGCCACCGTGACGGCTGTTTTTGCCCATTTCATGGACGATATAGTCAGGAATAATAAAATTTTGCTCTACCACATAAAAATAAATCCCTATCTTTTTTTCCAAATCACAGCGAAACTCAGCTCCGCGCACCAAAAAGTAAGGCCTTCTCGACGAAGAGGGGTCATCCATGACTTGCGTATGAAAAACAGGGCTGGTGTGGATACTGAAGTCGGAGCCGCGTTTGTGCAAAAAGTCGCTTTTGGATTGGAAAAAGTACCTAAAAAGAGGCTTTTCGTTGAGGTAGGGAACAGAATCTGCCGTCCACTCCCAAGAGTCTTGGAGCAAGTAGTTGATATTGAAGCGGTCAGAGGAAGAGAGCGAAGCGGAATCAGGCTTGATTGATTGTAGAAAAGAGACTATTCGGTGTCTTTGGAAGGGCTTGATGGCTGTCTCGAATTCTTGAGCCTGTGCGCCACTTTTGATTTCGTATCTATCTATCAGCCAGTAATATTCCGAATTGAGGGGCGCAAAGGCACTCTGGCCGCGAAGCTCAAAAGAGAAAAGTGCGAGCAAGCAGGCGGCTGCAACGTGTTTGTTCATGTCAATTTTTTTGCAAATTTGTAAAGACAAAAACGAAACATGAGAAAAATAGATTGGCTCTTAGAAAAATACGGAGAAAGCCACCAAAATCCTTTCAATAAGAAAGTTCATTGGGTATGTGTGCCGCTTATTTTATTTAGCATCATTGGCTTGATTCGCTCTATTCCCTTCCCCTACCCCGAAACACTGTGGTTCAACTGGGCGGGACTGGTCTTTGGTTTGGTCAGCCTGTATTACTTTAGGCTGTCTGTGGCATTGGCTTTGGGGATGATTGTGATAGCTAACTTTATGTTGTGGATGTGTCAGATACTGATTTTTAGTGGTCTGTCTCTTGTTTGGTTGTGCCTGATTGTGTTTGTGTTGGCTTGGGTGGGGCAGTTTTACGGTCATAAAGTGGAAGGCAAAAAACCCTCTTTTCTTCAGGATGTGCAGTTTTTGCTCATCGGGCCGGCTTGGCTGCTTCATTTTTTATACAAAAAATGGAATATAAACTATTGAGGATAAAGCCTTTGTCAGATTGGCTAAGCAACAAAGATTTTGAGCAGATTTTTTGAGGGCTTAATTTGCCGCCATGCAAGATCTTATTGAAACCATTGAGTGCGCTTGGCAGGAACGCAGTCTTTTACAAGAGCCTCACTATCAGCAAGCTGTCCGAGAGGTTATAGAACTTTTGGATAAAGGAAAAATTCGAGTTGCCCAACCGTCTGAGCAGGGCTGGCTGGTAAACGAATGGATAAAAAAGGCTGTGTTGATGTATTTTCCCATTCAAGGGATGAGCAAGGTTGTGGCCGGTGACATGGAGTTTTATGACAAAATACCCCTAAAAAAGGATTTTGCCGAACTCGGTATCAGGGTGGTGCCTCATGCTTTGATTCGTTACGGTGCTTTTGTTGGGCGGGGTGCTATTTTGATGCCCGGCTATGTGAATATAGGGGCTTATGTGGGCAGCGGGACAATGGTGGACACTTGGGCTACGGTAGGCAGTTGCGCACAAATCGGTGAAAATGTGCACCTAAGTGGCGGGGTGGGTATCGGTGGGGTTTTAGAGCCACTGCAAGCCAAACCCGTTGTGGTGGAAGATGGGGCATTTATCGGTTCGCGGTGCATCATAGTTGAGGGGGCGCACATTGGAAGTCAAGCGGTTATCGGTGCCAACGTAACCATAACCGGCAGTTCAAAAATTATTGACGTAACCGGCAACGAACCTCTTGAATACAAAGGCTTTGTGCCTGCTCAAAGTGTGGTTATACCGGGTACGTACAACAAAAAATTTCCTGCCGGAGAATACGGAGTCGGCTGTGCACTGATTATAGGGAAAAGAAAACACTCAACCGACTTAAAAACCTCTCTTAATGAAGTACTTAGAGAAAACCAAATTGCCGTCTAAAAAATAATTAGGATTTTTTTGGGCTTTTATGGCACTTTTTTGGTCTTAAGTTTGTATATTTGCAAACACTAAATCGTTTACAGTTTGAAAAGGTCAACAGATTGGATGCAAGATAAATTCACAGAAACTGAGATCATCGAAGGATGCAAAAAGGGAATTGCAAAGTATCAAGAAGCTTTGTATAATCGTTTCTCTGCCAAGATGATGTCTATTTGCATACGTTATTCTAAAGATCTGGCTGAGGCCGAAGACAATCTTCAAGAGGCATTCATTCGCGTTTTTAGTCGCATTCACCAGTACAATGGCGGCTCCTTTGCTGCATGGGTACGGCAGGTGTTTGTATCTGTTTGCATCAACGCTTATCGAAAGAATAAGAAATACCAGAAAAATCAGCCTCTGCACGAGGTCTTCGACCAAGAAAACCACGACCCCGATATTTTTTCTCAAATCTCGGCTGAAGAAATCCACAAAAAAATAGAGATGCTGCCGCATGGCTATCGTATGGTTTTTTGCCTCTATGTCATTGAGGGTTACTCACATAGAGAAATAGGCGATAAACTCGGTATTTCAGAGGGAACTTCCAAATCACAACTTTCCAAGTCTCGGATGCTTCTCAAAAAGATGCTTTTGGAGGACAACCCGCAATTTGAATTGCTTGTCTCTGCTAAAGAGTCTATGTACGAACTGAATGAGAAGACATTACAAAGAAGAATTTGATAGACATATTGCTCAAAAACTTGCAAATCATAAGATTGCACCTCCTGCCGGGGGGTTCGCAGCCGTACGCGAGCAAATGTGGCTAAGAAAATGGTGGAAGATAGGTAATTATGCCGGCTTATTGATTATTTTTTTAGTTTTATCTACTCTATACTTTGAAGACCAAACACCAGCAAATCATCACACTTTTTTGAACTCTCGTTCGGCAACAAAGACCTTTGTATCTGAAGGCTATTTGCAAACGCTTTCCAACTTCACGGAAAAGAATTTTTCACAAAATCATAAAATAAATGCACAAGAACCTGAAGCAAAAATGACTCAGGTCAAAAATCGCGTTGTGAATCAAAATTTGACCAAAACGTTTACAAAAACCCAGGGTGCTTTCAACGCATACAAAAATCCGGCAACAGACACAAAGCATCAAACAGTTGACAATGAAATCTTTGTCCAAGACAAAAACCAAGAAGACCCTGTGTCTTTTGAAGGCGACTCTCAAGAAGGCGTTGCTTCTTTTGGATTGGAAACTCCCAAAGAAGTTGATGCTTTAAATTTCAGAGATTCACTTTCGCGTTTGGCAACTTACTATGAGCACAGCGACAAAGCCTTAATGCCCCAACAACAAGAACAGCAAACAGACAGCACATCCATAGCCCTGCCCCCAACCGAATTACTGAACGCAAAAAAGACTGTTGTTCAAGGCTTTAAGTTTTCTACCAGTACTTACTGCGCTTTCAAACATCAAACCATTACCTCTCCCGAGCCTATGTTTTCTCAAAAAACCGCACTCAAAGACCGTGTAGGCTTAAATTGGGAACTTACTCATTTAAGAAAGATAAATACCTCTTGGATATTGCGCACCTCTCTGGGTTATAGCCGCTTATATCAGCGGACATGGGTTGAAGTAACGCCCGAAAGTCCGAAAGCATTATTTTTAAAAAATCAGGACTCTATCTCGACTTGGGTGCGTCCGTCGAATACAGAATGGAAAGCGCACACTTCACAGACAGATTTGTTGTATCTGGGTTTGGGCGTTCAATACCGCCTACATGGTATGGATAAGTGGTTCTTAAGTTCAAATGTATTGTTGCTGTATGCTTTTTCGTCTCCCATTGAGCCTCATGCCGGTCTTAGAATGTCAGTAGGGCGCAATCTTGCCTTAGGTAACGGATGGGCTGTTTCAATTGAGCCCGAAATCAACTACTTCTTACGCAGCTACACAGGAGGTTTTCTTAATTCAAGGCCTTACAGTGTGGGGTTGAGATTGGGCATAATAAAGTTTGGCTCAAATAGCAAATAGATATATTTGCTAAAAAAATTGCTTTGAACATAATTTTATTCGATACGCAACGCTCGCATCGTCTGATGTTGCCTTTGAGCTACACGCGGCCAACGGCTGAGATGAGGGTAGGAATTTTGACTGTTGCCGAAAAATGGGAAAAATGGTTGCAGACAAAAGTCAGTTTTTTGGCTCCAACGTATCTGCAAGCGCGTTATCCGGTTGTCTATGGAACAGACAATCTTTACATCAAAGGGCTGATTTGTCCCAATCCTGCCGTCATAAGGGAAATTTTATCTCTGCAAAAGGAAGAGGTTTTGATGCGGGGGGGGTATGTACTGGCATATAGAGGGTCTCAAAAGTTTGATTTCGGTGAGCTTGAACATAACTTGGCAGGTTTGAAAGTCATTCAGAGCCAAGCGGAGTTCAATCATATTGAGGCTCCTTGGTATTTGTTTCTCAAATGCAGGAGTGAGATAGAATCAGACTTCAAGCTCCTCACGGCAGGACGCGAAAGTGCACCTGTCAGCGACCCACACACAAAAGTGTACGGTGCTGAAAACCTTTTTATTGAAGAGGGAGCTACTATTTTGGCTTCGGTGATTAACGCAAGCGAAGGGCATGTTTACATAGGCAAAAATGCAGTGGTACAAGAAGGGGTACTGATTAGAGGGGCTTTGGCTCTTTGTGAAGGGGCACACCTGAACATGGGAGCTAAAATGAGAGGAGACTCGACAATAGGGCCTTATTGCAAGGTAGGCGGCGAGGTAAGCAACTCGGTATTTTGGGGGTACTCCAACAAAGCCCACGATGGTTTCTTGGGCAACTCGATAATAGGCCAGTGGTGTAATCTGGGAGCGGATACCAATACTTCCAATTTGAAAAACAACTATTCCAGTGTCAAAGTTTGGAGCTATCTCATTGAAAAATACATAGACACCCATCAAACATTTTGCGGGCTTACCATGGGCGACCACAGCAAATGCGGCATCAACACCATGTTCAACACCGGTACAGTGGTGGGGGTGAGCGTCAATGTGTACGGGGGCAACTTCCCGCCTAAGTTTTTGCCTTCTTTTGCATGGGGCAGCCCCGATGAGGGATTTTCTACCTTTACGTTTGAAAAAGCGATTGAGGTGGCCGAAAAAGTAATGGCTCGAAGAAAAATGGTGTTGAGTTCAGAAGAAAAAAATATGTTGGAATACATTTTTGAGGCCTCCAAACCTTACCGTGAAAATTATATTTTGGAACTCTAAAATACCCCCTCCCTCTTTGGAACAAGGCAACAGGTCGCTATTAAGATTTACTTTAAATTTATAGCTCGCGTTTGGTTTTATTTTGTAGATAACATTACATTTGAGTTAAATTTTTTGAAATCCTATGGTATTTGATATCGAAATGATTCGTGCCGTGTACGAACGTATGCCTGCACGGGTGGATGCGGCAAGGGCTGCATTGGGTAGGCCTTTGACGCTTGCCGAGAAAATCTTATATTCTCACCTATACGAAGGACAACCGCTCGAAAACTTCCAGCGCGGGGGTTCTTATGTGGATTTTGCTCCCGACCGTGTTGCCATGCAAGACGCTACGGCTCAGATGGCTCTTCTGCAGTTTATGTCAGCCGGCAAAAAGAAAGTGGCCGTGCCTTCTACTGTACACTGCGACCACTTGATACTTGCCAAAAACGGTGCAGAAGCCGATTTGCAAGAATCTCTCAATACAAACAATGAAGTATTCAATTTTTTAGCCTCTGTATCCAATAAATACGGGATTGGCTTCTGGAAACCCGGAGCGGGTATCATTCACCAAGTCGTATTGGAAAACTACGCTTTCCCCGGCGGTATGATGATAGGTACGGACTCACACACCGTAAATGCGGGCGGTTTGGGTATGGTGGCCATTGGTGTAGGCGGGGCAGATGCTGTGGACGTAATGGCCGGGATGGCTTGGGAACTCAAATTTCCAAAGCTCATCGGTATCAAACTCACCGGACAACTCAACGGCTGGGCTTCGGGCAAAGACGTAATTTTGAAAGTGGCGGGTATTTTGACCGTAAAAGGCGGCACTGATGCCATTGTAGAGTATTTCGGGGAAGGCGCTCAGTCGCTTTCTTGCACCGGAAAAGGAACGATTTGCAATATGGGAGCTGAAATAGGCGCGACCACTTCTACCTTTGGCTATGATGCCTCTATGGCTAGGTATTTACGCGCAACAGGCAGAGCCGAAGTAGCCGATATGGCCGATGCAATTGCCACTTATCTCACCGGAGATGCCGAAGTGTACAACAATCCCGAAGCCTATTTTGACCAAGTCATAGAAATCAATCTCTCAGAGCTTGAGCCTCATATCAACGGCCCGTTTACCCCCGACCGCGCCACGCCGCTGTCTCAGTTTGCCGATGAAGTACGCAAAAACGGCTGGCCTGAGCGTCTTGAAGTCGGTTTGATTGGGTCTTGTACCAACTCTTCTTATGAAGATTTGACCCGTGCTGCCTCTGTCGCCAAACAGGCCGCTGAAAAACACGTCAAACCCAAATCAGAATATACCGTAACACCCGGCTCAGAAAGAACCCGTTACACGGCCAAAAGAGACGGCATTTTGAAAGAGTTTGAAAAAATAGGCGGGGTGGTGCTGGCCAACGCTTGCGGCCCTTGCATAGGCCAATGGGCAAGGCATACCGACGACCCCAAGCGCAAAAACTCGATCATGACCTCGTTCAACCGAAACTTTGCAGGCAGAACAGACGGAAACCCCAATACACACGGCTTTGTGGCTTCTCCCGAGATCGTTACGGCTTTTGCCATAGCCGGCAACTTGACCTTCAACCCCATGAAAGACAAACTCATCAACGAAGACGGCCAAGAAGTCATGCTCGACCCGCCCGTTGGCGAAGAGCTTCCTTCTTTGGGATTTGATGTCGAGGACATGGGATTTGTAGCCCCTGCCGAAGACGGCTCCGCTGTACAAGTAATCGTATCACCCGAATCAGAACGCTTGCAACTCCTTGAGCCTTTTGCGCCCTGGAATGGCAATGACCTTATAGGACTGAAGCTGCTTATCAAAGCCTTTGGCAAATGCACCACCGATCACATCTCAATGGCCGGGCCATGGCTGCGCTTTAGAGGGCACTTGGACAACATCTCCAACAATCTGCTCATCGGTGCTATCAATGCCTTCAACAAGACCGCCAACAGCGTCAAAAACCAACTTACAGGCGAATACGCCCCCGTGCCCGCTACCCAACGCGCTTACAAAGCAGCAGGAATTGGCTCAATCGTAGTAGGCGATGAAAACTATGGCGAAGGCTCAAGCCGCGAGCACGCAGCCATGGAGCCACGCTTTTTGGGTGTTAAAGTCGTGCTGGTCAAGTCCTTTGCCCGCATACACGAGACCAACCTCAAAAAGCAAGGTATGTTGGCACTGCGTTTTGCAAACCCCGCCGACTATGACAAAATCCAAGAGAACGACACCATAGACATTGTTGGTTTGGCAAATTTCGCACCCGGACAACCGCTGACTGTTCGTTTGCACCACGCGGACGGCAATACCGAAGAGTTCCACGCCAACCACACCTACAATGCGGCACAAATTGAGTGGTTTAAGGCAGGATCTGCACTGAATATCATCCGCGCCAGAGAAGCCGCAGCCTCAGCAAGCTAACCATTATCACCCAAGTATATGAAAAGGAACGACCAAAAGTTGTTCCTTTTTTTTTATCGCGGATTAAGGAATAGAAATTTTTCTAATGCCTTATCTGAAGCCATAGGCATCATATCTTTTTAGCCAAACATATCATTCCTATGGGATGAATGCCCTATATGCCATAGCAACAGGCTACTCTCAAAGATTGAAGACATAAATGCTGTTTTTACCTTTTGCTTAACATGGATTTAACACAACTTAAGTTATTCATCTAAATTTAACACCTGCTTCAAAACCTGTTTAAATTGAAAAATTATTTTGTTAATAAAAAAGGTTTATGAAAAAAATAATATTTTCTCTTATTGTATGCGTCAATAGCCACTTAGTATTTGCTCAAAATCAACAGCCAAGCGATACCGTTGGCTTATTGTTGGACTTTCCTGTGTTGGATCTGCCGTATCAGCTTCGTGCAAGTGAGACGTATGGCGATTTTTTATCCGGTTATGGCAGCCCCAGTATGAGCCAAAGCCTGCAATTGACCACCAATTTTTACAGTTCGGCTCACTTTGGAGTTAAGCAGGTATTTAGAAAAATTAAAAATGATTTCTGGAGAAATGCGGCGACTTATGCAGTTGTGGGGGTTTTTGACGTGTTGGTCTTACCTGCGCCTCTGGGAAACGGTTGGCTGCATGAGGAATACCACAGGAATGTGCTTACCATACGCAATACAAGAAGCGAAAACCAAATGAACCAATATCCCTCTCTTGCCAGCGAAGCGGTTTATGTATATGGTATTAAAGATGAAAATTTGCAGAACATTCACGACAACCACAAGGCCGATTGGCGGCGTTTGCAGGTAGCAGGAAAAGAAGCCGAGTTAAACCTGATTCAGACTTTACAGAAAAACAATTTCTTCTACCATCAAGAGCAGCCTCATATCGCTCTGTATTGGTTACTTACTTTTTCCACAGGCGATTATGTGCGCAATTCTACCGGTTCGGACTTCAATCGCATAGTAGATGAGATGAATACAAACGACGGAAGCGATATCTATAAGAGAGATTTCACCGGGCCTGACTACACGGCTTGGACTTATGCTCTGTTTCGTCCCAACGCCAAGTATATAGACAGAGGCACACACCCCTCCGGCGTAGGAATCAATCGGTACATCAAACCCCAAGACCTCACAGACGAAGAATTGAAATACCTCAAAAAACAAGGGAATTTACAATGGCTTAATTTCCTTTCCCCTACACTGTTTGGCATTTCTAAAATAAAAATAAAAAGCGGTGAGCAGGGCAATCATTACGCCAATTTTGCTGTGCGCAGTGTTATCAATCCCTTTGGCAATGATGTTGCCCTTGATGTATTCTACCAAACAGCAAAATATAACTTTTTCTTTGCCCTACACAATTACAACAACCGCAATAATTATTTTCCCGGTTTGGAGGCTCAACTGATTGATTACTCAGTCCTTGATAAAAAATTAGCCCTCAGTCCCCGCGCAATACTTTGGACACAACCCAAAGATTTTGATTTCAATACCAAAAACATGCAATTTGGTGGATTGCTGGGCTGCAAAGCCCGTTACAATACGGGCAGGCTGTCTCCCTATTTAGAAGTTGAGGCAAAAACCAAAGGCTGGGTGATGGGTAATGTGTTTTTGGACGAAAATGTGAGCCTACGGTGCGGCCTAAATGTCAGAATAAACTAAAATAATTTTGAAATCCTGCCTCTTTTCTGTTAGACAAACCAAAGCACTTATCTTTGGTTTGTCTTATAGAAAATGAACCAAATCCAATTCACGCAAGTAATAAGAGAAACACTCGGTGCGGTTTCTGCCATATCCACAGAAACAGCCTACGCGCTGTCGTCTGCTACTCAAATCAAGACTTTTGAGAAAGGAGAAATCCTCGAAGCCAATGGACAAAAAATAAAATACCAATTTGTGGTGATAAGCGGCATAGTTAGAAAATACCTGACCAATCCCAAAGGCGAAGAATTTACTATTGATTTTTTTACTGCCAATCAAGCCATTACGCCTGCTCTGCTTCGTAGTGTGGATTTTATTTCTTTTGTGAACATAGAAGTCGTCAGCCCACAAGCGATGGTATTGCTCTTTTCATTTCAAGAAATGGAGAAAACCATGCAAGGCAATAAAGACTTAGAAAACTTTGGCTTCAAAGTAATGATGCAAGATGCCTACAAGCGTGCCGAAAGGGAAAAAATTCTGCTTACCGCAACAGGAATCGAAAAATTAGAATGGTTCAGGAAAAATTATCCCAATTTAGAAAATGAAGTCCCACACTATTACATCGCTTCTTTTTTAGGAATAACCCCCACTTCCCTGAGCCGCCTGCGAACCCTGAAAAAGTGATTTATATCAAGTTATTTCTTGCCAAATGTAAATGAAATTTGCCCGAAAAGTGATTTCCTTTGAGGAAACACAAATGCTAATTTTTATGAAATGGCTTTACCTACTTACAACTTTTTGGCTGATAAATTGCACAAAAATAGATAATATTGGCGTACTTGTACCCCCTACTGCCGACCAAGACCCGAACCTGCCCAGCGTGAGCATCAATGTAGCGGGCAGACAAAGACTCGTACACGTCCGTACTTTTGGCAATGCAAGCAATCCGCCTTTGTTTATCCTGCACGGCAGTTTTACCGATACCCGACCCTACCGAAATATCTGCGAAGCCCTCGCCGACAAATACTATGTCGTCATCTGGGACCAACGCGGCTGCGGACTTTCCGAACGCATCAGCGAAGAGGAATTTACGCTGGAAACGGCTGTGGAGGAAATCAATGCAATGAAAGCCATTTATGCCAACAATCAAAAAATTACACTCATCGGGCAGTCGTGGGGAGGTGGTTTGGCTACGCTCTACACATCAAAAAATCCTGAAAAAGTAGAACAACTGTTGCTCATTGAGCCAATGCCTCTCACGGGCGAGGATATGCAAAAGCTATACAAAACCATTGTTCAATTTCGCTATGACAATGGTTCTTGGAATAATTTTGCAAGGCACGGACAAGCCATCAGCCCCCGCGACCACGAACAAATAGACTACCGAGCAATGATGATTTTGCGTAGCACAATGACCCAAGGCTACCACTGCGACGGCAACAATCCGCCTCCTTGGCAGGTGCATCGTATAGGCGGTTTTTTAGAATATGTACGAAATAAACGCCTGGGTAGTGCAAGCGGAACATCATACACTTTTCATTATGATTTTAGAAATGGCATTCAAAATTACACCGATACCGTGCGGATTTTGGGCGGCTCGTGCAGTTCGCTGGGCTATGAGATGCAACTCAAATATTCCAAACCGCACTTCCCCCATGCCGAAGTAGTAGAAATCAAAGACGCAGGTCATAGAATGAATATGGAAAAATTTGACGAGGTGATGGCAGCTATCAAATCATTTTTAAAGGAGTATTGAGCTATGAAAAAAGAACTTCTCATATCAACTTTATTATTTTTGGCAATCAATTTTACCAATGCTCAAAACTATTTTGGCTTGTTGCACGGTGGCGGACAGGTGCTTTCGGCAGGTGTAAATGCCAATCCCAATCTCAACACCAATGCCGATTACCTCTTTGGCTTTGGGAATGAAGGCAAAACGCTTGAACGCTACGGCATCATTGCCCAAGCTAATTTTCCGATTTTTTCGCAAAAGGGATTTGACTTTGATTTTAGAGTGGGTGCAGGGGCTTTGGTCGCTTTTTCCGAAAAGTTTAAATCCATTGCAGGATTGAGTTGGAATTTTTCAAGAACAGCCGACCTGAACGGAAGATATGTTCATTCAGGTTTTAAAATAGACCTTTTGCCTGGTTATTATGGCAGTAAATGGGCATTTGCCCCGCATTTGGCGTTTAATTATCAACCTTGGATACACATCAAACACAGCGATTACGCCATCAAAGCCTTTGAAGATTTGTATCCCAACGGCAACGGACAATACAAAGCCCCCAAAAACGGCTGGTTTTATCAAAATCACATCACGCTGCAAACAGGCGTTGGCGTAGCTTATTTCCAACCGAATTGGCATATCAACCTGACGGCAGGCTTTCAGTATCAGCCCAACCGCTTGGGTTTGACTACTTTCCCCGATGTGGGTATGATGCCTTTTTATGGAGGCGTGAATGTTGGTTACGCACTTAAAAATCAATAACTCTATGGACAAAACAATTGCCACCATCGGAGCCGGTATTTCGGGGCTTTCGGCAGGGATTTTCGCCCGCCTCAATGGATTTGATGCCACCATTTACGAAATGGGGCAAAAAGCAGGGGGCGTATGTTCCTCTTGGGAAAGGTATCAGCAACGCACTCATTGAAGCATTAGAAAATGAACTCGGCAACATCTATGTAAAATGGGTCATTACAAGAATTATAGTGCCTGTAAGTTGGTTTGCTTCGTCGGTGTATATTACAAGGTTTGCCGTAAACAATGTGCATATAGAGTTTGCATTAAAAAAAGCTCGTGAAAGTTGTTTAATAAGGAACTTTCTTTACACAATAAAATGAAAAAACGCAGATGATTCCTTGTACTGATAATTTTCACCGTAATATTGATGATAAATTGTGGTGAAGAGAATAGCAAAACACCTATCATGAAAATTCCGCTACCTGATACGGTAATAAAATTTAATCTCAATATTACTTATGGTACCATGAGCCTTTGAGTAGTAAAGTTTTTGGCAGACTGTACAACGGATATGCAAGAAATAACAGTCGAAACATTGCTCCTGAAGGCTGACATATTGCTACACAATCTGATTGGTCGTTTCTTTTGCCATCTATACCATGAAATATGGGTCTAATCAAGGAAACCAATACTACCCATTGGAAAACGCCAAACACAGGGGCGACCAACGAAACGGGCTTCACCGCATTGCCTAAGGGGGTGCGCTCGCCCGGTTTTACAGGTATTTAGTTATATTGTTATTATGATATCAGCACTAACGGGTCTAATCTTTTTTCGCTTGCTTACAATTCAACGGGTCATATAAATTGGACGGGCAACAATCCTACCGCAGGCATTCCTGTACGCTGCGTTAAGGACTGATTATTTTTATTATGAGTCAAAAACCATCACTGAAAAGGCGTATTCAACTGATTTAAAAAGCTAAATTGATGTGTCTAAGAGTGCTTTGATTAAAAAAATTAACCCTGAATTAAAATACAAAGTGCATCTTCGGTACACTCTACACTATGAAGCACTTGTATCGGTATTTCGGTTTCATCATATTGGTAGAGCATTTTGCTGTTAGTCCCCTCTTTGTAAAGCACGCTTCCAAATAATACGGTGAGCTTTGCAGGCAGATTTGTTTTGTGTTCTTTTAATACCATACCTTTTTTAAAACCAATTGCAATTACTTTGAATTGGTCATTTTCGCGAAGGGACTTTAGAACAGGCTGAGTACTGCCTTCCAATTGGCTGAGTAAATCTTTTATAATCATAAATCTTTGTGTTTAAAAATTTTGAGTGAGAAGAAAAAAGGAATAAAAACCCAAAGAACGAGCAAAAAAAATGCTGTGCTCAATCCCTTTGCAGTGCCAAAAAAATCTTTGAAAATAGCCCCTGTATAACCCATCATAGCCGAAACGTCCAAATGCAATAAAATCAATATTCTTGCAAGGTCTATAGGGCTTGTGGCGGTAATAGCGACCATCATATTTTCTATTGGATAATCTGAAAGTTGGAACAATAAAAACAATACCAATCCATCAAAAAGCAGCGCGAAATACAACCATAACAAAATAGATATGCCAATGCCTTTTGCTTTGTCCCGACTTAAAATAGATGCCAAAAAAGAAATTGCAATAAATATAACCGAAACCATGCATCCAATACCTGTCATCATAACTGCAATAGTTATGTCGGTAAACACCAAAAGAGGTACGCCCGCACCAACTAAAAATGCAAATAAGAAATTTATGGCAAGCCCTACAAAAAGGCTTTTCCAAATTTTGCTGCGTTGAATGGGCTGGCTGACGAGTAGCTCTATAAACTCAGCACTATTGTAGATATAAATAGTGGAAAAGAGCATAGAAACCAATGGCACAATAAGCAGGATAATATTTAAAAGCGTAAGAACCCCTTTGGAACTGCTGTCTTCCAATGCGAAGGAACTCCAAGAAAAGGCCGCAAGCAAGATGGTATATAGCAATACTATTTTATTTTTTAAAATATCTAAAATAATAAAGCGGGTTATTCTATTCATGCTATTTGATTTTTCAGAATGGTTGCGATGGCTTTGGATATTTTGTTTTCACCGGTTTCGACTCTGAGCGTCTCGGTTGGCTTATGAAACACGATATTGCCTTCATGTAAAAAGATGATTTGGGTAATCAAATCATCGAGTTCACTTAGCTGATGTGAGGTAATAAGCACCAGTTTGCCTTTTTGTTTTTCTGCTATTATTTTGTCTTTGAGCACTTCAGCGGCCAAAGGGTCTAATCCTGCGGTAGGTTCATCCAAAATCAATACATCGGGATTGAACAGAAATGCAAGGACAGCACTCACCTTCTGGCGGGTTCCACCGCTCAAAGTGCCCATTCGCTTATTTCTCATTTCTGGCAGCAAAAAATAATGGTATAACACTTCATCATAGTCATCTTTGTGCTGACGTATATTTTTAATCATCTCAATCACTTGAGCAATACTCATATTTTCGGGGTATCTGCCTATTTGGGGCATGTAACCTATCTGGCTTCTATAGGAAAAGTCATTTTTGATACTTTTCCCCATAAATAAAATATCCCCCTCGTCGGGAATTACCATTCCGAGAATGGTTTTAATAAGTGTGGTTTTTCCGCATCCATTGGGACCAATCAAGGCAATACACTCTCCTGATTTGCACTCAAGATTTATCTTATTGAGTGCTTGTAGTTTGCCAAAGCGTTTAGATATATCCTTAATTAATATCATAATTTAATTGAGCGCATCAAGGGGGTATTGTCAATAAAGTTGTCCGGCGTGAGGCTTGGTAATATTTTTTCGGATTTGTCTAATAAGGAGACCATAAAACTTCTGAACAGTAACATTGCAGGGGGATTGGTTTCCACAATAACAGAAAACAAACTGAGTGGCCGATAGGGAATATCGCCAATGCCGTCCTTATTCAAATCGTAACCTTGGTATTTGTCCCAATAATTGGCAACAAATTTATTGAGAACCAAACTTCCATTGGTGCTGACATCGAAAGTATTTGCCAAAAAATTATTATTTATTATTTCGTTGTCCATACAACTTGCCTGAATTTTCAATCCCCATCCGTTGCTTTGGAAAATGTTTTTTTCTATTTTAACTCGATTTGCCCCGTCCATAAATATAGCCGAAGTATTATTTAGAAATCGGTTATTGAAGATGTAAGAGTCAGAAATATCCTTCAACAAAATCCCATAAGAAGCATCGCCCCAGTTTTCCTTAAATGTGTTGTTCATCATAACCACATTTTTGGTGTACATGACCGCAACTCCCGCCCCATTATTTTCAAACAAGTTGCAGAAATAAGCATCGTCGTTGGAAAACATAAAATGCAATCCATAGCGGATATTTTTTACTGATATATTGCGCCAAATAACAGAATTAGTAACAAACTCAAAATAAATGCCGTCCCGATTGCCCTTTACATAATTGCCGATAATTTGGAGGCTGTCGCTTTTCCAGCAATGAATTCCGTTGCCAATCTCCTGCTCTTGCTTTCCAAAAGCAATAATTTTATTGTTTTTTATTAAACATCTTTTGCTGTACTGTATGTAAATACCAAAAAAATTATCATAAACGTAGTTGTCAATTATGGTTACATGTTCGCTTTCATAGACTTTCACGCCACCCGGGTCGTCTAAAGTGGCATAACCGGAGTGCTGTATTCTAAATCCTTTGACCGTTACATGGTTGGCCTTAATGGACAATACTTCAAACTTCCTATCGCCGTCAAGTATCGGCAAATCTCTTCCCAGAAAATACAAAGGTTTATCTATAATAATATTGCCTTCTTTGTAAAAGCCCTTTTCTACAATTACAGTATCACCGGAACTTGCTGAAATGATGGCAGATTTAATGGTTTTGAATCTGTGTTGTTGTCCTACGTACAGCGTTGCTGCATAAGGTTTGAATGTTATTAAATAAAAAATAAAGAGCAACAATCCAATTTTCATTCAATGAATTGATTTATGTTTTCCCAATTCAAAATTTCAGCATTCCATTTCATAGCGTATTTTTCGGCATTTTGTTTGGAGGCAAAAGCGGCAACGTTACCGCCCATCGGGCTGTGTATTTCTTCAGAATGTATAAAAAATGCCTGTTTAACATCAATCAAAATATTGTTACTGTCATATTGATTGACAAACCATTGGCTGTATTCGTGTTTTGTGTTTTCTCTGGCGTACCCCAACATGCAACTTATATCATCAAATTTGTACACTCTTCCCTTTTTGGTAATCATTTCCGCTGCAAAACGTCCATCTGCTATGGTCATTTGGCAAAAATCGCAATTATCTTTATGCAATTTGATGGCCACCGGGTCAGTTTGCCCGCAGCCAACAAGTACAAAAATGCACACCAAAATCGAGGCACTTTTGAGTCTCCATTCTCTAAACTTACTCAAAGAGTTGGTCTCTATTAAAACGGTAAATAATAGTATAATTCCAGAAATAATAAACAACCATCCGCCTGCATCGGGAATTGAGAAAGCCCCAAAGTTTAAAAGCTGTTTATAGCCAATAATAGGGGGCTGGTAGGCCATCCCCGGAACAATAATGGCAGCATGTGGGTCGAGATTGTGCCCATAATTGTAATTCCAGCGGTAAAAATCCACCATCGCCAAAACGCCAAACAACGCAAAAGCGGTAAAGCAAACATACAACAACCATTTCCTACCAATCACCGCCGTAAATACCATTAACAAAGCAAAAAAACCAATAATATAAGGAAGAACCGTAAACTCAATAAAGTTTTCAGCATGCAGAGTTTGCATACCAATATAATGATTTAAACCATTTATAATTTCAACATCTCCCCCGAGTTTATTGGAATAAATGAGCAAAGCCAGCCCTTCAGGGTATTGAGGAGCATCCAATTCTATCCGCCAAATAGGGATAAATATGGAAATAACTAGCAGAATTGCACTTAAAACATGCAAAATTTTAGATATAGTTGTTATTTTATTTTTATTCATGACTTTAATTGGTTTTAATAAAAAAAGAAGTAGAAATATAATGAATTTCTACTTCTTTTATAGTTCCTGAGTAGAAGATTATTTGGAGGCAACTGCTTTTCTACCTACGTGGAAACTGATTGGTAGAGAGCTTCCTGCCGGAGATACCCGAACATACCCTTGCATTTCTTGGTGCAACGCACTGCAAAAATCGGTGCAATACATAGGGAATATACCCACTCTATCGGGAATCCATTTTAGTGTGGTGGTTTCTCCGGGCATGATAAGCAGTTCTCCATTATTGGCTCCTTTGATACCAAAGCCATGCGGTACATCCCAATCTTGCTCCAGATTGGTAACGTGGAAATACACTTCATCACCCAATTTTACGCCTTCAATATTATCGGGTGCAAAGTGCGAGCGAACAGAGGTCATGTACACATGCACCTTATTGCCTTCGCGTATTACTTTTGCTTCGCCTTCTCCTTTGGCGGCATAGGGGTGTTTATTGTCTTCTATTTTGTAAATCTTCAACTGGCCGTTGTTTCTGATTAAATCTGCAGGGGCTGCATTGGCATAGTGTGGCTCTCCTATGGTTGGGAAATCCAAAATCATCTGCATTTTTTCCCCGCTGATATCGTATATCTGCGCACTTTGGGTCAATTCTGGGCCTGTTGGCAGGTAACGGTCTTTAGTGATTTTGTTGTATGCAATCAAATATTGCCCAAAAGGCTTGGCTGTGTTGCCCCCGGGAATACACAAATGTCCTACGGAATAAAATGTAGGCACTCTGTCAACCACTGTCAAATCTTTAATATTCCATTTGACAACTTCAGAAGAAACAAACATAGAAGTGTAGGCATAGCCCTTTCCATCAAATTCAGTATGCAAGGGGCCTAAGCCGGGCTTTTTAACTTCGCCATACAAAACTGACTCGTATTTGAGTACCGGAATTCCGTAATAATCCCCATCAAAATCTTGATTGGCAATAGATTTTTGTATTTTATCATAGCTAAATACAGGGATGAGTGCCGCCAATTTGCCGCTGCCGACTATGTATTCGCCTGTGGGATCTACATCGCAGCCGTGAGGAGACTTGGGGCAGGGCATGAAATAGCATATATCTTTGAACTCCGCAATATCCAATACAGTAACCTCTTCTTTGATGGTAGAAGTGGCTGTGTGCGTTTCTTCATTGTAAATATTGTGTGCGTAGCGAACTTTTTGCTTCTTGCCCTTGCCGGCTTTGATGTACTCTTCGGCTTTTTTCCAATTTACCGCCATAATAAAGTCCTTATCTCTTTGCGAAGCGTTTACCTCCAACAAAGTATTTGCCTGTTCTGTGTTGTAGCAGCTAAAAAAGAACCATCCGTGCGATTTTCCTTTTCCGCTACGCGCCAAATCAAAATTTACCCCGGGGGTTTTCAATTGGAAAGCCAAATTCATTTCACCAGTTTTTTTGTCAATACTTATGAAACTAATGTGGCCTTTAAAATTCTCTTTGTAGGTATCAATAGGCACATCTCCATTGGCATCATCTGAAGGAACGCTAAAACGTGTGCTTGCCACAATGTACTCTGTGTTTTCTGTGCCGTAAGGCGAACTGTGGTTGCCTGCGCTGTTGGGTAGCTCCATAATTTCGGCAGTACGGAAAGTTTTCAGATCGACCCTTGCGACTCGAGGGGTGTTATTGCCATTGCCAAAAGCCCATCGGCCATCTACTTCGCCTGCTGTCTGTGAGAGTTCGATATGGTGCAAATCATCCCAGGGTACAAAGCCGTGCGAAGTGTTGAGCATGGGCTTGGTTTCTTCGCTGTAGCCCCAACCTTTCTCAGGATCAACCGAAAAGACAGGAATCACCCGAAACAACCTTCCACTGGGCAGACCGTACACACTCATCTGGCCACTAAATCCGCCTGAAACAAAATTGTAAAACTTGTCATAGCTCCCCGGTGGCACGTAAGCCTTTGAAGCAGCATCTCCGCTTATGGCGTTGCCCGCATTTTTGGGCTTACATGATACCACGATAAGCACCGTAAACAATACAATTAAAAAATTTATCTTTTTCATAATTAATTATAATTACCTTTTAATTATTTAACTCCATCATTTTTGCGCATAAACTCCAGTATGCTTCTGGCTTCATCATCAACAAGGTTTTGATTGGGCATCCGCACAAGACAAAGCTCCAACTGGGCTTGCAACTCAGGGTCTTTATCAATCATCGGGTTGGGATTGGTGATAAAATTCATCAGCCAGTAAGGCGTTCTTCTTTCAGTTACGCCTTTCCAGCCCGGACCGACCAAACGCTCATCTGTGAGTTTATGACAAGAAATACATTTAGTGCCCGAAACAGCCTCTCCTTTAGATGCCATTGCTTCGTCCAATGCACCCAATACAAGATTGTCAGCCGAAAATTTACCTTCCCCACGACTGGGATCGTAGCTGCTAACATCTTTTCCGGCACTTTTTGAAACATCCGTTGAACCGTTGTTTCCTTGATTTTTAGTTCCTCCGCCGCAGGAGGTTACTATAATGATGAAAGCAGTTATGACTGCATAAAATGTGTTGTTCATTTAAGTGTATTTAAGCACTACAAAGGAACTGATATTAAAAAAATTGATTTATGACTGCAATCATAAAATTGGTTTTATTTATCTATAAAAATTTGAAAAATATTTAAACTGAATGTATAAAAATTATGTTGCGTAACCGATTAAAATTATCACATCTTAATAAAAAATGACATAACAAAATTTTAAAATATACCAAAAGAAACTTTTAAATAAAAAAATGATTTTTATCATAAAAAAAATAAAATTAAAAAAATAGTTTTTTTTGATAAAAAACTATAGCTTGGAAAGAAAATATTGTATGTTTATTGATATAAGTTTGCTTAACGAACACGCTGGAATTGAAAAAAAATATAAAAAGGGGGAGCGAATATTTGTCGAAGGCGACCAACCCCGCTATTATCATCAAATCATTGATGGTGTGGTAAAAATGTTTAACATTAACTCTGAAGGTAGAGAGTTTACGCAGGGTATATTCTATGAGGGTGAAAGTTTCGGAGAGCCGCCGGTTTTTTTAAATAGCCCTTATCCGGCTACGGCTGAAGCCCTCCAAAACGCTACAATCCTAAGAGTCCCGAAAGAGTCATTCTTAAAACTTTTGGATGAGTCCCCGCAACTGCAAAATAAAATGATACTACTTTTGGCAAACCGTACATATTGTAAGGCTATTGCAGCTAAAATAATTGTCAACAGCGACCCTGAAACCCGTATATTATCTTTTTTAAATTACTACAAATTAAGATATAAGTTGGGAGAGAAAAAAGTGTTGATTCCTATGACTCGGCAGCAAATAGCCAACCACACCGCTCTTAGAGTAGAAACAACCATCAGAACCTTAATAAAGTTAAAAAATAAAGGTAAATTAGAAATAATTGATCGAAAATTATATTATTGATATGGAAAAACAGGTATTGAGAAAATGGATGGTTCTATCCTTTTTTAGCCTCTTCTTGGTTGCTTTATTGGGGGTATTGATGCGTTACAAAATCGGCTTTTCCTTGCCGCTTCTCAACCAAAAAAACTTACAACATGCCCACTCTCACTTTGCATTTGGGGGATGGATTACGCAAACCTTATTTTTATTTTTATTACATAGTCTTGGTGATAAAATTGATAAAAAAAGAATTAGGCTATACAACTACTTATTGATGACAAACTGGATGATTGCATTGGGTATGCTTGTTGCCTTTGCCGTACAAGGGTATGCCTTTTATTCTATTCTTTTTTCAAGTTTATCGATTGTTATCTCCTTTGTATTTGCCAGATTATTTTGGAAAGATGCAAAACACCATCCCAATAAAGTTGGGATTGAATGGTTTAGATATTCTTTAATCTTCATGGTGATTTCGACCCTGGGCACTTTATCGCTTATGTATATGATGGTGTCCAAAAGCCTTGAGCAGCACACCTATTTGGCATCTGTATATTGGTATTTGCATTTCCAATACAACGGTTGGTTTTTCTTTGCCTGCATGGGGCTGCTATTTAGTCATTTTGGCAATTTACACAGTTATTTTACTGCCAATCGTTTGGCATTACGATTGCTGGCTGTTAGCTGCTTGCCTGCTTATGGATTATCGGTATTGTGGTTGGATTTGCCAATATGGATTGTAATAGTTATTGCTATTGCTGCATCAGTCCAAGCGATGGGGTGGTTCTTATTGCTATTTGATGGATACAAGTCAAAAGTTATCAAATCAGAAAATATCACACCACCCATAAAATGGCTATTGATTATCATAATAGCAGCCGGTAGCGTTAAGTTTGGGTTACAACTCGCCTCGACAGTGCCGGCGGTTAGTCAATTAGCCTTTGGTTTCAGACCAATTGTCATTGCGTACCTGCATTTGGTACTATTGGCTTTTATCAGTTTGTTGCTTATCGCCTACTCTTTTATGACAGAAATCGCCAAAATGAATAAAACCGCTTTTATTGGTATCGTTATTTTTGTTGTTGGCATTCTGTTCAATGAATTGTTGTTGGGTTTGCAAGGTGTTTTATCGTTGAGCTATATTGTTGTGCCACATATCAATTTATTTTTATTTTTGGCTTCCTTGTTGCTCATTGTGGGAAGTATAATTTTATTAATCTCCCAATTATCATCAAAATACTAAAAAACTAAATTCCTGTTTTTGTGATTGGAATCATAAAAAAATAGCATATCCTGTTTCTATATTTGTTTTAAATTTTATGGAAATGAAAAAAACACTTACTTTATTATCCTTATCAATATTGTTGGTTGCGGGTTGCAATCAATCCAATGAATCCTCAAACTCATCAACCGCTAACGATGCCGTACCTCTAACAGGCCAGTCGGGCGTGAAAGACGATGTTTCAAAGCCAAATATTGTTCAAGTCGCTGTTGGTAGTAAAGACCATACGACCTTGGTGACGGCTGTAAAAGCTGCGGGCTTGGTAGATGCCTTGAGCAATGCAGGGCCGTTTACCGTATTTGCGCCCACCAACGCAGCTTTTGAAAAATTACCTGCCGGAACGGTGGAAAGTTTGTTAAAACCAGAGAAAAAAGGGGATTTAGAGAATATCCTTGGTTATCACACGTATGTGGGTGTTTTAGATGGCGTGTTGCTTCAGGATGGAGCGGAGTACGATATGGTGTACGGTGGCAAGGTAATGATTTCAAAATCAGGAGAAAAAACCTTAGTAAATGGCACTGAAATTTTAGGAACTGTTAAAACTTCAAATGGAGTGATTCACGTGATTGGGGATGTGTTGCTACCCAAATAAAAGGGCATTTAAATGGCAATTTGATTGCTTTCGATAATACAAAATAACTCTTTAAACTCTTAATGTCTTTTGGAATAAGCAAAATCCGAAAGACATTTATCTTTGTGAGGTCTAATACTTTTTTGCACTATATTTTACTACGGAGTGTAAAACTATTTGATAATTTATTCCGAATTAAGCAATAGGTAGAAACCGTATTTAAGGCTTAAATTATTGAGAATAAGCTATCCATCCGATTAGGGATGGGAAAAGCCCGGACTATACAATATATGATGCCTACGGCATCGGGCGTATTTATTACGAGTTAAAGATTAGAAAAATTTCTATTACGTAATCCGCGTTAAAATATATTTACAATCACTAATTTTAGCTATTCATCGCTCTCTTCGACAGGGGTGTCTTCTTTTTCTTTTTCAGGCTCTTCGTACTCGTCCACTCGATAGATTTTAAACTCTACCCTACGGTTTTTGCGTTTGTCTGCATCGGTTTTTTCTACTTTGATGAGCGGTTGAGAACTGCCTTTTCCTTCGATTTTGATTCGGCTCTCGTCAATTCCTCCTACGGTTACGATGTAGTTCTTGATGGCCTGCGCGCGCAAAAGTGATAGTTTTTGGTTGGCTTCGGCTGAACCGTCTGAATCGGTGTGTCCGGTTATCTTAAGATTAAACTGTCCTCTCATTTGTAAAAAATCTATCACCAAATGCAGGTTATTTTCCATCTCGGGCAAAACTTCATAACTATTGGGCTTAAAATCAATGGATTCAAAAGTAATGACGCTGTTTACACTGGTGGCAGGCACTTGCACCTCCATAGACCCGTCCACATAAAAAAGCTCCTCGATTTTAAAAAAATTGTCTCCTTCTACCACCAAAAGATACTGTTTGTGATTGATAAGGTCAAAGTAAAACTTGCCCTCAGAATCAATCATTTTGGGCATAATTTCTATGCCATCGTACACATCAATCACCGTTACCCGCCCTCTGAACACTTCGCCCGTTCTGGGCTCCACCACCTGACCTGTAAATCTGACAGTTGCGTTGGGTTGTGCTTCCATCGGCAGAGGAAAAGACATCAAATCAAGGCTTTTTCTTCTGCCAGTTTTTTGGGTTTTGGCGTAGTAAAGGAGTTTGGACTCAGAGTCTATGGTGAAATAAAACTCACTACCCGGCCCATTTACTAAGGGGCCTACGTTGTAAGGTTCTGTCCATTTTCCATCTACATTGTAAGATTTGTAGATGTCAAAGTCTCCGAAGTTTATCAAGTGACCATTTGAGCTAAAATACAGTACCTCATATTTGGGGTGCGGGAAAGGACTTACCTCACTGGCTCGGGTGTTGATGATAGGGCCGATATTTTGGGCTTTGCCCCATTTGCCCGTTGATTGGTCTTTGACACAAAAGTAAATATCTGTGCCTCCAAAACCGCCTACCCTGGAAGATGCAAAGTACAACGTGTCTTCGTTTTTTGACAGCGCAGGGTGCGATTCCCATGCCGAAGAGTTGATATGTTTGCCCAGATTTTGGGCTTTGCCCCATTTGCCGTCCTCTCTCAAATAAGACACATACAAATCGCAGTCGCCCATGCCATCCGGTGCAAAGCAGCGAGCAAAAAATAAAGTTTGTCCATCTCTTGACATGCAGGGCGAGCCTTCGTTGTAGTTTGTGTTGATATCATCCAATGGTTGGGCAGCCGTCCAATCGCCATAGCTGTCTTTTCGAGCAATAAATATGTCTTCGTTTACCCATCGCGGCTTTACGTCTCGGAGTATGGTGGCCGAATCTTGGTTTCTGTCGGAGCTGAAAAGCATGATATCGTCATTTTCCCCTGCTACGCTTATCCCATAATCATCGAAAGGTGAATTAATTTCCTCGCCCAGATCAGTGAGTACCTTTCGGGGCGGGCGCAGGGTGTCAATGAGCTTGCGCTTTTCTACCATTTCATAGTAGTATTCCAAATCTGTATAGAGCGGCTTCTCAAATCTAACCAAAGAATCGTAGTGTCTAAAAGCCTGTTGCAGAGAAGTTTGATGATCCAACATGGAATTGGTAGCACCTCTAAAATGCTTGAATATCAAGCGATACATTTCCTTGGCCAGCTTAAGGTTGTTGTTGTATTCTGCCAGCCTTGCCAGTTTCCATATCAAATCCAGATCTTTTACAAAATTTATGGGGCCAAACTGGGCAATATAAACAGTGAGAAGGTATTGCATTTCTTTCCACTGCTTATTTTTTCTGAAACGTTCAATTTCAGCCAGTTTTGATTCATTCCTGTAGTAGGAATTAACGTTGATAAAATCAAACGGTATCTCGGGTAAGGTAAGAAGAGAGGATGTGTCGGTGGCGTTGAGTTTTTTGAGTAGAAGCGAGGTTTGCTTCTTCCTATCTTTTTCCGGCGCCTGCGCCCAAGAAAACGCTGAACTCAAAAGAGTTATTAACAAAAAAAGTAAACCTAAAGTTTTCATCTTGCTACATTCAACATCCAAAGTTAAACGAAGCAAGTATGTAAATTTAGGTTTGAAAATTAAGAAATTAATAATAATTCTTTAATCTACATTGTTGTGCAAAAAACGATTGTTCTCAGACATTTCGTTATCGTTTACCAAATAGACTTTTGACAATCGAACAGTCGGCTTGGTATCCTCCGCAGGAAGCCCACCGCTTCTAAGATAGGCGGGCTGCTCTCGAATGTGCTTTATCTCCTCTGGACTGTAATCTGAAATAGGCTTAGACTGTTGGCCGCCAAAAGTAGAATCATATTTTTTTCTGATATCAGCCTTTGATGCTTTGGGAGGCATTATTTCGTAATCTCCGTTTAAAGTAATCGGCGGGATTTGAGCAGGGCGGGGTACCGAGGGATTTGCCTGAGGAACTTCAGCAGGATTCGGGAAATAATCCGAAATGTTGTCATCACTCTCATCATCCCCCGGAAAAAAGTCTGTGCCTGGTATTGGGGTAGGTTTATAGACGGGAGTAGTTTTCTTATCTGTAGCTAAGTCAATGACAGTAGGTACTTTTTCAGATTGGGCTAAGGGCTTGGCAGACGAATTTTTTTCAGCTTGATTTGGCAAATTAAATCCGGTTGCTATGACCGTAACACTCACAGCGTTGCCTATTGATTTATCATAAGCCTGCCCATAAATAACTTCGGCATCATCCCCAGCTCTTTCTTGTATAAAACCGGTAATCTGTTCAAGCTCAGTCATCTGGAAGTCGTCTTCATTGCCGGCTACAATGCTAAGCAATATTTTCTTTGCGCCCCTGATGTTGGTGTTGTCGAGTAGGGGAGAGTTGATGGCTCCTTCTGCCGCCCTCAAAGCACGGTTTTCTCCTTCGCAAGTGTGAGACCCCATAACAGCTCCACCGCTGTCTTTCATTACGGTTTTTACATCTTCAAAATCAACGTTTATCAAGCCTTCTACGGTGATAATCTCCGCAATGGCTTTTGCTGCTTTGCTCAGTACGCTGTCGGCTTGATTGAAAGCCTCTTTAACGGCTGTTTTGCCTCCAAAATATTCAAGTATGCGGTTGTTGAGTATGACCAATACCGTATCGCAGTGCTTCTTAAGCTCCTCTATCCCTGCTTTTGCTCTGGTTTCTTTGGGTTTACCTTCAAATTGGAAGGGCATGGTAACAATGCCTACCGTGAGTATGTCGAGCGATTTACAAATTTCTGCCACTACGGGGGCTGCTCCTGTACCTGTTCCGCCGCCCATACCAGCGGTAATAAAAGCCATTTTAGTATTCTGGCTCAAAATCTGACGAATTTCTTCTTTGCTCTCCAAGGCTGCAGTTTTGCCTTTTTCGGGGTTGGCTCCCGCACCCAGACCCTCTGTGAGGGCAGATCCCAACTGGATTTTGTAAGGAATCGGACTGGTTTTGAGGGCTTGGTTATCGGTGTTACAAAGAATAAAATCAACCCCTTTGATCCCTTGTTCATACATATAGTTTACAGCGTTGCCGCCTCCACCACCTACCCCAATTATTTTGATAATGCTATTGGGAGTGGTACTTTTTACATCAAATTCATATATTGTATTCATACTCATGGGGTGTTACTTAAAATCTTCTTTTCCTTTAAAATCGTCTGTCAGCAGGGATTTGAGACTATCGGCAATAGCAGTAAAAAAGCTTTTTCCTGTTGATTTGCTTGTGTCTTTTGAAGTTTGTGAATGTGATTTTTTGGGTTGGTTGCGAGAGTTTTCCCATTGATTTTCACGCTGATCTACAGAAATAAACCCAGCCAATACCAAACCCACTGCCGTAGCATACATAGGCTCTTTAATCTCTTCTGCCACCGTAGAACCTAAGTGCTCATTGGGAAAGCCTATCCGCGTGTCCATGTGGGTAACATACTCAAACAATTGAGTAATATGCTTGAGTTTGGCGCCTCCACCCGTAAGCACGATATTTCTAATTTGAGTATTGGGGTCTGTTTTTTTGATTTCGGCCAAAACAAATTTGATGATTTCCATCATTCTGGCTTCGATTATGGCCGCCAAGTTGGACGAAGAAATCTCTTTGCCGGGGCGATCTTTGCCTCCGGCTATGGCAATCACCTCATAAGGGGCTTCTATTTGCAAAGCCCTGCCGTGTTTGACTTTAAGCAATTCGGCTTGAGAGTAAAGTACCGAGCAACCCACTTTAATATCTTTGGTAATGATATCTCCCCCAAAAGGTAAAACCGCTGTGTGCCGAATGATACCATCCTGAAAAACAGCTATATCAGTAGTACCTCCTCCGATGTCAATAAGTATAACACCTGCTTCTTTTTCATCTTCACTCAATACAGATATGCTTGAGGCCAAAGGCTCTAAAATCAAACTGTCTATCTTCAAACCACCTAACTCAACCGAACGCTTAATATTATTAATATTATTGGCTTTGGCGGTGATGATATTGAACTCTGCTTCTAAGTGCTTGCCTGATATTCCTATGGGATCTTTTACTACTGTCTGATAATCAATAGTATAAGTCCGTGGCATGATGTGCACAATTTGAGAGCCGGGCTCAATAAGCGTACTGTTCATCTCACTGCTGAGCCTGGAGATATCATCTCTGGTAATCTGAGAATCAATATGTTTTAGGGCTATCCCGTGGGTGCGCTGAAAGCAGTTGATGCTGTTTCCTGCAACGCCAACGTTTGCCGAACTTATGACTATGTTGTATTTCTCTTCTAATTCTTTGATTACTTTGGTAATGGCATCTGCTGTTTTTTGAATATTTAAAACAGTACCATCGCGAATACCGTCTTCAGAACTTGTTTTAGAAAACCCAATGACATCTAATTTTCCGTACTGGTTCATCTTACCAACAACGGCGCAAATTTTAGTAGTTCCTAAGTCCAATCCTGCGACAATTTTGTCTTCTTTTGGCATCATAGTTTAAGAATTAAAGATACAATTTAAGTCCTGTGATTTAATTGTTTGATAACTAATAAAAAAAGTCTTTATATCTACTTGAAAAACAAGGCTATCCTTGCAAATGTAAGAATATATTTTGCTATTGATACCAATTTAACGAAAAAAATATCAAAAAAATACTCGCACGCTTACTTAAAGTAAGGGAACACAAACTAACACTTTGGTTTTCAATTATTTTTTTAACGCCTCTCAATGAGAGTTTAGACTCACAAAACAGTAATTGAGAGTTATTCACATACAATTTGGCCGTCGAACTGCACTTTTACTTTCTTGTATGCTTGCCAACCTTTTGAGGGGATAATTTTTGAATAAAACTGTGAGATTTTGTCAAATTTAATATCTAAATTTTCCAGCCTGCCCAGTTCGACCGTATGGTTACCAACAAGGGTGTGAAGGCGGACTTCAAAGGTCTCAGTAAATTCGATTTGGGTGATTTGTGCCTTCCAAAAAGCATCTTTGTCTATGGTAAACAGAAAGTTAATAAACTTAATACCTTCAGGATTGGCAAGAAAAGATGCCTTCGCCAAACTATCTGCTCCTCTGCCGGTTATGACCACCACACGAGGTGTATAAAACTGAGACAATGGAAGCAAACGAACCTCGTCCGTGATATAAAAACCTCCCTTAGAAGATATTACCCGAGCAAGCGGTGCTTCTTGCTCTATATCCACAACCAGCCTGCCTGCAATATCTTTAGAGACTTGTGCTTCTTTGACATAATCCAAACTTCTGAGGCTCTCCTCCAAAATCCCCGGCTGAAAAGAACCCTGCATCAACACCTCAGGATGTTCTGCTCGAATGGTTTCTATGTACTTTTTAATCTCATTTTCAGACACAAAACTCCGACCCTTGTATTTGTTGATCCTAATATCCAAAGATTGGCTTTTTTTATCATAGACCGATATGTTTGCCATACCAAAAATGGCCAAAACAACAAAAAGCAATAAATATTTACGATAGTTCCTCATCTGTTTTCTAAACTTTTGGCTATTAGAGGAACAAATCTATCAATATCACCCGCTCCAACAGTAGCCAATACATCTAACTCCATTTTCATCAAAAATTCCACCAAATCTGCATCTGAAACCAAATACTTGTGCTCAAGTGGGATTTTTTGCAAAAGTGCTTGAGAATCAACTCCCTCTATAGGCAATTCGCGAGCCGGATAAATCTCCAATAAGATGACCCTATCGGCCAAAGACAAACTCTTGGCAAAACCATCCATAAAATCGCGGGTTCGCGTAAAGAGGTGCGGTTGAAAAACTACCGTGAGAACTCTTTGAGGAAAAACTGCCCGCATCGAAGTAATAAAAGCCTCTATCTCAGAAGGATGATGTGCATAGTCATCTATGTAAACCACATCGCTGCCCTTGTAAACAAACTCAAAACGACGTTTAATTCCCTTAAAGGTACTCACTCCCAGTCTGATAGCCTCTTCGCTAAGCCCAAGCCGCAAAGCTACGGCAACAGCAGCCGTACAGTTCTCCACGTTGTGAAAACCGGGCATACCGAGCTGCAAACCACCCAAAACTTTATCCGAAGTGCGGATTGAAAAATTAAAGTTATACTCTTGATAACTCAATTCAATTATCTGAAATTGGGCATTTTGAAATCCATAAATCAAACAATTAGTTTTATCTAAGTTAGTTTTTTCATTAACAAACAAGTGATTGGGTTTTACCAAGCCTGCAAATTTATGGTAAGCATCTAAAAGTTGGTCTGCACTTTGGTAAATATCGAGGTGGTCTGCGTCGGTTGAAGTTACAATCGCCATGTTGGGGCTGAGTTGAAGGAAGGAGCGGTCAAACTCATCGGCCTCTACCACGACAATCTCTTGCCCATCGCCCTGTGCCAACAACAAGTTGCTCTGGTAATTGACAGAAATGCCTCCCAAAAAAGCGGTTACATTCAGTCCCGATGATTTGAGTAAATGGGCAAGCAAGGTTGAAGTGGTGGTTTTGCCGTGCGTGCCGGCCACGGCTATCGTGAACTTGTCCCTACTCACCCAACCCAACAGTTCCGCCCGCTTGACAACAGTAAAACCATTGTCCTTGAAGAACACAAGTTCGCTATGCTGCTGAGGAACAGCAGGGGTATAAACAACCAAAGTGGTGTTTTTGTCCAGAAACTCTGGAGGGATTAAATCAGTACTGTCTTGGTAGTGTATATCAATTCCTTGATTTTCAAGTTTTTGACAAAGAGAAGTGCGTGTTTTGTCATACCCTGCAACCTGTTTGCCTTTCGCTTTTAGCCACTGTGCTAATGCACTCATGCCAATACCCCCGATACCGATGAAGTAAAAAAATTGAAAACCAGCAAGATTCGTCATCACCAATCGTATTTTCAAAAACTATCAACCATAAGCCTGGCGGAAAGTTTCGCTATTTGAGCAGCAGCATCTTTCTTGGCAAATAGAGTTATGTTTTCACTAAGTTTCTTTCTTTTAGGCTCATCATCCATGAGATTTAAGATTTCGCCTTCTAAAACCGACTCTGCAAGGTGGTCGGACACCAAAATTGCAGCCCCATTGTCGGCAAGTACTTTGGCGTTTTGGGTCTGGTGGTCTTCCGCTACGTTGGGCGAAGGGATGAGGATGGCAGGCAAAGCAACAACCGATATTTCAGATATGGACAGCGCGCCTGCACGTGAGACAATCAAATCGGCCATTTCATAGGCCAAGGGCATTTCCGCAATAAAAGGCATAAGCACAAGATTAGGGTGAGGTTTAATTTGTTTATTGAGCGAATCAAAATAAAATTTTCCGGTTTGCCAAATAACTTGAATACCTGTTGACAAAATTTTGTCTATAGCCCGAGCCATTGCGCGGTTGATGGTACGAGCACCCAGACTACCCCCCAACACCAATAAGGTCTTTTTGTGAGGCGACAAACCAAACTTACTGAAAGCTAAATTTCTATCTGTCAATCCTTTGCCTATATCGCTGCGGATAGGATTGCCACAAAAAACAACAGGGGTGCGGGGGAAATATTTTTCCATATTTGGATAAGCCACACAAACCACTTGCGCCCAACGGCTCAAAAAGCGGTTGCTTAGTCCGGCGTAGCTGTTTTGCTCTTGGAGCAATATTTTGCGCCCACTAATGGCGGCGGCAAACACTACCGCCCAACTGGCATAGCCCCCCGTCCCTATCACCAAATCAGGCCCGAACTTCCAAACCAACCAAAGAGCCTTTGAAAGAGAAACCATTATTTTAAGAGGCAAAAGCAGGTTGGCCATAACCTTCCCGCGCTGAAAGCCACTAATCCACAAACCAACTATCTCATATCCGGCCTGTGGGACTTTTTCCATTTCCATCTTGCCTTTGGCACCCACAAACAAAACCTTTGTATCAGGATTAATCTTTTGCAAAGCCTGTGCTATGGCTATGGCCGGATAAATATGCCCACCTGTACCTCCACCCGAAACAATGACTCTCATGCCGCAAAATTACAAAATACCTCTGGTAAGACACCCCACGAGATTTTGGAAGTTAAAATGTTGTTTTGGCTATTCAATATGTCAAATTACTGTTTTGCAGGCTTGCGCCATTATGATACCACAAGCCACACCGACATTGAGGGATTCAGCCTGCCCGATACGAGGAATGGTCAGGGTTTGGGGGCATAGCCTACTGACTGGCTCGCTAATGCCATGCGATTCGCTTCCCATCACCAACACGAAATTTTTTGGGAAATCAACCGCAAATACCGACTCTCCGCTCATCTGTGCGGCAAAAACATGTGCTTGAGCGGCCTTGATAGCCGAAACTAAATCCACCTGCACAGCGCGAACCCGTACAAAAGCCCCCATAGAAGCCCCAATCACTTTGGGCGAAAAAGCATCGGCACAACCAGCAGAAAGCCATACCTGCTTACAGCCAAACCAATCGGCTATTCGCCAAATAGTTCCGACATTGCCCGGGTCGGATACACCGTCCAACGCTATCACTATCCCCCCAACCGCCTGGAGCTTATAGTCAGGCAACTTGACCCATGCCAAAGCCATAGTATTGGTTTGCAATGTGCCTGCACGGGCAAGTTGGTCGCTACTGGCTTCGATACCCTTGCAGCCGTACTTGGCGAAAAAAACCTCAGTAGCAAATAGTTCTGCTATCTCCAAGTCAGATGTGAACAATTCAGCTACATTTTTCTCCCCTTCCACCAAAAACAACCCCAACTCTTTGCGCCCTTTACGCTCGTGGAGCAACCTACTTGTTTTGATTTGGGCATGGGTCATGGCGGCAAAAGGGTGTAACTATGGAAAAGACAAAATTTGCCTGTAAAAGTAGCTATTTCATGGAATCTATACAGGAACATCAAGTGAAATGCTGAACCAATACTTTTACAAGTAATTTAGTTTAGACAATTACAGTTACTTTTTCATAAAGTTCCGGCAAACAATTTTGTCTCATTCTGAATTTTGTTCCGTGATTGTGTCCGGTTCTTGCGTCAAAGTCAACTAAAATGTTTCCTTTCTCAATTTGATTTAAGAAACCGTCAAAGTTGAACTTCTGCAGCATCATTACTTTGCTGTATCTGTATAATTCTCTGTCGTCTGCTTTTTTTACTTCTGCTTGAACGTAAAAACAGTTTAGCAATTTTGTTCCTGCTTTATTTGAAAGGTCGTCAAAACCCCAATAAGGTTGTGGGTCAAGCTGTACTAATCCAACTCTTTTTTTTACCTGTTTTAGCCACTCACTATGTTTTTCTGCAACTTTACTGCTATCAAACGAAATTTGAACTTTTCTGTTTTTGCGGTCAATAACAACTTGAAATCCCCTGTCGCTTGGTGCAAGTCCGTGAATGGTTTGCCTGAAACTCATTTCATTATCAGGATATTTTTTCCCTGCTTCTTGGTGTGCCCAACCATATTTTAGCAATAAAACTTGTGGAACAAATTTTACTGCTCTTGGCGAAGGCTCAATATGAAATAAAGTCGTTAGTGAAGAAGTATTTAACCTTTGTGTTTTTAATTCCCATTCCGCTGCATTTGGAATTGGTAAATTGTTTTCTTCAATTCCCAGCAAATCTTCAAGTGTATTTCCAATACCACCGTGATTTCCGTGCCTTGCGTTGTCTATGCAACCTTGTTCAGCAATCATTTTCTACTTTCAATTAATTTGATTGAACGATTTAATTGTAGAAGAAGAATTGCTTGAATCCCTTTTGGGGTGATGTAAAATTCATTATTGACTTTTACTAAAAACTCCAATTCACAAGCATAGTTTGAAAAAATATAAGTAGCCGTTTCTCTTGCTCTGTCTGCTCTCCAAGTTTCTGTTTTGCCAACTGACTTAACAAAATAGTCTTTAACTGCATCTTTAGAAACAGGATAAGAATTTTTTGAAAGAACAAATACTGTTTCTATTAAAGCAAAGATTGTATATGTAATTGAAGAAAAGAAAGGAGTCTCCTTTATAAAATTTGATAGCAATTCTATTTGTTCTTGATTCAATCTATCATCAACAATTTTTTCTCCTAATTCTACAAATTGATTTCCTAAGTCAGTTAAGAAAAATGTTTGTTTGAATTTATTTACTAAACCTAAAAGTTGTGCAATAGAAATTTTATTTCGTATTGTCTTCTCTGATTTATTTTCAAGTTTACAAATTTCTTTTATAGTAATACCTTCTCCTAAATAAGTAAGAGTGTTTTTTATCAAACCTAATCTCACAACTCCATAATCACCGGATTGAATTTTTAAAAAAGAAGAAAGCTCTTTAAAGTTTTCGTAGAATTTAGATAAAATAATTTCAGGCTTATAGACAATCAAATCAATTTTATTCTCCTTACAAACTTTGTAATCATTCTCTGTTGCACCTGTAACAACAATTATTTTTCTAATGGTTGACTTAATTAGTTTGTTTTGATTTTGCAGAGAAAGCAAATCAATTTCATAATTATTGATTTGAGTAATTACTTCCTTATAAAAAGGAACAACTTTTAATTCAATCAAAAGCATTTCATCTTTATGAAGATAAAGCATATCAAGTTTCCCTGATGAAACTATCTTCTGTCTTGCTATCAAACTCAAATCTGAAAAATTCAAAGAAAGAATCTCGGATAAAATAGATTTATCAGAAGTTAAAATGTCTTCAATTATTTTTTCTGAAATTGAATTATTCATTGCCTGTTATTGAATTATTATCACATTCTTCACAAACAAAATCCCCTAAAGGAAATTCTAAGTTGTTTTCAAATCTCGTAATAATGTCATTAAAATCTACAACTCTATTTACAAATCTTCCTGAACCATAGGAAACATCATTGCCACAGTGATTACAAATTTCAATTATGATATTTTCTTCTGTTTGCTTTTGCATAAATGTTCGGTTTAAGCTGCGTTAGAGATAGAAGTGAAAATCCTTTTTTCCGCCTTAGAAATTGTGTGTTGAGAAAAAAGATTGTAGCGAATAGCCCGACCCTGACTTAGCCTTGAATTGTGCGTTTGAAAAGGCAGGGTAACGCCCAATTTATATTTCATCTTGCAATAGTCGGGTGATAACTCAATACCGATATAATTTCTTTTGTGTCCCATTGCTACAACTGCTGTCGTTCCACTGCCCATAAATGGGTCTAAAATAGTCTGTGCGGTTGTAGAAGAAATTATTCTGTCAATAAGAGCGACTGGAAATGGTGCAGGGTGTTCGTTTTTCATCTCTTGCTTAAACTCCCATACATCACCATAGGCGTTGGCTTTTGGTGCAAGTTTGAAGTTTGGTTTTGGAATAAGGTAAATTACCTCGTAAGTTGGTAAAAAATAGCCCGGATTAAAATTTATACCGCCTTTTCGTTTCCAAATTATAATTTGTCTAACAGGTAAATCTCTGATTATGTCTTGTCTGTCTTGAAGTAACCCGTCTTGAACTCTCCACTTGTGGTTATAAAAAATTGCTCCGTCATCTTTAATTAGTCGGAACATTTCTTTTAAGCAGTTGTATTGCCACTCGGCATATTCTTCGTGTGGCATATTGTCGTCATGGTGGCTGTAACCGTTTACCAATGCGGCACCTGCCCACTTTCCACCACGTCCGTCTTTCATACCGTTTCCGGTTGAGTTTTTCAGATTGTAGGGCGGTGAAGTAACAACCAAATCTAAGCAATTGTCCGGCATTTCTCGCATAACAGTCAAGCTGTCACCGTTAATAATTTTATTTATGTATTTTTCTTCAAAAGTCATTTGTCTTTAAGTGTTATTTCTGACCGCTCAAATTTACAATTTTAATCTACCGCCATTTGTTCCTATTTTGTTTTCTTGAACTTATCAATAGATGTAACATTTTGGGTAGTTATTTATGGACAACTGCAAAATCATATCTCACTTTTTGGTATAAATGAGAATAAGATTTTAGTTTTGTAGCGAAATGGAAAAAAACTTTGTTGTCTCAGCCCGCAAGTACCGCCCCGACAATTTTGATTTGGTGGTGGGGCAGCAGCATATTACCACTACGCTACTCAACGCCATAGAAACCAAGCAATTGGCGCAAGCCTTTCTATTTTGTGGCCCTCGGGGCGTGGGCAAAACAACCTGCGCAAGGATTTTGGCTAAGATGATAAACGGCGGTGGGAACGAAGACTCCAGCTACAATATTTTTGAGTTGGACGCTGCCTCCAACAACTCTGTAGATGACATTCGCAACCTCGTTGAGCAAGTACGATTTCCGCCGGCAGTGGGCAAATACAAAGTCTATATCATAGACGAGGTGCACATGCTCTCAAATGCGGCCTTCAACGCTTTTCTAAAAACACTTGAAGAGCCGCCGCCTTATGCCATTTTTATTTTGGCCACCACCGAAAAACACAAGGTCATCCCTACCATTTTGTCCCGATGTCAAATATTTGATTTCAATAGGATTAGGATTGAGGATATTGTGTATCAACTCAAAAAAATAGCCTCTGCCGAAGCGATAGAAGCCGAAACCGAAGCCTTGCACCTCATCGCCCAAAAAGCCGATGGGGCTATGCGGGATGCCCTTTCGCTTTTTGATATGATCGTTACTTTTTCCAAAGACCGCAAAATCAGCTACAAAGCCACCATCGAAAACCTACACATCCTTGACTACGATTACTTTTTCGATTTAACGCAGTACTTTTTGGATGGCGACACCGCCAAAATATTGCTGACTTTCGACGAAATTCTTTCCAAAGGTTTTGATGCCTTGCATTTCCTTTCGGGTCTAGCGGCTCATTTGCGCAACTTGCTGGTAAGCAGAGATGAACCCACGCTCAAACTGCTCAAAGTCGCTGACAGTATCCGCGACAAATACCGAAAACAAGCCGCCATAACCAAGCCTGCCTTTTTGCTTTCGGCTATCAATATGCTTTCGCAATGCGAATTGAACCTCAAAAATGTCAAAGACCCCAACATTTTGATTGAATTGACCTTGCTCAAAATAGCCCATTTGGACAAAGTCATCACGCTGGCCACACTGGAAAAAAAAAAGTAGTCCAACAGCCCGATAGCAAAGTCTCTGAAATTGAGCAGCAAGTCAAAGTTGAAAAACTTCTTAACTTGCCCACAACCCCAAAGGTGTACTCAAACATAGAACAAATACCTGTTCAAAAAAAAGAACAACCCTCTGTAAATGAACCGATAAAAAACAAAGTCCTCAAAGACTTGGAAGAAAACTCACTTCAACAGGTCTGGAAACAACTTAGGTTGCCCAAATCGCTTTCGGGGATTGAGGTGGTCAAAAGCGGTCCCGGCAACGCCAACGTATTACTCAGTAGCGAAGACCAAATACCTGATTTTGAACAACAAAAACAAAGCATTTTGTCTATACTCAGAGAAAAATTGGAAAACGACCTCATCGAGCTCGATTATCAAATCAAAGAAAACAGAGTCAAAACCATAGAAATAACCCCAGAAGACCGATTTGCCGAACTCGCCCAACAAAATCCTGCACTTATTGAACTCGAAAAGCGATTCAGGCTCGAGATGATAAAAGCCGAAGAAACAAAAAATTAGTCTTGTAGAAAATTTCCAAAAAAAGCACACCCGTCAAAAGATTTAAAAACCTCAAAATCAGTAAGTAAATTTTCGTTTCTGTACGTTTTGAGATCATACTTTCCCTGCCTGAAAACAAGCAATCTATTTTGCCCCAAGTCTTCGATGCCATCAAAAATCGGTGGCGCACCGCCATTCAATTCTTTCGTCCAAAAACCTTTTTTTTGATTGACTGAAACAATCCAATTATTTGACTGACTGATGATTATGGTATCATATTCGTTTCTCAAAGCCCATTGCCCGTTTTTGTCAATGAGCCCCCACCTACCTGATTGCTTGGCAGGGGCATACTCACCATAAAACCTGCCAATCCGCTCAAAAGAAGGTTGCACCAGCACTTGTTCCGCTGTGTTCATTAAGCCGTACAAGTCTCTCAAACTGAAAATGATAAGTCCGTTTTGGGTAGTGCTCAAATAGGTATAATGTGGGAAAATGCTCACCTGCCCCGACCAAAGAGCCGCACCTACTTTCCCTTTTTGAGCAAAACGAACGAGCCCTACTTCATCCGGCAAATCATAAGGCTCAAAGGCATAAGGCTTAAACTCAAGCAAAGAACTGTTTTCTAAGTAAATATAAATAAACTTGCCATTTTGAAAGGCTTTGGCATACTCTTTTTTTGAAGTGGCTTTGATGCTATCGCAAACAGCCCTAAGCAGCAATTGCCCACGAGAACCCAAAAGGCCGTATTTTTTATTTTCCTCAAAAACAAGAGCCTGTGCTATGGTGTCGGGTTGTCGGCTCAACTGGTAATACAGCTGCTTGCCCGCGTAATCGGCAAGTCCCCAAATCAGGTTTTCTCTAAACAAAAAATAATTGTCTCTGAGAATTATTTCATCAAAGTAGGGACTAATAAACACTTGCAAATCAGATGTAATGCCTTTTAAGCCTTCCTTTTCAAAGACTTGATATTTAGGCATGAGAGTGGCACTCTGTTTTGTGGGCAGTTTATGAATTTCATATTTTCGTCCCTTTCTATGTGCCCATATCTTACCCTTGTCCACCCCCAAGCTATCGGCAAAAATAGGCTCAGAGATTTTTCCCGTTTGCTTGTCAAGCCAAAACCATTTGGAAAAAGCGGTATCTAATTGATTGTTGTTGTGTATAAAAATGCCTCTTTGTGGATATTGGAGTGTGGATAAAAAAATATTAATCTTCTTTTTATCAGTAATTTGCGTAAAAAAGAGTGTAAAAACACATTCAATCAGAGCAAATAAAAGCATCGGGTTGTAAAATTTATTTGTGAAAATGGCCAAAGGTTCTTTTTTTTGGCAAAGTAAAATCTAATCTCATGGCCGACATAGAAAAAAAGCGCAATATGTTTTCCGATTTCGTCAATCGGATTGAGGAAAAAATAAGTGACCTGACTGTGTTGAACATCCGCACCATCGTGGGTGATTTCAATTACATTGATGATGAGAATATTGAGCCCAAACGCGATGGCGAGTTTCGTATGATTTTTACTGATATGAGTTTGATAGACGGCGACATCACCACCCGCATATCCAACGACATCATGCAAGACAAATACGCATGGGTGAGGGATTTTCACGCCCGCAAAGAAGAGAAAGGCCATGAGATTGTGCAGGGCAATATCAGAGCCATTATGCAATTGTTTGAACTGTTCCGTTCGTCCAAAAATGTCAAAGTAAACGAAGAAAACATAGACGATACTTCGGCAGAGCCTCTGGCAGATGAAGATGGATTTGTTAAGTAATCATTTGAACCTAAATAATTTATCATGTTAGGAAAAGGTTCAGATTTTGTTAAGACCCTTATGGGGGACTTATTGGCTCTTGAAATTACGACCATAGTCAAAAACGATGTGGACAGCGGCAAAATGCCTTCTGTACGCCGGGTAGCTTTACAAGAAATCGCCGAAGAGTTTAGAGAGGCTCTTATCGAGTACGGTGTGGCTTACATGGCTAAGGATACAGTTCAGGCCTTTCCCGCCGGCGAAACCCCGCCCGTGATGCTCAGATGGGGGTTTGGGGGCGAGTTCTCTTTCTCCGAAATCCGAAAAGCAGCGCGTACCGGTCAGGCTTTTTTGAAAGGCAAGTACGAAAAAGAAAGCGACCCCAAGAAAAAAGAAGAGCTTGAAAACCAGCTTAATATGATGCTAAGGTTGCAAACTCTTTCGGCGGGGATAGTGGGTATGTTTAAAGTGTTGCGCAAAGAAAAAGTCAAAGACGTTGAGACTCAGGGCATCGGGTATTCCATGGATGCCATCATACCCGAAGACCTCGCGGCGCACCAGCCTTATCCTTCGCAGATTCAGTCCGCAGGCTGGAATAATGATATTTCTTACGAAGACATCAATGCCATAGACGACCTTGATTTGAGTCCCGACCAAATCTCACTCATCAGAAAAACATGGGAACTGGGTTCTCAAAAAGTTTATTTACAGACTGTCATACAAATTGATGGAGACATAACGTCTTACATCACCAAAGACTTTATCCAGTTACCGGACAACGTCAAGAGTATCGTGCTCAACATACACAACGACTCTATTTCTTCTTCAACCAAGATTTGGTCTATGCTGTTTAATATGGTAACCAGTCTGGCCGAAAAATTTGTCAGCAGAGGCCGTAATAAGTCTAAGTAACATCTTGAATGTAACACGATGAATATCAAAAAGGTAGCAGATTGGTACAAATCGCGAAAACAGCGAATCATAGAGGCTGTACAAGGGCCGATTTATGCCGCCAAAATCATGCGTACCTTTTTTGCCAAAGGTGCTGTCGAGGTATCCACTGCCTTTGAGTGCAATGGAAAAAAATATGACTATCAGACTCTTATCCAGTTGGATGGGGATATTTTTTTTTATCTGCCTAATCCCAAGCAACTCGACGACAAAGGCCTGCAAACCATGCAGGCTGCCTACCTGACTCACAAAATCAATGTAAACAAGGTCGTTGCGGCATTTGAAGACAATACCAACTTTTTTAGCCGCATATTTGATGGCTTTTTGCTCTTGATAAATTTCTATCCGCTGATTCATCTTTTTGAAGAGCTTCTGGAGTTGTTAGGCTTGGACAAAGGGACTTTTGAGGCCAAGGAGTTTGGGTGGGATGCAGCTATTGTAGTGGCTTCATTGCTGGCAAGGCGGTTTCTAAGGCCTCAGATTTTTTCTCTTTCTTTCAAAGCCATCACGGCAATTGGGCGGTTTTTCAAGTGGTTTTAGACGGCATTGGCCTCGATGTCCGTACTTTTGAAAATTTATTTCATGTAACAAAAACCAAGCGGCTGCATTTTGAAGTGCAGTATTATTTTTGCACAAAATCGCAATATGCAAACCTTGTCACAAGCCTCACTCTCTGACGTAATTGCCCATGCCAAAGAATACGGGTTCGTTTTCCCATCCAGTGAAATCTACGATGGCCTGCAAGCCGTCTATGACTACGGACACAACGGAGTCGAACTCAAAAACAACCTCAAGCAATACTGGTGGCTGGCTATGACCCGCTTGCGCGACGATGTAGTAGGCATAGACAGCGCGATATTTATGCACCCCACCATCTGGAAAGCCTCCGGCCACGTAGATAGCTTCAACGACCCCATGATAGACAACCGCGACAGTAAAAAACGCTACCGCGCCGATGTACTCATAGAAGAAGCCGCCGCCAAAATAGAAAACACCAATCCAAAACGTGCCCAAGAGTTGGTAGAAAAACTCGCCCGGGCATTGGAAAAAGAAGATTTTGAAACAGTCAGGCAAATTATTGTTGATGAAAAAATCGTCTGCCCGATTTCAGGCACAGCCAACTGGACAGAAGTGCGCCAGTTTAACTTGATGTTTTCCACGCAAATAGGGGCTTTGGCTGACGATGCTGACCAGATTTACCTGCGTCCCGAAACGGCACAAGGCATCTTTGTCAATTTTTTGAACGTGCAAAAAACCTCCCGCCAACAACTGCCCTTCGGAATCGCCCAAATAGGTAAAGCCTTTCGCAATGAGGTGGTTGCCCGTCAGTTCATCTTCAGAATGAGGGAGTTTGAACAAATGGAGATGCAGTATTTTGTGCGCCCCGGAACCCAGTTGGAATGGTTTGATCAGTGGAAAGCAGGCCGCATGGCTTGGCATAAACTGCTGGGAATAGCACCCGAAAAATTCCGATTCAAAAAGCACGAAAAACTCGCGCACTACGCCGATGCCGCCGTGGACATAGAGTTTGAGTTTCCGTTCGGCTTCAAAGAAGTAGAAGGCATCCACTCAAGAACCGATTTTGACCTTTCTGCCCACCAAACCTATAGCCGCAAAAAACTCCAATACCACGATACCGAACTCAAGCAAAGCTATGTGCCTTATGTGGTGGAGACCTCGATAGGGGCTGACAGACTGTTTTTGATGGTTCTTTCAGCCGCTCTGACGCACGAAAAAATTGGAGAAGGCGATAACGAAAAAGCGCGCACCTACCTCAAAATCCACCCTGCACTCGCACCCATCAAAGCCGCCATTTTCCCGCTGGTCAAAAAAGACGGTATGCCCGAAAAAGCCATGCAGATTTTCAACGAACTCAAATACGACTTCAAGGTCTTTTACGAAGACTCTGCCGCTATCGGCAAACGGTACACCCGCCAAGATTTGATTGGTACGCCCTACTGTATCACGGTCGATGGCGAGACATTGCAAAACGACACCGTAACCATCCGCGACCGCGATACCACCGCCCAGCAAACCGTACCCCTTGCAGGACTCAAACAATGGCTATATGAGCGCGTATCTATGGAAAGCCTGCTGCGCAAACTTTAAACCATCAGCCCGTGAAATAACCCAATCTCTTCCATTATTTCAGGCATACCAAGCGCGTTTAAGCTCCGCCTGAGTTTTTGAAAGGCACAATGAATGACTCAAAAACGCAT
>CAZRQL010000019.1:0-69735 GCA_964602415.1 uncultured Roseobacteraceae bacterium
TACACTCTTTCCCCCCCGCGAAGTTCTTCGGGCTGATGATTGCCACAGTACTTTTTGCAGCCATGCTAACAGCTGAAGCACAAAGCCTTATTACCTCTCCGCGAGTATGTCCTGGTAGTACAGGAAACAAAATTTCGGTTTCAAACTTACCCGCTAATTATTGTTTAGGGTGGTGGAGAGATTCAGGGCTGGCTCAAGGCTCTTGCAATCCTTACAGTGGTTCACCTACCTATTACACTGCAACCAATACACAGGGACGCTACATCGTAAAAACAGCCTATTACCCCTGTAGCTGGAAACTTCTAAGTCAATTTGTTGGACCGTTCTTTAGTTCGGCACTATTGGGAGGGAAGACTAAGTTTTTGTCCACTTACGTACGGGTAGGCTATCCCGAGCCGAGAGTGCCTCAGTTGGCTTGGTGCTCAGGGGGCACTCGCTCCATCACCATCGGAGGCCTCGAATACAATGCTGAAGATTGTTTCTTCAGTGAGTATTATCGCTATGAATTGCCTTCGGGATGGACTTCAGATTGCATTCCACTGGAAGATTATTCATGTGATCCTTTCGTAACAAAAAGAAAGACCATCTCCGTAACCACTCCTTCCAATCTGGCCAACGGAGTTTATGTTATCAAGGTAAGAGCGGTCTATGATAACAACCAGCCCCTACCCAACTACCCACCGGGAGAGATTCGCATCCATGTGGGTGCCCCGCCCGCCCCTTCAAGTACTATCAGTGCTTGGTTCAGTAGGTCACAAACCCATGGCTATGATTTTACCCTTTGTAGTGGCGATGATACATGGTTTCATACCAACGATATAGTAGATACCCCGGTTCCCTACACAGTGGAGTGGGAGGCATCGGGAGCCGTAAGCCTTTCAAATAGCAGCCCAAATAAAGTCAATCACGCTGTAAGAGTGGTGGCAAGCGGTACAGGAAGCGGATCTATTCGGGTGAGATATACCAATAGCTGTGGATCATCTGCTTGGGTATCAAAATCAATTAAGGTTAATATGTGTGAAAGCCAAAAACTCCCCGGAGGATTCACGGGTTTTAATCCATCAACAGATCCGGAGTTGGCGCAACACAACACCACCAGAGCCTATCCTCTTTACAAAGACGTGTTTGATGTGCTGCATTTGGCTTTTATGACACCATCTGCCGCAGCAGACACTATCTTTTCGGTAGATCACCAAATGGGATTTGATTATACCGTTACTTTGAAAAAACTGGGAGCTTCAAGCCCTTCTTTAGTGAGCACGGCTCAGACAAAACAATACACCGCCATTGATGTAAGCGGACTACAGGTCGGAGATTATCAGGTTCGTGTAGAAAACAGTATAGTGTATCAATTAGACACTGTAAAGATATGGTCATCCTGCGCTGGCAGTTGTTTTATGGGAATAGGGCAAAGTGGGCCTTGTAAATTGGAACCTTTGGTTTATCCCATACCCGGAAGTTCTAATATGACAGTAGATTTTGTTGACAACTCCGGATTAGACCCCAGTCCCAGCCATAACATCGGATTTAGTTATGAACTTAAAATATACGACCTTCAGGGAGTAGAAAAACTTAGCCACTCATCGTCGTTTCAAAGGTCTAATTTTTCGGTAGCCGGACTAAATATAGGTAACTACATCGTTAAAATATCTGATGGTGTGAATGTCTATAATGTAAATTACATCAAACAGTAAACCCAACCAACCTGCCATATTTTATGGCAGGTTTTTATTTTTATGAAAAGTTTATTTACTACTATCGGTCTTATGTTGACCTGCTTTGTTTGTTCAAAGGCTCAGAACCTGGTGCCCAACGGGTCTTTTGAATACGACAACGGAGTCTATGATTTTTGTGAATTATCAATGAACATTGTTCCGAATGGGATTTTTTTCCTTACAGGCAACTGGTTTGCACCAAATAAAACAAGTAGCGATATTCACGATACCACTGCTCCATGCAAACTTAATTTTTATGATTTTGGTGCTAAGCCGGGAATTGGTACAATTGACGGAAAAAGATGCGGCGGAATATTTGTTTATCCAATGCTTGATTCACTATATAATGGTGCCAGAGCGTATTCAGATTACATGGAATTTCTATCTAACAAACTCATTGAACCTATTAAAAAAAAGAGAATCTACATAGTTAAATACTATTACTTAGGTTCAGTAATCTCTTTTTACAATATTTTTGATTTGGCGATTCGACTGAGTTCAAACAAACCGGATATTTATTTTGATCGAGGTTCCAATTTATTTAATAGACGAACCGGACTGCCTTTCTATAATCTTGGATACGAAGATCTCAGAGTCAATCAGTTCGATAGTATCGAGCGTTGGTCCTTGGCCCACCATTGTATTATACCTAAGGAGACATACAATTACATAACGATTGGAAATTTTACATCACAGAAGGCCGCAAGAGTGATAAAAAACATTCATTATGATGATACAGCTTTCAAAAAGATTGCACCCCTTGGTGTGTTCCCTTACACTTACGTATTTATAGATTCGGTGAGTATCACTCCCTTGGATATTGAAGGTTACGCACCACTGGAATTAGGTCCACGCGATACGCTGCTGTGCCAAGGTGAGCCACTGCACTATGACCTAAGCCATATCAAAGCTACTTTTCGCTGGCAGGACGGCAGTAGCTCTCCGTACTACACCATCACAGAGGCTGGTACATATTGGGTCGAGATGACCATAGGGCCTGACTGCAAGGATAGCGACACGATTACCGTTCGCTATTTGAATACAAAGTTGGTAATTGAGGGTGCGAGGGCAGGGTGCGAGGGTGTGCCTCTTACCTTATCAAGTCCGGCTCAAGGCACCATCTGGCAAGACAGCATCGCTGCCCAACAGTTGAAGGTAGATCAGGCCGGAAAGTATTTCGCCCGCTCGCCCTTAGCCCCCTGCCAACCAAGCGACACGGTAGAAATCGATTTTCGCCCCTGCAACCTATCTATTCCCAATGTCTTCACTCCCAACTCCGACCAAGCCAACCAAACATGGCATCCCCAAGGTCTGGAATTGGCTGGAGACTGGCAGTTGGTTATCTTCAACCGCTGGGGTAAAAGTGTTTATCAATCAAAAAAATATGATGGGAGTTGGGATGGAGACAGCCTACCTGAGGGGGTATATTACTATCACTTGCAAAGTGCCCATGCTGCGCTTGAGTACCGTGGATGGGTGCTGCTCAAACGGTAAAATCAACAAAAGATTCTCATCCCTATCGTAAATGGTTCAAAATTAGCACTTGTATTTGTTTTGTGCGCGTTAGTGAAAAAATCATCGTTAATTCGCACCCAAATCACAAACGATGCAGCCCAAATTTGGTGTTATTTTGGATATGGACGGCGTGATGGTGGACAGCAACCCCGCCCACAAAATCTCACTGCGCGAGTTTTGCAACCGATACGGTTTTACATTGAGCGAGCAAGACCTGCAACAAAAAATATACGGACGCACCAACGCCAACTGGATAAGCAACCTGTTTGGAACTCTTGCGCCCGAGACCCTCAAAGCCTACGCCGAAGAAAAAGAAAGCCTTTTCAGAGAACTCTATGAGCCGCACATCTGCGCGGTGGAGGGGCTGGTGGAGTTTTTGCAACAACTCAGACAAGCCTTTATTCCTTGCGCCATCGGCACGTCTGCCCCGCCTGCCAATGTGGCTTTTGTTCTTGAACACACCAAAACAGAGGGCTTTTTTGAGGCCATCATAGACGATAGCCAAATCAGCCACAGCAAGCCCCACCCCGAAGTGTACCTCAAAGCCGCTGCTGCCTTAGGGCTTGAACCCTCGCGGTGTGTGGTATTTGAAGATTCGCTGTCGGGCGTGGCAGCAGGACTCGCCGCCGGTTGTGCGGTCATAGGCATCTCCACCACCCACAGCCCTGAAGAGTTATCTGCTTGCAGGGCGGTGTTGCCCGATTTCCGGCAGGCATGGCAAAAAGTACTGGAAATCATGCAATAACTCAGTCTCCAAATCTATACCCAAAAAACAGCCAGAGCGTACCCAAACCCGTTAGGGTGTCTCCTTCGTCCAATTTGAGGATTTTGCGCTCCCCTACCATAGAGACTCCATAGAAAACGCGGTCTGTGTTGCGCCCCAAGTTGATATTGATGTAAGCGTTCCAGCCTACCCGAGAGATGGGCGCAGAGCTGCCTAACTTGAGCGCGCGGGAAGAATAAACCAAAGGCCCCGTAAAAACAAAAGCGGTCGCGTACACCTTTTTGAAAACCACAAAGTTGTGGGCATAGCCTGTGGAAGGCCCCAAATCCCAACTCCTAAGCCCTCTAAACCGAAAAGAGCCAGTGAGGGTATCCAATACAGAGCCTTCTTCTATGTTTACGTCGTAATAACGAGAGGCAAGCCCCAAGACAAAACTGCCTGCACTTTTTATCTGCAACTCATTGAAATTGTTAAAGTGCCTAAAGGAATAACGCCGATGATTGAAGCTGTAAAAAGCCGTTATTTTGTACTCTTTGGTGTGCATAGAAGGCAGCTCAGGGTAGCGTCCCTGCCAAGAGGTAAACAGTTCTTGCGGATTGGATATGTAAAAGCCCTTGGTATCGAGCATATTGAAAAGTAAACTAAACTTGCGGCCAAACAAATTGGCGCGTAAGTTGAAAAAAGATGACTCGGTAATAGTCGAACGATTGAGAAGTTTGGGGGCCAGTGCAAGATGCAAACCTACGCCTTTGTAAGTAGCTCCAAAACGCACGCTGTTTTGAACATTGGCGCGAAAGTTTATGATACCCAATTGTTTGTGCCTTATGTCAATCTCTTGGTTTCGACTCAATAGCCCCACACTGGGAATAAAGCGATGGCGATAGCTTTGTATGTAAAGGCTGTCTATTTTGTTTTTTGTGCTGCTTGAATTTTGAGAAAAAGATAAAAAAGAAAGCAACCAAAATATAACAAACAACCATAAAAATTTAATACATTTGTAGGGATACATGATAATTTTTAGAGCATAAACATGGCCAGAAAACAAAAAAATAACCAAAAACCGCAGGTAAACCCTGAAATTGGAGACTTTGATATTACAATAAACGAATTTGGAGAGATCGTATCTACCTTGGACGCAGATAAAATCAACAAATTTTTGGATAAAAACCTCACTGACAAAAAATTAAAAGAACATCCTGATTTCAAAGACAACCAAAACAAGACCGAATAGTTTACATTAAGACAATTGCGCTTGTCTTTGAGATTAAAAACATGATGAAAAAAATTGCCCTTCTTTGGCTCTTGGCTATCGGGACACTTTTTGCCTCGCCCCCTTCTATTTCAGACCAATCTTTTACCATAGAGGAAAACTTGGACTCGGCCTATTTGGTCGGAACGGTTGCTGCTTCGGGGCAAAACTTGACTTTTTACATTACAGAAGGCAATTTTTTCAATGCCTTTAGTTTGGACTCTTTGAGTGGGCAACTCAGGGTAAAAACAAAACAAGCGATTGATTATGAATTATATAAATCCTTCAAACTCAAAGTCAAAGTCTCAAATACTGAGGGTATTGACTCGGCTTTTGTAACGGTAAACCTGATTAACCTCAATGACAATAAGCCAAGGATTTTTGATTCTTTGCTCATTTTTGTTAAAGAAAATACCCCAAAAGATACCCTACTGCACCAAGTTTTTGCTTTTGATGCCGATGGCGATCTAAACCCTTTGGTTTATAGCCTTTTAAGCCCGCTGCCTGACCTCAATAAAGACTCCATACCTTCCATAAAAATTGATACCCTATCGGGAAAGATATACGTCAATGATGAAGATGAATTTGATTATGAAAGGTTTAGATTGATTCGATTTACTGTCAGAGTAAGCGATGGAAAGTTTTCAGATACAGCCTCTTACAACATCGAACTTGTAAACATAAACGACAATAAACCCGTAATTTTTGCCGATACCATTCGCGTACACGAAAACCTGTCTTTTGATTCAATGTTTTACAGAGTAAGGAGTTTTGATGCGGATTTTCCGCTGGATACGCTTTATTTTGGAATACTGGAAAATGCAGACCCCAACGAAAACAGCCTCAATGCCGTGTATTTGGATGTACAGTCAGGGGAACTGTTTGTCAAAGACAGCTTAGACTTTGACTATGAGCTTGCTACCAGTTTCAAACTCAAAATCTGGGTCAGCGACACACTTTTTTTTGATACGGCCACCTTTGTCGTTCAGATCATAGACCTAAACGACACCCCGCCCGTTTTTAGCTCCGACACAGTTGAAATTGACGAAAATCTGCCCAAAGATTCCTTGGTTGCAAAGCTAAAAATCTACGACCCTGACACCAACAACAAATTCAGTTACAGGATTGTATCAGGCAATCGTTTTGATGCTTTTTATATTGATTCGCTGGGCAACATCCGCGTACAGACTGACTCTGCGATTGATTACGAAACCACAACCGACTTTGCGCTGGTCATAGAGGTTTCGGATGGCGTTTTCAAGACCCAAGGTTCGGTAAGGATTTTGCTGCGCAACCTCAACGACAATCCGCCCATAAGCGAAAATCCCACATTTACCATACCCGAAAACTACCCCAATGGGCTTCTTGTAGGGCTGTTGAGAAGTTCCGATGCCGACCAAGACACTCTGACTTTCAGAATTGTAGGTGGAAATATTGGCAATGCCTTTAGATTGGAAAATTCTTCGCTTTTCAATTCTTGCCGCATAGTGGTGGAGAACAGTTTGGCTTTGGACTACGAAAAAAATCCCGTTTTTACAGTTTTGATAGAGGCCAATGACGGCATGTTTAAAGACACGGCACAGGTTACAGTCAGGCTTATCAACCTCAACGATGAGCCAATTGTCCTGTTTGATACCCTCTTTTTGACACCCGAAGACCAACCCAATCTGATTGTGGGGCGCGTGCGCTACCACGACCCCGACAACTTGGGACTGCCCGAATTTTCCTTCATAGACACCAATTACAACGATTCGCTGACCGTAGGGGTGCTGGGTGAGATCAGAGCCAAAAACCGGCAAGTCATCAACTATGAATACCGCAGTCGGTTTTCATTTTACTTACAAGTCTTTGATGGTTTTTTTTATGATACAGCTCTAATTCAGGTGGTACTCTTAGATCGCAACGACCCTCCCACCGGCATCAAACTCAGCGACACGGTTCTCTTCGACCGAACCCCCGCTGGCAAAACAGTAGCTACCTTGCAGGCAATAGACGAAGACCGATTTGATTCTCACACATTTACCATAGTGATTGACACCACCACCGATGAGCGGTTTTTCTTCATCCGCAACGGTAACCAACTGGCCATCAACCGAAGCATCAATATCAACGAAAAAAGAACCTACTCCTTTGATATGGTGGTTACGGACAAAGCCGGAGCCTCTCACCGCCAAACCATCCGCTTAGGTGTTGATTTGGCCAACTCACTGCCTGAACAGATTTATGGATTGACCATTTACCCAAATCCAAGTCGTGATAGGGTCTTTGTGAGAATGGAAAACGATTTGTTGGGAGAAATACATTGGCAAATCATTGATTTACAAGGTAAAAATATCCGAGAAGGCAGCCTTTACAAGTCAGGCTTTTATCTTGACGAACCACTTGATTTGCAAACCACCGGACCAGGGATGTACTTGTTGAAAATTGCTATTGAAAATCAGGCCGTATCTTTGAAAATCCGGTTAGAGTAAAATTCTTTCAGAGATGCCAAATAAAAAGCACCATTATTTAGCCCCAAAACGAATTATCTTTTTTTTGACGGCCATTTTGTTTGCTGTCAATGTTTTTGGGCAATGTGAAGTTTTTTACTTTCAAGAAAAGACTGAGTTTGAGTCTCATCTGAAGAAGGCACTGGTTGCTTATTCGGGAGGGGTGGATACCTTGGCAGTGGTGGTGCATATCGTGTCGGAAGATTCGCTGGGGAGCAATTCCAACCTCACAGCTATCGAGGTCTTAAACCAAATACACGCCACCAATCTCGATTTGCTCAGGCTCAATTCAGATGCACACAAAACCCCAACTGAGTACCGTCAAATTGCTGCTTCTCTGGACTTTGTGTTGGGTTTGGCTACTTTAAATCCTTCGGGTGAGGTAATGCAAGAGGCAGGCATCAACCGCATACACCCCAAAGACTTTGGGCTGACTTCCCCGCCCTACTCGCAAAGCTACTTGCGCAATACGGTAATGCCCAAAACCGGCTGGGACAGAGACAAATACATCAATATCTGGGTCTGTGATCTTAACTCTTTGCTGGGGTTTTCGAGTTTTCCTATGTTGGGGTTGCCCGATTTGCCCGGGGGCATTCGCCCGGAACAAGACGGTATAGTCATTGATTTTCAAAACTTTGGGACTTCGCATCCAAAACTAAAACCAGCTTACCGATTGGGACGCACACTTACCCACGAACTGGGGCATTATTTCGGACTCTACCACACTTTCGAGGGATGCGAAGACGATGATTACTGTGATGACACCCCCCAAGCTCCCAAAGCCAACTACTTTTGCGACCCAAAACTTATGGCTTGCGATGGCTCTAAGTCTATGTTTGAGAATTTTTTAGACTACTCAAACGATGAGTGCATGAATCTTTTTACACAAAACCAGCGCAATAGGGTAAGAATTGTTTTAGACAACTCCCCACGGCGTAAGACTTTGAAAAACAGAACTATGCCTGTTGTTACCGGATTAGAAGCACAGAAAAACATACTGAGGCTAAAAAGCAATCCTGTTTATGATAAACTCGAGTTTTCAGAACCGCTCGAAAACCGACAAGTTCAAATATTTGATTTACAGGGAAAAACAAGACTGACTCAGGTGGTGCAAGGAGCAAGTTTGGAGATTTCATTTCTGCCAAGTGGGATATATGTAGTTCGCATTGAAGAATTTATATTTCGTTTTATGAAAATATAGCCACATGGCTCAATCTCAGGAAAACAAAGAATTTTATGTCCGTATCGAGCAAAAAGCCCGCGACTTGATGCTCAAGCACGGTTTGAAAGACTGGCGATTTGGCTGGGACAGAGCCAAAAAACGATACGGACTTTGCCACTTTGGGCGCAAGGTTATCTCTTTGTCTTTTTACCTTACCCCATTTTGTAGTGAAAAAGAAATCGAAAACACCATCTTGCACGAAATAGCCCATGCCTTGGTGGGCTTTCGACACGGACACGATAAAGTATGGAAAACCAAGGCCTTAGAAATAGGTTGCGATGGAAAAAGATGCGGCAGAGCAGTCGCCGTCGAAAAAAAATTTGTAGGTACTTGCCCCAAATGCGGTGCGAAATTTTTCCGCAACCGACGAAGCCGCTCAAGTTGTGCCAAGTGTGACTCAAAATTCAACCCAACATATCTAATTGTTTGGGAAAGACTTGATTGAGATACATCTTGTGGTAGGGTCAATGGTTTCAATTTTGACCCAAAGCGTATTGTCGGGAAGTAGTTCGCTGGCCATTTCCGGCCATTCTACCACCGAAAACCCCTGATGAAGAAGTTCATAAGCCCCTGCATCATAAAGTTCTTGTTTGTCCTTAATTCTATAAAAATCAAAGTGATATACTTCTCCGGCCTCTGTTTTGTAGGTATTGACCAATCCAAAAGTCGGACTGCTCGCCTCAATACCCAGCCATCTAAAAATGGCCTTTGCCAAAGTGGTTTTGCCGCTCCCCATCGCACCCTGTAGGGCTACGGTTTGGCAATTTTGCTCCAAGGCCATAGACAAAAGCATTTGAGCAAGCTCAGGGGTCTGTTCGAGGGTGTAGTTTGACATAAAAACAAAAAAGAGTTGCCCTTGCAACTCTCTATGTGATCTCGACAGGATTCAAACCTGTAACCTTCTGATCCGTAGTCAGATGCTCTATTCAATTGAGCTACGAGACCTTATTTTGGATTGCAAAGATACGCCGTTTTTTTCTACTTCCAAAATTTGAGTATTGTTTTTTTCTTTTTTTTAGTTTTGCATTATGCCAACACAGCGTGAACTTTTTTTGCAGCACATAGCCCAGACCAGCGATTTCCCTTTGATGCTCGAAGTCTATAAAGCCCGAGGTGTGTATATGTACCGCCGCGACGGCGTGAAAATGATTGATTTGATTTCGGGTATTGGGGTGAGCAGCGTGGGACACCGCCATCCCAAAGTGCTCTCCGCCATAAGAAAACAAGCCTCCAAATACCTCCACTTGATGGTCTATGGGGAGTTTGTAGAGTCCCCGCAAGTCAAATTGGCTCGAAAACTGGCTGAACTTTCCAAGCCGCTGGATTCGGTCTTTTTTGTCAATTCGGGAAGTGAAGCGGTCGAAGGGGCTTTAAAACTGGCCAAGCGGTTTACGGGCAGGCATGAAATGGTCTCAGCCTTAGGGGCTTATCATGGCTCTTCGCATGGCGCGCTGTCTATGACGGGCAGCGAATGCTTCAAAAATGCCTTTCGCCCCCTTTTGCCCTCAGTGAGGCACATAAGATTTGGAGAAGAGTCTGATTTGGAGTTTATTACGAAAAAAACTGCTGCCCTTTTGCTTGAGACCGTGCAGGGAGAAGCGGGTGTGCGCTGCGCCGCCCCTCAGTATTGGCAAGCCGTGCGCAAGCATTGCAACGAAACAGGAACGCTGCTGATTTTGGACGAGATACAATGCGGTATGGCAAGAACCGGAACTTTTTGGGCTTATCAAGACTATGGCATAGAACCGGATATTTTGGTGGCCGGCAAGGCTCTGGGAGGCGGGCTACCACTGGGGGCTTTTATAGCCAAAAGAGAGGTCATGCAAGTGCTGACCAAAAGACCCATTTTAGGGCACATCAGCACCTTTGGGGGGCATCCTTTGAGTTGTGCAACTGCACTGGCAGCAATAGAAGTCATTGAAAAAGAAAGTCTTATCGCTTCGATAACAGCCAAATACGAGTTGATAAAACGCCTACTTGTCCACAAAAAAATTACCGATGTCAGGGGCAAAGGGCTTATGTTGGCCGCTCAATTTGACAGCTTTGCTGCCCTAAAACCCGTCATAGACAGAGCCATCGAATTGGGGGTGCTGACGGATTGGTTTTTGTTTTGCGACAATGCCATGAGAATCGCGCCACCTTTGACCATCACAGAATCAGAACTCAAAAAAGCTATCAACTTGATTTTACAAGCTATTGACGAAGTGCATGGCGGTTGCTGAGGCTCTTTTGTACCACCGATACCCCAAATTTTTTTGGAAGTATCCCCGCTTGGTGCGGGTAATCTATTTGTGGAACTACTTGATAACCAAAAGAGCAAGCTGTGTAAAAGCCGGCCTGAGACAGCGACTGAAAGCAAAGACCCCCTTGAGTGTGCTGGAAATAGGGTTTGGCGAAGGAATGTATTTAAGTTGGGCAAAGAGAAATTTCCCTCAGCATCGCTTCTTTGGTATTGACAGAAATTTGGATAATGTGCGCTTTGTGTCGCATTTGTGCCCCAACATAGATTTGCTACACGCCGATATAGAAACATATAACTTTGAAAATCAACAATATGATTTGATTCTAATGGTTGGCGTTTTGCATTATCTTAAAAATGATGTAGCTGTTTTAGAAAAAACACAAAAAGCCTTAAAACCCAAAGGCTTACTACACCTCTACACGCCGATTGAAGGCAGAATTGTATGCAAAAAATTGAGCCAAAGCTACCGCAAAAAGAAAAATTATGATGAAGAGCAAGGCTTACAGAGGATTTACAAACAAATAGAAATCAAAGAGTTGCTTAGGTCATGCGACCTTGAACCGCAGTCACAAATTCCCACTTATGGGACGGCGGCCACCGCTGCCCGCGAGTGGTACTTGTTCTGTCTTGGGCATATTGCAGAGGGCAAACTCTGGGCTTATTTGGCTTTGGGCTTGAGTTGGTGGGTGGTGGCCTTGCTCATGGTGCTCGACAAAGGCAATCCCCCCAACGGATTATGGATTGAAGCAGTGAAGAAATCTTAATTATCTACAAATGAATAAAAAACCCGTTCAAAGAACGGGTTTTTTAAACGAAACATAATTCAAAATGGAAGATTGATTAAGACTCCATGCACAAAGATAGGGCAAAAGTCCCGATACCTACAAAACTTTGTGCTATCTTTTGATGGCATCGTCTTTGGTGCGCATAAAGAGTTGAGCCGTACCACTGAAAGAGCCTGCCACCCCAATCAAATCGTGTGCGCCAGAGGGTAAGACTTCGTCTTTGAAAAGAGCACTATTGTTGGTTCGCAGTTCGCCTTTAGCAGTTCCGGAGGTAAATTTGCGGTTGGTTCCCGCTCCGGTACCTGCGTAGTACTTGTTGGTTCCATTGGCATCATCAAAAGTTATATCATTGATTCTGAGCAACTCACCTTCATAGGTTCTGGCATTGAATTCTGCTATGGTTACTGTACGAGGGGTAACTGACTTGCCCGATGCTTTTTTGGTGGCATGGTTGAGGAAAAAGTAAATCTGTTTTTGTCCGTTAAAATCGCTGATAAAAACACTGTCTGAGATTCTAAGCTCTACTTCGTCTCCTATCTCAAAAGGAACGGCATCCACACCAGCAGAACCCGGGAGGTTGGACTTATTGAGTTCTTTGATAAAACGCACTTGAGTGCCTCCGGTAGCGTCTTGAATATACATATTGGAGACATTAATATTTGTTTTTGAGAGTGTTACAATACCGGTTAGCGTTTGTCCAGGTTTGAGGGAGTCAGCGAGAGAATATTTTTTCACATCGCCAAAGCCGTTCAAAACCACTTTGCCGGTGGGGGGATTGACAATGGAAAAGCCTACCAAGTCATTGACGGAGCGAAGGTTTACTTGCACAGAAGACCTGAAAAATCCGGCTATCCCGATGATGCTTCCCTGCCCGCTTGGCACAGATTGAGAGGCAAAAGAAGCATTAGAGGTTGTAAACAAAACAGCCGTTTCGCTGCCTACTTTGAAATTTTTTGAGCCACTCAACGTACCGGTAGCAGGGTCAAAACTCACGCCTTCAATTTTGATAAGTCCATTTTCAAAAGCGCGGCTTTTGAGCTGAGACAGGGTAATGGTGCGAGGCTCAAACGAGTTGCCTGAGCTGATTTTCTGAACATTGGCAATTTTGACGTTGGCTTGTTTGCTGCCATTGAAAGTCCTGACATAGTCGCCTTGGGCGAAGGTAATCACCAAAGAATCGCCTTGCTCAAAAGTATTGGCCACATCAAAGCGCACCACGATACCGGGATAGGTTCTTGAATTTTGCAGCACGAGGTTGTTGGTGGTAATATTGTCTTTGGCCAACACGACGATACCTGCCATCTTTTCGCCGGCGGTAAGCGCAGCACCACTGTCAAGGGCGGCTATTTGGGCGGCTGTTTTAAATTCGGGCTTAGGGTCAACGGCTGAGGCTTTGATTTTGACGGTGTGTTGGGTATTGGGGCCGAGATTAGCACCTGATACAGAGGTGAGTTTGAAGGTAACATTCCTGTCAGTGGTGGCCTCTTTCTTTACAGCCGTTACGGTGAAACTGGCTTTGGTAGCACCTTTGGGGAGAGCGACAGATACTTTGCCCCCAACGGCGGCGGGTGTGGTGGTGTATTCGGTATCGGGGGCAGAGCCTGCAACTACTTCGATGGTCGCGATTCCATCGGCAGGCATGGCTACTGAAGAAACCACCTCAATAGTGGCAGAAGAGCCTGTTTGTGAGCTGATTTCGCTCGTGGCAGGGGTCAGCACGACAGTGATGAGGGGGGCGTTGTTTTCGCTTTTTTTCCCGCAAGAAAAAAGAACAGCGAAAGCAATGATTGGAACTAAAAAATACTTTCTCATGATGAAAATTTGTACAAAATTACTACTTGGAGTTTTTTTAATTGTTAAGCCAATGTGAACAAAGTGCAGAACACTTAAAAAAACACCTCGGTAGCTCAGGGAGTGGTAGCCCAAAAATTCAAACAAGAGGCTTTGTCTCGGATTACGCAATAAAAATTTCCCTTTACAAAAACCTTACAAGTTTCCGTAAAGGGAGTCGTAAATACCGACTTCTATCTATTGAGTAGGGGATTTGTTTAAATCCCCTACGCTTATTAATATATTGGACAAACTAGTTTTTTAAATCAAAAATATCAATACATTGACTGTAGGCAATTATAGCAATATATTTGTCCTGAAAAACTTCGTGATATTTACCATTTCCACGCGACATATAGATTCTATATTGTTTTCCAACTACAAATTCTTGCAAATCTTGACTTGAAATGTGAAGTTGGCCTGTATCAGGCACTTTTTTAGAGAACAGCAACTTTGGGGTAAATTCACTGTAAATCCATATAACCACAGGATTTTGGTTGGAGCTATCAGCATTCCATGTCAAATCAAAGCCTGTTGATTTTGATGTGATTCCGGAGTATTCAAATTGGATTGTATCTGGGACGTAGAGATCGCTTACGAATGGATAAAAATTTGATGAAGGCGGTAAACTAAAGGTAACATTTGTTTTAAATAACCCATTATATTGGTTATAATATGTTTCATTTCGGCAATATGAACTGTATGTAGATTGTGGAGCTATGTAACTATTTGCTTGCAAACTATCACCGGCACAAATAAAATGCGATGCGCCTTTATTTGCGTTGATGCTGGTCGAATGGAAAACGCCACTTAAATCTACTGCACTACTGCCTCCGATTTTTGCTCGCCATGTTCTCAATTGAACTAACCCATACACACTATCCGGTTCAGCCATTCCATTTAACATCCCTAAAGGATAACCAGGGTTTTCACGCTTGTCAGGTTTTACTGAGTTTTCGGATTTGTTGCAGCCAAATAAGCTAAAAATTAAAAAAGAACAAAGCAAAATGATTTTATACATAAAAATTAAATTTAGTTTGATTCAAAAGATAAAATTAATTACAATTACAGACACAACTCACGCGCCTCCCATTGGGTATAAGTATTTCCCCACCATTACCTTGAAACGGTGTTGCACCGAAGAATGAGGGCTTGCCCTTCCAACCATTTTCTTGACACCTATTGCTGGCAAAACCACAGAAGCAGTTTTCACAGTTTTTGGCTCTAAGAGTAATTTCAACTACGGTGTGTCCATGCACTGGTAACTGTACATTAAATGTCCCATCAGGATTTATGTTAGGTCTCTGTTCGTCGCCCCAATACTTGGGGTCGTCATAAACACTTTCTGCAAATTTAACAGCAATATAACAATCATAGTCACTGAAATCAGGAGTGGAACATGGCTCTGTTGCCGCTAAGAGAAGTAATCTTACTTTACCTACCATGGTGTTGCCCGGCGTTGGCGGTGGGGGCGGATTGGTTTTATACCTGGAACAACCTGCAAGCAGATAAATTGCTTGAGCAAGAATTAATGATACAAAAAGTAATTTTTTCATTTCGATAAATAAATTTTCATGAACAAATTTTCATGAACAAATTTTCATGAACAAATTGTTAACAAATATAATATATTGATAATTAGTTATTTGTAAGCATTGCTATCAAATTTATGATATACTTATTATGGCTTAGGTATGAGCCTTTGATACCTAAGGCATCAGTTTATCTCGGATTACGCAATAAAAATTTCCCTTTACAAAAACCTTACAAGTTTCCGTAAAGGGAGTCGTAAATACCGACTTCTATCTATTGAGTAATGCGGGTCTATTTCAACTCCAACTTAGAGAGCAAAGACATAACCGCCTTTTCTATCTGCGGCATATTGGGCAGTTGTTTGTCAATGTATATCAAGGCTACTGCTTGAAGATGAGTAAGTTGAAAAGCCGAATAATTTTTGCGGTAGGCTTCGCGGGTGAGTCTTTTGATTCGGTTGCGATGAACAGCTCTTTTGAAATTCCTTTTGGATACACTAATCAAAATCTCAGGCGATTGGGCGGAGTCGAGTGGCTCTTGGACACGCAAAAATAAGACTTTGAAAGGAAACTGAAACTCAGACTCTCCCGAAGTAAACAATTGTTTGATGATTTTAAAATTTTTTAAACGAAGCCTTTTTGGGAAAGTATGCTGCATAAATATTCAATCGTTCCAGACACAAAGCTAATTTTTCCTTGATTTGTAATGAGAAATAGATTGCTCGGGCAAAATTTTCTATCAAGTGGGCAAGCCAAATTTTTGCAAATCATGCCGACAACAATTTACCTTTGCAAAAAGCTAAATCTTTATGCCTGAATTGGTAGTGAGTTTGCGTTCTGTTTCGCTGAGTCTGGGAGAACAAACCATCCTGAGTCAAGTCAATTTTGATATTGAGCAAGGCGAGTTTGTTTACCTCATTGGCAAAACGGGCAGCGGCAAAACCACCTTGCTAAGGCTCTTGTACGCTGATTTGCAGCCCGATGAAGGCAGCGCAATTGTAGCGGGGTTTCAGATTTCCAAAATCAAACCTGCCAATATTCCCTTTTTACGCAGAAAACTGGGCGTTGTTTTTCAGCAATACGAGTTGCTCAAAGACCGCAGCATAGAGGCCAATCTGGAGTTTGTGCTTCAGGCTTTAGGCTCTCCGAAAAAGAGTAGCAACTTGGAGCGTGTGCACGCCGCCCTTGCAGAAGTGGGACTGGCAGAAGCGGCCAAAAAGTTCCCCCACCAACTCTCAGGCGGTGAGCAGCAAAGAGTTGCCATAGCCCGTGCCCTGCTCAGTGAGCCTGTGTTGCTGATTGCAGACGAACCCACAGGCAACTTAGACCCTGCCGTTGCCCAAGAGATACACGACCTTTTTATCAAAATCAATGCTTCCGGCACGGCTGTACTGCTGGCTACCCACAACCACAATTTTTTGAAAAGACACCCTGCCCGGGTACTGTTTTGCAGCGACAAAACCATCAAAGGCATTGATAGAGACGAACTCATAGCTCGTTTGGGCTGATGATTAGGCTTTGCTGGCCACAAATTTTTCGTCTTTTTTCACCACCAATTGCCATTTGTTCGGATCGCAGACCTCCAACAAAGGCTGGTACTTAGAAACAGTCTGGTTGATGTCCAGCGTCTCGTAGTTCATAATGGTCAAAATCTCCAAACCGGTTATTACGTCAATTTTATACTCGTCTTGCATGGCTTTGGCTATTTTTTTGAGCAGACTTTCGCTTTCGTCCATGACGACCCTAAAAGTGAAGGCGGAGGTGGCCATCATGGAAAAATTGGCGCCCACTGCCCTGAGGTAGTTGATGATTTCGTTGAGGCGGTCGCGGTTCAAATCAGTGAGGTCTTCAATAGTAAAACTCACGATACACTGGCCTTGCTTGAAGATAAAAGCTGGCTCTTGTGCCCCTTCGAGGGTGTCTTCGATGCAAGTACCATCTTTTTGAGGCTCTATAAATGAGCGTACATAAAGAGGTATTTGTTTGTCCAACAAGGGTTTGATGGTTTTTGGGTGGATGACTGTTGCGCCGTAGTAGGTCATTTCGGCAGCTTGACGGTAGCTCAGGCGAGAAAAGAGCTTGGCATCGCTGAGTCGGCGGGGATCGGCGTTGAGGATGCCGGGCACGTCTTTCCATATAGTAACCGATTCGGCATCAAGACAATAAGCAAAAATAGCAGCACTGTAATCAGAGCCTTCACGCCCCAGCGTTGTGGTCTTGTTCCCAACCGTACTGGCTATAAATCCTTGAGTTACTACTACTTGCTCTTCCAAAATTTTAGGTATATCGCCTTTGATGAGTTTGCGGGAGAGTTTGAAGTCCACCTTGCCTTGTCGCCACTGCTCATCGGTCTGTATGTAGCGGCGGGCATCAAGCCACTGCGTAGGTATGCCCCTGTAATTGAGGTAAAAAGCTATGATATGAGTGGACAAAATCTCACCATAACAGATGATTTGGTCGTAGTACATATCAGGCTTTTTGGGCTTTACCGACAGCTCGGCCTCCAGTTTGAAAAAAAGTTTGTCAAGGGTATCAAAAATCTCATGCCTATCGCCGGAAAACAATTCCAAGGCTATCTGCTCATGGTAATCTTTCAGAGATTTTACCAACGGTTTGGTAGATTTTCCTTTTAAAGCCATTCTCCAGATTTCCTCCAATCGATTGGTCGTTTTGCCCATGGCAGAAACCACTACCAAAGGGATAATCCCTTTTTCATAGTAACTACCTATGATTGAGGACATATTGGAAACCGCATCGGCATCTTTGACAGAAGCCCCTCCAAATTTGAATACTTTCATTGAGTCGTTTGTTTGCCGCAAATCTAATTTGTAAGCCTTAAAAGATTGGCACTGACAAAAAATGAAGAAAAAAATTTAACCTGCGTACAACCCTAACCACCATTGCCAAGTAATAGAACAAAACCTTAATAATTATGAGAAAAACAATGGTGTTTGTGGCAGCAATCCTCCTGATGGGAGCAAGTGCTTGCAATCTGATTAAAGACCTGATGCCTGAAAGGCCGGGCAACGGCAACCGTCCCAATCCCGGTACGCCGCCACCGCCGCCACCTGCCGAGTGCGAGTTGGAAGGCAAATTGGTCAAAATGTGCGGCAGAGGGGTATTTGGGGAACTTTGGATACAAGACCGTAAATCAGGAACTCTATTGAAGCCTGTTCGTATGGATTCAAACATAATCCTTCCTGCCGTTGTGCTGACAGAAGGCACGCTGGTTCGCTACCAAGCCCGCCGCATCGAAAAAACCCGCTGTGAGAGAGCCGAAGGCTTCGCTGTCCATATCTCGTGCTTTGGCATCGTATCGCTCAACCCCACCCCTCCCCCCACCAACAAACCTCCACGCAGACAAATGGCAAGAGGGCGATTGGTGAAAAAATGCGCAGACAGTGTCATAGGGGGCGATCTATGGATCGCAATAGAGAGAAACAACGGCAGAGAAGTGCTGCAACCGCTGAAATCGTCAAACCCGTTGCCAAGAATCCGCTTTCAAGAGGGTGACAACGTCAAAGTTGAGTTTGAAGAGGTTGGCCGCCCCCAGTGCGACCCCAATATGAAAAGCGCAGCCATCGTCATACATGAAATTGCTAAAATATAAAATTGTTAGCTGTTGAGTAAGGCTTTCCTACATAGGAAAGCCTTTTTTTATGGTGGCAGACACATCAAAATTCAAACTGTCCAGCAATACGACCTTTTTGGTGCTTTTGACTTGATAGGAAACTATCTTCTGATTCTCAAATTGGTATTCCATGCTCCTGCGAATGAAAAACAAAGGGTTTTGAGTGGCAAACTCAGCCTTCAAGCCCAATAGCTCACCTTCAGGACTTTGGTTGATTTGTAAAAAGCGAACGGGATAAGATGACTTGAGAGCCGAATAAGTTGTCGTAAAACCCTCTTTTTGGATGGCATAATTGCCTAAAAAACTCGGTTTATTGATATTACAAGCCTTGAGCATGAGCAATTCATCGCGCCAAAAGGCGGTATCGGTATTGTCCTTAACAAAAGAAGTAGTCTGATTGGACATTTTTATGGTCTTTTCAACTGTTGCGCCTTGCATAAGGCGGGATAGCTGTTGGCAAATCAACTCTACATCAAAATAACCAGCTTCGTACTTTATGGCTGATTTTTGGACACAACCCAACAATAAGATTATGGCTAAAAAGCGTATTTTCTTCATAAAAAATTTTATATCCATACTTTTGCAATGACAAGACAACTCACAAAATAATTGAGGCCACCGCCGCCGTCATCAGACAAGCCATAGAGCCTGCCAGCAGTGCCCGCAGTCCCAACTTAGAAAGATTGCGCTTTTGTTCGGGTGCCAATGCCCCAATCCCCCCAATCTGTATGCCCACAGACGCAAAATTGGCAAAGCCACACAAAGCATAAGTGGCTATCAACTGAGTGCGCGGCTGAAGATTCATGGCAGGGATTTGGCTGTAAGCATAAAACTCGTTGATGACTACTTTCTGCCCCAGCAGTTGCCCCATTTGGAGAACATCTTGCTCCGGTATTGCCAAAAGCCAGGCAAAAGGAGAAAAAATCAGCCCCAGCAAATAGCTCAAGTTAAAGCCTTCAAAAACGCCGTTGGTTGAGTCCTTGATGCTTTGATTCCAGTTTCCGCAATCAGCTATCAAATTGCAAAGCTGGTTGAGGCCGTCGGTAGCGGCAATCATCAAGCCGTTTAGCATATAAACCAATGAAGTAAAAACCAACAACATAGCCCCCACATTGATGGCCAACTTGATGCCGTCCGCTGTGCCATTGGCTATGGCTTCGAGCAAGTTGGAGGCTTGATAAGTACGCATAGAGGGAGGCTCGTTTTCTGTGGGCAACGTCTGTGGCAAAAGAATCTTTGCACAAACCACCGCTGCGGGAGCAGAAATAACAGAAGCCGCCAGCAAATGAGTGGCAAAGTACTGCTGCAAAGCCTCATCAGTTCCGCCCAAAAAACCGATATAAGCCGCATAGACCCCGCCGGCTATGGTGGCCATCCCGCCGCTCATCAAACAAAGCAGTTCCGAAGGAGTCATCTTTGCCAAATAAGGCCGTATCATCAAAGGAGCTTCTGTCTGACCCACAAAAATATTGGCCGACACCGCCAAACTCTCCGCACCCGTCAAACCCAAACTGCGCTTCAACACCCAAGAAAATACATCTATCACCCGTTGCAATACCCCCCAATAAAAAAGCATAGAAGAAACCGCCGAAAAAAATATGATGCTGGGCAATACCCTAAAAGCCACTATGTAGCCAAAATTATCGCTTGCCAAGTCTCCAAACACAAACTTTGCGCCCTCTTGGCTGTGTTTTAGAATCAGCGAAAAAAAACCGGCAACGGCGGAAAAAATTTCCTTGAAAAAGGGGAATTTCAAAATCAAAAATGCGCCGATAAACTGCAAGGCAATCCCTATCATCACCAACCTCCAATCAATTGATTTGCGGTTAGAAGAGAGCAAATAGAGCACAAAAACAAAAACAAAAATTGCGAGAATGGCTTTGAACATGAGGCAAAGGAAACAGAAATTTTAAGAAATCCTACGCAAGCCTCTCAAAGCAGACCCAAGCGGTCAATTATGGACTACACGTTCCTTTTGATGTACAAGTCAAAATCAGGCACTTTCGGTTGGTATCCGTTGTGCATATTTTGGGAAGTAATCAAAAAATCGGCTGAAGCCACATTGCAGGCAAAAGGCAAATTCCAGACTACCGCTATCCTGAGCAAGGCTTTGACATCAGGGTCGTGGGGCTGAGGAGCCAATGGATCCCAAAAGAAAAAGAGCATATCTACTTTGCCTTCGGCTATCATGGCCCCTATCTGCTGGTCGCCACCCAAAGGCCCGCTTTGCAACCTAACAACCTGAAGCTGAGTTTGCTCGGCAATTAGTTTACCCGTTGTGCCGGTGGCATAGAGTTCAAACTCTTTCAAAACAGCTATGTGTTTTTTGACCCATTCGACCATCTCAACTTTTTTGTGGTCGTGGGCTACCAATACAATTCTTTTCATGGTTTTGAATTTGGGAAATAAGTTCAGCTTCAATAATTTGGGCAACGGATTGTTTGAGTGGTTCTATGTCATCTTCGGTGAGGTGGGCAGTCGGTATGGGGGCATGAAAAACAATCCGAGCCGGCATACGGTACATAAGTCCCTGATAAGCAAATAAAATTTTCCAATTGTCCAACAGGCTCACAGGCACAATCGGTGCTCCGGTTTGTATGGCTATTTTGAAAGCTCCATCTTTGAACCGCCCCAATGCAGGGGCTTCGGGGTTTTTCATGGTGGCTTCGGGAAAAATCACCAAACTATACCCCATTTTTATGGTCTCTATGCCTTGCCGGAGGCTCTGCAAACTGCTTTTCAAACTTTCTCTTTCTACGCTGATATGCAATTTTTTGAACATATAACCAAAAATAGGTATTTTGGTCAGTGAGGCTTTACCCATAAAAACTATGTGCCTGTCCACACAAGCCCCAATGAGCGGAATATCCAAAAAAGAAGTATGATTGGCCACATAAATGACAGTACCTTTGGGAATGGGGGCTTTTTGTGTCATGCGAATGGGCAAAAAAGCCCAACTAAATGCAAAATAGCCCCATATTTTATTGAGATAAAATGCATAATGATGCTTTTTTTTATCGTAAAGTATCAATAAAAAAAAAGGAAACAACAATAAAAAAAAGGCAAAAAACCCTACCACAGCATAGATTGCATAACACCTTGCAAGGATTTTTTTCATTTGACAAAAACCATAATTCCATCGGGATAATACAAACTAAGCTCCGAAGCCGTGAGCTTGTAAGAATGCACTTTTTGAAGCGCAGCCATCAACTTCTGCTCCAGCCTGTTTTTCTCCGGCTCGACAGCGGCTATCATAGTTTGGTTCAACTCACTGACAAGCAGCTTATTGTCTTTGAGAACTTGCACCAAACAACCGTATCCGTTGACAGGCCCCTTACCAACAGCATGATAAAAAAAATTGCCTTCCCGATTTTGAAAATTGATAAAGCGCAGGGTGAGTTCGTTTTCGGGTTTGCTGTCAAAAACTTTCAAAGTCCAGAAGGTGGTGGTATCAAAAGGCATACGAGAGGCTGTTTTTGTGCTTGGCGTGGGCTTGCAAGCAAAAACCCAACAAACTGAAAGGATAAAAATGAGTCGCATAAAAGTAGTTTCACATGCAAAGCTACTTAAAAGGATGGTTTGCAAGCTCACCTATCCGTCTTGTCTCAAAAGTTATTTTATTCGCCGCAAGAGTGGCTTATTCAATGTATTTGAATGTGATGGCCCCGCATTGCCCCATTCCCGAACTCAAGGTCAAGGACTTCTGAAACTTACCGGCCTTGACAGTCAAATAGGCTGTATTGGGCGGGACTTTGCCTAAATTGTGGGCATATAAAATCAAGTAATTGGTCTGGTTTGGAACAATGTCAAGTTTGATTTTGTAAGATTTTTTTTGCAAGGTGTATTGCCTCAATACCCATTGGCCATTGAAATTGAGAGATATAATATCCCCGTCAATGCTTTTGTGGTCTGAAACTTCAATCTCCAATTTTTTACTGAAAACAATTTCTTCTTTTTGCACCTGAACCGTTCTGCCTTCCAATGAAGTCGGGACTTCTACTTGCGAAGCCGACTGTTCAAAACTCGGCTCGGTTTCCACTATTAAGGTCTCGGGTTCTATCTGTTTTTCGTCCGCCACCACTTCCACATCATCAAAAAAGACGTAAGCGTCTTCGCTTTTGCCTACCGACATAATTTTATGGCTATGGGTCGGGTCAAAAGAGCCTATGGTCATGTACCGGTAAGGCTTGTCGGCATAGAAAGTAAAACTAATGGGCTGCCATGTTTGGCTGAAAAAAAAGTCAGGTGTCTGATAATGAGGCACTACATTCATAATGTGCTGATGCGATTCGGGTTGGTCTGGCCTATCTGTGGAAAAATGAACACCGATTTTGGCGGCTTTTTTGCCGTAAGGGATTTCTTTACCCACTGTGGCATAAAATGTTACACGGTACTGTTTGCCTACTTGGAGCGGCTCGGTGAGGGCTGTTGAGAGGTACTCGTGTATGGAACACAAAAACAGGGAAGCAACGGCTTTGCCTGAGCGCGGCTCTACCTGACTTTGGGTATTCCATGAAAGACGGGGCAGTCTTGCCGCATCGCCGGTGGCATCGGTGCGCAGGTAGTCGGGAGTGGCGCGGGCACTCTTATCGGGATTGAACCAGCCTTTGCACTTGTAAATCTGACTGGTAGAAGACGGCAAATCTGTACATTGTTCAAAATCAGGATTGACAACCAAATTCTGTTGCCCAAAAATTTGCATAGGGATGAAAATCCCCAAAAAAATGTACCCCTTCATTGTCGCATTTTAACTACAAACAGGACAAGAACAAAAATGTTTTATCATTTTTGAGGCTGAAAAAAATGAATATGGACAAAGAGCAATGCTTTTATGTAGGTAAGTTGCTGAAAACTCACGGTTTGAAAGGAGAAATTTCTGTTTTTTTGGATGTGGACTATCCCGAAGAATACCAAGACATTGAAGAAATTTATATCCAGACTAAAAGAGGACTTATTTGCAAAGAAATTGAAGGCGTTTACTTCTTTGAAAAAAAGATTGTGTTCAAATTCAAAGACATAGACAAAATAGAGCAGGCAGAGCCTTTGTTGGGTTGTGATTTATACTTGCCTTTGGAGTGGCTTCCCGAGCCGGAAGAAGGCGGCTTTTATTACCATGATGTGATTGGTTTTGAAGCAGTTGATGAAAAAATAGGCAGTTGGGGCAAAGTCGTTAATTTTTACGAAGGGGGGGCGCAAGACCTCATGGAAGTAGAGCACAAAGGCCATTTGGTGCTTGTGCCCTTGCACGACGACATTGTCAAACGAGCCGATTTGACTCAAAAAATACTCATTACTTGCCTGCCCGAAGGACTGTTGGAGGTGTACACACAAAGCGAAAAAGAGGAAAACAAATAACTTTGAAAAGAATTTATTGGATAAAAAACAATTTTAATTTTGATAATCAATGAAATATAAAGCTGCCATAAACATTTCACCCCGCAAAGAACTTCTCGACCCACAAGGCAAGGCCGTCAAGTTGGGACTCAAAAACTTGGGAATAGAGTCCGTAGAGGATGCCAGAATCGGCAAATACATAGAGCTAACTGTGGATGCCTCAAGCCTTCAAGAGGCCGAGCAAGCCGTTCAAAAAGCCTGTGAAAAGCTGCTGGTAAACCCCATCATGGAATCATTTAGTTTTCAAATAATTGAGGCATAAAAAAAACAAGCCGGACTTGCCGCTACAACCACTTACCCTTGCTTCAGTCAAGTCCTGGGGGATTCGTAGGAGCATGCACTCCGACTTGCGGAGGCAAAAGTAGAAAAAAACAGTTGCAAAAAAAAAATTCACACATACTAAACTTCTCATTCATCTATTGCTTGAAAAGTTGGCTTGCATTTTCGCCCAAAAAATTGATAAAGTTGTTTTGAATCAACTCACTGATTTCGAGTGCGGATAACTGCTTAATGCTTGCTGCTTGGGTGTAAATTTGCTCGATAGAGTACCCGCTGTCATCGGTTTCGAGCAAAATTCTGTCAGAAGGCATATTTTTAAAAAGATTGGCATTGGTAACCGAAAAAAGTCCTTTGCCAAAAGAAAAAAACAAGCCTTCGAGTTTGAGAAGTTGGTGGAGCATGCCTTCGCTGGCCTGAAAGCCATGCAAGAGCCAATTTTGCGTGCACTTGTTTTGCTTGCGCAATCGGTGTATTTCGTTGTAAGCCCTTACGCAGTGGATGATAAGGGGCTTTCTGAGCATTTCAGACGCAACTATGTGCTCTTGAAATACGGTATGCTGCACAGACAAAGGCGTGGCAATAGCCCTATCCAATCCCGCTTCTCCAATGCAGACAACCGCTTGACTGCGAGCAAGTTTAGGCAAATTTTTGAGCATATTTTCACTGTCTTGGTCAATATCCCAAGGGTGCAAACCCAAAGAGGTAATGCTTTGGGTTAAATCTGTAGATTGAAAAACTTCCTTTGCCAACCTGAAATTTTGGATGGATAAATCGGCCTGTGAGCGTCTATTGTGTGTGTGGCAGTCTATAAGTTTCATAAATTAATGATAAAAGCCTTTGTTTTTTTGATGATGCAATCGTTTTTTGCTTGTTAAAATTGAAACCAAGAATCAGATTATCTCTTATATTGCAGACGAAAAAAATATGACTTTTTACAAATAAATAGCATCCAATCATTTACGTTCTTAAATCCTAAACAATCCATATCATGTCAAATTCCTTTGCTGAACTGCACTATGAGGGCAAAAGTTACCAAATCCCTGTCATTGAGGGAACAGAAGGCGAAAAAGCCCTTGATATCAAGAAACTACGAGACGAAAGCGGACTCGTTACTCTTGATTTTGGTTTCAAAAACACAGGGAGCACCACCAGTGCCATTACTTTTTTGGATGGCGAACAAGGTATTTTGCGCCATAGAGGGTATTCCATAGAAGATTTGGCAGAGCATGCCGAATTTTTGGAAGTAGCCTACTTGCTCATTTATGGCGAGCTACCCAAAAAAGACACTTATGAGCAGTTTAAGCGCAAGGTGAGCATCCACACCCTGATTCACGAAGACACCCGCAAAATTTTTGATGGCTTCCCTGCTTCTTCTCATCCTATGGGTGTGCTGGCATCTTTGGTTTGTTCGCTTACAGCCTTCTATCCCAAGTCTTTAGACCCCAACCTAAACCCCGAAGAAGTCAACGACACCATCGTCAGGCTGTTGGCCAAAATGCCTACTTTGGCCGCTTGGGCGTACAAAAATGAGATGGGACACCCCCTAAACTACCCCCAAAACCATCTTGACTACTGCGCCAACTTTTTGTACATGATGTTCTCGCTGCCTACCGAAGAGTACCAAATCAATCCTGTAGTGGCAGATGCTTTGAACAAACTCTTAATCTTACATGCCGACCACGAACAAAACTGCTCGGCTTCTACGGTGAGAGTGGTAGGTTCGTCTCAAGCCAGTTTGTACTCCTCTATTGCAGCGGGAATTTGCGCACTCTGGGGGCCTCTGCACGGAGGAGCCAACCAAGAAGTCATGGAAATGCTCCAACAAATCCAAAATGACGGTGGAAACGTCCAAAAGTACATAGACAAAGCCAAAGACAAAAACGACAGCTTCCGTCTGATGGGATTTGGACACCGCGTGTACAAAAATTTTGACCCACGTGCCCGAATCATCAAAAAAGCCTGCGACAACGTACTTAACAACTTGGGAGTCAATGACCCACTGCTTGAAATAGCCAAAAAACTCGAAGAAGCCGCTTTGGTGGATTCTTACTTTGTAGAGCGCAAACTGTACCCCAATGTAGATTTCTACTCAGGTATCATCTACCGCGCCATCGGCATACCTACCGAAATGTTTACCGTGATGTTTGCTTTGGGAAGGCTGCCCGGCTGGATTGCGCAATGGAAAGAGATGCGCGAAAAAAATGAGCCTATCAGCCGCCCAAGACAAATTTATGTAGGCCATGTACATAGACCATACGTCAAAATAGAAGATAGATAAAACTACAAAAGCAGCAATCCAACCGGTTGCTGTTTTTTTTATCCCAGTACGATACCAAGCATCTGAGCCAACTCCATCCTTTGACGGATGATGAGTTGGTATTTTTGTATCAAGTTGTCAAGCAAGGGGGCATCTGAGGAAGTCTCCTGCTGTCCTATCATGTCCGTAAGCTCGTAGCAAAGCCGCTCAACATACCGAAATTTCAGATGCAACATATTAGAGTACAACACTTTGTCTATTTGTTCGTCATAATTTGGTGCGTGAATTTGGTGTTTTTCCATCCAGTTGAGACTTGGGCGGGGCAGGTCTGCCAACAGAGAGGCTACGGTATCTATTAGCTCTTGAGGAGCGAGGTGAATGGCCTCTTTGGGCGAGGGAAATGGATCGTTGGGGTGCAACTGCCGGTAGGTGTCCAATATTTTCTCAAAGCCTTTAGTGCTGAATTTCAATTCTCTGGCCTCTTGTAGCATATAATCAGAGAGCCGTCCTTTCTCCCCCAAAGCCACCCCGCCATAAAGTATCAAAATCCTGAGAAATTCTTTTTCAGAAGCCGAAAGCGGAGAAATATTTATTCTCTCAACCAATTGAGCGTCTGTATCGCTCGGAAGGCTGTCGGCTGGGATTTGGTCAGTGGGCTGAAATTTGGGCTTGTGGATGGCAAGCAACGCTCCATTGACGGCCTGATAGAGTTCTTCTTCGCGCAAATGCAGTCTCTGGGAGGCTATTTTTGTGTAGGCTTCGCGTTTGAGCGAATCGGGAATTTTGGCAATGCTGTCGGCGACTTCTTGCACCAGTGCCGCCCGCTTGAGCGGGTCGTCTTGAGCCTGCTTACCCAACAAATTGGCTTTGAAAAAAATAAAATCTTGAGCATTTTCGGTTACATAACTCCTAAAAGCCGAAGCACCGTTTTTCTTGATATAGCTATCGGGGTCTTCGCCATCGGGAAAGAGCACCACTTTGGCATCCATACCGCCCTCCAAAATCAAATCCATTCCCCTGAGTGCTGCTTTTATACCCGCATCATCGCCGTCGTAGAGTACGGTAATATGAGGGGATAATTTACGCATGGCCTTTATCTGGCTCATAGTCAAAGAAGTACCCGCCGAAGCGACCGTATTGACCAAACCCGCCTGCACCGAAGCAATCACATCGAGATAACCCTCTGTTAGATAGACATTTTCAGACTTTCTGATGGCTGATTTGGCTTCAAAGAGGCCATATAGTGTTTGCGATTTGTCGTAAATGAGCGTTTCGGGAGAGTTTAAGTATTTAGGCTTGTCGTCGCGCTTCAAAGTACGTGCACCAAAAGCCACCACCCGACCCGTAATATCGTGGATGGGAAACATCACCCGCCCCCTAAAACGGTCATACACACGGCCTTGCTCATTTTCACTGAGAAGCCCTGCCAGCTTGAGCACCTCAACGCTAAAACCGCTTTTTTGTGCCTCGTTGAGCAAACTGTCCCAAGAGTCAGGACTATAGCCCAACCCAAACGTGCGAATCGTCTCTTCGTTGAGACCGCGCTCTTTAAAATAACTCAAGCCTATCCCGCGCCCTTCTTCGCTTTGCCAGAGTTGCTGTTCATAGAATTTTTTGGCAAAACTCATCACCACGTACAGACTTTCTTTTTGCAGGTTTTGCTGGATTTCTTGCGGACTTTCTGCTTGACTCACTATCTCGATATGGTACTTGTCCGCGAGTTTTTGTAGGGCTTCGACGTAGCTTATCTTGTTGATTTCCATTACAAACTTGACCGAATCGCCGGCCTTGCCGCAGCCAAAACACTTAAATATGCCTTTAACAGCCGAAACAGAAAAAGAGGGGCTGCGCTCATCGTGAAATGGACAGCAAGCCCAATAGTTTTGGCCGCGCTTCTTGAGAGCCAAATAGTCCTCAACCACTTCCACAATATCAGCGGCTTGCTCTATGGCTCTAATGGTTTGCTCAGGTATGCGCATATATGCAAAGTTATGGCTAAATTAAATTAATCGGAAAACTTTCGCGGCAAGCCCCTGCTTGCAACACCAAAAACCAACCCATCAGTTTACTTTTTGCGTGCTCTTTTTCTCAATTCAGAACGGCGCAGACGATTTTCTTTTATCTCTTTGAAGAAGAGTTGCACCGACAACGGCGGCTTATATTTGGAAGGCATCCCAACAGAAGTCTTTACGCCCTCCAAAAGCGAGCGAACCCAATAACTCACAAATGAGCGGGAGGTATCGCGTTGAAAATATATCCTGCCTTGCCTGATAAATAAAAATCTGGGATTTTTATTTTTTAAAATGGTATTGGCCAATAAATTGAACATTGCATCGTCGGCGCGAACTTTATTCTTTTTGGGGTCTATACGCTGAATGTGCAGTTTGTCATAAATGGCCGTGAGTTGCCCAAAAGAATGGTTCTTATTGGCAGTAAAATCAAAATTAACTTCACTGCAAAGTGCTTTTTCTTTTATTTTAAAAGACAATCCAGGCGTTAATATCGAATTAAAAGACTCAGGAGAAATAAAAGAGATTTTGCCTCCTACGAAGTGCTTAAACAATGTATCTTGCAAATCCATGACTACCGCAACTTCGGTGTAACCTTCGCCCTGCAAAAAACCACTCAACTGAAAAGTAACAATATTAGGGCTTATGTTATCAACTTGGTAAGCCTCCAATCGGGTGTCTTCAAACTCCACAAAACCTATGCTATCAGTGAGAAAAAACATTTTTTCATACCTGATTTTGCCGCTTCGTACCCAAAAAGTATCTAATTTAAATTTAGGACGGATATTTAAAATAATTTCTTGCAACAAAGGCTTGCGAACCAAAGATCGACGTTTTATTTCATCGGAATAAATAGTCGCTTTTAAATCCCCAATTTCAAACCGCTTGGCAATAACAGTGCCTTCTTGAAGCCATTTTTGGGGTGAAAACCTCCTCAAAGCAATATTTTCTGCTTTTATTTCTATTCTATTGTCATTTTGAGATAAAAATGGATAAACCTCAGACTCATATTCAGGCTCCAATCTTGCCTGTTGAACCTTGCATGTCGAATCTAAAGAGCGATAACTCCAATTTATTAGTTTTAATTTTGATGAAATATGGGGTATCTCTATCTCATAATCCTTGCCCCAAATACTAAATTGACGCGAATCCAAAAGCCTTTGCGGCTCGTTTTCTTTAATCAATAAATCTTTTACATCGAGGTTTAATCCCCGAAAACTATGAAAAACCGTATCACGCCAAGTTATCATGCCATTTTTCATTGAAATTTGTTTCAATGAAACCATCAAAAGAGAAGGCGAAATAAAAGAATAAAAATCATAAAATTTAGGCACAACCGCTTTCTGCAAGCGATTTGAGGAAAACTCAGGATTCAAAACATAAAGACTATCGGCAAGCAATTTTTTAGCCCCTAAACTGTCAAATAAAAAACCGTTCAAATAAATTTTATTTGCATAAAAAGAAAAATTTTGACTTTTTAAATAAGGCTTATTCACTTTTACTAATCCGGTGTATTGATTAAAATACAAAGAATCCCCGCCCATTTTTGTATCAGGAAATTCAAACTCCCAACGCTTAGAGCGAATGTATCCATGAGTGAAATTGAGATTGGAATCATTTTTTCGCAATGAATCAATTTTAATATCGGTATCAAGCGCGCAAAGTTGATTATTGCCCCACTTTAACCTGACTTTGGCCTTTTGGAATCTTATGCTCGAAATATCAATAAACTTAAACGGCAAAGGCGGTTTCATGCCTCTACTGTCTTCTAAAGTCCAGTCAAAATCCGAATCAACAATATAGGCCTGTCTGATTTTTATCAGGCTATCGCTAAAAAATTTTGAATAATCAATCCCTGAAAGATTCAAGTTTCTTACAGTAATTTTATCGTATTTTTTGCTTGACACAAAAACTTTATGCAATCTAAGAGCAGAATCTCCGGGAAAAATATCCATTTCTCTAATTAAAATATGGATATTTTTATCTTTGTAAGCCACATTTTTTGTTTTTGCAAATCCTTTTTTTGCATTAAATACAAGTTTTTTTTCTAAAAGTTTTATTGAATCCAAGTCCATGTCTTCAAGTACGACCTCTAAATCCGGCAAAATGATTGCAGTTGCTGAATCGGTGTCATCAGAATAATAACTTATTTTAGACTGCGCAAACCGAATATAAGAAATATGAAATTTATTAAGGTAATCGAATAAGTTTTTTTCATTGGAATCTGCTTCTACAACAAAACGGCGATAAATGGAATCTATTTTAGGAAATTTAATCTTCACTCCCGCACTTTGATTCAGAAAATCTGCATCAACTCCTGCCAATAACATAGTATCAACAAGAAAACTTTTATCATGTATTAATTTCTTGATATCAAAACCCTTAACAGTAAACTTAGGAACTCTGATATCATATTGTTTTATTTGGGGATTAAAAAAAGTAGGAAAAAAACCCAAATTCTCGATTTCAATTTCATCCCTTATGTATCTAATGTTTTTTAACTGAAAAACATGGACACTATCGGTATGTCTTACAAATAAATTGTTTAAAGAAAAATCTATCTCACTGAAAAAAAACAGCTTCTCTGCGTCTTGATAGCTTGACTTATAGATTTGAAACCGTTTCCCGAAAAAATTAAAATTTTGCAAACCCAACAACAGCGACGTGTCTAACCTAACACGGTAAGAATGGAGTCTGGCATTATTGATTTGAACTCTTTCTATTTGTACAATTTTAAAATAATCTAATGCTATGTTTTCTATTTCCTTAAGTCCCAAAGTCAATGTATCTTGTCCTTTCAACCGCCAAAATTTTGCATCAGGAGATTCTATTCTCAGATTTTGAAGTATAAATTTGTTCTCTTTAATCAAAGACTTGCTATCAAATCCTAAAAATTGAACTTCCGAAGCATAAACGTCATAATCCAAAATTTTTTTCGATTTACTTTTTAAAGAAAATTGATTCATCATAAATCCCTTACGAAGTCCTAATATGCTTAAATGATGAATGTTTCCTATTGCTTTGTCGTCAAAACTCAAACTCTCTACCAGTCCGCTCACATCCTTAATCCAATCAATGGGATGCAAATCAATACTTTTTTTGTTTAAAGACAGTTCAGTAATATAAAATTTGGCATCTGTAAGTTGTAACTTAGGAGAGTGAAAACAAAAAGAATCAACTAAAATTTTACCAATCCAAATACTATCAAGTGGAAAATTTCGGTACACTGCACGAGTTGAACCAATGTGTACCGAACTTTTAAAAAATAAGCTATCACAAAATAAGCTCCGCTTTAAAATCAATTTTTCAAAATCAATGTTTGAAAAACTTATTTCTTTCAAATTCAAAAACTCATTCATCAAAGAATTGACGAATAAAGTATCTTTTAAAGTATTTAGATATATACCTCTTACCTTAATCCCAGAATCAGCCTCAAAATATGATACCGATAGCTGAAAATTGTCTGCAAAAATAAATTTTTGATATTCGTCTAAATTTTTGGATGCTCTAAACTGAACATTTGATGCACTAAATCGGGGATTAGAAACCGTTTGAGCTTCCACAATCAAGGAATCAAAATCAATTGCCCTGATTTTGTCTAAAAAATCATCCGCTTTGATGCTTTGCTTCTTAATACTTTTAAAGAATAAGTCGCTTATTTTTATTTTTTTTGCTTTAAACTGATTTTTGTACAAATAAAACCAATCAATATTTTCAAGACTCAAAACAAAACTCAGCTCTACACTGTCATCTTTGTATTTTATGGGCTTAAAATAGGCTTTGTTTTCCCACATATTGACGCTGACCAAACCCAACTCCAAATGCTGATTTTTTTGTATCAAAATAGTTTTAAAAAAATAGCCTACTAAGGTTTGATGAAAAAAATAAAAGCATACCAGCAATAAAATAACTGCTGCAAAAATATTTCTTTTACGATTGTTATGATTCTTTGGTGGCTTGTCTATGGCTTTAACATTTTAAATACCAAAATTCTTTGCTTGGTCTCTATCTTGAGCAAATAAATACCACGAGCCAAATGGGCTGTCTGAATTTGAGTCTCTCGGGTTGCAAAAAGTTCCCTCCCTATTTCGTCATATAAATAAGCAGCTACAAAATCGTCTTTAGGAATTGATATATTAATTTTATTATTAAAAGGATTGGGATAAACAATTCCGAAAGTTTCACTATCTAAGCCCTGAATCCTCATATCAATAGGTGCTGAAATGGATTTGCAGCCGTATTCTCCTGTGAGTTCTACGGTATAAAAACCGGGTTTTCTGCATATCATTTCGCGTTCTGTACCCACCACTTGCCCATCCAAAAACCAACGGTATGCCACCGCCGGAGACGCTCTAAGCCTATAACCCATCACCTCAACAGCAGTATCAGGCAAAGCCACAACCAATATTGTATCAACAAAAGTCGCTTGACAACCAAGGCTCGTTTTTGCTTTAAGTTGAATTAAAAACTTACCCGCACTGTCGCCTACAAACTCAAAAAAATCATTGCCATCAGAGCTAAAACGATGTTCTACATTGCCTGAATGTATATTGGAATAAATAACAGGAATCGGGATAAAAGTATCTCCCTGACAAATAGTTTTAGGCTCAAACCAAACCGATATTCCTTTGTGATAAAAACGTGCAAAAGTGGTATCGCTTGGGAAAACGCCGCTCAAATCCGTAATGGCGATTGTTTTTGCAGTATCCGTCGGCAACAAACGCATAAGGGGTGCTACAAAACCATTGAAAGAGTACAATACACCGCCTTTTGGTGAAATATACATGCTGTCCAAATTGCAAAATAGAGAGTCCATAATAAGCGGCTTGGCCATTCTTTTTTCACGGGCTTTAGACAAATCTGTACCCAATTGGATAGATTGTTCAAGTTGTAAACTTGCTGTATCGCTCCCGACCAATAAAAACCTTACTTTTCTGGTCTGCCCGGGTGCGAAATAAAGAAGTTTGGCACCGGAGTAAGTAGTAATGCTATTGGTGTCTGAAAAAGTAGTTTGCTTTGAATTAATCTTAGAAATTAGGTTATTTTTTTCAAAACTATTTATTATGCTGTAATCTTGGAATAAATTTAATGTTTTAAGAGTAGATGAAACCACGTTTTTATCACGATTGGAAACTACTAAAGATTGAGTTGATAAAGAATATTGAGCCACAAGACTATCTCCAAAATCCCAATCACACAACACTCCACAATAAAGAGTATCATAATTATTTTGGGATAAATTTGTCAAATCGTATTCTAAAATAAGAAATTCTCGATTCGGATTTCGCAAATAAGATACTGTATTTTGGTGTACTTTAATGCCCAATTGTGAATCAAAATAACTGCTGCTAAAACTGTACATTGAATCATAAAACTCATTGAGATCCGCATAAACTACAGGTTTAAAGTCTTGAATGGTATCAAATGACAAAGACACTTTGTCGGCAGAAGCAAGAACCAATCCCGCAGATTTGAACATTTGTTTGTTTTTGTAGCTCATAAAGCTACCTTTTTGACTCAAAAAACCATTTTCGCGCTGCAAAATAGCCCATGAGTTGGTGGAAATAGGCCCAAATCCACTTCTATCCACAAAAATCTGGTGGTATTGATAATCTTGACGGCTGGGGTAATTGTATTCAAATCTCAACAGGATTTCTTGTCCGGCAGGACAATTTGATGCAATAACGATTCTAAGCTCTTTTTTTGATTTGGCTGTATCAAGTTCTGCAACTGGCAAATCAATAGAAATAATGCTATCCAGTACCTGAGCAAAAGAAGAATTAACGTTTAGTTTAAGATTAAATGGACTTTTAATTTTATTTAGATAATTAACAAAAACCGGGTTAATAGTAATGGTGTCGCCTGCAGAAACATATCCAAATTTATTGGTTTTAAGGTTTAGCTCAATCATTCGCAAAGCCTGGACGCTATCCCTGAACGTAACTGCTTTTAAGGCGTTAAGCCTACCTGTACCCAACAATTCGCGGTAATCTTTATTTGCAGATAATTGGTAGGTGTCGTCGGTAGTGGCACGGATGAGTTCTGCCACTTGTGGGGCTTTCAAAGTGGGGTATTTAGCCCAAATAAGCCCGGCCACAGCAGCGGTAAAAGGCGATGCGAAAGACGAACCTGTTATATTGCCGCGGTGCCCTTGGTTTACAGATAAATTGGATGAAGTACTAAACAAATTCACGCCCGGAGCGGTCAAATCTATGAATGGCGAATGGGTAGTGGAATTGAATTGTAACTCACGCCTGTCTTCCCAATCGCTGTGCACCACACTAAGCACATTGCGATAAGATGCAGGCAAAAAGTTTTCTCGCTTACCCGAATTGCCCGCTGCCGCAACCACCAGCACATCGTAGTTGGCAACCACCCAATCAATAATTTCCTGCTCGTGTCGGGCGGGAAAAGCACTTCTGCCCAAAGACAGATTGATGATTTTGCAACCATTTTGAGCGGCATAGACTATCGCGCGGTATATGTTTCTTAGTGAAGTGGGCGAGCGCGAAATCTGGACTTTTATGGGCATAATTTTGCAATGAAAACCCACCCCAAAGGAGCCGAAATTGTCGTCCACTATGGCTGAGGCTACTCCGGCAACTTGTGTGCCGTGGTCTTGGTACTGAGTGGGGTCATTGTCCCAATCTGCAAAATCATAGCCCAAGGTATCGTCCACAAAACCATTTTTATCGTCATCAACGCCCGGTATTCCAAATTTTTCTTTCCAATTGTATGCCATTTGCCCTTTTAGGCTGCGATGCGAGGGCAAAATACCCGTGTCAATTATACCTATCACTATGGAAGTATCGCCTTTGGAATGATCCCAAGCCTCATAAACTTTGGTATTGGTATGTCCCCAATGCAGGTTTCTGAGTTGTTGGCGGGTAAAACCGGGCAAAGAATCGTTAGGTATGTGCAAAAGTTCATGTTCATATTGAGGTTCAATATACTCTACCCAATCCCAATTACTCGCTTGCCCAATAGCCATGTCCATATTTTGGACTTTTAGGATAAACAATTTATCTAAATCGCCGATTGAATGGCCTTCGGGAGGCTGCCAAAAATATCTCTCACAGTGTGTAATTCCTGCTTTTTCAAAATCATTTGCATGGCTTTGCAAAATCTGCTGTGCATCTGTATAAAACCTTGTTTTCAAGACTGCAAGAGAAAAATCTTGAGCTTGAACGACAAAAGAACAAAAAAATAAAATTGTAAACGTAACTTTTTGCATAATCCAAAATTTTGAGACTACAACCATAAAATAACGGAAAAATAGTAATTTTGATTTGTTTATCCTCTATGAACACTGCAACTTGGATTAAAATTTTTTCATTTGTATTGCTCAGTGGCGTGTTTGTGGGTTATACTTTCTTACAACCTGTCCTCAACTATGCAAGCTGTCCACTGTGTGATGGAAATTTTTACTATCAGATCTACGAATGGACAAAAGAAAAAAGCATCCAAATTCCCAAATCCCCTTACCAAAGCCGCTTTTTGATTCCCCTTCTTGCTTCTGTCTTACCTCTTGAGGCCAAATATGCTTTTTGGGGGATTCATTTGGTGTTTGGTCTTTTGAGTATTTACATCGTAGTCAAAATTTGGATAAAAATACATATAAGACCCATTTTTATATTTTTTGGTGTACTCTGGATAACTCTTCACTGGATAGGTATTTTTAGGCATAATATTTGGGATTACATTGCGGTAGATTCGCCCGTAATCGCTATTCATGGACTTTTGGTATTGATTTTATTAGAAAAAAAATACAAATGGGCTTATCCTGTTTGCTTATTGGGAATCTTTATCAAAGAATCCATATTGCCTTTGCTGCTGGCATCGTTTGTTTGGGCTTTATGGAATGAACAAAAAATAAAAGAAAGCCGTCATTTGCTTATATCTGCAATTATGGGGTTTTCGCTTTTGTCATACACTCAAAACTACTTAAATCCTCAATCTGTCAGCTCGGTGAGGATTATGGCTTTTCACCTTAAAGAATTAATTTTCGAGCCTTATATTTTATTGATTTGGCTTGTGGCTTTATTCTGGGCTTATGGGTTGGGGATTTGGTTTGCAGAAAGAAAAGGGCTTTTTTATTGGCTTGCTGTTTGTTATACTATAATGGGGCTTTTGGGCGGTAGAGACGCTGCCAGAATCCTCTTTTTGGGCTATCCATTCATAATGACAAGCATTTTGATTGGTTTAGAAAAATTAGAAAATAAGCAAGCCATTATATTATTTTTATTATCCATTCCTTTTTTGAGATTATTTGAGTTATTTCCGCAGGAATACGGCGAAGAGTATCTGAATTTTTTCCCTGAATCTGCCAAAAGCTATCAGTTTATCTACTTTTTTGGCTATCCTATTGCTGGTTCATTAATTTTATGGCAGGCATCAAAAAATTAATTCGCCGCCGGATATTCTTTATTTATTTTTTGCAAATAAATTTTCAAAGAATCACGCCAATAAGGTATTCTCAAACCGGCTTGATTCTGTATTTTGGAACAATCCATCACACTGTATTTGGGTCTTTGTGCCGGAGTGGGAAAAGCTGTACTTTCTACGGGATGAACCTGCACATCTATGGCAGAGTATTCAAAAATGGCCTTTGCGAAGTCGTACCAAGATGCCACCCCTGTATTGGCATAGTGATAAATACCAGATAGATTGGGTTGCAAAAGGATTTTTAAGATAGCATCTGCCAAATCTGTAGCCGAAGTGGGAGAGCCGATTTGGTCATAGACTACTTTGAGTTCGGGTTGCGTCTGTGCCAAACGCAGCATGGTTTTGATAAAATTTTTGCCTTTCAAACCATACAGCCAAGAAGTGCGAACCACCAATGCGTTTGAATTTTGGGAAAAAGCCAATTGTTCACCTTCAAGTTTAGTTTTTCCGTATATGTTGAGGGGGTTGGTGAGGTCTTCGGGCTTTTTGGGAAAGGCAGAACAGCCATCAAAAACATAATCGGTGGATATTTGGATGAGTCGGGCGTTGTGTTGTTGAGCGGTTTTGGCTATAAAACCAACGGCTTGGGCATTGACCAAAAAAGCGGCCTCTTGCTCTGTTTCGGCTTTGTCCACCGCCGTAAAGGCAGCAGTGTTTACGCAGGCATCAAATCGGTGCAGTGCCCAAAAAGCCTCTACTTCTTGCTCTTTGGTAATATCCACATCGGCAGACGAGGTGAAATAAGCCTCAATATTAGTTGAATCAACAATAGATTTAATTTCTTGTCCCAGTTGGCCTCTCGCACCCGTAACCCAAACTTTTATCATAACCAATTCTATTTAATCTTTTTAGCTTCCTGTGAAAAATAGTACAGTTGCTCATTTTTAGCCCCAAAAGTTCTCAATAAAACAGGCAAAAGGATTAAATTGGTGAGCATTGCTGTCAATAAGGTAAAAGAAGTCAGCAAGCCCAAAGAAACAGTGCCCCCAAAACTGCTAAAAACAAATATAATAAAGCCGAAAAATAAAATTACGGAAGTATAAATCATACTCATAGCGGTTTCACGCATTGAAATATCAACGGCTTTTAACACATTGCCCCTGTAGAGTTTTAGAGCTAATTTGTATCTGGCCAAAAAGTGAATGGCATCATCAACGGCTATGCCAAAGGCTATACTAAACACAATTGCGGTGCTGGGTTTGAGAGGGATACCCAAAAAGCCCATCATCCCGTAAGTCAATAGCATAGGTATCACATTGGCTACCAAAGAAATAATTACCATTCTAAAATTGTAAAACATCATTCCCATCAAAATGGCATTGAGCAAAAAGGCCAAAACAATAGACTGCGCCAGATTGAGTACCAAAAACTCATTGCCTTTAACAAACATAAACGTAGAGCCCGTTATGCTGGCTTTCAAGCCTGCTTTTTCTATTTTTGGTTTGATAAATTGCTCTACCAGTGTGTCCATTCTTATAGAGCCGATGTCTTTCATTTTAAAAGAAAGGCGCACATAACGTTTGGATGTATCCAAAAAAGAAGAAACTATTTTTCTTCGTTCGTCTTGGGAATTGTTTAAAAGTTTAAAAATAAAAACCCTTTCGCGCGATCCGGGTAATTGATAAGCCTGCGGGACACCGAAATAGGCCTGATTGCAGCCTTTCAAAAAAGTTACAATAGAGAGTGGCTTGGTAAGGATTTCACTTGTTGAAAGCTCATCTTGAAGGGTGTCAATCTTTTCTAAGATGCCTTTTTTTAGGTATCCTCTGGGCTTTTCAGTATCAATAACAATTTCAATAGGCATCACACCGCCAAAATTTTCCTCAAAAAATTCTAAATCTTGTCGCAGAGAGTGGCTTTTAGGCACATCATCAAGCATATAGGCTATGGTCTGGGTCATAGAACCACCCCAAATGCCAACAGCAGTTGCCAAAAAAACAAATAAAAATATATGCTTCCGTTTGTTTTCTATTAAATAAATAAAAAACAACACCATGCGATTCAAAAAGACAAAATCCAAGTGCCTCATGTGCCGCGCTTTTGGTGCGGGTGTATAAGAAAGTAATATCGGCAAAAAAGTTATACTCACCACAAAAGTCATGACGATATTGATAGAAGCCACAATTCCAAATTCTGTCATGGGTTTTATGTTCGTAAATATCAATACCGCAAAACCAATTGCTGTTGTAAGGTTGGTAATTAATGTAACAAAGCCTATTTTTTTGATAACAATTAAAATGGCATCATTTTTTGAGCCGTTCTGGGCAAACTCAAAATGAAATTTATTTATCAAATACACGCAATTGGGAATTCCAATCACTACCAGAATAGGGGGCAACAAACCGGTTAGAATAGTTATTTTGTATCCTAAAATAGAAAGCGTACCCAAAGTCCATATTATGATGATGGTAACCAAAGCCAAAGGAACTACCACAGCCGTAATTGATCGAAAAAAGAACCATAAAATAACAGCGGTAATAAATAAGGATGCCATTAAAAGCATTCCCATTTCTTTGCGAACTTGAGCATACAAATACGTCCTAAAATAAGGCAAGCCTGCAAAATGTACGTCAATAGATGTTTTTTGCGTAAATTCTTTAGCCAATTGCTCTATTGAGATAACGGCGTATTGTCTATCAATGGAATTGAGTATCTCTTCATCAATAGAAATAAGCATGAGAGCACTTTTATCATTGTATAAATTCCCTGCGTACAATTTGGTTTGCATGGCTATTTGAACCAAGCTATCTAAGCCGGCTTGATTTTTGGGAAACTCTGCAAAAAGATCGATATAATCAAATTGTGAAGCCGTATCATTTAAAAAAATAATCGGTAAATGGGCAACGGAAATCACAGATGAAACACCTTTGAGGGTATCAATTTTTTTTCCTAATTCATAAAAAGATTTAAAAACCGAATACGAATACAGGCTATCACTGCTCACAGCCAAACCCATCACATTGGCATCTTCGCCAAACATAACCTTAAACTCTGCAAACTGTTTATCTAAAATGTGTCCGTTTGGGATTATTTTAATCATGTCAAAAGACCACTGAACTTTGCGAGCCTGTATGGCCATAAACAAAGTAGTGAAAAATAAAACGACCAATATAGCAAGCCTGTATTTTAAAATACCCGTCGAAATCCGCATTTCTTTAATCTAAGTTTGTATAGGTTTAGTTATTTCTAAACCTTAATTAATAGGCTGACGCTAAAAATTCAAATAACATCAATTATTGTATAATTAACATTATTAAAAATAAAATTGTCTCCTTTTTGTTTTCCCACCATTTCTTGGTAGATTGGAGATTGAACTGATATACCCAAACACTTTTTGCCTTCAAAATCAAAGCCCGCAACGGTGGAAGCCACTAAAAAGAAAGATTCCTCTGTCTCAACCAGCGCACCAAAGCCAACAGCGTCACATTTATCAGAAGATAGATTCTCAAGTACTTTTAGATTGTCTTTGGCTTCGTTGTAGTGCGATTTCAATTCCAGATAAGTCGAATAACTTTCATCGTGATGCGACAAATCATCTACATCAAGCACATCATACTCATCAATACCACTGTCTTTTTTGGCTTTGAGCATCATCTGGTGCAATTCCTCTTCTTTATTTCGGGCGATTGCCAAACATTTTTCAATAGCTTTATATTTTATTATACTCATTGTTTTCTTATTTATAAGTTAACTATAAGTTTCATTTTCCTGCAAAGATTCAAAATATTTTGGCGTTTCAATTTTTCTCACTTCCACTGCCACATCGTCTTCTTTATCAGGCTCGCTTTTGGCTGTTTTGAACTCAACCCAATCCCCTTCTTTAAGTTCACTAAAATCAACATCCAACACACTACTCCAATGAAAAAACAAGTTATTGGGAGGGAAAGCAATAAATCCATAGCCATTTTTAATGCTGAAAATACGACTTTGCCTTATTTCGTCGCTCACAGAGAACAAGTTTTTGGCTGAGCGGGTCGAATTGCGCCCTGATGAAGTTAGAATATTACCAGCCAAAGACTGTCCATTTTGATTTGACTGAATAGTCGGGAAAGAATTTTCCTTGTGTACAAAAAGATCCTTAATGATGTTGTGGTTTTTATTTACCTTATTATCAATAATTTCGTGCATAAGCACCGGATAACTAACTTCTTGGAGTAAATTGAGAGAAGTGGTGGTTTTTTTGATTTTCCCTGTCCTTTCATCTGTGTATTCAAAATCCCAACCCAAAAGCATTACTCTGGTACCCAGTGAGTTGAGCTTTCTAACCAAAGGGATATAATCGCTGTCGCTGGCTATAAGCACTACGAGATTGAAATGTTTGAAAATAGTGAGTTCATAAGCCTCCAGAGCAAGCCAAACATCAATGCCTTTTTCTTCCCTTCTGCCGTCCACAGATTTGAGAGGCATGTAATGAGTAACCACTCCCTCATTCATCAAAATATCTTCAAACATTCTCTCCGACAGCAACTTGTTTTGCTCGTTGGCTTCGTAAGAACTTAATCTACCTCTAAAATAGTGAGAATCAACTATTTGACAATACCTAATGTCTGTATTTTCCAACTGAGCGACCTGATGCCTAATAAATTCGTGAATGCCTGAAACAGACAACCGCGATTTCCTCTCATGCTCGTAGTTATAATAATTGCTGACATGGGAAAAATAATTCCCGTCATAAAAGATACCAATTCTTACTAACTTTTGATTGTAATCTGTCATAATAACTTTTTAAATATAAACCTCTAAAGATAAAACCTTACTTTTCTTTGTAATCCACTGACAATCAAGACCAATAGCCTACTTTCTTAATCGAGACAAGCCCCGATTAGAGTCCAAAAGTACAAAGTTAGCGGTATTCAAGCAAAAAGACATTGACTGTCCTGTGCTACCAAGCTCTTTAAGCCAAAAATCATTGAGCCGCAAGGGTGTTATTTAGGTTTTTCAATCCTAATTCTGGCTTTTTTTTCGGGAGATTTTGTATCGGCGGCCAATTCATCGCGCTTAAGTTTGGGTGGCTTGGGCTTGGGGAAGGTACGAAATTTGTCCCCTTGCTGGAGGTGCTGTCGTCGGGTGTACCTCACTCCTCTGAACTTGCGGCACTTAGACATATCGGGGCGACCAATCTCCTCATCTATCTCCGCTATACCGCAATGAATGTGCTTGTACCTCACGCGGCAATACTGAAAAGGATACGATTTATTCTGGTAGATAGGTGGTTTTTTCTTTTCTTCAACTACTTCATCTTTAGGCACATCATACCTCTTACCCACTTTTCCAATGCCCTCAATGCCCCTTTTGATAGGCGGCAAAGTATCGGGAGCGGGTTCATCGGGTTCTTCGGCTTTGATGATTTCTCGCTTGGGAACTTTAAGAGCAACTTTTTGGCAGCGGGGCAAACAGGAGTACAACACCATACAAAGCCCGCAAATCCCAAGAGCAGCTAACATTTTCTTCATAACAAAATGATAGACAAAAATCTTTCCAAAATTGAAATTCGGTAAAAAATGAAAATATAAACCATTGATATAAAATACTTTGAATGAATTTTTGACCTCAATTCAAACAGCCAATGAAGCTGCCTTTTCAAAGTAAAAAGCCCGCTTGAGGGCGGGCTTTTCTAAAAAATAGGATAATCCAAAACTACTCAACCACAATTCTAAGAGTAGAGTTGTAGCCTTGCGAAGTAATGAACTTCACCACATAGATACCTTTTACGCTCAACTCAATTCCTTGTGAGAGGTAGTTCGAGTTTTGAGACTGGAAGACCTCTTTTCCGGTCATATCAAAGATAGCCAAGGTAAAGGTTTCGTCGTCTTCAAATCCGAAATTGAACTTAATAAGCCCTTGTGTTGGGTTAGGATAGGCCACCAGTTCACGTGCAATCGGAGAAGATGTGAAATCCTCTTCTGCTTCTTGGCGGGCACTACTTGAAGTATAGAGAGGGAATACTTTGACAAAGTTGCCAATATTCGTTGTTGAAAACAATACCAAATCAGATGGGTGTACGGTGATTTCATTGGTATTGTTAGTAGCTCTTGGATTGGTTCCTCCTCTGGTACTAATAAAGTCGCCGGGGCCGAGCACATAATTGGCAGCAGAACCATTTGATTTGGTTAGAATATCTGCAAAGCCTACAATTCTTTTTATCGAGCCTCTACCGGAAACCCACAAAACCCCTCTTGCATCCACAAAGCAACCCATAGGACTCTCCATAACCGTAGCACTGGGGGAGGTTGGTTTTGTAGCAGTGGTGAAATTAGGCTGGCCAAGTACCAAGTCTGCATTTGCGCCATTGGCTTTCGCACGGGCATTTTTGAAGCCAACTACCCTGTGGTTCACCCTATCAGCTACGTACAGGTTGCCTTTGTAAATACAAAGTGATAGAGGCTCGTTGAACCCGTTTTGAGTGGTAGCAGGTATCCTTGAAGTGAAAGTTGATTGTCCCAAAACAGCATCTGCGGGAGCACCATTGGCTTTTTTGGCGGCATTATCAAAACGAATTACGCGGTGGTTTTTCCTGTCGGCCACCCAAAGAGTGCCTTCTTCGTCAACAAAAATACCTGAAGGTGCTGCCATGCGGACTGCATTGGCACCTGATACAGAGGTGGTGAAAAGAGTTTGTCCCAACACTCCGTTGGCCGATGGTCTGTTTGAGGCAATAGCATGTGCGTTGTCAAACCATACTACCCTATTATTACCTTGGTCAGAAACCCACAACCTGCCTGTGTTATCCACAAAAACAGCATACGGATTGCTAAAGCCATTTACCGAAGTGCGGGCTGAGTCAGATACCATATCATTTTGTCCAAAAACCAATTCGGCGGCTTGTGAAAAGTCGCTTACAGGGTAAGGATACCTCAACACTCTATTGTTTTTGCTGTCGGCAACATAAACTTTTGCGTTTTTGGCATCAATGGCTACTCCACTGGGGCCAAAAAGATTGCTTGCACTTAGACCCGAAACAGTAGAACCAAAACCACTTTGTCCAATGACCTGCGTAGGCATTTGGTTGAAGGCAAAAAACTTACCGTTGCCGGCCAAGGTGCTGAAATTGGAGACAGCGGAATAGCCTACTCCAAACGCATCAATCACATACGCACGATAGTAGATAGTTGAAGCCTCTGGCAAATTGATGACAAATGTATTGAAAGTACCTGTTGAAGAACTACCGCTAACAACTTTATTGTCTGCAAGAGTAGGTTCGGTTTGGGTGCTGCTCCATACAATACCCACTTCTTTGATAGAAATACCGGAAACAACATTGCCACCCAAAATAGCTGTATGTGCAGTAACGGACGAAGAAGTTGGGTTATTGGCAACAGGGCCTCCCAGATTTATGTTGTCAATGTAAGCTCTTCTCTGCGCGCTGGGATTGGCAAAGAAAGTAAATATACCAAATGCAGTTGAAGTAGTGTAAGTATTGTCAGTAAGAGTTCCCATGCTGGTGGTAGGGGTCGAACTGTATTGGAAACCTGTATTGTAAAATACTTCAAACACACCTGTGCTTGAGCGGGTAACCCTCAAATCCAGTCCGTTTTTCAAAGCACCTATTGCAAAAACAGGGCTGCTTGGGAAATCACCAACTTTTGTGGGAATGCCAAGGTCTTGTCTCCATAGTTCAAGTTTGTCAGCACTGCCATTTGCACCTACTCTGAGGAAATAACCTGTCCATGAGTTGGTAGCAATACTGCCATTGCCTATGAGGATAACCCCAAAATTATTGGTGCTTGAGGGGTCAAAATCTCCTGAACCCAAAGAAAATTTCCATTCAGAGGTCTGAATGCTTGGAATAACTATAATGTTAGAGCCAAGAGCCGACGAAGAAGAACCCAAGTATTTGCCGTCTGTGGTTGCTGAACCACCGGGAAGAGTAGAAGCGGTCTCAATGCCAAAAACATTGGTTCCCACCCAAGATGGATTTAGAGAAAGTTCTAAATCATCAAAATCTTCTACGAAAACATCATTGATTACTTTAAACAGTATATCGTATGTGAGGGCTTCGTAATTGGTGTTGCCTTGCTGCTCAACCGATACCAATGTGCTGCCAACTGAGGCGGGTGTCAGAGTTCCATCAACTGAATTGTAAGTAGCTATTGCCGTGTTGGCCACGCTGTAAGATATGGGTGTACCAATTGATGAGGTAAGGGGTAGAGGAACAGCGACAGAAGTTAAGTTTCTGACAATAACACTTGGAGCAACATTCACAGATTGACTCGCTTTGAGGATATTGGCTTTGACACCATGACCTGTTAGTGAATAGTTGGCGGCATCCGCACCGGTGAGCACAAAATTGATGTCAATATCATTTGCGGCATCAACCTGAGCAAAAGTAGCTGAGGCTATCGAAACCACATCGCCAGCCACAACTCCGACCAATGTGCCGGTATTGGAAATGGTCGCCGTGTTGTTCCCATCGTAAGTCTTATTGTCAATAATGAGACCCGTAACAGAAAGATTTTTCGGATTTATGGTAAGGGTTTGTTCGACATCCACCGCAGGCGCGTAGGTCAGATCACCGGCTTGCGAAGCAGTGATGGTAACTGTACCAGCCTTCAATATAGTAACTTGATTGCCGGAAATAGTGGCTACGGCGGTATTGGAAGAGGCAAAAGTTACAGTCAATGAAGAAGAAGCCGTAGCCGTCAAATTGAAGGGAGCATCTCCATAAGTAACAGCGGACAAAGAATTGAAAGTAATTGTCTGGCTCAACAGTGAATTTTTGATGGTTTTGGTGCCGGCAGCAGCAACAGGGTCAGTTCCTGTCTTAGTTCCTGTGCTAAAGGAAATATTGGCAAAATCGGTAGCCGCAATATTGATGGTATTGTTGTTGGTTGCAGAGCCTGCAATATCAGCCGTAATAAAAATATAATGCGTATTGACCGTCAGGGATTTGCTAAAACTTGGAAAAGTTTGATTGCTGGCGGCAGCAGGAGAAGATATGGTCGCCAGCAACTCATCGCCGGAATCCCAAGTGTTGTCTGCCGAGTACCAAAGTTTGATGTTGCTCAAATCCGAAGCCCCATAAGTGCCGGCGGTTGTGATGGTAAGGCCATTGAAATTGGTAGATGAGCCTGTTACATCAAAATCATAGCGTTGGAGGACAACATTGTTATCACCTGCATTTACGTCAGAAGCGGCAATACTGCCATTGGTGATGGATATTGATGCTGCCGCTTTTGGCTTGATGCTAACATTGTCAATCCCAAGAGCTTGTGCGTTGGAAGTAGTTGTTCCAGTCGTTACGGAATACCGCCATGCAAAATAGAACTGGTCATTAAGCGCAAGGGATGAAGAAGGCGTAAAAGTCTTGTTGGTTATTGAGACAGTCTGCCCGGGTGCGGGGTTAAATCCGTTGTTGTCTCCATCAGCAGCAAACGAGGTAGTAAAATCACTGCCGCAAGAAGTCCATGAATTTCCATCAGTTGAATAAAACAACTCAATGGTAAACCCTGCGGAGTTGCTGCCATTGCGGTACTTTTCGACATCATAAGAAATCTCAAAGCTGCTAATTGCTGATGAGCCGTTGTTTTTGAAGTGCTTGTAAACTGTTACTGTTTTAGAAGCAGATGCTGAAGATATGCCTCCAATGGCAGATTCTGAGGTGCTGCCGTTGGCGTTGAAGCGATAGATGCCATTTGTTGCAGAGCCGGACATGGAATTTCCGGCAGCTTGTTCGACAGCGGAGGCCGCTGAGGAGAAGTTCACGATAGTCCTGGCTGAAGATGATTTAGCTGCTCTCCAGTTGGAGGGTAGAGAAGCGGTGGTGGAAACACCCAGAGAATTAAAATTCTCAGAGTAAGTGCCTCCGGCGGCGATGTTGGTCTGGGCTTGCAACCAAGCCGGACCGGCAAGACATAGGGCTAACAAAGCACTGATCAGTCTTGTGGTGATTTTGTTTTGTGTCATATTAAGTAAAAAACTTTTTGCAATCTCGCTACTTTACATTAACGGAAACTGCTTGAGACATTAACTGTTTGTTACATCCGCCTATTTCGTGGAAATAGGCGGATGGCAAATGAGTTTGATACGTAATTACTCTACAATAAGTTTTTGAATAGATTCGTATCCTTGCGAAGTAGTAAATTTGAGAATATAAAAGCCTTTCTCAAAACTAGTAAGGTTCAAATCATTATCCAATTTATCTATTGTTTTGAAAATAAGTTTTCCTGCTGCATCGAAGACAGAAAGTTCAAATTGCTCTGACTCCTCAAGGTCAAAACGAAGTTTGAACAGACCATTGGATGGGTTGGGGTAAACGATCAAGTCTCTAATTGGTTCGCTTTGGAGGGGGGCTTCCATTCTGCTGCCGCTTGAGCCTTCCATGGCATAACCCAACACGCGGTTTCTTGTCCTATCGGCAGAAAAAAGATGCAATCTTTCTGCATCAATGGCAAGACCAAAGTTTGAGGTGGTTCTTTGGGAATTGACAGTTACTACGCTGGTGGTAAAACCGGCTTGCCCCAACACTATATCGGCATTCACGCCGCTGGAGGCAGTGCCTGCATCATTGAAAGCCAAAATCCTGCGGTTTGTGTTATCCGCCACCCAAAGCGTACCCTCGGCATCAACTGCGCAATCGCTTGGCTGACTGAGTCCGCCTTGTGTCAATGCAGCGGCGCTTGAGGTAAAATTGCTCTGGCCAAACACAACATCTGCATTGCTTCCATTTGTTTTGCTGCTGATATTGTCAAATCTGAGCACGCGGTTGTTTTTTGTATCGGCCACGTAGAGGGTGTTGCCGTAAAGCGCGAGTCCGGTAGGCTCATTGAGTCCGCTTTGTGTGGTCGCTGCGGTGATGGTGGTAAAATCGCTTTGTCCCAGTACCAAATCTGCATTGGCTCCATTGGATTTGGTGGCGGCATGGTTGAAGCGCAGCACGCGGTTGTGGCGCGAATCGGCTACCCACAGGTTGCCCAGTTCATCAATGGCCAGTCTGGCCGGCCTAAACAACTTGGCCCTCATATCAGAACTCCTGACTGAAAAAGTACTAAAGCCCAGCACTCCGTTGGCATTGGGCTCATTTGAGCTAATGGCATGAGCATTGTCAAACCAAAGCACACGGTTGTTTGAAGCATCGCTGACCCAAAGCCTGCCTTGGTTGTCCACCGCCAAGCCTGCGGGGTTTTTGAACCGATTGGCTGCATTGCCGGAGAGGTTGGATATAAAGTCGCTTTGGCCAAAAACCAACTCCGCCGAAGCCCCCAAAGTATCCGCAAGGGGATAAGCAAATCTCAGTACGCGGTGGTTGGCGAAGTCCGCAACATAGAGCTTGCCGTTTTTGGAGTCAATGGCTATGTCTGCCGGATTAAACAAACCCGACTGTGTGGTTTGGGCAGTCCTCGAAGTAAAGTTGCTCTGACCAATCAAAAAAGTAGCCGCCTGTCCATTTTGAACATCAAAGTCAGGAGCACTTTGGGTGGTAAACATCTGGGCAGTAGAATAAGAGACTCCTTGAGGGTTTATGGCGTAGCTCCTAAAATAAATATCGGTTTGTGCGGGCAAGTTGTGCACAAAAACAGCCAAAGAGCCTGCATCCAACACGCCCGATGCCACCACGCGGTTGTCTGACAAGGTGGGGGTAGAATTGATGGTGCTCCAGACAAAGCCTGCCTCACTAATAAGGATGCCTGTCAAGTTCCCATTGAGCACCGCCGAGTATGCCCCGACCGAAGAAGCCGAAACACTGCCATGTGATACTGCATTGACCTTGCCTTCAAAATCTAACAATCTATGATTGCCTGCATCGGTGAGCAAAATGCGAAGTTCTTCGGGATGTACACCTACGGCTCTTGGTTGTTTGAGGTTTGTCTTGCTTACTGCTGCCACATTGGCATCGAAGCCCTGTTGTCCAAGAACCACATCGGCACTACTGCCATTTGTCTTTGAATCAACATCATAATAGCCTATCAAACGATGGTTGCCTTCATCCACTACCCAAAGAGTGCCCTTTGCATCCACAAAACTCTCATAGGGGCTTTTTTGCTTGTCAGCGGAATTTGACGAGGAAGAAGTGGTAAAATCGCTCTGGCCTAATACTACGGTAGCCTCAGGTTGTGAAGTTACCAGATGGGCATCGTCAAATCGGAGTGTCCTGTTATTTTTTTGGTCAGTAACCCAAAGAGTTGTGCCAAATGTTGCTACCGATGAAGGACTGTTGAATTCTTTTTCTGAAAGGCCGCTTGCATTTGAGACAAAGTCGCTCTGCCCAAAAACACCATCTGCCTTGGCTCCATTGGCTCTGAGTGCAGCCCTATCAAAGCGCAACACACGGTTGTTGCCATAATCGGCTACATACAAATTGCCCAAGCGGTCTAAATCAATCCCTCTGATGCCACTAAACTGAGTATCGCTACAGCCCGACAAATTGTCGCTAAAAGTGGTTTGCCCCAAAACACCGTCTGCATCAGGCTGATTTGAAGAAATCGAATAGGCACGGTCAAAGCGCAATACCCTGTGGTTTAAGGCATCAGCTACCCAAAGATTGCCCGTATTGTCCACCGCCACGTCAACGGGCCTATCGAATGTATTGATAGAAACCCCTGAGGCATTGGTAGTAAAATCCGGTTGGCCAAACGCAACTTCCGGCAAAGATAACATCGTGAGAGGATAAGCGTAACGCAAAACCCTATTGTTCGAGGCGTCGGCCAAATAAACTTTTGAATTGACCCAATCAATCGCTACTCCTCTGGTTACATTGAATTTAGAATCACTCAGACCCGAAGTATTGGTAGTGAAATTGGTTTGTCCCAAGACGATACTGGCCGCCTGTCCATTGATGAGGGTGTAGCCAATCGTTGCATTGGTAGTGAAGTCTTTTGCAGAGGAATAGCTTGTGCCAAAAGGATTGGTGGCATACACTCTGAAGTAAACAGTCGAAGAAGCAGGCAATTCGCTCACCGCCACCTCAAAACTGCCCGTTGAATTGACCCCTGAAGCGGTAACTTTATTGTCTGCTGTAGTGGGGGTGGTATTGACGGCACTCCATACAATCCCTACTTCTGTCAAACTTGTCCCACTTTCTACCTCACCTTCGAGCAACGCCGAATAAGAGCCCGATGTGCTGGCGTTGGGAGAGCCTACTTCGGGCAGCGCGTCCGCAAGCATCAAATCGCCGATAGATACAAGGCCGGTGAGTTGGGTAGATGTGGTGGTGCGTACTCCCACAGAAGGGAGCGACCAAGCACTTGTGTAAAGCCCGCCAATGAGCCGACTATGAGATGCCCCGCTTGTCAGGTCAGCGGTCTGAAAATTGAGCAATGCCGTGTAGTTGGTGAAATCCAAACCGGATTGGGTGAACTTCCAATTCCGCTTGACGTACAAGGTTTTGTTGAGCGGCGAAGAGGAGAAAGAAGACAAAACAGCATCTTCTGTGGAAACTGTCAGGCTGCCGGCTGTATTTACCAGCGTAAAGGTAATGGTAACCGGATTGTAGGTAGAAGCATCTCCTACCTCAAAAGTACGTGCTATGCTTGAGCCGGTGGAAACATTTTTGCGCATCTTGCCATGCACCCAACCGGATGTTTGGCTGACCAATCCCGCCGCTATCACTGTATTTGAACCCGTTACGATTTGTCCCGCATCCAACCAAAGCGTAGAATTGACCGTCAAATCTGAGTTGATGGTTACGGTAGCACCGCTTGTTTTGTTGATTTTCAAAAAGTTTACATCCAATGTGCCGCCTATGGAAGAATTGGTCGTTCCCACAAACTCTATTAGGCGGTTGTTGTGGGTGAGCGTGCCATCAAGAGTCAAATCTCCCGCAACCGACAAATCGCCGCCCACAGAGCCGCTCAACACCAAAGCACCCGATGCACCAATGGTAAGATTGCCTTTGACGTGGCGGTATTGGGTGGGGTTATTGACTCCAAAATCTACCGATGAGTTGATGATGTGGACATTCCAAGGCACTCCGCTCGAGGTGGTGCTGTTGGTAACCCATTCTTGGTTTGCACTGTAAGTGCCCGCGGTGTTGTAGGCCAGCGTTGAGCCGCTGGAGTAATTGATGGATACAGAAGCAAAGCCCCCCGAATTAATCTGGAAAGTGCCCTCAACGGCCAAAGCACCAGCTCCGGTCGCACCGCCATCAGTTGCCAAAGTTTGTCCCGTATTGACTGTGAGGGTTTTGCCCGAAGCCACGCTTACCGAAGCAACTGTGTAATCGGTATTGAGGGATACGTTGTGGTTGATGGCGATGGGCTGACCGGAAACAGGCTCAACACCGGCCTGCCAAGTAGAGCCGCTGTTCCAGTTTCCATCGGCGGCGGTTGTCCAAGAAGATGCCACTGTGTAAGAGTAGTTGCTGCCCCCGTTGTTGTTGAGGTTGATAGTAAACAAATCGGCATCTGAGGGGTCTATCGAAGCCACATCTCCCGAAGTAAACACATAATAAAAAACGGATGCCCCTGCTGTGTTGGTGGAGGCGGGGATGGTGGCCGAGTAGCTTGTGCCGCTGCCCGTCATTTTGACAACGGTTGAAGTCGTGAAGACACTGCTGTTTGAGTAGCGCAAGAACACCGCTTGCCCGCTATGAAAACTGCCATCGAGCGTGGCCGTTACGGTAGTGGTCTGGCCGGGGTACACTGTAGATGAGGGGGTTCGGCTGACCGAACTGACCGAGCGCACGTTGCTGCCCTGTATCTCAAAGACCACAAAAGCACGCGGTGAGGCCGGAGGGTTGCCGCCACCACCGGTTTTGACCACATACCGATAAGAGGTATTGCCACCGGCTATGTAGTAGGCTTTAGTTACACTGTTCTCAATGATTTCAGCATTGGGAACTTTCACGCCGATGCTGACTTGGTAGTCTGAAGAGGTGCTATTGGGTCCCCACTGACTCCAGTTGTCATCCCAACACGTTACCAGCCTAAAGTAGCGGTCGCCAGTGCCATTGGAGGAAAAAGTGGCTATCCTACTGCCTCCTGCACTTCCTAAAAAGCAGTCCGTTGTTGACCAGTCGTTGGTACCAAAACCGCTCCCGATAAGCCCGTTTTGAGCCGAAGAAAATTTTGGCATCAACAAAAAAAAGAAAACTAAACCACTGTACAACAAACGATTGCGGTACAAAAAAATTAGCCGCCCAAGAATTGACTCTTGGCGGCTGAATTGGGTAATTTTGAACATAAATATATGATTTTAAATTAAGTAATTTACATCTAAATCGTCAGTTTATTGGTAATAATAATAAAAATGATATTATTTTAAAAAAAAGTTTTGTTTGACACTTTCAAAAGCAGGCTTAAAAATTCCGCTACGCCAAATTGTATTTTATTTGCATTAAAATAACCATTTTAAATACGAAGATAAGAAATATGACCCTGAAAACCAATATAATAACAGCTATACTTTTGTGCTTGTCTTCTTTTGTATGGAGTCAGCCCTTTGACCGTTCGGCTTCTTTTGGCACCAACCGCATCCAACACAAACAGTTCAAATGGAGGTTTATCACCACTGAAAACTTTGAAATCTACTATTATGGAGAGGCTTATGCGACCGCCGTTACCACAGCCGAATACGCCGAACAAGAACTCAATCGGATTGTTTCGATGGTGGGTAACGCACCCTACACAAAAACGAAAATATTTGTTTACCAATCCATTAACGATTTGCGCCAAAGCAATGTCGGCATCAAGCACCAAGGTGTTTCGATGGGAGGGCAGACGCGCTTTTACCGCTCTCAAGTAGAAGTGGCCTTCACCGGCAACAAACATGAATTCAAAAAAGAACTCATCCGCTCTATCGCCGATTTGTTTCTTTTCGAGATGGTCTATGGGGGTAGTTTCAAAAATATCTTGCGCAGCTCTTTCCTTTTGAGTATCCCTGAATGGTTTTTGAGCGGTGCGGCCAGGTACATTGGGTACGGATGGAGCGAAGATATGGACGACTATATGCGGGATGTATTTTTCAACCGCAGCACCCAAAGACTGTCCCGACTCGAAGGCGAAGAAGCCGAAATGGCCGGACAATCGGTCTGGAACTATATCGTCATCAAATATGGCCAGTCAAATATGGCCAATATATTGAGTCTGGCAAAACTGTTTCGAGATGAAAAAAGCAGCATACAAAACACCCTCAACATACCCTACAATAAGTTTTTGACGGGTTGGAGGTCGTTTTATTTGGATAAAGCCGACAAACTGATGGAGGATTTGTACATTCCCACCAAAAATGAAAAGATTAAAAAACTAAATAAATCCGCTGTTTTCAATAAAATTGAATTTAGTCCTGATGGCAGCAAATTGGCCTACACACAAAGCGTAAACGGACGCTGGAAAGTGAAGGTCTTTGACATGAACAAAAAAAAGACACAAACAGTACTAAGCGGAGGCTACAAAGTAATCAACCAACGTACCAATTCAAAAATACCCCTGCTCTCATGGCAGGACGAAAAAAATCTGGTTATATTGAGTACCAGAAGCTGGAAAAACTACTTATGGATGTATGATTTGGACAAAGTCTTATTTCCAAAAAAGAAAATTAAATTTAGAAGTTTTAGCAATATCAATGACTTTGACATCAGCGAAGACGGCAAAAAGATGGTCTTGAGTGCGGAACTGAAAGGCAGCAGCGATATTTATATTTACAACATAAAGCCCCGCACTTATCAAATCATCACCAGTGATGAGTACGATGATATTTCGCCGCGTTTTATGCCTGACGGCAAAAGCATTGTTTTTGCATCCAACCGCAAAAGTGATACACTGGTAGTAAATGCAGGCCAATTGCCTGAAATTAACGACCATTTCAACCTGTTTGAATACCAGTTTGGTAAGACAACAAAACTAAACCGCTTGACTTCTACGGTAAGTTTCGACCACAGTCCCAAACCAATCGGTCAAGATGAAATACTGTACCTGAGCGACCAACGCGGAATCGGACAAGTTTTTAAAGTCAATACAAAAACCGGCTATCACACACAACTGACCTCCATTTATCAAAGCATCAAAAACTTCGATTATGATGGCCAAAAATTGGTTTACAACATCAACTACAAAGGAAGAGAGCAATTTTTTGTCATAGACACTTTCTTTACCAACAAGTCTATTTTTTCTCCCAAAACAAACCGCCAAGAATATTTAGACAGAAAATTTGTCGAATTCATGCGCGCCAAAGCCAAGGAAACAGAAAAAAAAGCCATCCTCGACAGCATGCCCAAACCCATAGAACCACCACGAAAACCCATCGCCAACCACGAAGAAATTGATACAGACAATTACCAATTTGAAGGCTCTACCGACACAAAAGCCTCCGAGCGTTTTGCAGATAGAATCAAAAAAATAGGCAAGTCCAACCAGCCAATCATCAACAAACAGGATGAAACGGTTATCAAAGAAGCATCAACCTATTACAGGCAAGAGTTTACGGTAGATAATTTTGCCATCAATCCTTTTGTAGATATCCTTAGAGGCTTTGGCATGAAAGCCGATATTGCCTTGACCGACGAACTGGAAAACCACAAAATAAATATCGGTATGTTTGGGGGCATCAATTTGGCCAACAACAGTTTCTTTTTTGAGTATGAGTACCTCAAGCACCGTTTGGACGTGGTTTTGCGCTATGAGAGGCTCAATTACATCCTTGACAGAGAAAATTTAAGCCAGATAAATCAAAAATACCAATTCAATACATTGGAAGCCTCTTTTGTGTATCCTTTTAGTGTAACATCCAGAGTCAGTATCACACCTTTTGTAGCCACAACCAAGTTTCTGAATTTGGAACTCAACAGCCTTTCGGAGCCTTCTATCTTTCGGTATTTTGGTGGCTTGAAAGCCGAATTTGTCTTTGACAATACCATTACCCTTGGCTACAATATCAGATCAGGAAGCAGCTTCAAGGTCAGATATGAGAATTTCACAGACACAGAGCACCTGCAAAACTTGCAAAAATCCAATGAAAGTTTTTCGGTGGCCATGGTCGAGTTGAGGCGGTACCAGAGGATACACAGAAACATTATTTTCGTGCTCAGGGGCTGTTATGGGGCTATGTTTGGAGCAAAGCCGCGTATCTTTTCACTTGGGGGTATCCCCAACAATGTGTTTGGGGCACAAATAGAGCGCAAAGGGCCTGAAGACCCGTTTTTTTACGACCCCAATGCGCCCGGTGCCGCCTCTGTTGACAGAACCGACTGGATACTTCACCGTTTTGTTGGCCCTTTGAGAGGCTTCAACAACAATAAAATACACGGCCAGAACTATTTGTTGGCAAATGCCGAGTTGCGCTTTCCCGTCATCAAATACTTTTACAGGGGCAATATCAACAACAATTTTTTCCGCAACTTTCAATTGGTTGGTTTTTATGACATTGGCACGTCTTGGACGGGTTCGGGGCCTTTTACTGAAGAAAACTCCATCAACACCGAAATCATCTCCGCACCACCGTTTAGAATCAAAGTGGTCAATTTCCGGCAGCCTTTTTTGGTGGGCTATGGTGCAGGTTTGCGCTCTACAATATTGGGTTTCAATGCGAAAATTGATATGGCTTGGGGTAGTCAGGACAATTTGGTTACACAAAACAACCCTATGTTTTATTTTTCATTGGGACTTGACTTTTAAAAGTTGTGCGTAAAAACTTTGTAAACCATTTGCCTGCCAGTAAAAGCCTTTCAGCGCGTGCGCTACTGGTGCAGGCTTTGTGTGAAGAGCGTTTTGAAATTGAAAACCTATCTACCGCACAAGACACCGAATTTTTGGCTAAAATACTCAAGGAAACCCACCAAGAAAGAGATACCGTCTTTGTGGGGGAAGGCGGCACTACGCTGCGATTTTTTTTGGCTTACGCAACCCTAAAAGCAAAAAAAATAACCCTTGAAGGAACAGAACGCCTAAACCAACGCCCCATCGCCGAACTGGTGGAAGCCTTAAGGCAACTGGGCGCAAACTTGACCTACACAGAAAAAGAAGGCTGCGCACCCATTAAAATAGAAGGGTTTGAGCAAAAAAACAATAAAATACAAATCAACGGAGGCATCAGCAGCCAATTTGTCTCTGCTTTGATGCTTATTGCGCCCTGTTTGCCAATGGGGATGGAATTGACAGTAAAAAAGCCGATTGTGTCGAGGAGCTATATTGAGCTGACCCAATCGGTATTGGATTTTTTTGGTGTCAAAACAAAAATCCAAGAAGCCCAACAACAACTCAGCATCTCAATAAAAAAACAATCCTTTGTTGCCAAAAACTACCGTGTGGAAAAAGATTGGTCTTCAGCCTCTTATTGGTACAGCGTAGTGGCTCTACAACCGCCGGGTACAAGCCTTTTTTTGCCTGATTTGGACTTGCAAAGCAGACAAGCCGACAGGGCTATGGCTGATTTTGGCCGCATGTTTGGTATTGAAAGCAAGGCAGAGGAGCATGGAATTTTTATCAATAAAAAATACAACTTCAAGCCGGATTTTTTTCAGGCCGATTGTTTAGAATGTCCCGACTTAGCGCAGACTTTGGCTTTTATGTGTACAGCTCTAAAAGTGCCTTTCAGGCTCACAGGGCTTTCGACATTGACAGAAAAAGAAACCAACCGAATAGCCGCTTTACAGAGTGAACTCCCAAAGTTGGGAGCTGTAAACATGGCTGCCGATGAGGATTCTATAAAAGTAGATGGGTACATCCATCCAAATAAAAACATTGAAATACAGACTTTTGGAGATCATCGAATGGTGATGGCCGCCGCCCCGCTGAGCTTAGTTTATGAATTAAATATCCAAAACCCCGAACTGGTCAAAAAGTCGTACCCCTTGTTTTGGGAAGACTTTAGACAATCGAGCAATGGCTTGAACCAATAAAAAATGTTGACAAATCCTATGTCTCAGCTTTGGGTGCCGTCGATGTTGATTAGGACTTTTATCTTCGTTAAGAATTGTTTGATATAAATTTATCAAAGATATTTGGTTTTATCAAATTTAGTGTGTCGTTTTAGGTTTGAAAATTTTTTTAATATGAGATTAACTTTACATTCGTATCTAATTGGTTTGTGGCTGACGATGGGTTCGTTGTCGGCTTTTGGCCAAAGTACCATTACGGGTACTGTCAAAGACAAAGAGACAGGGGAGACCATGGTCGGGGTCAGTGTGGTCATCAAAGGCAAAGTGCAAGGCACTACCACCGGAATCAATGGCGGCTTCAAACTCCAGACGAACCTGCCGCTACCGCTAACGCTGGTGGTAACCTTGGTGGGCTACAAAACCCAAGAAGTTGAAGTGAGCGACGCTTCCAATCCTCTGGAAATCGCGTTGGAAGAACATTCTGTCCTCTATGATGAGGTAGTCATTTCTGCCTCAAGGATAGAAGAAAACATCATGACCTCGCCGGTTTCCATCGAAAAAATGGACATCATAGCAGTCAAGGAAGCCCCTTCCGACAACTACTACAAAGGACTGGCCGCACTCAAAGGCGTGGACGTAAGCACAAGTAGCATCGGCTTCCAAATTGTCAACACCCGAGGCTTCAACTCTACGGGCAACACCCGCTTCGTGCAAATGACCGACGGGATGGACACACAAGCCCCCGGGCTGAATTTTCCCATCGGCAACCTCAACGGCCCCTCTGAGATTGATGTAGAATCGGTAGAACTGATACCCGGTGCTTCTTCGGCTTTGTATGGGCCTAATGCTTTCAATGGTATTTTGTTGGTAACGAGCAAAAATCCTTTTCAGTACAAAGGGCTTAGTGCGTTTGCAAAAGTAGGGGCTAACCACTTGAGCGGCAATAGCCTTGAGCCTTCCGGTGCCCAGCCTCTTTACGAAGGATCCATCCGCTACGCCAATACGCTTTTCAACGACAAGTTGGGATATAAAATCCACGCCAGCTACTTTGCCGCCAACGACTGGCACGGAACCGACCTGAGTGATCAAAACGTAGCTTCGCAAGGGGCTTTGCCCTTCAACCCGGGAGCCAACCAACTCCATATCTTGGGAGACGAAGTAGGCACCAACTTGGCTTTGTTAGGCTTTTCATCCGCTGCAAGGGCTGCCATCACCGGACAAGGGCTGGGAGCGTATTTGCCGCTGCTGCCCAATACCCCCGTCTCAAGAACAGGCTATCTGGAAAAAGACCTTGTCGATTACAACGCCAAAAACTTGAAAATCAATGCTGCTTTGCATTACCGTATCACATCGGGCATAGAGGCGATTTACAACTTCAATATGGGATCGGGTACTTCGGTCTATACAGGAGCCAACCGCTATTCGCTCCAAAACTTCAGCATCATGCAGCACAAAGTAGAGCTAAAAGGCGACAACTTCTTCATTAGAGGCTACACCACCCAAGAGCGTTCGGGAGACTCCTACGATGCCAACTTTTTGGGAATCGGTATCAACAGAGAATGGCGCAGCGATGGCGAGTGGTTTGTGCGCTATGCCACGGCTTATTTGGGGGCTTTGGCTCAACAAGGCGTGGACATCAATACTTTCAACTTACTTCCTGAACGCAGGAATGCCTTTATGACCACCGCCCACCAAGCGGCGCGCACGGTTGCAGATGATGGCAGGTTTTTGCCCGGGTCTTCTGATTTCAACGCGGCAAGGGACAAAGTCAAATCCAGCGAAGTGCCCCGAGGAGCCAAATTCAACGATGCCACCAACCTCTACCATGGCGAAGCCCAATACAACTTCAAAAATGAAATCAAGTTTATGGACGTAGTAGCCGGAGCCAGTTACCGCTTCTACCAACTGAACTCAAACGGGACCATCTTCCCTGATACCGCCGGAAACCCCATCACTATTTACGAATACGGCGGATTCTTGCAAGCCAGCAAAAAAGTAATGCAAGAAAAGCTCAAACTCACCGCTTCGTTGCGCTACGACAAAAACGAAAACTTTGAGGGACAATGGAACCCCAGATTTTCGGCTGTCTATACACTGAAAGAAAAACACAACTTCCGCGCTTCGTTCCAAACCGGTTTTCGTATGCCCACCACCCAAGCGCAACACATTAGTTTGGGGGTAGGTGCTTTCAGGCTGCTGGGTGGACTGCCCTACTATGCACAAAATGTGCCCGTTTATAGGGAAGGGCAACTCATCCGTACCACCAACATCACTGAAAACACTTTTACCATCAACTCCGTCAATGCCTACACAGCCGCTGTGATTGCCGCCGGCTCTACTGCCGCCGTGGTGGACCCCCGCAACATCGCTTTGCTTCAGCCGTTTACAAATTTCCGTCCTGTCAGACCCGAGCGCGTAGAGTCTTACGAAGTCGGCTACAAGAGTTTGCTTTTCAACAACAAACTAATGATTGATTTGGCCTACTACCGCAGCAATTTTTATGACTTCATCACCCAAGTCCGTGTGCGTCAAGCCGCCGGGTTCGTACCAACAGGCAGAAATATTGACCCTACCGACCCCAGATTGGCCAATGCCCAAACCTTGCTTTCGGGAAGTGAAGAAAACACCTTCCAAATCTACACCAACGCCACAGAAGTATTTCGTGCCCAAGGATTTGCGGCAGGCGCAGCCTACAGCTTCCGCAAAGGATATACCTTATCAGGCAACTACAACTGGAACGAACTGGTAACCGGCAGCAACACACCCGGATTTTTGACCGAGTTCAACACCCCTGCCCACAAGTTCAATATCACTTTTGCCAACAGAAAAGTCATCAAAAATTTGGGATTCAGCGTAAACTATCGCTGGCAAGACAAACTCTACTGGGAGTCGTCCTTTGCCATCGGTGAAGTGCCTGCTTTCCACAATATAGATGCACAGGTAAGCTATAAAGTACCCTCTATCAAATCGGTACTGCGCTTGGGAGCTTCCAACCTCACCAACAACCGCTACTTCCAAAACCTGGGAGGCCCAACTCTGGGAGCTATTTACTATGTGTCTATCACCTTTGACGAGTTTTTAAAATAAATCTAACTGCCTAAATTTATGAAAATCAAATCTCTAATCATTTATGCGGCAGCCATGCTTTTGCTGGGTGCTTGCTCATACAACTTCAAAGAAGTACCTGCCCCTTCCGCCGGCAACCAAGTAAGTTTTGCCAAGTACGTAGCCATTGGCAACTCGCTGACAGCAGGGTACATGGACAATGCGCTCTACTCCCGTGGCCAAGCCAACAACTATGCCGCCATTTTGGCCGGACAATTTAAAGCTGTAGGAGGCGGTGAGTTCAACCAACCCGATATCAACGCCGAAAATGGCTTTGCGGGTTTTGTCAACGACAGCCCTGTTGGAAGGCTTTTCCTCAAAAACGTACCCGGCAGTGCCCTACCCATCCCTACCAACAAAGTCCCCGGACAAATTCCCAGTGCCTACACAGGCGATAAAAGCAAACTCAACAACTTTGCTGTGCCCGGCCTGAATCTGGCAGGTGCGCTATCCCCCGCCGCTGCACAAAATCCGCTTTATGCCTGTTTTGCCAGTGCACCCGGTACTTCTACCCCACTGGGAGATTTTACCCGTGCGCTGCGCAATGGAGGTACATTTTTTTCGGTGTGGCTGGGCTCTAACGATGTGTTGGGCTATGGCTTCAGTGGAGGAACAAACCCTGCCGCTTTGACTTCGCCCGCCGATTTTGCCCTGCGGTTCAACGCCATTATAGACTCTACACTGACCGCTGCACCCAACAGCAAAGGATTTGTGATGAACATTCCCAATGTTTTGATTACTCCTTTCTTTCAACTCGTTACACAATTTACCCCATCACTTTCTGCTGCCCAAGCAGCAGCCCTCAATGCCGGATGGGCGCAGTTCAATGCAGGTGTCAATTTTTACAACTCCACTCCCGGACTACCCGATAGCCTCAAACGACCCAATATTGTTTGGCAAGAAGGACGAAACGGCTTTGTGATAGAAGACCGCGACCTGCCCACCGTGCCCGGGCTACCCAAATACCGCCAACTCAGACAGGGCGAAAGCGTACTGTTTACTGCCTTTCTTGATGTGCTCAACAAAGGAGTGGGAACCGCCTCAGCCGTCCCTGACAACCAATCACTGACTCTCAAAGAGGTAATTACCATCGCAACGGCTGTGGGTCAGTATAATGCCATCATAAAAAACAAAGTGGACGCCAACCCCGAACGAATATTGCTCATTGATGTCGATGCCATCAATACCGATGTAGTAGTAAGGCAAAACGTGAGCATCAGAGGAATAGGTCTCAACGGCAGCATCGAACCACCCTCAGGCGGCTACTCCCTCGATGCCATACACCCCAATGCCCGCTACCATGCCTATTTTGCAAGCAAAATCATAGAGGCCATCAATGCCAAATGGGGCAGCAGCATCCCCAACCTAAACCCCAACGACTACTTAGCCAACGACTTGCCTAATTAGATTTTCTTGCATCAACACTGCCTTTGCAATAGCCGCAGGTTTAGACCTGTGGCTATTTTGTTTAGTGTCTTATCCTGAAATAGCTCTATGTAAACACGAACTAAGCGATAGGCAGAAACAGCTTTTATGGCTTCAATTGTTGAGAATAGGCTATCCCTATGGCATGTTTATAGAAAAACGACTCAACAGAAATTTTTCTACTCCTTAATTAAATATGCCCGCCCCGTAAGCATCATAGGTTTACAGCCCTTTGTAATTTCTGATATGCTAAAATCAATGGGCTGGGTTGGGTTTTTGCCAAACAAAAAAACCCGACCGTTTGGCCGGGTTTTCGCTGAGAAAAGAGCGTTTAATTAAAAATGTAACGGATACCGATTTGCATGCGCCATACATCCTCCAGACGGGTAGAAGTACGGTAGGCGTTGGTGGGCAGGTAATTGATGTTTTGATTGTTTACGTTGGTAACTGTAAGGGGCACAAATGAGTATTGGGGCTTGCCTGAGGCAGAGCGTCCTTCGTACCTTAAGGGCGAACTAAAATTTGATTCGGCTCCGGTAGTAAATCTTGAACCCCCATAGATTGGCTGCAAACCAACACCCCAACGGTCGTTGAGCAAATTACCAAAGTTGAAGATATCAAAACGGATTTGCAGGGTGTTGCGGCTTTCTTTCACCTTGACAAAAAATTCCTGTATGAAGCTCACATCAAAACGGTTGATCCATGGCATGATGGCACCGTTTCTTTCGGCGTACTGGCCACGGCGTGAGCGCAAATACTCGTCGTTGCGGATGAACTGCTCGAACGATGCAGCTTGCTCATTGGCAGTAAACCCGTTTCTATCCACAAAAATAATCTGGTTGGTATCGGTGGCATTGGTAGGGATGTAAATCAGGTCGTTGGATACCAATCCATCTCCGTTCATGTCGTTGCTGTAATTGTAGGTTACCCTTCCTTGGTTGCGGGCTTCATAAAATACATTGATGGCTGATGCACCGATTTTGTACTCTTTGCGGTAGCGAACCGAAGCGATGAGTCTGTGGCGGGAATCGAAATTAGACCAAGCCAAGTCAGGATTGTTGTTGCCGTTGACGGAGAAGTTGTCTCTAAATGAACTGGCTGCAATAGAACCTGCCGTCATGTAGTCTTTGGCAACGCCGTGTGTGTAGGCAATCATACCGGAGAATCCTTGAGCCACGTTGCGCTCAAGTTTGGCAGTCAAGCTATAAGAATAAGGCCCACTTTTGGAAGAAAGCACAGTCGCGTCGGTGATGTTGCTGACTCGGCGGTTGGCGGCTGTTCCGTAACCAAAATAAGGCCGGGTATCAGCACCTTTAAAGTTCCCTTTTTTGTCAGCCAAGTTGGCATCTTGGTAATAGGGGCTGTTGATTTGACGGTCGTAAATGAATTCCAAAGAGGCAATCACTCCGTTTAGGAAGTTCAATTTTTGGTCTATTGCGATATTGCTGCGCCAGACTTGCTGGAAGCGGAAGTTTTTGTCGGTTACGGCTACGTTGTAGGTGCTTGGCGTGGTGGAGTTGGCAGGAATATGGCGGGTAACATCGGGACTGAACGGATACGCTTTGGTATTGTCCACAAAGATTTGCCCTGTCAATACGCCATTGTTGCTCAATTGGTTGGAAATCCACACAAAAGCCGGGCGACCGGTGAATACGCCCGTACCACCGCGCACCACCGTGCTGCGATTGCCGAAAATATCTATGTTGAAGCCAAAACGCGGCGACCACAAAATGGGCGATTCGGGCAACTTAGAAGTGCTGTATCTTTTCTTTTCTGCCCCGAAAGAGAGGGTATCAAATTTTGGATTGCCAAATTCTACATCGCCAAAAATCGGCAAATCGCCACGGATGCCGGCGGTGAGTTTGATGCGCTCGTTGAGTTGGAACTCATCTTGCAGGTACACGCCCAAGTAAGTGGTTTTCAGCCTCGCAACGGGGAGTTGCTTTCCGGGCAGTGCCGAATAGGTAAGCACATAGCGGCGCATGGTTACGACTGAAGTATCAGCGGGGGCTTGATTGGCGGCAGCATAGAAATCATTGAGTGAGTTGAATACATATTGCCTGTAGTAAGTAGGTGTAAATGTGTTTTCAAAAGCAAAACGCTCAATATTGACACCTGCGGTAATGGTATGCTTTCCAAAATAAGCCGTGAGGTTGTCTTGGAACTGCCAAGTATCGGTATTGAGGCGGTTGTTAGGCGTGAAAGGCTCATAGCCAAAAGTGGTCAAGTTACGGCCACCCTCCAAAATATCTACCAATGGAAACACACCACCGCCACTGCTGCGGTAATCGCGGTTGGCTGTATAGCCCGCAATGATATTGTTTTGAAATTTGTCGGCGATGGTGGTATTGTGTTCAACAATAAAAGAGTGTATGTCGTTGTTGATGACGTAGTTGGAATTTGCGAAATTCAGCGCAAATCCATTGTCGCGGCGGCCATTAAAAGCTCCTGAGTTTGAGGCCAACACATCGCGGTATGAGCGCAAGTAGTTGTATCAAACACTGAGTTTAGACTTTTGGCTGAGGTTGTAGTCCAAACGCACCAAAAATTTATTGCTGTAGGTGCGCAAGTCGTAGTTTTCGTAAGGCCCCGGGTTGTAGCCGTATTTAGATTTTAGGAAGTTAGACAAAGAATCCAAAGCCGATGCACGCACCCTGGCACCAGTGAGTCCGGGACGTGCGGCCACAAAGTTGGTAGCTGGCTCATTGACGCGCTCGGCTTCACCATTGATGAAGAAAAACAGCTTATTTTTGATGATAGGGCCTCCCAAACGGAATCCGTATTGATCAACGCGAAAGCGGGCTGTTACCACATCGTTGCCTTTTGCTTTGGAGCCGACCAGACCTTCGTTTCTGGTGTTGTAGAATACCGAGCCTTCTATTTTGTTGGTTCCGCTGCGGGTTACGGCGTTGATGCCTGCCCCTGTGAATCCACTTTGACGCACATCATAAGGTGCCATATTGACCTGTATCTCTTGGATCGCATCCAACGAGATAGGTGTGGAGTTGGTCTGGCCACCCGGCAAGCCCGAAAGACCAAAACTGTTGTTGAAGATAGAGCCGTCAATGGTCAGGTTGTTGAATCTGTCGTCAGCACCGATAAAACTGCGGCCATTGGACTGGGGTGACAGACGGATGATGTCTGTGATGCTACGGCTGAGTGTAGGCTGCGAGTTGAGTGCCTCGCCGCTGATGTAGGTATTGGCTCCTGTTTTTTGGTCGTCCATGAGCCTATCTACCGTAGCGGTGATGGTAACAGCTTCGAGTTGGGTGGATTCTTCCTTCATTTTGACGTTGAGGGGGTACTCTTGCCCCAAAGTCAAATAGATGTCATTGAATACTTGGTTTTCGTAGCCTACCATTGTGATGGTAATGGTATAAGGCCCCCCGACCCTCATACCCAAAATCGCAAAGCGGCCATCGGTACGGGTGGTGGTTCCATACTGTGTGCCAGAGGGATCATGGACGGCAAGCACCGTAACAGATGGAAGGTCTTGTCCGGTGGTGTCAGAGACCCTCCCAATGATGCGGGCTGTGGTTACGCCCTGTGCCATAGCTCCAAGTGAGAGCAAGAGCATGATAACAACAAATGTTAAATGTTTGACCATAAATGGGGTTTAAAAAAAACTGCGCAAAGGTCAGTTACTTAGTAAAACCTGATGAAAAGTTTCAGTTAATTTATTGTGATGAAGATAAAAGCAACAATTAAAACCTTTATGAGATAAATAGCTGTTAATCTATTATTTAAAAAAATAATATCTTATCTATTTCCATCCCGGTGTGTTAAAGCAATGTGAATGCCCAACGTTTGACCCCGTCAGGGTAGAATCCCATCAACGCATGTGTGGACTACCAACGTTTGATACCTGCGCCATCGGGCGGATTTAGCACAAGTTAAGGATTAGAAAAATTTCTATTCCGTAATCCGAGATTAGCAGAGTGTCATATTGTTTTCAGGGCTAAAGCCCGTTTGATTTTTGTTTTTCTTTTCTCCGCCCTAAAGGGCGGAGTTAATTTGCTTAGTGTTATCGTTTACCTGCGCCGCTAAAGGACGGAGTTAATGTGCTTGATGGGGGGCTTTTATTAACTCCGCCCTTTAGGGCGGTGATTGCAGCCGCCATCACACTGCGGCTTTAGCCGTGAAGCTCATAACAGAGGCAGTGTAACCCGATGGATTTATACGCACAGAAATATGGAGCCTTTTTCTCCGCCCTAAAGGACGGAGTTAATGTGCTTAGTGTTATCGTTTACCTGCGCCGCTAAAGGACGGAGTTAATGTGCTTGATGGGGGGCTTTTATTAACTCCGCCCTTTAGGGCGGTGATTGCAGCCGCCATCACACTGCGGCTTTAGCCGTGAAGCTCATAACAGAGGCAGTGTAACCCGATGGATTTATACGCACAGAAATATAGAGCTTTTTTCTCCGCCCTAAAGGACGGAGTTAATTTGCTTAGTGTTATCGTTTACCTGCGCCGCTAAAGGACGGAGTTAATTTGCTTAGTGTTATCGTTTACCTGCGCCGCTAAAGGACGGAGTTAATGTGCTTGATGGGGGGCTTTTATTAACTCCGCCCTTTAGGGCGGTGATTGCAGCCGCCATCACACTGCGGCTTTAGCCGTGAAGCTCATAACAGAGGCAGTGTAACCCGATGGATTTATACGCACAGAAATATGGAGCCTTTTTCTCCGCCCTAAAGGACGGAGTTAATGTGCTTGATGGGGGGCTTTTATTAACTCCGCCCTTTAGGGCGGTGATTGCAGCCGCCATCACACTGCGGCTTTAGCCGTGGATATCAAAACTTATATCTGTTGATAAACTCCTCATACTCTTGTTGAAACGTTTTTTTCTTATGATGCTCTTCCTGCTTATCAATATACATCCTTACATTATCAAGCATGGATTCACTAACAGAAACCGCAAAATACTCATCCGCCCATTCAAATTTAGATGCAGTAAGCCTTTGCTTATTTATCCAAAAGGCCGACTCTCCTTTGATAAGTTGCATTGCCTTTGAGATGCTCATTTCTGCATTGAGACCCAACAGACAGTGCAAATGCTCCGTGTATCCATTTAACCTGTCAATGTAAATCTCTTTTGATTTCGCATTCTCTTTGATGTGCTCAATCAATGAAAAACGTATTTCATTAGTAAGAAACGGTGTCCTATTCTTTGTGCCCCAAACGGCGTGTATCATAATTTTAACGAATGCCATATTTTTTTCAGGGCTAAAGCCCATTTGATTTTTGTTTTTCTTCTCTCCGCCCTAAAGGGCGGAGTTAATGTAACCCGATGGATTTATACGTCCTAAAAATATGGAGTTTTTTTGTTCTCTCCGCCCTATATGTTTGATTTCAATAATAATGAAAAAGTATGCGCAAAAAATTATCCAACCCAAACCTTAGTAAAATGTTTGTTTTTGAAGACGACTGACCTGCTACCCAAATTGATTTGGTTGCTGACTTAGTCAGGTTGACTTTTTGACTTAATAAATACACCCAGCAAATAAATCAATTTGATTCAATACCTAATAGGTTTCACCAAAAAATCAATCAATTAATCTGATAGCTTGATTCATTAAGCCTAAACTTCCTCTGGTTTAGGTTTGAACCCCGTGGCCTCCCCTTGTGCATTTGCCTGTATTTTTGGCAAACCATATATGCGCGAAACTGACCATCTTATAGGAGTAGTATATTAAAAAAAAAGCCACGGGCATCAAACCCGTGGCTATTATCAAGACATAAAAATTTAAACCTACTTCGCTACAATGAATTTGAGGGTTTCAATCTCAGTTCCGCATCTGTACTGTATGAAGTACACACCTGTAGCCAAACCAGACACATTGACTTCAAAAGGCTGCTGTCCTTGCAATACGCCTTCGACTTCCACTGCCCCCAGAAGGTTGTTAATCTGGTAGTAAATAGGGGCTTTCTGCGAGGTTTGCAAGTAGAGCACACCAGTTGTAACAGGGTTGGGGTACAAACCGGCTGCGCATGGCTCATTGCTTCCCATCTCTTCAAAGTTCACTGCCGCAACGGGAGAATACTCAAAACTGCCATCCAAATCGACCATTTTGAGTCTGTAATAGTTAACCCCCAGCGAAGGATAGTAATCTATGAACTGATAAGCAATCACGATTGAAGAGTTTCCGGCGGCTTGCACTGTTCCCAAAGAGTCAAACTTTCCGTCCTGGTTCATTCGCTCTACCGCAAAATAGTGTGTGTTTTGCTCGGAAGCGGTTTTCCATTCCAGTGCGGCGGCGTAGTTCCCTTCTTTTCGGGCTTTGAATGAGATAAGGGTGAGGGGCAAATCTGCATCGGGGTCAATAGTGAAAGTAGTGTTAGCGTACACAGTGCTGCTGCTGTTGGCATCCAAGACTCTAAGCGGCATGCTGGCAGTAGAAATACCGAGGATGACCGTTTCAACACCCTCAAGATTAGTGTCGTCAATAATGTCGAACTCAAGCGTAAAGATGCTACCCGGCGAGGTGCCATCGTAAGTGCCAGCAGGAATAAACAAGGAGGTATTGATGGTGTAATCAGCGTCTCTTGTGGCTGTTGAGGTTGGGTCAATGGTAAAGTTGACGGTTAGGCCTCCGCTTGGTACCACACCCAGAATCCTAACTTGAGGACGTTGGTAAGTAACTGCATCTTCGATAGCTGAGTAAGTACTTTCTACAAACTCAATTCTCGGGGTTTCGAGTATGGTGTAGGTGGTGCTGTTTTGGTTAGGCGACACGGCAGAAGCTGTGGTATTGCCTATGACAGCAGGGCCGCTCACCGAAGCGATACCTATGCTGATGGTCTCATCAGGGCTTCCTTCCCAGACGGCATCGCTGACGATGGTCAGCGGGATATTGAAGAAACTGGCCGGACTGGTTCCGTCGTAAGTGCCGGCGGGTATGGTCATGGAAGCAGGCAGGCTGTAATCCACGCCACCGCCTGTGGCCGTGCCGGAGGTGCTGAAATTGACGGTTACGCCGCCGGTTGGTATTGTGCCCCTGACTTTGAGCTGTGGTGTGTTACCTCCCACGCTTTCGTAGTCTGAGTAGGCAGCCGCCGCAAACTCAATTCTCGGGGTTTCGAGTATGGTGTAGGTGGTGCTGTTTTGGTTAGGCGACACGGCAGAAGCTGTGGTATTGCCTATGACAGCAGGGCCGCTCACCGAAGCGATACCTATGCTGATGGTCTCATCAGGGCTTCCTTCCCAGACGGCATCGCTGACGATGGTCAGCGGGATATTGAAGAAACTGGCCGGACTGGTTCCGTCGTAAGTGCCGGCGGGTATGGTCATGGAAGCAGGCAGGCTGTAATCCACGCCACCGCCTGTGGCCGTGCCGGAGGTGCTGAAATTGACGGTTACGCCGCCGGTTGGTATTGTGCCCCTGACTTTGAGCTGTGGTGTGTTACCTCCCACGCTTTCGTAGTCTGAGTAGGCAGCCGCCGCAAACTCAATTCTCGGGGTTTCGAGTATGGTGTAGGTGGTGCTGTTTTGGTTAGGCGACACGGCAGAAGCTGTGGTATTGCCTATGACAGCAGGGCCGCTCACCGAAGCGATACCTATGCTGATGGTCTCATCAGGGCTTCCTTCCCAGACGGCATCGCTGACGATGGTCAGCGGGATATTGAAGAAACTGGCCGGACTGGTTCCGTCGTAAGTGCCGGCGGGTATGGTCATGGAAGCAGGCAGGCTGTAATCCACGCCACCGCCTGTGGCCGTGCCGGAGGTGCTGAAATTGACGGTTACGCCGCCGGTTGGTATTGTGCCCCTGACTTTGAGCTGTGGTGTGTTACCTCCCACGCTTTCGTAGTCTGAGTAGGCAGCCGCCGCAAACTCAATTCTCGGGGTTTCGAGTATGGTGTAGGTGGTGCTGTTTTGGTTAGGCGACACGGCAGAAGCTGTGGTATTGCCTATGACAGCAGGGCCGCTCACCGAAGCGATACCTATGCTGATGGTCTCATCAGGGCTTCCTTCCCAGACGGCATCGCTGACGATGGTCAGCGGGATATTGAAGAAACTGGCCGGACTGGTTCCGTCGTAAGTGCCGGCGGGTATGGTCATGGAAGCAGGCAGGCTGTAATCCACGCCACCGCCTGTGGCCGTGCCGGAGGTGCTGAAATTGACGGTTACGCCGCCGGTTGGTAT
>CAZRQL010000020.1:0-64712 GCA_964602415.1 uncultured Roseobacteraceae bacterium
AAGTTCTGTATTAAGTATTAAGATAAGAATTATTAACAACTGCAAAGCCTTTGATAATATGCTTTTTTGACGTACCAGCTTCGTTTGCCACTATATCAAAAAATAGGGTGAGAGGTATATTTTTGGGTTTGTAAGGTTTAGCTTTGCGTTTAAATTTTTTTTGATGGTTGAGCTAAGAATGCCTGCCGAGTGGGAGGCGCAAAGTGTTGTTCAGTTCACTTGGCCGCATAAACAGACCGACTGGCTGGCTGTGTTGGCAGAGGCACAGTCCTGCTTTGAGGGTATTGTTCGGCAAGTGGCTGCTTACAGCAGAGTGCTGCTTGTAGCCCCTGAAGGCGTGGTTACGGGTTTTGAATCGGATGAACGCATCAAAATTTTTCGCTGCCCCACCAACGACACTTGGGCGCGCGATCATGGAGGCATCAGCGTATGGCGCGAAGGCAAGCCGCTTTTGTTGGATTTTACCTTCAACGGCTGGGGCAATAAGTTCATGGCCGATTTAGACAACCAAATCACTGCCCATTTGCACGGTGCGGGCTTTTTTGGCGATGTGGAGAGGCAAGTGGTAGATATGGTATTGGAAGGGGGTAGCATAGAGTCCGACGGGCAGGGCGCGATTTTGACCACTGCGGCCTGCCTGCTCAACCCCAACCGAAACCCCCACCTGTCTAAGAATCAAATAGAAGAGCGACTCAGCACCCATCTGGGGGCAAAAAAAATCATTTGGCTTGAAAACGGGTATCTTGAGGGCGATGACACCGATGCGCACATAGATACGCTGGCACGCTTTTGCAAGCCCCGCACCATCGCTTATGTGGGCTGCGACGATGTAGGCGACGTACACTACGAGCCGCTCAAAGCCATGGAAGCCGAACTGATGCAAACGGGCTATGAGTTGGTCAAATTGCCTTTTTGCAGCCCCATATTCGACAAAAACGGACAAAGGCTACCTGCCACCTATGCCAACTTTCTCATCACCGACCAAGTGGTTTGGGTGCCCGCCTATGGTACAGAGCAGGACGAGCCTGCGCGGCGCATCTTGCAGTCGGTTTTTAGGCAAAGAAAGGTGTTGAGTTTGGACTGTAGGCTTCTCATAGAGCAGCACGGCTCGCTGCACTGCATCACGATGCAGTACCCGGCCGGGTTTGCTCGATGGTAGCGTAGCTTTGGCCTTGGTAGATGCAACTTTTGACCACAAAAAGCGGCCTGCCTTTGACTTGGAAAAAAATCCTCAACACATATTCCCCAATAACCCCCAGCGAAATCAACTGCACCCCACTAAACAGGATGATGGCAAAAAGCAAGGTAGTAAAACCCGGCGGGACGTTGTGGTAGTATATTTTGAAAAAAATAGTGATAGAAAGGTACAAAACAGAAATCAGCACGGTAAAAAGCCCCAGGTTGGTGATGAACTTGATAGGAAACTCACTAAAATTGAAAATGCCCATATAAGCCAAGCGGATGAGTTTTTTGAGGGTGTACTTGGTTTGCCCGGCAAATCGTTTGTCTCTTTCGTATTCCAAGCCTATCTGCTTGAAACCCACCCAAGAGCGCATCCCTCTGAGAAAACGGTTCTCTTCGGGCATGGACTTCAGCACGTCCACCACTTTGCGACTCAGTAGCGCAAAATCTCCACTGTCCAAAGGCATGTCAATATAGGCAATCTGCTTCATGATTCGATAGAACATATTGTAAGACAGGCGTTTGAAATAGTTTTCTTTTCGTTTTTTTCTTACCGCATACACCACATCGTAGCCTTTGTCCATTTGAGCCAAAAACTCAGCCAACAGTTCAGGCGGGTCTTGCAGGTCTCCATCCAATATCATCACTGCCTTAGTACCGTGGGCGGCTTCGAGTCCTGCACTCAAAGCCAACTGGTGTCCGTGGTTGCGCGACAAAAACACACAGGTATAGCGGGGGTCTTCTAAGGCTTTTGCTGCCATCAGTAGCTCTGTGTTGTCTTGGCTGCCGTCGTTGATGAGTACCACTTCAAAACGGTAGGGCAGGCTGTCCATGACCGCCTCAAGGCGTTGGCACAGAGAAGGGAACGTTTCCTGCTCGTTGTAAAGCGGGATCACAAAAGAAATTTCGGCCTGTTGCATACATGCAAAATAAGTCCAAAAGGGCACATTTGACAAGTTTTCATCCCAATCAATGGATGGACTACTGTTAAAGAATTGTTTAAAAAAAGCTCCATACAGCCGAGACCACAATCAGGTGGTATTTTAGCATAAGGCATTGGTTTAAGTTCCAAGGCTTTATTGAATGGGATTTACATAAATGATTTTTGACATAACTTTGCTTTTTAAAAAATTATGAAAGCGTTTCATTATGGCGAAGACCATCTCACTGCCGCAAAGGCTTTGGCTTTGTCAAACGGCGAACTTCGGGGCATTGTGTCGGCTTCAACTCGCTTCAAAGTAGAGCAATCTGAGCAGACGGTCTTAAAAATAGTCCAAAGTGGGCGCACCGTGTACGGCATCAATACGGGTTTTGGCCCTTTGTGCAATACCAATATTTCTTTAGAAGACCTTTCCCAACTGCAAATTAACCTGCTTATCAGCCATAGCGTAGGGGTAGGGAGTCCTGTTCTGCACGAAATAGTGGCTTTGATGATGGTGTTGAAGGTTCATGCGCTGTGCAAAGGTTATTCGGGTGTCAAACTCCAAACCGTAGAGCGTATTTTGTGGCACATCGAAAACCGGTTTTGGCCTTTTGTTCCTGAGCAGGGTTCTGTGGGGGCTTCGGGCGATTTGGCACCGCTTGCGCATCTTTTTTTGCCGCTGATAGGCTTGGGTAGAGTCTGGTATCATGGCAGTTATAGGGACAGCAGGGAGGTGTTGGCCTTAGAGGGTATGCAGCCGCTTAGCTTAGGGCCTAAAGAGGGTTTGGCTTTGATAAATGGGACTCAATTCATTGCCGCTTATGGCATTATGACATTGGCAAAATTTCACAACCTACTCGAATGTGCCGATTTGATAGGGGCTATGAGTTTGGAAGCCATGCAAGGCTCTGCTTCGCCTGCCGATGAGGAACTGCATCACTTGCGCCCTTTTGACGGTTCGCAATATGTGGCTTACAGGCTCAGAAATCTGCTGGCAGGCTCGGCTATTATGGAGTCGCACCGCTACTGTACCCGCGTGCAAGACCCTTATTCTTTGCGTTGTATGCCTCAGGTGCATGGTGCCAGCCGCAACGCTTGGCTGCATGTCAAACAAATGCTCGAAATAGAGATCAATTCCGTAACCGATAACCCTTTGGTTTTTAGTGAAGAAAAGACCATCAGCGGCGGCAATTTCCATGGGCAGCCCATTGCTTTGCCTATGGATTATATGGCTTTGGCAATCAGTGAGTTGGGTAGTATATCGGAGCGCAGGACTTATTTGATTTTGGAGGGCAAATACGAAGGCTTGCCCAAGTTGTTGGTGGCTTCTACGGGACTTAATTCCGGCTTTATGATACCTCAATACACGGCTGCGGCCTTGGCCAGTGAAAACAAAACGATGTGCTTTCCGGCCAGTGCCGACAGCATACCCACTTCGTTGGGGCAGGAAGACCATGTGAGTATGGGTTCAATTGCCGCTCGCAAAGCCTTGACAATCACACGCAACACAGAGTACATCTTGGCTATAGAACTTATGCTGGCCGCCCAAGGGCTTGATTTTCGCCGTCCGCTTACTTCCACGCCTATCATAGAGGCTATGCACGCTTTGGTCAGAGAGAAAATAGCATTTCTGACACAAGACCGCTTTATGGCAGACGACATCGAAACTGCCAAAAACATCATTGCCAATCTCGACTTGGCAAATGCAGCCTCTCAAGCCGCTTTTGAGCATGGCACAGACCTCAAATCTCACTGGGATACGATTTTTTGCCTGTAAACCTACATTCAGCGGCTTGCTTGCTTTCGGTAATACACTTTTTTTGGGATTTGGCACACAAAATGTAATTGCTTTTCCAAAAAATGAATCTATGAGCAAGTACCAAATTTTATTTTTATTTTTTGCAAATCCCATTTTCGCCCAAAATATCATCACCACTTACTACGACAGTGAAAAAAAACGTCCCGACGAAGAATACGAAGTTCGCTATGAGGCTACAAAACCGCTCAAACATGGTCGTTATGTAAAGTATTATGGAACTTCCAATTCTATCGGTATTGAAGCCCACTACCAAAATGATTTGTTGCACGGCACTTACCGCGAATACTATGAAAATGGCGAAGTCAAAATAGCCTATACCGCCCAACAAGGCAACATTCATGGCATTTACCGCAAGTTCTATCCCAATAATCAAAAAATGGTAGAAGCTGAGTATGATATGGGCATCCCGATAGGCGAGATGAGACGCTACAACGCTTTGGGCGAGTTGGAAGCGGTGGTTCCCTTCCAAAATGGCCTTCGCGAAGGGCAAATGAAAGAGTTTTACCCCGACGGCAAACTCAAATCCATTTACACATTCAAAAACGACATGCGTCAGGGGCTTACTGAAAGCTATTTTCCCGATGGAACAGTTTCTCAGAGAGGCTTTTACGAAAAAGATAGTTTGCAAGGCGAATTTGTTACCTATTTCCCCGATGGTAAAACTCGAAGCATCAGCTACTTTGACTTTGGTCTGCTCACCGATACCGCCAAGTTTTTCTCACCTTCGGGCGTTTTGCACCAAACTTTTTGCTACCAAAAAGGCAAACAAAACGGGTACAGTCGTGAGTTTTATCTTGAAACTGGCAAACTGCGGGCTGAGGTAGAATACAAAGACGGCTATTTGACCGGCAACTACCGGCGTTTTTATCCCAATGGTCAGCTCGAAGCCCAAATGCAATCCCAAGACGGTATCAATTCAAATTTTCAGTCTTTTTATCAGGACGGCAAGCCCAAATCACTCATCAACTACCTCAACGGCAAAGAACAAGGCAAAGCTACCTACTACCACCCCAACGGCTCACTCGCCCGCGAGTCATTCTACCAAAACGGCAGCCCTGTTGGGACTTGGTTGCAGTATTATGAAAATGGCAAAATCCAATCCAAGACTACATACACCAACCCCAATACATACGTCCTTGAGAGCTATCACCCCAACGGCAACAAAAAATCTTTGGAAAGCTATGTCAATGGGGTTATGGATGGTAAGCAGGTTTATTTTTATCCAAATGGCAACCTCAAGTCTGAGGCCTTTTACGCCGAACAGCAGAAAAACGGCATTCAAATAGAGTATGATTCGTTGGGAAACAAAATTAAAGAAACTCCTTATTTGAAAAATGCAGTAAATGGCATAGTCAAAGAATATGCAAACGGTAAATTGGTATCAGAAATTCCTTACGACGGACGGGGAAATATCTATGGGCTTGTCAAATACTACCATCCTAACGGCAAAATCAGCTCTCAGGGCAAACAATACCAAGACCGCAAACTCGAAAAGTGGGAGTTTTTTGACGAAAAAGGCCAACTTGTAAAAATTCAGAGTTTTGATAGGAGCGGCAAAATGGTATCGGAAAAGAACATTAAGCCAAAAGAGTAAAAAAACGACCGTTAATCATCTAACTTTGGCAGTATCCAATCTTGCAGCGGCGAGCGTTGCTGCATGAGTTTTTCGATTTCTTCCACACTGCGAGGGGCATCGCCTGACAACAGTTCGTAGCCGTCTTTGGTAATGAGCACGTCGTCTTCAATCCTGACAGCTATGCCCCACCATTTTGGGTCGCAAGGGCTGTTGGGGGGTATGTATATGCCCGGCTCTACGGTGATGACCATGCCCGCCTGCAAAATACCCGGAATGCCCCTGTCGTGCACATCAAGACCCAAAAAATGCGAAGTGCCGTGCGGAAAATAAAATTCGGATTCTATTTCATTTTCGACAATGCCCAGCTTTACCAAGCCCTTGGCAATGACCAATCTGGCGGCGTTGTGAGGGGCGTAGAAAAAATTACCTTCCTTGCAAAGTGTAAAGGCTTTTTCTTGGGCTTGCAGCACCAACTCGTAGATGGCTTTTTGTTCGGGGCTAAATTTGCCGCTGCCCGGCACTGTGCGCGTTACGTCGGCGGTGTAGCCCTCAAATTCCGCCCCTAAGTCCATCAAGACCAAATCGTTTCCTATCTTGGGGCGGTCGTTTTGGATGTAGTGCAGCACGCACCCGTTGTGTCCCGAGCCTACTATGGAGGGGTAGCCCTCATGTGCCGCACCGCAGCGACGGTACACAAATTCATGCAAGCCCTGTATCTCCAGTTCAGACATATCGGGATGGATGGCTTTGATGGCTTCTATTTGCGCCAAGGTTGTGATTTTTATGGCTTTACGGAGCAAAACCATCTCTTCAGGGGTTTTGATTTGGCGCATTTTGTCCAAAATCACATTGGCAGTTTGTAGGTCAAACCGCATCTCAGGCACGAGTTTGGCGATTTGCTGCCTGTCTTTGTCTTTGGTGGCTTTGCTGTACTGCTCAATCCAAAAATCACTCAAAAAATTGGGGTTTTCTTTGACCATAAAATCCAACGTAGGCAAGACCGCCCCGTTGCCTTTGCGTATCATGCCGTAAATCTGCAATAAGGTATTGGAAATCAAGGGCGGTATTTGGGCTTGCTGCCTGAAAGTCTCTTGCAAAGCCGCCATATTTTGGCTCTCTTCGATGCGGTAAGTAGCTGAATGTAAATCGTATTCAGTTTCAAGAAAAATAATTTTATCAAATTTTGAAAATTTGAAAGGCAGTTTGAAAAACTCGCGGTTGCTTTTTACTACCTCAAAACCAAGCGTATCGGCGGCTTTTGTTTCTCCCAGTCGTTTGCCTGTCCAAAGTTCCGATAGCTCATCTTTGGGCATGACAAAAAGCAATTCGTCCGTCTTTGTGCCATAAACTTCTTGCGTTTCGGAAAATATCACCAGCACACCTCCCGGCTCTTTGTGCCCCGTCAAATAAAAGTAGTCGGGGTTTTGGTGGTAATGAAAATCCACGTCGTTGGAGCGGTTGCGAACGGGGGCAGCAAAAAAAACAGCTACCGAGTTTTTGGGCATCCGGGAGCGGAAAATATGCCTGCGCTCTTTGTGAAAGTCAGCACCTAATAGGCTTTGCCCAAAAGAGGATTCAGCCAACAACAAAAAAACAAATAGGAATCTCACAAAATATACTTTACTAAAGGTAACGCTTGGTTTTAAGGGAACGGCTCGTAAATGCTTGTTTTTTTTTCACAATACACTTGCCAATCTATTCCAATACTTCAACTTCAAAAAACAAAGTGGCATTGGGAGGTATCACGCCGCCGGCCCCTCTGTCGCCATATCCCAAGTCCGCCGGAATCAGCAACACGGCCTTAGTGCCTTTGCGTAGTTTGGCGATGCCTTCGTCCCAGCCTTTGATGACGCGCCCCGCACCCAGCGGAAACTCAAAGGGTTGCCCTCTGTCCACTGAGCTGTCGAATTTTGTGCCGTCTTCCAGTGTGCCTGTGTAGTGCACTTTGACGGTTTGGCCTGTAGGTGGAAAATCCCCTTTGCCTTCCACTAAAATTTTGATTCCCAGACCACTGGGCTGCATGGTAAAGCCTATCGTTTTGCGATATTTTGACCATTGGGTATAAGAGGCTTGCACAAGTATAATCTCTTGGGCGGTGAGTTTGAGCTTTTTGTCTGCTGCCAGTTGAAGCAAAAAGTCGGTATCCATTTTTTTTGTGTCCTTGATTCTGAGCAGTTTCTGACCTCTTTTCAGATAAAAAGAACTCGCCGTATCACAGAAAATGACAGTTGTTTTCTCCGTCGAGGGGTGCTTGTACTCGTAGTCAATTCTAAATGGGTTTTGGGCAAAAACGGGGCTGCTCATCAGAGCCCACAACAGCAAACGGTGCTTCATTGTTTTTTCGCAAACTTAACAAAAAACTCACTTTGCCCATGAGCGATTTTTTGTAAGTGTGGCTTTTCTATTTTTGCGCATGACAAAAGTGGACAAAAGTCTTTTTCAAGGAGAGCATTATTTGGGTCGTCCTGCCGACACTACAGATTTGATCATCAAACGCCGGTTGGAGATTGTGCGCTCCATCTCGGGTTTTTGCGGCAAGGAGTTGGATTTGGTGGACGTGGGCTGCGGCAATGGTGCTTCGATGCTTGGGCTTGCTTCTCAGATGCGCTCTTGTACAGGATTGGACATCTACGAAGCTCATCTCCAAGAGTTTGCCAAACTCAAAACCGAGCAGCACGACAATTGTGAGGTTCTTCTTGTTGATATTGAAAATGAGCCATTTGACCGCAAATTTGACAGGCTGATTTGTTTTGAAGTCATTGAGCACCTCAGAGATGAAGCCAACACAGCCAAAATAGTCAATCTCCTTAAAACGGGTGGATTGGCCGCCATATCCGTTCCCAACAAGTGGTGGATTTTTGAGACACATGGAGCCAAATTGCCGCTGCTGCCTTGGAATCGTGTCCCGTTTTTTTCTTGGCTGCCTCGCCCCATTCACGAAAAATTTGCCAACGCCCGCATTTATACCCCTTCGCGTATCAGCAAATTGTTGGAAAGTTTTGGTATGCAGGTACTTGATTGTAAGTATATTACTGCCCCAATGGATGTGTTGCCTCCTTCGTCTCTCAAGCGTTGGTTGCTCAAAAACATATTCAAAAACCATACGACAAGGATTCCTTTTAAGGCCGTTTCTATTTTTGTTTTAGCAAAAAAATTGCCCTAATTGAGTCAAAGCACTAAGTTTGCCTCCCATGAGACCAAAGCGAAAACCAAAAGATTACGCAACTGCAAGCCATACTCTTTACTCTGATTATCTGAAGCGTTACCGACGAATAGACGTTTATTTGCCTGAGTTGTATTGGAAGCGACAAAATGAAAAATTTAGTTTGGTGTTGATGAACGACGGCCAAGATGCCCAAGCCCTCAAAATACGCTCTACCGTAGAACACTTGAACCAAACAGGTCAATTTGAGCCTTTTATTGTGGTGGGCATACCTGCCCGTCGCCGCATTCACGAATACGGCACTTCCGGGCAACCTGACTACAAAGGCAGGGGAAGTAAAGCGGATTTGTATCGCCAATTCATTGTCCATGAGGTACTTCCTTTTTTGAGAGGCAAGTACAGGATTCAAAGAGAGCCATCGAAGGTGCATTTTATGGGTTTTTCGCTGGGGGCACTGTCGGCTTTGGATATTGTTTGGCAGCATCCCAATAGATTTGGTTCGGCAGGGATTTTTTCCGGCTCGCTTTGGTGGAGGAGAAAAGCTACCCATCCACTTGAAAATGAGGATGATTGTAGAATTATCCACGAAATAATCAAAAATTCACAATACAAACAAGGACTCAGGTTTTGGTTTCAAGCGGGCACACTCGATGAAACAGAAGACCGCAACCGCAACGGCATCATTGATGCCATTGACGATACGCTTGACTTGATAAAGGAACTTGTCAAATTGGGCTATTCGTCTGAAAATGAAATCCATTACCTCGAAGTCAAAGGTGGTCGCCACAATGCCAAAACATGGTGCCGTGTAATACCCAATTATTTGTATTGGGCATTGAAAAAGCATCATCATCTATCAGATTAACAATCTATTTGCCTTTTGTGCCCACAAAACATTAATTTTGCGCTATGAAGTGGATTTGGTGTTGCAGTGTTGGATTGCTTATTGCAGGGCTGCTCAGGGCGCAACCATCGGCTCGTTTTATCCAAAGTGAGGCCAAAGTCGGGGAGCACATCTCTTTGGTTGTCAGTTTGGAGCATGACGGCAGCAAACAATGGATTTTCCCCGATTCTACTTGGGATTTTACCCCATTTGAGTGGGTTTCCAAACAAATTTTCCCCACTTCACAACTCTCCGATGGCCGCTATCTTGACAGCGTGGTCTATGTGCTGCGCACCTTTGAACTGGACACTGTGTTGGCATTGCGTACTGCCGTTGTGGATTTCCCCTCTGACAGTATATTTTTTGTATCCAACTCTGTTTCAATAGTATCGGGCAATTTTCCTGCTCCCAAAGACAGCCCTGTTTACATCAATACCTTACCTTTCAGCCTTTCTTATTTAATCAATTACAAGGCTCTTTTTTTATTTGGGCTTGCTTTTATCGCCTTATTTTCGATTGTCTGGGTACTGTTTGGCAAAAGGATAAAGTTGTTTTTCAAACTCAGGCGTTTGGAAAAGGAAAGAATCAAATTCTTGTACCGCTTTGATACACTGCTGAGTGAAAACCCCTCAAAACAATTGGCTCAACAGGTCGGCGGTCTTTGGAAACACTACTGCCAGTCCTTGAGCGGTTTGCCGCTATCGAGTTTTACCAGCCGTGAAACCGCCGAAGCCCTCCAACAATTGCCTTGGTCGCTCAGCCGCCAAGAAGTCTATGAGCCGCTGCAAGAAATCGATTTGGCCATCTACGCCGGAAAGATTTCCGATTCTTTCAAAGATAAAATTAAATCGTTGAGGAGTAGTGCTTTGCAGGTTTATGAAGTCCGTATTAACCAAATCAAAATTGCGAGATGATTCAACTTTTGCCGGATGTTTTTGATTGGAGATGGTTTTCTTATGCCCGTCTGATTTCTTTCGAGTGGGCTAATCCTTGGGCTTTTTCTTTGTTGCTTTTTATTGTGGTATTTTGGCTTTGGAGGTACATAGAGTCATTGTTTTTTGTGCGCAAACTTGAAGTTGCGCTCAGCCCAAACTCCATTTATTCAGACCCTTTGGCATGGCTTAGGATTGTCCCCAAAATAGTGCTCAGTTTGGCATTTTTGATGCTTGTGCTGGCTTTGGCACGTCCGCAGAGTACCAACGAAAAAATAGACCAATGGAGCGAAGGCATAGACATTATGCTCACGCTTGACATCTCAAGGTCGATGGAACTGACTGATTTTAAGCCCAATCGCCTCGAAGCTGCCAAAGAAGATGCCATTGACTTTGTTTCGGGCAGGTTTCAGGATAGGATAGGGGTGGTTATTTTTTCGGGCGACGCGATTGGTTATGTGCCTTTGACTACTGATTATGAGTTGCTTAAAAATTTAATCAAAGAAATTCACTTTGGGATGATAGAAAAATCGGGCACTGCCATCGGCACGGCTCTGGGTATAGCCGCTGCACACTTGGAAAAAAGCCCCTCTAAGTCCAAAGTGATTATCTTGTTGAGCGATGGAGACAGCAACGAAGGCAGCCTCGACCCCATCACTGCCGCCAAAATTGCTTTTGGGGTGGGAATACGTATCTACACGATAGGCGTGGGCAAAGAAGGCAAAATCCAAGTGGGAAGAGACCATTTTGGCAATCCCGTTTATCAGGAAAACACCTTAGACGAACAGACCCTCAAACAGATAGCCCAAATCGGAAATGGTCAGTTCTTTAGAGCCTCTGACAACGAAGCACTTGACAGAATTTTCAAATCCATAGACCAATACGAAAAATCCGAAATCAAAGAGACCCGCTACCAAAACACCACAGATTTTTACCAAATTTACCTGTTTTATGGCATATTGCTTTGGCTTTTGTGGCTTGGGTTGAAAAGCACGTTTCTGGTTGGGGCTATTTTTGATTGAGTAGTATCTGATTTACAGATGCTTACTCTCTTGATGCCACCGCCAAGCCCCTTTGACTGCGATTCCCAAATAAATACCATACAAAACAGCAACTGCCCACAATCCGCTCAAAGCGGACATGCAGATAGTCAGTGAGTTGCAGGCTATCCATACCCACCAGTTTTCGAGAAAGCGGCGGTTGAGCAGCCACTGTCCCACGGCACTCAAGGCCACCACCCCCGCTGACATGACTTTGAATTTGGTCTGTATTTCCGCAAAAATCCAAAACCAGCCCAGCCAAATCAATAGCGTTACCAACAAAATCACAAGCCATTGCTTTGCAGATAGTTTTTGTATTTTTTGGAGGCTTTCATCGGCTTGCCAACGCAAAATCCCGTCTATGCTCATGGCCAAAAAGTACAAATTTGCGAGCATGTCTCCGTAAAGCCTTGAGCGGTACAATACCATCACCAACAGAGTGGAAGCCCCCAAACTTGCATAAAACCCCCATCTTTTTCGATGGCTCAAAGCCCAAACAGCCAACACCCCCAACACAGCCCCCAGCCACTCTAAGCCTATCCAAACTTGAGCCACGCTTTAGAAATACCCGGTTTTGGTTAGATAATTTTCTACGTAGTCTTTTATGGCTTCTTCCAGCGCAAAGAAGGGCTTATTGTAGCCTATGGAGTGCAATTTTTGCATATTGGCTTGGGTGTAGTATTGGTACTTGTCTCGAATGTCTTCGGGAGTGTCTATAAATGAGATGGTTGGCTCTTTGCCCAGTGCCGCAAACACACCTTTTGCCAAGTCCAAAAAAGTGCGAGCCTGACCGGTTCCCAAGTTGTAGATGCCTGACTGTCTGCGGGTTTCCATCAAAAACTCAACCACCGAAAGCACATCTTTGACATAAACAAAATCCCTCATCTGTCCTCCGTCTTCAAAGTCGCTGCGGTGAGAGCGAAAGAGTTTCATGGCAGAGGTGCTTTGTATTTGGTGGTAAGCATGAAAAATAACCGATGCCATTCTGTCTTTGTGGTATTCGTTGGGGCCGAAGACATTGAAAAACTTTAGCCCTGCCCAGAAAAAGGGCTTTTCCTTTTGTTGCAAAGCCCATTTGTCAAATTCATTTTTGGAAACTCCGTAAGGATTGAGAGGTTTTAGCAGGTCAAGTTTGCTCTCGTCGTCGTCGTAGCCAGCTTCTCCCAGCCCATAAGTAGCTGCCGATGAAGCATATATCAGTGGAATTTGCAGCTTTGCGCAAGCCGTCCAGACTTTTTGCGAATACTTGAGATTCAATTCATTGAGCAGTTCGATATCAAACTCGGCGGTGTTGGTTCTTGCCCCAATGTGCAGGAAAAACTCAATTTCGCGGTGGTATTTTTCCACAAATTCAAAAATTGACTGACGGTCAAGTTGTTGCTCAAAATTTTTACCTTGCCAGTTTGGGACTTTTTCGGCTCTTGAAAAGTCATCCACTATCACCAAATTGTTGAATCCCATTTGGTTGAGTCTGGTAATGAGGCAACTGCCTATAAACCCTGCCGCTCCTGTAACGATTATCATGTGCTTTTTTTAGGCAAAACTACCTAAAAATCAAACACCAGTTGGAGTGCGGTCGGGTGTTTGGATTCGCTACCCCCTAAGTTGTTGACAGACAATCCCAAAAGCCGGATGCCTTCGTGTTTGTTTTGGCTCAAAAATTCGCTCATCAGGCTCATGTATTGGTTTTTGAGTGCCACTACGTCAGAAGTGCTTTGTTTGAGGGTATGGCTTCGGGTATGGGTTTCAAAGTTGGCCAGTTTGATTTTCAGCACCAATGTACGGCCTGCTGTGCCGTATTTTTGCATCCTTGCCATAAGCTCAAGGGCTATTTTGTCAAGCTCGGCCTCTATTTCGGGCAATTGGGTGAGGTCTTGTTCAAAGGTCGTTTCTGTGCCAATAGATTTGCGCAGGTGAAAGGGCTCGACAGGCCTTTCGTCTATACCCCTGACAATGAAGTAATAATAGCTTCCCATTTTTCCAAAATGCTCTATGAGTTGGCTTTGCGGCCATGCTTTTAAGTCTTTTCCGGTTTTGAGCCCCATTTTTTCCATTTTTTCAGCCGTTACCCTGCCTATGCCGTGAAATTTTGCCAAAGGGAGTTGTTCTAAAAAGCCCTCGGCTTGATGGGGGCGGATGACAAAAAGACCGTCCGGTTTGCGGTAGTCTGAAGCTATTTTAGCCAAAAATTTGTTGTAAGATACTCCTGCAGAGGCCGTTAGATTGGTTTGTTTTTTTATTTCCTCTTTGATTTGTTTGGCGATTTCGATGGCATAGGGTATGGAAAGTTTGTTTTCGGTAACGTCCAAATATGCCTCATCCAAAGACATAGTTTCCACCAAATCAGTGTATTGTCTGAATATATCCCTCATTTGCAAAGAGATTTGTTTATAGACTTGAAAACGCGGTGGCATGAAAATCAATTGGGGGCATTTTTGTAGTGCTTGCAAGGCGGGCATAGCCGAACGCACCCCGTAGCGGCGGGCTTCGTAGCTGGCGGCAGCCACCACACTGCGTTTTGCGGCAAATCCCACAGCTAAGGGTTTGCCTTTTAGTTCGGGGAAATCTCTTTGCTCGACTGAAGCAAAAAAAGCATCCATGTCTATGTGGATAATTTTTCGCATCAAAACAGTTGGCTTTTTGGGATTTAGACGAGTTGCTCGGGGCTGAGTCCGATGCCTATCACCAGCACATCGTCGGTTTGTTTGCTGGGGTGGGAGGTGTTGATTTCTATCCAATCAGCAAAAGTCGAATCCAAGATTTTGGATTGCTCTTTGACGGGTTTTGTGTGGATGTCTTTTAGTAAGCCCCTAAAACGCGGCCCCGAAAATTTACGGCCTGCCAAACCAAACTGGTCTTTGAAACCATCGGTAAATATGTAGAAGAATAACGGCTCGTCTATGGCAATCTCAAATTGACTAAAAGGCTGTTCGTTTTCAAATACTTGACCACCAACCGACATTTTGTCTCCTTTCAAATAAATCTCTTCTTCTCCCTTAAAGCACAAAAGCGGATGGTGCGCCCCAGCATAAAGCAGTGCCTTACGCTCTTTGTCTATTACGCAAAGTGCAATGTCCATGCCATCGCGGTTTTCGGTTTCGTCCTGCTTGAGTTCCTCGCGGATTTGCTCGCGCATCATATCAAGAACTTTGGAAGGCTCAAATATGCGGTGGTCTATGATGGCATTGTAGAGCAAATTGCTGCCTATCAGCGACATAAAAGCACCCGGAACGCCGTGTCCTGTGCAGTCCACCGCCGCAATGGCTGTGTATTGTTCGTATTGGTAAAACCAGAAAAAGTCTCCGCTTACGATATCGCGAGGCTTGTAATAAATAAAAGAACAGGGCAATGCCTTTTCTATCAAGCGGGTATCGGGCAAAATGGCTTCTTGTATCCGCTTGGCGTAGTTGATGCTGGCTGTGATTTTTTTGGAGCTTTTTTCCAACTGTTTGCTTTGCTCTTCGATTTGCTCATAAGATTCGGCATTTTCAATCGCAATGGCAATATAAACAGAAAGGCTTTGCAGGATATTCAAATGATAAGACGAGTAAGCGTTTTTCTGATAAGACTGCACACCCACAACGCCTACTATCTGATTGGTTTTCAACCTGACCGGTACATACATCAAAGATTGCGGAGTGCCGCTTTCGGTCTCCAAATATTTGTCCTCATCTATATTGAGCGAGGAGGTATCTTGCTGCAAGTCACCAATCAAAATTTCTCTTTCTTCTCTCAAGCATAGGGCAGCAAAACTATCGGGGTCATCAAAGCTGTATCCATAAGGCTCTATGACTTTGCCGTTTTCTATTGAGCCTTCAAAAATTATCTCGCGCTCTGTTTCTTTAACTATCCCAATACCAAACACATCTGCATCCATCAACTTTTTGATTTGCTCATAGAGTTTTGCAGAGATGGTTTCAATATCGAGGTAGCTGGTGATTTCTCGGCCTATATCCCCGAGCAGCTTAATGTTTTCATAAGAGCGTTCGATTTGCAGTTTTTGGGCTTCCAGTTCGTCGCGTTGCTCGGCTATGGTTTTGGTGCGTTCTATGACCGTGTCTTCGAGGTTTTCATAAATCAACGCATTGTCCAGTGCTATTACGGTGTAGATAGCAAGGTTTCTCAAAATATTGATTTGGTTGTCGTTGAAGGCGTTGGGTCGGTAGTTTTGGATGGAAATTACCCCGATTCGGTTGTTTTTGGTCGTTAAGGGCAGGTACACAATGGTTTGTGTGGTCTCTCCGGGCACAAGACTCTGAAAATTGGAGAAACTGGTGGTCATGTCATCTCGGCGGTTGAGTGTGATGATTTCTCTTTGTTTGTTGAAGCACCAAACCCCCAAAAAACTATCTTTTTCTGCACTAATCTTAAAATCAGGGGTTACTTCGCCTCTGATTCTTCCTTTTCTAAAAGATAAAACATTTTCTTTTTTGTCATAAACGCCCACCATCATTACATCGGCTTGCATGAGTTGATTGATGCTGTAGTAAAGGGTTTCGATGATTTTGTCAATGGAGAGGGTAGCGGTTATTTCTTGACCTATATTGCGCAATTGCAGCACCAAATCATAAGATCGAGCAATCTCTTCTTTTTGAGCAATTACTTCTAAGGTTCTCTCTCGAACCTTTTCAAGGATAAACTGAAAATCCCGAGACAGTCGCCCCACTTCGTCTTTTCTGACCAACTGCCCTACGTCTATACTGCTCTGAAAATCATTTTCTACCGAGTCGTGTATGGTCTGAGAGAGTTTTGCTATGGGTTTGCTGATGAGATTGACTACCAGAAAACTTTGCAGCAGCATGAAGCCAATCAAAAAGACAAAACTCACCACCAAAGCGGCTTTGACCCGCTCTGAGATGACCATAGCCCTTTGCGATACCAAATCTTTGATTTCAATGAGAAGGGCTTCCAGTCTTTCAGAGGTCTCATAGAGTTTGCCTCTTATGCCTTCTCTGGAACTAAAGCCTATCTTTTCGTCAGTGGCTACTAATTTAAGAAAAGATCTTTTGTAATCATCTATGGCGGACTCTATAAAAAGCAAGCCTATAAAATCACTGACTTTTCTTCTTGCCAGCCAGAGCATCGAATCTATGGCTTGTACGTTTTCTATGATATAAAGAGAATCTTTGGTAAGCAAAAAATCTGTCTCTTTTCTTTTGATTAGGTGAAGCAGGTTTTCGGGTAGTGAAAATCCCGAATTTTGTACCTTACCCAGCGCGCGCCGCATGTCGCCTTCAAGGCCATAACTTTTGAAGCCTCTTTCGATGGTGAGGCTGACCAGTGTATCAAATTGATCTTCAAAGTACTCTATGAGTTGCGTAACACTATCCACCATAGGAATCAAATTTTCCACAGCCAACTCTTCTTGCTTGCGAAGTTTGGTTAGTTTGGATTTGATGGCCTTCAAAACTTCTTTGTGTTCAGATAGATAGGTGCTATTTCCGGTTTCGTAAAAAGAAAGGTTATTTGACTCACTCAAATAGAACTCTTTTTCCAAATTGCCTGCCTCTTCGACTTTAATCTCAATTTCTTGAAGGGTTTCAATGATTTCGTTGATGGCGTATTCGCGGCTTTGTGACCAGAAGACAATCGCTACCATAAGACCCACCGTAGCGGTGAAGATAGAAAAAGCTGTAATAAGCCTTGCTCTTATGCTATTAAAAGCCTCTGAAAGTTTTGCCATACAACCTGAGTTAATTACAAATATGCTAAATTAATTACTTGCGTACAACCCACCTAAGCGGAGGTATCCCAAGTCTTGTCTAATATATTGATAGCAAGGGACATATTTTTTTATTTAACCCAAATTGACCAAAGATTTAATCTTGTCGTAACAATAGAAGTTGGTTTTCCAACTCTTTGAGTTCCCTTTGCCAATCGAGTTCATTGAGTTCTTGGAGTTGGGTCTTGAGAGCCAGCAAAAAGGTTTGATGCTGTTGGCTCTGTGGCAGCCGTGGTTTGTGGGTGAGTTGCCGGAGCAGGGTTTGGACTTTTTTGTAGATACAGGAGGTTTGGGCATCAAAATAGGCTTGGGTAAACCGCTCCCAAATCAGATCTACGGCAGTGTTGGAGGGGTGCAACAAGTCCTCAGCGTAAAATCGGTAATCCCTAAGCTCATCCATCACAATTTCGTAAGCCGGAAAGTACCCGACCGGCCATTTTTCACAAATTTTGTGAATAGCCAATCGCAAGACGGCTTTGGAGACGGCGTTGGCTTCCAAACCCTCGCGGTAGTGCCTTACAGGGCTTAGGGTCAAAATCATCTTGCAGGGTTCAAATCTTTCGTACAGCAGTTCAAAAGCACCTACGATTTCCTCGACACTCAACAGCCTTTTAACAAACTCCTTGGCCGGAAACTTGTGGCAGTTGGCAACTAAGCGGCCTTCTCGCTCATAGACCCATGCTGTGCCAAAAGTTAAAATCAGCACGGTGGGTTTGAAGTTTTTGACCTTTTGGTGGGCTTGTAAAATGTTTTGCTCGACTTGATGCTTTGTCAGTTCATTGAAATCGGAATGATAGCCAAAATGCGACCAAACACCTTGATTGTTAGCAAATAAGATTTTGTTTGGCTGCTCGCAACTGAGTTGTTCAAAAATAGAAATGGGATTATAGACCGTTCCAAAGGGATTGCTCAAGACGTTGAACTTGTGAAGTTCAAGTTTTTGGCCTATATTCTCTGAAAAACAAGAACCGCAAGTTAGGATATTGTCGCCGTAGCTCAAATCAAATCCCGCTTTGCCTACCGAGACGGGGGTACACCAGTTCATGGCTCAAAACTACTCCAATCCGCTACTTTACAAAAAATTTAACTTAGACAAAAAAGAGGTTTTGTAAGAGTTGCCTATGGGGATGGTCTTTTGGGGCATCACTACGCTGAGGTCTTCGATGGTTTCCACTTTTGTGAGATTGACTATAAAAGAGCGATGCACCCTGGCAAAAATTCTTGTAGGCAGTTTTTCTTCCAAGGACTTCATGGTGGCGTGCACGATATAGCGTTTTTTTTCGGTGTTGATGATCACATAATCTGAGAGTGCTTCGATGAAATAAATATCGAATAAATTGATGCGGTTGAGTTTGTTATCGGCTTTGACAAAAATGCTTTCCTTGTCTCTTTGAGACATAACCGGCTGAAAGTTTTCAATCTCTTTTTGGGCTTTTTGTATGGCTTTCAAAAACCTGGCGTAGGTGATAGGTTTGACCAGATAATCGGTGAGGCTGTACTCAAAAGCATCTACTGCATAGTCCTCTTTGCTGGTAATGAGTATGACTTGCGGCAGCACAGACAAAGATTTTACCAAATCCAAACCTGTCATCTCCGGCATTTCCACATCAAGCAACAAAATATCAACCTCGTTGGACTGCAAGATTTGCAAGGCAGATATGGCGTTGTTGCACTCAGCCAGTATCTCAAGACCTTGTGTTCTCTCAACAAATACCCTAATTACTTCTCTTGCAAAGTCATCATCGTCCACAATCAAACATTTCATAAATTGGATTTATTCAGCTAATTAACCACTAAAATCATAAATTATTGCGCGGCTTTTATCATTTGACGCGCACTTTGAACCGCTGAGGCGGGCGGGTTGGCTCCAGCTATCATTACGGCAAGCTCTTGAAGGCGTGTTTCAGGCTCAAGTTCTTTGATTTTACTGACTGTCTTTTCAGATGTATCTTCCTTATAGACAACATAGTGGGTTACAGCTCCTGCTGCCATTAGCGGCTGGTGTGTGATGACAAACACTTGATGGTTGCGCGAAATTTCTTTTACCATAGCCGCTACTTTGACGGCGATTTCTCCTGAGATACCTGTGTCAATCTCATCAAAAATCAAAGTCGGCAATTGTGTTTTTTGTGCCAATAAATATTTGACAGACAGCATCAACCTTGAAAACTCACCACCGGAGGCTGCCTTACTCAACTCTTCAAGTTGTTGGCCTTTGTTGGCACTGAAGAGAAAAACCACGGCATCGCTTCCGTTTTTGCCCGGTTCGGTGGGGCTAAACTTGACCTCAAAGCGCGCTTGAGGCATACCCAACGCCCCGAGCAGTTCCAGCAGCGAACCGCAAAAACCATCGGCCACTTTTTTGCGAGATTCGCTGAGCAATTTGGCGGCATCGTCAAGGGTTTTTTTGCTGGTTTCCAATTTTTTACTGGCTTGCTCCAAGTCAAACACAAGGCTTTCGCTCTGTGAGGTTCTTTTTTCGAGTTCCTGTTGAAATTCGATAAGTTGGTTCGCTTGTTTGAACTTGTGCTTGAGTAAAATAGAGTTGACACTGTCTATTTTAGACCTGAGCAGTTCAATCTTTTGTGCGTCGTATCCAAGTTTTTCTGCTTGGTTCCAGACCTCTGTAGCCAAATCGCTAAACTCAAGCCTCAATGAGTTAAGTCTTTCTGTAAGTTCTTTGTAAACAGGGCTGTATGAGGATATAGAGTTCAGGCTTTGCTGTACGCTTTTCAGTTGCGCGAGCACAGAATTGTCTTGATGTTCTAAGGTTTGGGCCACAAAATGCAACTTCGTTTTGATGGCTTCCGCATTTTCCAGCCGCGAAAGTTCGGCCTCTGCTTGCTCAAAATCCCACTCGGAGAGTTTGAGTTTTTTAATTTCTTCCAAAAACAATTTATCCGTGTCGCTTTGGGAAAGAATTTGTTGTTGATAGGCCAATAGCTCTTCAAAAGCCTTTTTATCAAGGACATACTGCCGATAAGCGGCTTGGTAGCTTGAAAGCAAGGCTTGATTTTGTGCCCAACCGTCAATGACCGAGAGTTGATAAGAATTTGAACCTAATTTAAGTGTATCGTATTGAGAATGAATGTCTATGAGATGAGACGTGATTTTTTTTAGTGTCTCCAAGGTTACGGGTGTATCGTTGATGAAGGCCCTGGATTTGGCTTGTTGGGTGATTTCACGGCGAATGGTGAGGATAGGTTCTATATCCAGCTCATTGTCAAGCAAAATAGCTTCCATATCATAAGCATCAAATTCACCCTCAATCACACATTTCTCACCGTTGGTAACTTTGCCATCAAGCCGGTCTCCCAAAAGCAGACCCATAGCTCCCAGTAAAATAGATTTTCCCGCACCCGTTTGTCCGGTGATGACATTGAAAGTTTTGCAAGGCCGAATCTCAAGTGAGTCTATAAGCACGTAGTTTTTGATGAAAAGCCGTCTGAGCATGATAAAATTTTTCGCTAATTTAGAAAAATCGCTACATCTTAGAACCGTATCGGAATTGTGTGGCTTTTGCTGTGAAAAAAGGGTTGCTTATTGCTCTAAGTCAGTTATTGCTTGTTATACAGTGAGTTGCAAAAATATTGAGTACTATTTTTGTGTTTAATATGCTCATTATCAATTGAATATATTTTCTAAATATTTTTTTTTGACTTCCAACATCAAATACCATTCCAAAGTTTAAAAAAAAATATATTTTTGTCCAAAATTCCAAACATATTGCCCCAAATTGGGGTTAGTATCCAAACCAAATGAATTTTGTATGCAGAAGTTACACATTCATCAAAGCCTCACCCAAAAACTCTCACCCCAGCAGATACAGCTCATTAAGCTCATACAATTGCCTGTTGATGAACTGCATAGCCGTATCGAAGAGGAGTTGGAGGAAAACGTAGCCCTCGAAAAAGCCACGGAAACAGAGGAATACGACATTGCTGACACAATGGACAGGCAATATGATGAGGCAGAGGACGCTACAGACGAGTTTGAGCCTATGGATCACGAGCCAATCAATCAAGACGAAGACACCAATTTGACAGAGTATTTAGGCGACGATGATTCGGGCGGCTTTAAAATGGAAGGAGATGGCTTTTTGCAGGAGGAAGACTATGAGTTGCCGGTTGCAGCCGGTAGCTCTTTGCAAGATGATCTTATAGAGCAGTTGCAGTTTTTGAATTTGAATGAAAAAGACTTTGCCATAGGCAAGTATTTGATTGGCAGTTTGGAAGCAGACGGGTACTTGCGTCGAGCAACAGACGTTTTGGTCAATGATTTGGCTTTTTATGCCGGCATAGAAGCCACCGAAGCTGAAGTAGAAGCGGTTCTGTCCACAATACAAAAGTTTGAGCCTCACGGTATTGCTGCGCGAAGCCTTCAGGAGTGTCTCTTAATTCAATTGCATCATAAGGCTGCATCGCATCCTGCTGTGCAGACAGCTATTTTGGTATTGCAGGATTGTTTTGAAGAGTTTGCCAAAAAACACTATCAAAAAATAACCAAAAAACTCTCGATCACCGAAGAGCAACTTCGCCAGGCCATTGCACTCATTACCAAACTCAATCCCAAACCCGGAGGCTCAGACTCCGGCTATGAGAAGTCCCAGACCATCACACCCGATTTTTTTGTGCTTGAAAATGAACTCGGTGAGCTTTATGTCAAGCTCAACACCCGCAATGAACCCGAACTTAGGATCAGTTCGTCCGTTTTAGACGTTTTTCATAGCTACGAAAAGAGCCGCAAAAAAGACAAAAAACTGCGTGAAACAGCTCAATATTACAAACAAAAACTTGATTCAGCCCGCTGGTTTATTGATGCCATCAAACAGCGGCAAGAGACTTTGCTCAAGACCATGACGGCCATATTGGAGCATCAATACGAGTTTTTTCGCACCGAAGATGAGACCAAACTGCGCCCCATGATTCTCAAGGACATAGCCCAAAGAATAGGCATGGACATCTCAACGGTTTCCCGTGTAGCCAGTAGCAAAACGGTTCAGACGGCTACGGCTACTTATCCGCTCAAATTTTTCTTTTCTGAGAGCATATCCACCGACAGCGGAGAAGACGTAAGCAGCAAAGAAGTAAAATACATCTTAAAAGAAATTATTGAAAATGAGGATAAAACACATCCTTACTCCGATGACACGCTCGAAACCATGCTCAAAGAACGGGGGTACAACATCGCTCGCCGCACCGTAGCCAAATACCGCGAGCAGCTCGGTATCGCTGTGGCAAGGCTCAGGAGGGAAATTTAGGCAACGTAAACCAAACGCGGGTGCCTGCATTGGGTTTGCTTTCTATTGATATGGTTCCGCCATTGGCCTCCACAAAATCCTTACACATCAAAAGTCCCAGTCCTGTGCCTTTTTCCCCGGCTGTGCCATAACTGGAAAACGAATCTCGATTGGAGAAAATTTTACCCAACTGCTCTTCACTCATACCCACACCCCTGTCTTGCACAGATATTTCGGCATAGCGTTCGGTACAACTTAAATGGATGCTAACCGATTGATTGGGAAGACTGAATTTTATGGCATTGGAGATTAAATTTCTGATAATCAAATTTAAATGATTTTTATCGGCATAAACGGTACATTTTTTTAGTCCTTCGGCATATAATTTTATATTTTTTTGTGCGGCCATAGCTGCATAAAGGTCAATGTGTTGTTTGATAACTTCTTGCGTTTCAATTTCTTCAAAATCAGCTACTATACCTTTAAGCTGAGATTGAGACCATTGCAGCAGTTGCTCTAAATTAAGGTATAGCACATCTACGCTGCCCTTGATTTCTGAGGCCAACTCATGAAACTCATCTTGGGTGAGGGCGCGGTTTTGCACCAACTCAAAAAGGCTTTTGAGTGTGGCTATCGGACTTCTTAAATCATGTGCAACGATTGAAAATAACCTATCTTTAGTTTGGTTGATGTCTCTGAGGTCTTTGTTGATTGCCTCTATTTCTCTTTTCTGGGAAATGATTTCTTCTTTTTGTTGGTCGGAAAGATTGATTTGTACCTTTAGTTGGTGGTTTTTTTTGCGCCACTCCGACAACAAATACAGCAGGACTCCACCAAATAGAAAGCCTATCATCAGTAAGATAACCAAAGAGTTACGTTCTGATTTTTTCTTTTCTAAATCGCTATTGAGCAGCAGTATTTCTTGCTGATTTTCGTAATTTTCATTGATTGCGATGTTTTCTTTTACAAATTGGTCTCTTATGTTTTGTTGGTTGTACTCATTGATTGACAAAAAATGATCGAAACTTTTTAAAATATCGCCTGCTTTTTGACTGGTAAGGAATAGTTTTATTTTTTTCAGGTGGTAATCTTGCACCGCATACATAGAATCTTTATCGGGTTTTATCAATTGTATCATTGCTAAGATACTGTCTAACAAGACATTAGAAGAGTTTAAATCATTTTCCTGCAAAGACCAATCAAACAGTTTTTTGTAAACTGAGTTAGCACTGTGATAATTGCCGCTCTTAATAGAATATTTCAAATCATCATATAAAAGTTTTTTTCCTTCCTCTTTTTTACCCAACTCTGAGTAGATAAAGTTACCCAAATTGCCACTGGCCAGACCAATCCATGCTGTATTGTTTAGTATGATGGCTTCGTTGAGGCACTTTTGGTAGTAAAATTCAGCCTGTTTTATGTTGCCAAGTTTTTGGTAACACGAGGCTATCACATAATGGGCGTTTATGTACAGTCCGCCCTTAAATTTTAGGGTTGTAGCGTCAGAGACGAAGTGCTGCATGGCTTGGATGGCCTGTTGGTAGTTGGACTGTCTGTAAAAAATCAACCCTTTTTCATGGGAGGCAAAGAATTTAATGGGTTCACTTTTTTCTTCATACTTATTGAGAAGTTCGTGGAAAAAATCATAAAAATCCTCCGCTCTGTTTCTGTAGTTGAAATAGCATTGAACACCAACTAAATAGTTCTCAATTAAAACGTGATTGGAACATGGATGGGCTAAAATTTCATCCAACAGTTTAATAAAATGAGGAGTAGCTATTTTGGGATGATATGATATCTCGTTAGTATTATAGTCATTGACAAACTTTAATAAGGTATCCTTGTTTCGCTCTTGCCTGAATTTGCTGAAGAAGTAGGCCGTGTCTTCTTGCTGACAAAAAGCAATCCCAAAATTTTGAAGTGAAAACACCAATGCAAGGACAGCGGTTTTGAGACGCATGATTTAAATTGAACTGATGGCCAAAACTAACAACATTTTTAGTACGCAGGAGCAAAAGCCACTGAGCAATTTCATACGGCTGCAATTTTAGCAAGGTTGAACCCTCAACAGCTAATTCATCAAATACTGCACTGATAATTAGGCAGTAATCAACTCAAATCCATAGTAATTGATGATTCTTATTTTCTATACAATATGCTGATAAACATATAAATAGCTTTCTTATGGGGAGAATTTTTTTTTGTTTATCAAAAAGTATTCCCAAGTGGGAAGCAGAGGTAAAAAAAATTTTTTTTCACAAAATTCACTTTTGCCAACTGGCTGAAAATCACAAAAGAATTGATTTAGAATTTAATCGTAATAAATTGATAATCAAATAATAAATTTTTTTTATTGATGCTTTTTGTTTGGGTATCGAGATTTTTTTTTTCGACAAGCAAGCCTCAAATTTGAGCCAGAGAAAAAGGACAACGAGAGTTAGGTTACCAAATCCACAGTAAGGCAAAATGGATTTTATACCCCGCTGAAAATCACAGCGGCCAAACTTCGTCTCCCTTTTTTCGAGCTAACATACACCAAATGAACTACTTTCAAGTTGCTAAAAGACCTATTGCAGGCAAACAATTCAAAAAATTATCATCATTTTAAACCATACCTTATTGAGCATGACTACCAAAACCGACGCACAAAAAATCTGGGCTAACTGCCTCGAAATCATTAAGCCACATATTACCGAACAGAGTTTTGCTACATGGTTTTTGCCTATCAGACCCATCAAACTCAGCAATCTGGTTCTGACCATCGAAGTACCCACAGCTTTCTATTTTGAGTGGTTGGAGGAGTACTATGTTCATTTGCTCAAACAAGCCATAGACAGCACACTCGGACCCCAGGGACGCTTGGAGTATTCCGTTGTTGTGGACAAAGGCGATAGCAGTCGCAAGCCTTTGACTGTCAAGATGAAACATTCTCAGGCAAACCCCAGAACGCCCATTGAACAAAAGCCTGCAGAGAATCTTATTGATAAGCCGACTGCCTCTATTGCGCCTGTTTCACAGCACATTGTCTTTTCTCCGCTCAATAAATCCTATACTTTTGAGACCTTTATTGAAGGTGATTGCAACCGTTTTGCTCGCTCGGCAGCCCTGAGTGTAGCCCAAAACCCCGGCGGCAACAACGCTTTTTCACCTCTTTTTATTTATGGAGTTACTGGCGTGGGCAAAACACACCTTGCGCAAGCAATATGCAACGAAGCCATTGCCAGAAAGCCTTCCACCAAAGTCATTTACGTAACCGCTGAACAGTTTACCCAGCATTTTGTGGAGTCCAATAAAGCCCATTTGACACAAGAGTTCGTCAATTTGTACCGTCAAGCCAACATTTTGGTACTCGATGATGTGTATTATTTGACCCGAAGAGATAAAACACAAGATATTTTTTTCCACATTTTCAATGATTTGCAGCAAAGCAATGCCCAAATCATACTCACCTCAGACACTCCGGCGCGGGATATGGTCGGCTTTCAAGACCGTCTTTTGTCGCGCTTTAAGTGGGGGCTTCATGTGGACATCAAAATGCCCGATTTTGCCTCAAGGTGTGACATCATCCGTGCTAAGGCAGAACAGGAAAGTTTGCCCATCGGTAAAGATTTGATTGAGTACTTGGCCTACAATGCGGAGGTTTCACCCAGAGAACTTGAAGGCATCGTGATTTCTCTTATGGCCAACAACTCTTTGATGAAGAGAGAGTTGGATATTGTTTTGCTCCAAAATATACTCAGCGAGCGCAATGGCAAATGTGAGCGGGTGTATTCGGTGGAGTACATCCAAAAAGTGGTCTGCGAATACTTTCGCCAACCCCTGAGTGAGCTTTGCGGCAAATCCCGCACCAAAGAGATAGCCCATACCCGTATGATAGCTATGTATTTTTGTCATCAGTGGGTCAAAGTGCCCCTCAAATTGATTGGCGAAAAGTTTGGCGGCAGAGACCATAGCACCGTTATTCACGCCTCCAAAGCCATCCAGCAAAGACTCAAAACCGACAAGGCCATGGCTTTGACCATAGAAGAAATAACAGCAAGACTAAAAGGGCTTTAATTTTGGTTTTCAATGTTTTAAAAATACTACAATGGAAAATCTGAGCGATTACATATCCGTTCTCCAACAGGCTGCCCAAACCCTAAAAGACACAGCGGCAGACGAAAACCTTCAAAAGGGAGCCAAAACCATTTTTGGTTGGCTTAGGGGACTCTTTCAGGGCAAATCCAAAGCCCAGACCAACCTCGATAACTTTTTGGAGAACCCAAGCCAAACAGAACCCATCCAAGCGACTTTGGAAAACGCCTTAGACGACAAACAGGCGCAAGAACTCATCGAGCAACTCAAAACCCTTGCCACGAGTCTTCCACAACCTAATGTATCGGTTTCGGTACAAGGGGATAAAAATATCACAGTTACCAACATAAGCGGGAGCAACATAAAAATAAACCAGAGTTGATGCGCTCGTACCGAGTTTGGGGGCTTATTTTGATTGTGGGCACGGTGGCAATAGCTTTTTTTGAGCTTGATAAGCAGACCATCTCATATTTTTATCAAGACTGTCAGTGTTGGGATTTGGCGGAGAAGGGCTTTTGGCGGTTTTTGTATCTCTACGCGCCTGTACCCGGCTATTTGTTGGCCATGGTTTCTTTGGTAGCTATATCGCTGAGTTACAGCAAGCCTGCTTGGCTCTCATGGCGCAAACCGGCCATGATGATGGTTTTTTGTTTGGCCGTAGGGCCGGGTATTTTGGTGAATTTGGTTTTCAAAGACAACTGGGGCAGGCCGCGCCCGCGCGAAGTACTTGAATTTGGGGGCAGGGAAGCCTTTTTGCAGCCTTGGCAGCCCGGTAAGCGGGGAGAAGGCAAATCTTTCCCTTGCGGACATTGTAGCATAGCTTTTTATTTGGCTGTTCCTTTCTTGTTTCTCAAAAGAAGGCATGCGTATGCGGCCTGGGCATTTTTGATTGCCGGCTTGGTGTTGGGTAGCTTGACGGGACTGGCGCGTATGATGGCCGGAGGGCATTTTTTGAGCGATGTGCTGTGGTCTTGGGGTTTGGTTTGGTTTTCCGCTCTTTTGGGCTTGGCTATTTTCAGACCCGAAAAGCCCGTCTCCGAGGAATTAAATCCCAAAACCGCCCGATGGGTCGCTTGGGTGACAGGGGTTCTTTTGCCGGTGCTTACGGTTTTGATGGCAGTGGCCACCCCTTATGTCTCGTCAAAAAGCCATTCCAAAACAGCAGATGAACTTATCGGCATTAATGTGGTGCTGATAGACTGCTTCAAAGGCAATGTTGAGGTGAAAAAAGGAGAAACATTTGAACTTTCCTATCAAGTGTACGGCTTTGGTTTTCCGGGCAGTAAGGCGGGTTTGTCTTGGAGACAGGCCAACGACACTCTTTTTGTGGTTTTTGACAAAACTGGTTTTTTTACCGAGTTTAAGAATGAGGTGAAAATTAGCATACCCAAGCAAAGCACAACTTCTTTTGCACTCAATTTGGCTCGCGGTCAGATTAATGAGCTTAGCGAGTTTTCTAATTTTAGGAGTTATTTTAAAAAACGCTGAGTTTTCGTCTTTATCAGGGCAAAGAAATTTGGGTTTTTTTATTTACTTTGCAACTTTATGAAATGGTTGAATCCTTTTTCAAGAAGCTATTCTCGTGCAGAACTTGAGCAGATGAACTTTCTGAGGCTCAATCCTATTTTTTCCTCACTGAAAGAATCTGAGATTTATGACTTTCTGCCTTTTTTGTACCAAAGAAAATATGTTTCGGGCGAAACCATCTTTTTTAGAGGCGACCCTGCTCAGGCGGTTTACATCATTTTGAAAGGCACGGTTCAACTTTCTCTGGACGTGGACAAGCGTTTTGAAGAGCTTTCCCGACTCAACAGGGGGCAGATTTTCGGTGAGAATGCTTTGTTGTTGGACTCAGAAAGGGTTTACAATGCCATTTGCCATTCGGACAGTTGTTTGTTGTATGCCTTACCGGCCATCAGCTTGCATGAGATTTTGTCCAAAGACCGTAAAATTAGGTCAAAAGTTTATTTAGCCCTTTGCCAGTATTACAACGGATTTATCTCAAACTTATTTAGGAGTTACCGCGAAAGCTACGGTTTTTTTGATTTGTCCAAAGCCTACGAGAGAAGATGAACAAAGACTTGATGCTCCGAGTGATACAAAAAGCCAAAGAAGGCATGCAGACCAATCAAGGCGGCCCTTTTGGTGCGGCAGTTGTCAAGGGCGATGAGCTTATCTCTTTGGCCAACAACCAAGTAACCTCTACTTTTGACCCTACCGCCCACGCGGAAGTGGTAGCCATAAGATTGGCCTGTGAGCGGTTGCAGACTTTTTCGCTTGCGGGCTGTGAACTTTACACTTCTTGCGAGCCTTGTCCTATGTGTTTGGCGGCGGCCTATTGGGCGCGAATTGACCGAATCTATTTTGCAGCCACCCGTGCAGATGCCAAAAACGCAGGCTTTGACGACGAGTTTTTTTACGAGCAAATTTGTTTGCCGCTTGAAAAAAGACACATACCGATGGTTGCCTTGTTGAGAGAAGAGGCGGTATCGGTTTTTGAGTTGTGGAATAGCAAATCTGATAAGGTAATCTATTAACATTAACTAAAATAACTACGGGTTTAAACCCGTAGTTATTTCATCAATCATAAGATGAGCCATCACAGTATGGGTATTCTCACCTTACGGAAGGTTACTTTTTCGACACTTGGTTTTTAGCGACTGTTCCTTCTATGTGTCTTTTGACTTTTTCCCATACGTAGGCCCCTACTTTTCGTCCCAAAATGAGCCCTTCGATATTGTCGGCTTGGATGTGGTAGCCACCCAATACCCTCGAAATACCTGCCATCTCGGCTGTTTGGGAGAAAGTTTCAAACTTCAGTACTACGGAGTCGGCCTCCAGTTCAGGCTCTGTCAGCGCGCCCGGCTTGCGGACTTCTTGCTCTCCAAAATAATCGCTGCCGGTGTACAGTTTGAGTATTTCACTGCAAGCCCCGCTCACTGTGCTATGGCCTGACACATAGCTTGGGAATGAAGGTGTGCAAAAAGAAACAGGGGAATAAGGTTTCCAGTCTTTACCCAACAACTCAACGGTTCCCATGTGAGGGCCGCCCCAGCCTCTAATTTTTTTGTCTCCAAAAAGATACCTTACCAAAGTATAGGGTCTGGATGAATCGTAAGCCATTTTGGCATCCCAAGCAGCAATAAAAGCATCCATAGCGGCAGCAGAGACAGCCAAAAACATTTTTACATCTCTGTCTGTGTCATTTTTGTCGCGTCTGGAAACAGACATCGAAAAAATAAGCCAGTGGCCGGCTTGTTGTACCGAATGCGGTCCGTCTCGCATAAACTCGACCAGTGCTTTTTGTTCGGGTGTCAAAGTGGCATTCATTTCCATTACCTCAAGCACTTCCTTTTCCAGTTGGGCATCTCCCACCAAAGGCGGAGGCCCCGGGCGGAACATACTCGCGCTGTCGAGAGCAAAAGGCCTCACTTTTGCCCAGTGAGGTGTCAGACAGCCAGGGTAATACTTCTCGCTGGTGCTCAGGTTTACAAAAGGAACTTGTTGCCAGCGGTTGGGGTCTTTGATGGCTTGAGGCTCATTAACAGGCTGATAGCCTGTGTAGTCTGTATATTTCTGATACTGATTTGAGCCATCGTTGCGGCAGGCTTCTATGATATTGGTTGCAGCTAGGTTGCCGATTGCCACAGGAGAGTTTGGCTCTGAGGGCTGATTTTTAATAGAGTACCCCCGCTTTTCCATTTTTTCGATGATATAGGCCGAATCATCGGGAAAAACATTGAGCAGTGTGGCCAATGCCGCATGGCCGATGGCTTTGTTTTTGTTTTCAAGGGTTCTTTCTTTCTCAGGCCTCCGCAAGGAAGGGTCTATTTCGAGTCCAACGGCCTTTGGGTCATAGACCGACCAAGCGTCGAACATAGACATGCACACCATAGCCAACGCCCTCGAAGTAACGGTAGGCCGGGGGTTATTGCGGTCGGTGTCGCGTGCCGTAGCCTCCAAGGCAATTTCCATAATACGGTAAGCCTCACTGGGTTGCCAATTATTCTGCTGTTTGTTTGAGCAACCAAACACCAAGCAGACCAGCATACAAAGCCCGATTTTTGTTAATTTATTTTTCATACCAACAAACTTTTGAACTTACAAAATTATCGCTTTTTGTTTAAATTAATGAAAGTCTCTACTCTTTAGACATTGTAACAAATTCAAAATTATAGTTTTGGGAAATATTCGGATTCCTATTTGGCTTGAATTTTTTTGGGGACATCGGTTTAAAAATTATGTGGTTGCATTACAAAAATCTGTCTTTTGATATTTCCTACCCGCCTCAAGGCTGCGAAGGGGTGTTGGCATCGGCTTTGGATTTTTTAGGCCGTTGGCAGCAGGGCGACGAGGTTTTCGTATTTCAGACCTCCGGCTCTACCGGAGAGCCCAAAACCATCGAACTGACCCGAAAGCAAATGCAGGTCAGTGCACAAGCTACCATTAATTTTTTTGGGCTTGACTCTGAACATGTGGCTTGGCTGTGTTTGGAGCCGCGCTACATAGCCGGGGCCATGATGCTGGTCAGGGCTGTTGAGGCCAATATGGATTTGCTCATCAGCGATCCCGATGCTGTCCCCCAACTTCCTATTCAAAAAGATGCCCCTACTTTTGTGTCTTTTGTGCCTTTGCAGCTTCGCAAAACGCCTATTTATTCAAGTTTGGAAGTGGTTTTGGTAGGGGGTGCTCCGCTGTCCGGGTCTCTTTCTGAGGCACTTGTCGCACACCACCATAAAATTTGGGAAACCTACGGCATGACAGAGACCGCCTCTCACGTGGCACTGAGAAATCTAACACAGCCCCATTTTTGTGCATTGCCACAAGTGGAGTTGGGGCAAGACAGCAGAAACTGCCTGACCATCAAAGGTGCAGTTACCAATCACATCCAACTCATTACCAACGATGTAGTGGAGTTTGTGGACTTGGAGAAAAAATGCTTTACTTTATTGGGACGCGCTGACAACATCATCAATAGCGGGGGCATTAAAATCCATCCCGAAAAATTGGAAAAAGCAGTATTGAGTGCATTGGGCTTGCAAGTGTATTTTACCTCGCTGCCCTGTGAGGATTTGGGTCAGAAACTGGTCATGTTGGCACTCAAGGGGACAGATATTGAATCGGTTAAGAGTTATTTGGCCGCCAATTTTTCAAAATATGAACTTCCCAAATTGATTTTGAATTTGGATGAGTTTCCTATGCTGTCAAACAATAAAATCAACCGTATGGAACTCAAAAAAATAGCCCTCAATACTCAGGTTGGTTCTTAGCCTTATTTGAATTTTTTGATTTCTCCGCTTTTGAGTCTTGCCAAGTAACTGTCCAAGTCACGCCTAACTTCGCCGGCCATAAAGTACAGCCCCAGAATATTGGGAAAAGCCATGCACAAAATCATCATATCCGAGAAGTCTATGACCGAGCTGAGTTCTTGCACCGAAGATCCGATGATGATAAAGACCAAAAATGTGAATTTGTAGGTTAGGACAGATTGACGACTCTGACCAAACAGATATGTCCAAGCATTTTCGCCGTAATACGACCATGAAATCATGGTCGAAAAGCCAAACAAAATGATGCTGATGGTCAACAAATGCGGAAAAATAGTGCCCCCTGTGCTGAAGGCCTGCGAAGTGATGGAGGTGCCTTGCAGGCCGCTCTCGTAAGCTCCGGTTATGATAACGACCAGCGAGGTAAAGGTACAAATCACTATGGTATCAATAAAAGGCTCAAGCAGTGCCACAAAACCCTCAGAAATAGGCTCATTGGTTCTGGCGGCAGAGTGGGCGATGGCAGCCGAGCCGACCCCCGCTTCGTTGGAAAAGGCCGCCCTCCTAAAGCCCTGCACCAAAGTACCCAAAAAGCCTCCATAAATCGCATGAGGGGCAAAGGCTTCGGTGATGATGATGCCCAATGCCCAAGCAATTTTATCATAGTTGAGTACTAAGATATAAACACATATTGAGACGTACAAAACGGCCATCAAGGGCACGAGTTTGTCCGTAACTTTGGCTATGCTTCTGATGCCTCCTATAATGACCAAGCCTACCAGCACGGCCATGACCAAGCCAAACCAAAACCCATCCACCGTTTTGTCGAAACTCTCGGGAAATTGGGAAGATAGCTGCGAAAAGGCTTGATTGGCTTGGAACATATTGCCTCCCCCGACCGACCCGCCGATGCACAGAATGGCAAAAACGGTGGCCAGTATGCTCCCAATTTTGGGTAAGCCTCTTTGGGTAAGTCCTTTGGAAAGGTAGTACATAGGCCCGCCAAATACCACGCCGTGGCTGTTGATAAGTCGGTACTTCACAGCCATGCTGCACTCTACAAATTTGGCCGTCATGCCCAAAAAACCGGCAACAATGAGCCAAAACGTCGCCCCCGGTCCTCCGGTAGCCACCGCCATAGCTACTCCCGCTATGTTGCCCAGTCCGACCGTACCCGATAAAGCCGTAGCCAAAGCCTGAAAATGAGATACTTCTCCTTTGTCTTGGGGGTCATCGTAGCGACCGGCCAACAGTTCTAAGCTGTGTTTAAAGCCTCTGATGCTGATGAACCGCATCTTGATGGTAAAAAACAATGCCCCCAGTCCCAACCAAATCACTACAAAAGGGATGCTTCGCTGAACGGGCAAGCCCATATTGTTTTTTAGGGGTTGTCCGCTCGAATCAAGCACTTGCGGCGAGTACAGGCCCAAACCAGCAAAAGGATCCCAAAATATCACCGCGCCCATCGCATTGACCAGCGGCTGAAAGGCTTGGTCTATTTGCTGAGAAACAGAAGGTTGGGTTTTGGTAGAGTCGGTCTTTTGACCAAAGGACTCCAAAGTCGAAAAGCCAAATAATACCAAAAACAGTAGTGTACTTTTTCTCATTTACCTCAAAGGTTTGAATTGCAAGTAGGCCAAAAAAAATCGTTGACCAAAAGATTTGATGAGGTTTTTGGTTGATTTTTTAACACATGTCTTATCTAAAAATATTGATTATAGGAATATTAACTTATTATTTTTTAATTTCATCAACCGTTTTTCAAACGCTCATTTTTGCTAACTTGCACCCAAATTTTAACCATGTGCGGCATAGGAGGATTCAGAGCATTTGATGACCCCGCTCGTAAAGCTCAAGCCTTGTCTATCATGTTGAGTCACAGAGGCCCTGATGCGGAAGGGACTTTCAATGACCAAGATGTCTGGTTGGTGCACCGCAGGCTTAGCATCTTGGATTTGAGCGATTCTGCCAACCAACCTTTTGTTTCGGCTTGCGGGCGGTATGTGATTGTTTTCAATGGAGAAGTATTTAATTATCAGTCAATTGCTAACAAATTACGTCTCAAAACCCGCACCCAGAGCGATACAGAGGTGGTGGTAGAGGCTTTTGCCAAGTTGGGCGTAGAATGTGCCGAACTGTTCAACGGGATGTTTGCCTTTTGTATTTTTGATAGGCAAGCGCGTAATTTTTATCTTTTCAGAGACAGAATAGGTATAAAGCCACTTTTTATTTATCAAAATGAAGGCCGTCAGTTTGCCTTTTCTTCTGAATTGGGGGCTTTGGTCAAAGGCTTGTCCTTGAAACCTACCCTCAACACACATGCCTTAGCCAACTACCTTCATCTGGGCTACATTCCTGAAAATCAGACAATATACGAAAATATTCACAAGTTTCCGGCAGGATGCTGGGGCATTTTGGAAGCAGAGAAATTGGTTTTGGAGCCTTACTGGGAAGCCGACAAAAAAATTAAGGCTGAGCCGCCAATGGCTGATTTTGACCAAGCCAAAGAGGGTTTGAAATCACTGTTAAGTGAAAGCGTTAGGCTTCAGATGATTAGTGATGTGCCAGTGGGGACTTTTTTGAGTGGAGGCGTGGATTCTACCCTGGTTACGGCCTTGGCACAGCACCACTCTCACAAAAGTATCCAGACCTTTACCATTGGTTTTAAAGAAGCCAAACACGACGAAAGCGGTCATGCCCGCAAAATTGCCTCCTACTTGGGTACAGACCACAATCAGTTTATACTCAGCGAAAAAGAAGCCATGAATAAGGTAGTAGCCGTGCCCGATATTTATGGCCAGCCTTATGCAGACAGTTCGGCATTGCCCACTTTGCTTGTTTCGCAGATGGCCTCAGGCAAACTCAAAGTGATACTCTCAGGTGATGGCGGCGATGAGCTTTTTTTTGGTTATGGCTCTTACCGTTGGGCAGAGTGGCTTGCTTCCAACAGGGGCAAAATCAGCCGTCCATTCTTGCGGTTTGTCTTGCGGCAGATGAACTCCTCCCGCTACCGAAGGGTTGCGGATTTGTTGGATTTGCCTGCTAAAGGCCAACGCGCCGCTCATATTTTTTCGCAGGAGCAGTATTTTTTTACCGCTAAAGAAATAGCTGCACTCTTGAATCCTGATTTGCCCAAATTGCCCACCATTGACCAAACGCCGCCCCACATAAAGGGCAGAATCCTCACAGCCGCCGAGCAACAAGCATTTTTTGATTTTAAAAACTACCTCAAAGACGACCTGTTGGTCAAAGTAGATATAGCCTCCATGCAATATGCCTTGGAGGTCAGGGTTCCCATTTTGGATTACCGCATCGTTGAGTTTGCTCTCAATCTTGTCCCTCAGTTGCGTGCAGAAAAGACTCTTTTGAAATCTGTGCTCTATGATTTTGTACCGCAAAGCTATTTCAACCGGCCCAAGTGGGGCTTTTCCATTCCCTTGGCCAAGTGGCTCAAAGGGGGGCTTGCTTATCTGATAGAGGACTATTTGAGCCAGCAACTGGTTGAAGAGTACGGATTTGTTCGATACGAAGAGGTTGAGTTTTATATCAATCGCTTTCGCAAAGGCTACGAGCACTACTACAACCGCTTGTGGGTGTTGATTATGCTTCACAAGTGGGCAAAAGATGGCAGGTAATTAGTTTACCTTGTCGCCCCTGAGCCTTCTGTATCTTTTGCGTGCCTCGACATTGAACGTACTGCCTTTAAAATCAAGCAATTGTTTTTCATATAGTTGCATGGCTTTCTCTTTATCGCCAAGTTTTTCTTCGTATATCACCCCCAAAAGATAATTTGCGTCATCGCCCCAAGTTTCGTCAGGGTACTGTTTGGTGATGGTTTCCAAACTTTCGACAGCCTCTTTTGTTTTGCCCATAGTGAGTTGAATTTGAGCCATTTTCCAGAGTACGTCGTCTGTCAGGGAGTGTCCTTTGAAGTTGTTGAGCATTGCTTGGTAGCGGCTCAATGCCTCAGGGAAGCGACGCTGGAACACCAACAACTCAATTTGAGCAAACTCGCGCATGGCTTCTTCGGTGGTGTCCATGTCGTAGTTGACTTGTATGATATGCGCTAACTCTATGGCATCGTTGGCGATTTCGCGAGAAGTGGCCAATTTCAGCACGTTGAGCGTAGCGCGGGCAAGTTCAAACTGACCTTCGTAATAAAACAGTTTGGCATCTTTGAGTTTGGCCAAGTGCCCCAAGTCGCGGTCTTTTTCTGAAGACTCCACCTGCATATAAGTCAAACCCGCCTCTCCAAAATCTCCCATCAACAGATAAACATCCCCAAGCATCAACTTGGCTTTGTTGATGGTCGAAATGGGTATGTTTCTGTTGTTAATCAGTAGGTTGAGGGTTGAAATGGCAGAATCGTAATTTTGTAAATAAAAGGCAATGAGTTTGGCCACCCCTATTACCGACTCGGCGGTGTATTGGTGTACGCCTACTTCTTTGATTAGGGCTTGGTAATCATTTATCAAAGATTGAATCTCTTTGTTGTCAACAGGATAGGTGTTTTCAAGTTGGGTTTCTTTGATTTGTATCAGCAACTGTCTTGCAGGGGCGTAATTGCGTGATTTTTTGTGTTTATCAATGATGAATTCCAGTATTTCTCTGGCTTGGTCATAGTATTTGTTTTCTGTTGCGATTTGGGCTATTTCCATGACCCGCTCTCCGGGCAGTCCGCGTCTTTTGTCGTAAGATTTTGCTTGTACAAAAGCCGCATAAAAATCCCTTCTTTGCAGGTAAAACCAGATCAGCATTTCCGTAAAAACCAAGTTGTTATTGTCATTTTGCAAGGATTCGATTAGTTTTTTCTCCAAAATGGTCGCTTTGCTGTCCTCGGCAGCATACTGCGAGAGTTGGGCTTGGATGTATTCCATGCGCGACTGGTCTTTCGACAAAATAAATAGGTAGTTATCAATGGCTTGGGGTGCTTTTCCCCAGTTGTAATACAGTGCAGCCAAGTCGTAGCTCACAGACATTTCGGCGTAGGGTTTGGCGATGAGTAGGGCTTGTTCCGCCCACTCATAGTCGGGTATTTTGGCAAATTCGGCAGCACTTTGTTGCAGCGCGCCTATGTCGGCTTTGATTAGAGACAAAAACTGTTTGTAGTGCTCTTGGGCTTTTGGAGTTTGGCCAATTTGTTTTAAAAACTTTCCGTAGTCCACGTTGTATCTGGGCGACAAAGGGCTGTCTTTCAATAGGCGTTTGAAATATTTTTCGGTCTGTTTGTCGTTGCCTATTTTGAGCAAACAAGCAAAGTAGTTACTATGGTATTGGGCAAATTGGCTACGGGTTTTGAGGCCTTTTTCATAAAACTCGGCGGCTTTGGAATAGTCCTTCATCTCAAAGTATTGTTCTGCCAAATCCAGTTCTTTTTGGGCAAACAACCATGTATTGAGCAATAAAAATAGCAATATAAATCGGAGTTTTAACATCATTGGTACGTTGGGTTGCACTATTTTAAGACGATTTGGCAAAGAAAAAAGGAAATTGCAGAGCAGGATGATATTTTTGGTTTGAATAGAAGCAATGGAATGAGTTTGATTCAGTTTTATATTGATTTTCAATGCGTTGCAAATTTATGCTTTTCGGTAAAAAAAATCAAACCCTTTGCTGCTTACCAATTTTACACTGTTTTTCGTCTTACTTGGGTTGAGAAATACCTATTTTTGAGCCTAAAACAAATTTTATGTTCGATACCCTAAAACCTGTACTGGAAAAAGAGTTGCAGTCTATCCAAGAAGCGGGGCTTTTTAAGCGCGAGCGCATCATTACCACTCCCCAAGCCGCCCAAATCCGTACCCAAGACGGTAGAGAAGTCATCAATTTTTGCGCCAATAATTATTTGGGGCTTTCGTCTCATCCTGCTGTCATAGAGGCTGCCAAGAAAGCCATTGATACCCACGGCTTTGGCATGTCTTCGGTGCGTTTTATTTGCGGTACGCAAGACATACACAAAGAACTGGAACGAAAATTGGCCGAGTTTTTGGGCACTGAGGACACCATACTCTATGCGGCGGCTTTTGATGCCAATGGCGGGGTTTTTGAACCGCTTTTTGGCGAAAAGGATGCCATTATCTCAGACGAACTCAACCACGCTTCCATCATCGACGGCGTGAGGCTCTGTAAAGCCAAGCGTTTTCGCTATTTGCACAACGACATGAATGATCTTGAGGCCAAACTTATTGAAGCCCAACAGGCAGGTGCAGAACAGAAAATCATCGTTACCGATGGGGTTTTTTCCATGGACGGCACGATCGCTCAGTTGGACAAAATCTGCGATTTGGCCGACAAGTACGGCGCACTGGTGATGAGTGATGAGTGCCACAGCACAGGCTTTATGGGCAAAACGGGGCGTGGTGTCCACGAACTCAAGGGCGTAATGGGCAGAATGGACATCATCACGGGCACACTGGGCAAAGCACTGGGCGGAGCGATGGGAGGATTTACTTCCGGTAGAAGAGAAATTATTGAAATGTTGCGCCAGCGGTCGCGCCCTTATCTGTTTTCCAATACCTTAGCTCCTGCTATTGTGGGGGCTTCCATTGCCGTGATTGATATGCTTTCGGCCACCACCGACTTGCGCGACAAACTGGAGTGGAACACCCACTACTTCCGCAAAGCCATGACAGAGGCCGGTTTTGACATCAAAGCGGGTGAACATCCTATTGTTCCGGTGATGCTTTATGAAGCACCTCTGGCTCAGCAGTTTGCCGAAAAACTACTCGACAAAGGTATTTATGTGATAGGGTTTTATTACCCCGTTGTGCCCAAAGGAAAAGCCCGCATCCGAGTACAAATCTCTGCCGTACACGAAAAAGAACACCTCGATAAGGCTGTGGCCGCTTTTACAGAAGTGGGCAAAGAGTTGGGCGTACTCAAAAACTGAGGGCAGTATTTCACTCAAAATTTCACAACGGCCACAGCTCGAGTCTGTGGCTGTTGCATTTGCGGGGTGTCATCAAATAAATTCATCCCCAGCGGAATCATTACCTTTTATTGTTTTTTTTGTTTTTATACAGACAACAATCCATTATGAAACAAATTCTGATTTTTTGTTTGCTTTCAGGCAGTCTTTTGGCTCAAAATAGCCGTTTGGCTGAGGGGCGTTTTTTCAAAATAACTGTCTCCAAGCGTGGTATTCATAAAATCACCCCCCAATTCATCGCCTCTATGGGCATCAACCCCTCAAGCCTCAACCCTCAGAAAATCAGACTTTTTGCCGGCCACCAAGGTATGCTACCCCAACCCAATGCCCATGCACGGGTGAGTGATTTGGTGGAAGTGCCTCTTTGGGCACAAGGCGAGGCCGACCAGCGTTTCGACGAATCGGACTATTTCTTGTTTTTTGCTGAAAGCCCTCATAAACAAGTGTTTGATACCAAAGAATCAATTTTTGTTCATGTTCAAAACATCTATTCTGACCAAAATTTCTATTTTTTAGAAATAGAATCTCCACAAAAAGGCCAACGTATTGCTGTCAAGGACGATCAGGTAAGCCCCGGTCAAGTAATTGAGTTTTACGATGAGCATATCTGGCACGAAAAAGAGGAGGTCAATATTTTGCAGTCGGGGCGTAGTTGGTACGGAGAGCAGTTTGGGTTTGTTAAAAATTTAGCCTTCAGCCACAACATTACAGGCATCAACCCCAACGCTGATGTTCGTTGCAAACTTGCCGTGATGGGGCAAAGTTTTGAAGATTCCCGTTTTTCGCTGACCATCAATGGCACAAAGGCCGGAGAACTTGCCGTTCCCCCAATTTTTCCCGGCACATATTCCCCCAAAGGCGAAGAAGCCAAACAGATTTTTTATGTTAACCTGCCTTCTTCCAACCGCTTGAATATCAGTATTGATTATCTATCCACTTCAGGGTCTGCCCGGTTGGATTATTTTGATTTGAATTTTTCTGCTCCCCTTAGGCTGCTTGGTGACGAACTTATCTTTAGGTCTATAGAGTCCACCCAATTTCCCTCTGTTATTTTCAAAATCCAAAATGCCTCCGGCTGTCAAGTGTGGGATGTAACCGATCCGCTCAGTCCTTATCAAGTTTCTTCGCAAGTATCTGCCAATCAATTGGAAATCAAAGTCAAAACCCAATCTTTACGCGAATTTGTGGCTTTCAGGGGCAGTGATTTTGCTTTGCCTGTTTATGTAGGTGCTGTACCCAACCAAAACCTTCACGCACTTGAGCCTTCCGATTTGCTTATTATCGTTCCCGATATTTTTAGGGCACAAGCCGAACGTTTGGCTGAATTTAGGCGCAAATACGACGGGTTGAGTGTTCTGGTAGTGAGTCCCGAACAGGTTTACAATGAGTTTTCATCCGGTAGGCAGGATTTGGTGGCTTTGCGTGATTTTGTTCGCTTGCTTTACCAAAAGTCGGGTTTGGCAAGGCTTCGCTACGTGCTGCTCTTTGGCGATGCCTCTTACGACTACAAAAACCGCCTTGCCCGCAATACCAATTTTGTTCCCGTTTACGAATCCGAAAAATCGCTGCACCCTATATTTAGCTATTCTTCAGATGATTTTATAGGTCTGTTGGATGAGCGCGAGGGAGTATGGGGCGATTTTGACAACGAAACATTGGACCTGGGAATCGGTAGGCTGCCCGCTGCCAATCTTGCAGAGGCCAAAACAATGGTTGACAAACTGATAGCTTATTCAAGCGACCCCGAATCTATGGGCGATTGGCGCAAAGTCATCTCCTTTGTAGCCGATGATGGCGACAACAACCTTCACCAACTCCAAGCCGACCGCCTGGCTACTATGGTCGATACCAACTACCTCAATATCAATGTAAAGAAGTTTTATGTAGATGCCTACCCCCAAGAGAGCGACGGAGGGGAGAGACGCTCGCCCATTTTGCGCAATGTGTTGAATAACAGGGTGAATTCCGGTTCATTAATCGTCAATTTTACGGGTCATGGGGCTGAGTACGGCTGGACTTCGGAGGGTATTTTGGATATATCCTCGATTAAAAGTTGGCGCAATGCCAAGCGATTGCCCTTCTTCTTGACGGCTACTTGTGAGTTTGGGCGTTACGACGACCCTGCCAAACGCTCGGGGGCAGAGGAAATACTCATCCATCCTGATGGAGGTGGGATTGGTCTTATTACAACCACCCGCCCTGTTTTTGCCAATACCAACTACATTGTCAATGAGGCTTTTTACCGCCATGCGCTGCGCCCTATGCCCAACGGCGAGATGCCCCGACTGGGCGATTTGGTGCGTTTGACCAAAAATGCCAGTATGAGCGGAGACATAAACCGCAATTTTGCTTTGCTTGGCGACCCTTCGATGCGGCTCGCTTATCCAAAAAATAGGGTGGTTATCAAGGAGATAAACGGCAAAGCATTCAGCCCAAAAGACACACTCTCTGCCCTGCAATTGGTGAGTTTGCGCGGCGAAATTCAAGACAGCGAAGGCAATAAAAAAACTGATTTTGATGGGGTCGTCTCTTTGCAGCTTTTTGAAAAACAAATTCTTAGAACCACACTTGGGGATGAAGGCCCTACGATGGACTTCAAAGAGCGTGTCAATACCATATTTAGGGGAACGGCTTCTGTAAAAGGTGGAGAATATGAGTTCAAATTCTTGATACCCAAAGACATCAACTACCAATTTGGTCAAGCAAGGCTTTCATTTTATGCCATGAGTGCCCATGAAGATGCCGCCTCTGACAACGGCAGACTCATCTTAGGCGGGGGCTTGCAACAATATACCCCCGACAATACCCCGCCTCAAATCAGGCTATATCTTGAAAACCAAAATTTTAGCAACGGCCAAACCGTTAGAGCTACTCCGCTGCTTATAGCCGAACTTTTTGATGAAAGCGGCATCAACATTGGTGGGATGGGTGTAGGGCGCAATTTGATGGCCATTATTGACGACGACCAAGACCGTCCGCTTTTGCTCAATGCACTGTATCAGACCGAGTTAGATGACTTTACACATGGATCGGTGCGCTATCAGTTCCTCAACGAAGAAGCCTTAGCCCCGGGCCATCACACCATCAGACTCATAGCTTGGGACAACCACAACAATTTTGCGCAGCAAGAAATTTATTTCAAAGTCGCCGGCAAAAAAGAGGCTGCCATCACACAAATTTTGACCTATCCCAATCCGGCCACTGATAAAGTTTTCGTTACCCTTTGCCACAATCTTGCAGGGAATGAGATTTTGTTTGAAGCCAGCCTTTTTTCAGCAGATGGCAGACAGTTAGCACAGTGGCAAAACAGAATCTCAGAAAATATGCCTTGCATTGAAAATCTGTCTCTTGACATGAATTCAGTTTCCAACGATAGGCTTACGGGTTTCTTTTTTTTGAAAGTAATCATTTCATCATCAAGTACTTCCGCAGAATCAGTTCAACGATTAATCATTATTAACAAATGAAATTTTTTGCGTTTATATTGCGTTTGTTATAATTGTAAAATATTCCTTAAAAAATGGCAAAAGAAGACAACATCACTACACGTGCCCATGAGTTGATTGAAAAGTACGATGAACTTAAGGAAAGAATGGAGGCTCTTAAAGCAAAAATTGAAGAGAAGAAAAAAGCATTGGACTCTTTGAAAAAAGGAATTTAACCTTCTCTATTTGTTTTGATTCTTTTATTTATCATATTGCAAAAAAACTTTGCGTATGACACACCACAGATGGCATGATTATTACCCCTCCGGTACGCCTACCACTGTAAATGCTGATAGGTACAGTTCTCTTTTAGAACTGCTCGATGAGTGTTTAAACAAGTTTTCTGAACTCAAATCATTTGAGTGCATGGGCAAGTTCATAACTTACAGTGAGTTAGATTTGCTTACCTACAAGTTTGCCTGCTATTTACAAAGTTTGGGTTTAGATAAAGGGACTCGTATCGCTATTCAACTTCCCAATATATTGCAAAACCCAATTGCGATGATAGGTGCGCTGAGGGCGGGTCTTGTAGTTGTCAATACCAATCCGCTTTACACCCCGCGTGAGATGCTTCATCAGTACAAGGATTCGGGTGTCAAAGCCGTAGTGATTTTAGCCAATTTTGCATCTAAATTGGAATCCATTCTAAAAGATACTGATGTTGAGCATATTATTGTAACTCAACTTGGCGACATGCACCCTTTTCCCAAAGGATTCATCATCAATTCGGTGGTTAAGTATGTGAAAAAAATGGTACCTGCTTACAAATTGCCCGGTGCGGTTTCGTTTCAAACAGCATTGAAATTGGGCACTGGCAAAGTACTCAAAAAGCCACATATCCAAGCCGATGATGTTGCTTATCTGCAGTACACAGGCGGAACAACGGGCGTATCCAAAGGGGCCATGCTTACCCATCGCAACATTATTGCCAATATTGAACAAATGTCGGCGTGGATGTCGGGCTTACTCAGAGAAAGGCAAGAAATAGCGATTACTCCATTGCCGCTTTATCATATTTTTTCCCTTACGGTAAACTGCTGGACGATGCTCAAGATAGGTGCTCATATCGTATTGATAACCAATCCTAAAGATATACCTGCTTTTTTGAAAGAGATGTCCAAGTTTCCTTTTACCGTGATAACAGGTGTCAATACTTTGTACAACGCTATGATGAACCATCCTTTATTTAGTAAAGTGAGCTTCAAGGATTTGAAGATATCTGTTGCTGGGGGGATGGCATTGCAAAGTTCGGTGGCCAAGCGCTGGAAGACTTTTACGGGATGTCCAATCATAGAGGGCTATGGTCTGACGGAAACCTCTCCGGTATTAACCTGCAATCCTCTTGATGGCACGGAAAGAATTGGCACAATTGGCCTTGTTTTTCCCAGTACAGAGATGAAAGCCATAGATGAAGAAGGCAACACAGTACCTGAGGGGCAGCCCGGTGAGTTGGTGGCCAGAGGCCCTCAGATTATGAAAGGCTATTGGCAGAGACCCGATGAGACGGCCAAAGTGATGATAGAAGGAGGCTGGTTTAGAACCGGAGACATTGGAGTGTATGAAGATGGCTGGTTTAGGATTGTGGACAGGAAAAAAGATATGATTTTGGTTTCGGGATTCAATGTGTATCCCAATGAAATCGAGGATGTTATAGCTGCCCATCCCAAAGTGTTGGAAGTAGCTGTATTGGGTGTGCCTGATGAACACAGCGGCGAAGTCGTCAAAGCCTTTATAGTCAAAAAAGACGAATCTCTCACGGAAAGCGAAATACTGGAACACTGCAAGAAAGAACTCACTTCCTACAAACGGCCAAAATACGTAGAGTTTAGAAAAGAACTTCCCAAAACCAATGTAGGTAAGATTTTGAGAAGGGCTTTGAGGCAAGAAGATGCGCTTGCCAAATGATTTTAGTATGCGTTTGCCGTTGCGGAAGCAGGAACTTTTGCAACAATTGCTTTTCCGGTTTTCGGCAGTATTTTCGGCAGTTGCTTTGCGGCTTTGACCGAATCTGAGTAAAAACGATACACTACCCAAACCGCGCCATCCATCCATATTAGGTGGGGGACATCCACGCCTTGAGACAGGTATTTGGCAGCTACGTATTTATCCGAATTATCAAAACTGATTTCATCTATTTTTACTGCGTAAATATCACTGATTTGCCCATCTTCGGTGGCTTTGACTTCGGATACGTTTTCCAAGACTTTTGAGATGAGCTTTCCGGCGAGGGTATTGGGATGTTTGGCTGCATATTCACGGTTGAACTTCAGGTCAGACATGCCGGGATAGGGGTCAAGTGTGATTCCTCCGACAATAGCCGAATTATCCGCCCCTCCTTCGGCAATATGCACGTCGGTGAATATCCCTAACAACCGTAAGTAAATATCCAGAATATCTTCAATATATTTTGATTTAGGGTATTTGGCCATAAGTTGTTCTGCCAAATCAAGAGCAACGGCGTATTGAGAGAGATCGGCATAGGGATACTCACCTCCCAAGGCATCATTGAAGGCATGTCGGGTCTTTAGCACCAGCGCGTAAGGTTCAGAGGCCACTTTTGCAACTACCTCAAGGATAAAAGTAGTTCCCACAGCGTTCAAGGGCATTCCTTCGGCATACATAAAACTGACTCCCAGTGTTTTTGCTTCATTTTCTAACTGTTGTACCTCTTCCAAAGGGGCATCGTGAAGTTCAGAAACGGGTGCACCGAGTTTGGCCGCCAGCGAGTCGCGCATCTCGACGACTTCCATCAGCCGGGCTTCGCTTTCAATAGGCTGATCCAGAGCCAGAACCAACTTTTCAAAGGCTTCTTTAACTTCCGGTTTGTCTGCCACAAAAGCACTCAGCAAAGGATAACTTTGAGCAAAATTTTTGCTTTCAGTTTGTTGGATGGTGTTCTCGTTTTGAGAAGAATCTTTTGATTTACAAGCGTTCAACTGACACAGTATGCCTAACACTGTGAGTAAATAAGTCCACTTTAGCATTGTTGCAATTATTATTCTACCATTAATTTAAGAGTTGTTCCTCTCACTTCAACCAAATAAACCCCACTGGAAACACCATGCAAATCTATCACAAAACCGTTGGAGTTTTGAGTCAATGTGCCGGATTTTATGGCTTGCCCTTGCAAATTGTAAAGCTGCCAAGTGTAGTCCGAGGCTGCTCGGCCTTTGAACATGACATAAGCCTGAGCGGAGGCAGGATTGGGATAAAGCACAACTTCGCCCAGTTCGTCTTTTGTGAGTGCAGTAATGACTTTAGGAGCTATTTTGGGTTCTTTGTAAATGGTTTGATAGACAGTGCGGTATTGCGAATTGCTGATATTGGTGTTTTGCAAAAAAGCAATCACTCCTACTGTATCGGGATTGGTTACGTTGATGGCCTGCCAAACAAAGTTCACACTGTCAATTTCTCCTTTTTTCCATGTCTTGCGCAAAACCGTTCCGCCTGCATCGGGCAGCATTTTGCGCAGTGTCCATTGCAAATTGATGGCTTGGTTGTTTTTTCGCACTGTGATGAATTTTTCTATCATGGCCACGTGAAGCGTTATTTCATCGCTGAAGGCTTTTTCGGTATTAGAGATAATATAAACTTTGCCCCTTAGTTTACCGTCTTGGTCGGTTGTTAAGTCCAACTTCAAATCAAAATCATTGTCTTTTAGGGCATTGAACTCTAAAAGTTTTTCATTCCAAGCCAGTACGCTGCTGTTGGCGTTGTAGGGCGTGTTCAGGTCACCATCCACTATGCTTCTGCCTGATTGTTGTGTGCCATATAAAAACGCCCTTGCGCCCGGGTCTTGGATGTTTTTCAAATTGATGGAATCGCCCCTGAGGTTTGAGGTTTCGATATGATAAGTAATGGCTACCGCATCAAAAACCGTATCCTCGGAGTTGTGGTACTTGCTTACGATATTGTAAGTTGAATTAGCTAAACCTTCATCGAAAAGATTTTCGTTGAGGTTTCTGAATTGTTCTACCAAAACAGTTTTCCTTCTTTCTCCGATGTAAATATTGTCAAAGGCAAATCCCTCATTTCTGCTTGGTGAGGTGGACGCATAAGCAATTCTGAATCTCACAGAAGGCTGTCCCCTGAGTATATCGAGGTAGTTTCGGGCTGTTTGCCAGTTGAGGTAGCGTCCCGACCAACCAAACAGCGAACCTCCGGGCGCGGCAGTTAGGGGCGTAGCTGCGCGGTCGTACCATCCAAAAAGATCGGTGTCACTGCCCAGCAGTTTCCATGTGATGCCGTTGTCGGTGCTGTACTGCAAGGAAGCCCCATCTGACTGGGGGGTATTTTGTGAGAAAATGTCCAAACTAATCATGGGTCTTCGCAAACTTCTCAAATCGAAGCAGGGGCTTTCCACAAAAGAACGCTCCAAAGAATCTGCGTTGCCCAGTGGGTTGGTGACCCAAGCCGATTGTCCTTCTGAGGCTTTATTGATGATAGCAGAGCCGGGTTCGCCTACTCGCCATGAATTGATTTTTCCGTATTGATTCCAGCCTCCCGTATTACCGTTTTCAAAACTTTCGACGTAGGGATAGGTATTTATGTTGGGATAGATGATGACTTCTATGGTAGTGTCTTGGTAGCATCCTTCGCTACTCACAGCCCTATGGCGCACATTAAATCTGCCTGCTCTGCTAAATGTATGAGTGGTTTGAGCACTTGCGGCTTCAAAGCCGTTTCCTTCAAAATCCCACAGGTAGCTGACTATATCGCTAAAATCTACACGTGATAGGGAGTTGAAAATAGTTTGGTTGCCTTCGCATTGGTCAGCAAATTCAAAGGCGACAAAAGGAGTAGCCCCCACTTTGACCCTTTTTTGTACGCTGCTCACGCATCCATCTGTTGTTTCGATGGTCAAGGTAACGTTGTATTCACCCGCTCCTCTTTGGAAAAAATGCCCAACGGTGTCGAGTCTGCCGGTTATGGTTTTGCGAGCCTCTATTCCATCAAAAGAGTAGCCAAAATTCCAACGTCTGTTTTTTATCCGGGTAGAGCCTTCTACGGTAGAAACATCCAAAAATAAAACGCTGTCCGCTTCGCATTGGGCTAACACCATAAAATCAACTTTAGGTTCCGGGCTTACACGCAAAAAACGCGAAAAAGTGCTGTCACAGCCATTTTGGTGTAGATAGTTCAATGTGATTCTGTGTACACCTACGCCGGCCAAATTGGCCAAGAAAAAGCCATCCGAAGAAAGACCTTGCCCGCTTTGGAAACTTCCATCAGGCCTCTGTGTTGAAATGCTGTACGAAAATGAGCGCAGGGGAGAGGTAGAGTCGGTAAGTATTCTAAAAGGCGGGGTATTGTAGCAAACCGAGTCAGGCCAATCGGCTCCTTGGGGCAGGTCTAACTCCCCGGGGGCTTTGAAGTAGCTCACAGGTAAAGGCAATACATTAAGGTTTCGTGTAACAGAGTTGCTGCATCCGTCGGTATTTGTAAATGTGAAAATAACGGGTGAGCTACTTTGTGCCAAACGCGGGTTGAACAATGCCCTGCCATCTCCCAAATCGGTGATACCCGGCCCACTGAAACTCCCCGAAGTGATACCCGCCACAACGGTAGGCCGCCCCAACAGAGTATCCACCAAATCATCACGACAATAGTCTCTTTTTGAGGCGATAATATCGGGCTGAGGCAGTGGCAAAACAGTTACGATTCTGGATATGGTGCTGTCGCAGCCTTCGGTATTGGTGAAGCGATAGACAATTCGGTGGTTGGTTGGGGGGTCGGTGGGTCGCAGTGAGCCGGCGCGTATGGCAGCTTCTTTGGGAAAAAATACAGCCTTTCCACTGCCCAACTCCAAAAGCCCGTTGGATAGAGTAGGGGGTAGCAGTGGCGCGTTTGGGGCAGTCCCCGAAATAAAGTACCTTCCTTTAGCACCTGCAGGCAGTGATAAAATAGTGTCAGGGGATTGGTCGTAGCAGTATTGTGATTTTGGTTCCACAAACGACATAGAGGGTAGGGGATTGACAAGAATGTCTGTTGATATGCTGTTCGTGCATCCTCTTGCATCGGTAAATGTGTAGCTGATGGTGTGGATGGCAGCACTGTCTTGCTCTCCAAGCCCCAAGGACAGTTGGGCGGCACGCGGGCTAAAGGTGGCCGTGCCGTTGCGGTTGTCGGTGATGCCCCTGCCCGTAAATACCCCACTGCCGCCACCTGATGGGCTGGGAATTCCTCGCAAAGTTAGCTGTGGCTGGCTGTAGCAATAGCTTGAAGCCAGAGCCTGACCGTTGGAGAGCGTAAGCCCCATCTGTGGCAGAGAATCCACCCTAACCATCTGAATAACCGAATCAATGCAACCTTTGACATCTGTGTAAGTCCACACAATCCGGTGCAGTGATGGAGGATCTGTGGGTGCTCTGTTCAGGCTTTGGGCGGCTTGGGAAGGCTTGAACCAAGCCGTGCCATCGCCATTGTTGCGGATGCCGTTGCCGCTAAAAGTGCCACGGTTGTCCGTTGGGACTCCCGTCAGCAGCGCACTATCGGCAAAATAGCAATAGGCGCGCTGTGGATTGAAGCCACTGAAACCCACTTGAGGCAAGGCATTGACTGCGATAGAAAACTCTTTTTCAGAGGTGCAGCCTTTGTCATTGGTCAAACTGTACTTGATGATGTGGCTGCCGACACCCGAAGCCAACGGCGAAAACAAAAACTTTCCATTGCCCAAGTTGGCTAAGTTGGCCGTCGAAGAACTAAATGTTCCCTGTGGTGAGCCTTTGAGAGTGTCCGGCTTTTCGCTCAAACAGTATTCGGGTTTGAAGCCTGCCAATGAAATTTGGGGCAAAGGATTTACCTTCATTACACGGCTAAAAGTTTTTGAGCAAGCTCCGTTTGAAGTAACAAAGCGAAGCACTACAGGATGCAAAGTAGGGGTTTGTGGAATAGAATCACTTGATGCGCCAGCTTCTAAGGCAGCACTACGGGGATTGAAGAAAAATTCCCCCAACACATTGCTGCTCACACCTCTGCCCGAAAACTCAACCGATGCCAACGCCAACCCTTTGTTGTTGATGGGTATCAAGCGTTTTGAAGACTCAGAAATACAAAACTCTATTGTGTCGGTACTGCTTTTATCTTCAATGGCAAAATCTACGTCAGGCATAGGATGAACCATCAATGTGATTTCTTGTTTGTAGCTGCAATCCAAAAAATTCGTAAATTCATATTCAATTTTGTGCGAAGAACTCAGTGAACTGCTGCTGTCAAGCCCAGCCTCTAAAGCCGCCCGCTTGGGATAGAAGTAAGCCTTATTTGGTTGGTGGTTGTAGATGCCTCTACCTGTAAAGTATCCCTCTGTGCTGCCAGCCAATTGGTTAGAGTTGCCTACCAGTTCAACAGAGTCGTCCTCAAAACAAAAAACAGTCTTTGGTACTGTAATGCTTAGCTCGGGTCGATCTATGACTCTGGTAGTCAGTGTGATTTGGTTGGTACAGCCGTTTACATCCTCAAAGTTGTAGGTAATGTTGTGCAAGCCTATGCCTGCCAAGCTGGGATTGAAAATGCCTACACCTCCGGTTATATTGGTGATATTGCCTCCGCTGAATCTTCCTTTTGTCCCGATGGTCTCAGTGGGAATACCTTGCAAGGTATCTGCCGCTTCATCAATACAATACTGCTCTTTTAGCCCCACAATTTCGGGCAAAGGCAGGGGATTGACCGTAAAAATTTTGGTGATTTTGTCCACACATTTGCCTGCTGTTGAAGTAAACTCTGCCGTAACTTCGTGGTAGGTTGGGGTTTGTGGGTAGGTGTCGGTGATGGTGTCGGCTACGGATTGCGCCGCGATACGGGGAAAAAAGAAAGACCGCCCATCTTCGTAGGTGATGACCCCCCGCCCCGAAAAGCGCACCGCAGAAGCCACCGATTTGGAGAAAACAGGAAAGAGCCTTGCCGCCGAATCATCTATACAAAACGAAGTGCTTCTTGAGCTAAACGCTGCTTCGGGCATAGGTCTGACCTTGAGGGTGATTTCGGCAGAATCCGTGCAAGCCCCTATGGCTGACTCAAATACATACACAATTCGGTGCTCTGATGAATCGGAGCTTTCGGCGTTCACCCCCGCTTGTTCAGATGCTAAAGAAGGCCAAAAATAAACTTGATTGTTGCCAAAACTGGTCAGTCCGCGCCCTCTAAAAAAACCTGTACCACTCAGATTGGCATTGCCCAACACCAAAATCGAATCATCGGAAAAACAAAACTCCTTTTTGTTGCCCAGTATGCTGATGATGGGTTTGGGTTTGGGCAATATGGTTATGCCTGTGCCCGAGACCTTGCTACAGCCGCTGCTGTCGGTGTAGGTATAAATTAGATTGGCAGTTTTTGGCAAATTGTCGCCATTGTCCATGACAGCATACAGCGCAGTAGGGTTTATCAAAACTTTGCCGTTTCCCAAATCGGTAAAGCCTTCTGCCACATCGAAGCTAACCACCCCGGAAAGCCCCTTTGTGGCTTGGGGAAGCCATTGGACTTCGGTGGGCGCATCGTTGGCGCAGTACAAATTCGAACCCTCCAACTGCACAGCCGGCTCTGGTATGACATAGACGGTATCGTAAAATATTTTTATACAAAAGCCATCTTCCTCTCGACTAAAAGCACTGCCCGTTAAGAACTGATAGCCGGTATCCAATGGGTCGAAGTAGTATTTGTCGGTATTGGCATCATAAAATACCACCGAACTTGGGTTTTCGGTGTAAACATTTCTGTAAGAAATTGGAATATCAGATTCAAATTCGATTTCAAAACGAGCAGAGTTTTGACAGACTTCTTTGGGTAGGTTTTTAAAATGCACTTGTGGCTCAGGGAAAACTTTACACCGAACCTCGGTATAGCTTTTGCAGCCATTTACGTTGGTTTGAACCATTGAAATGGTGTGATTGCCTACGCCCAACTGTCTGGAGGTGATATTGTTTAGATTTGATACCCCCACATTGTCAATGAAGTATTCACTAATACCCAAAGTATCGCTGTTTTCAACTATAAAAACCAATTCATCATCGGATTCACAAGCATTAAAAGCAGTTCCTCCATTGATAGAAATGACGGCAGTGTCGTAAATGGTAATCGAAAAATTGCGGGCATTGCCGCGACAATCTCGTGAACTCACCTGCACCACATAAAAATCATACTTGCCACTTTGCCCCGAACCAAGCCCAAACTGCGTAGGGTCAAAGATGCTGCCTTCATACAGCAAAGTGTTATCGGCCTTGTACCAGAGTAGTTTTGTGCCTGCACTTATGTTGGAAGGGGCAATGGGTTGAATGGTGTCGCCTTTGCAATAAGTAATATCGTTGATTGAGGCTTGTGCAGGGGTTTTGTGGATGATTATGGGGTATTGGGCCGAAAAGTTGCACCCCTCGAATGAATAATTCAGAGTAACGCTTACTTCGGTGGCTGTGTCTGTTGTGGGTATGCTCACCAGCGAAGGGACAAAGCGATAAATCGTACCCACTTTCTCTACCCCTGTACCGCTTGCAGATTGGAGCAAATAGCCCGAATCAGAGAAGCCAATTTGCACGGAGGCATCGTTTTGACAATAAGCACTTTGCAAAACGGTTTGGGGCTTGGCGGGTTTGGGCTTCAGGTGGCTGACGGCGGCCTCATCATTGAAAGAGAAAGCCGGCCCCAAGCGACTGGCAAAAACGGCCACACTAAACTCTCCTTCACCGACGCTGTCGAAAAAAACAGAGGGTTTGAAGATATAAGTTGTTCCGATTTTTTTACGCAGGTAGCTTGTGTCGCTGTAATAAATCCCATCTTTGAGCAAAGCCAAGTACTCAAAATTGAAACTCCCCAGTTTAGCAGTATTGACAACAATTTCCTCGTCTGCGGCATTGGAGCAGTACAGCGTATCAAGCCCAAGCACCAAACCACTCTGCACTTCAAAGGTGGTGTCTTTTTTGGAAATACATCCGTTGGGCAATGTGTGGTAGTAGGTGATTTTGTGGCTGCCAATGCCTGCTATGGCAGGAAAAAAGCAGTATTGATTGGATTGACGGGGGTTTTGGGCTACTCCGTTGCCTTGGAAATAGTAGCTGCCGCTGGCGGGCAACACTGATTTGAGTAGCTTGGTTTCCAGATTGTAAGCGGGCGACCTAAGGCCAAATACCGTTCTGGTTGTTTTTTTGAATTCTATTTCTGCTGTATCCCTTACGCTTACCAAAACAGTGTCTATGGCTATGCAGCCAGAGGCATCGGTTACGGTTACTTGATACTCAGTAGTTTGGGAGGGGCGGGCTGTCGGATTGGTGGAACGAGGGTTGTTTAGGCCTGTGGCAGGCGACCAGAGCAGGCTAAAAAATCCCGTGCCCCCTGAGGCCGTTGCGGTATCGCTGCCAATCACTACGCCACTACCCGCACAGACAACTTTGTCTGCTCCGGCATCGGCTTTCACTGGCAAATAGAAAGTTACAGTTACCTGATTGGACTGTAGGCTGATGCAGCCGGAAACAGTGTTTTTTAGAGCTACTCTATAATTTCCCGCTTGGGTCAGATTGAGCACAGAGTCATGCTCGCCGCTGATTAGGGCGTTGTTTCTATACCAGAGGTATTGTTCGTTTAGGGAACTCCTATTTGAGGCGAACAAAATCTTGTCATCGTAGGAACAAAAACTTAGTTTTGTGTTGGTGATGGAGGGCTTAGAGGGCGGATTAAAACTATTTATCGTACCAAAATCTGTGCTTTGGGATATTCCATTGATTTGTGCAGAACTCGATAAACCCAACGAAAGGTTTCCGCTATGAGCCGAAAGGGCTTTTACTTGCAAACCCGCCACAAAAAAAGCATCCAAACTCTGCGTATCGGCGACAGTAAGTTCCAACGCGACCGAGTCTTTGGTTAGTGTTATAGTTAATGAACTCAAATCGCTGCCCGAAAATCTGGTACTTGTAGGTGCGCTGACGTTAAATTCAATACCGGAGGGAGCTTTCAACACCAACTTTTTGCTTGTGCCAATGGCAATATCTGTTTTTGCGGTTTCAATAATTTTTAGAGTGTCAAGAACAATAAAACCGGAGCCTACGCAAACTTTATCGCCGTTTTGGGGGGCTGTTACAGAGACTTGTGCCTTTAGGGATACGCTCAACAATACAATCATCCCCAGTATCGCCTGTTTTTTCATACCCAATTTTATTTAGAAATTAAACCTTGATTGTCTGTTTTGATTAGGCCGATTAAGCCTGAGGTAGCTGTCGGGAAGCAGGTTCCATAGACCCAAAAAGAACCATCTTTCAGACCCAGCACACCCGAGTTGAAATCCTCTCCGACGGTTTGATATACCCTGAGCCACAGTAGAGTGCCGGTAGGGCTGATTTTGCTCAAAAACATGTTCATGTCATCGTCTTCACGCTCGCGCAAGTGCCCTGAGATGACCAAATTGTTGTCGGCGGCGATTTCTAATTGCATGCCGTATGCCGATGCTGCCTCTATTTCGACCAGTTTGCTCCAGTTAAGGTTGCCGTCCAAATCAAAGTTGGCCAAGTACACTTTGGAAGCAGCACTCAAGTCACTGCCATAACAGCCCAGCACCATGATCGAATTGCCATAAAAGTAGATGTCGGAGACCGCCACGTTGTCGTTTGGGGCGTTCCCTTTGATGAGTTGTGTCCACACCACAGCTCCTTTGTCGTTGATTCTGCCCAATCGGTAGCGCAGTATGTCATTGCCCGAGGCGGTGGCAGCCCAAATCGCATCGTTGCTGTAGGGTATGCTAATGATTTTACAGGCCAAATCTTGGTCTGTTTCGCTGCCAAAGAATTTAATCCATTCGATTTCAGGGGTAGTTTGATTGGGTTGTGCTTTTGCGAAGTACAAATCAAAACTGTATTGTTTGGTTTGATTGTTGAGTTTGTTGTACGAGGAAAAGGCATACAAACTACCGCTGATAGGCGAGGGGGCTAATGTTGCCCCCACAAAACCTTCGTTGGAAACAAAACCGCCCGGAGAGCGCAGGTCAATGTCTATTTTTTGCTCGAGGCGGCTGTCAAAAAGATTGATGAAAGTTTTGCTTACCGGATTGCCCAAGATGGTATCCACTACGCTGCCAATGACCGAAATTTGTCCGCTGGGGGTTTGTTGAAGCCCACCGCAGCGGTATTTGAGTAAATTGCGTGCCAAGGGGCTAAATTCTCCTTGTGATATGGGCAAGGCGTTGGGTAAATCGGTAAGGGTTTTTTGGGTGATTTTATTGCCTTGTGGGTCTAAAATCGAAACCGTAAAATAGACTACGCTTTTCTGGTCTTTTTCTTGCTCTACAAGAGACAGCATAGCCAAGTTGTTGTCTTGCAATTCAATCAAGATTGGCAATATACTTCCTCCTGCTTTATTGGGATTGTTGGCTATGTACTTGATAAAGGTGGGGTAAGGTTGTTTGTCTTCAATGTTGCAACCAAACATGAGCATCAAGAGCAAAACCGGCTTGACATTAAATAATCTCCGCTTAGTCATATTTGATTTTTTTTGCCTTGTAAAACGAATAGAAATAACCAAACGTGATAAAAATATTGTCCAATCGAAAGGAGTCATCTACGTAAAAATATTCCGAGGTTAGCCGCGTATTGTCAAATCTTTTTTGGCTTTTATTTTGATAAAACACATTCATCTGATAGCCTAAGTTCAATCCCCAAAAGCCCCTTTTTACTTTCAGTTCTACGCCCAGACCTGCTTGCAGGCTTACGTTGTGTCTTTGTCTTTTTTCTGTCATGTCAATGGCAGCACTGGTGAGCGTCCTTCTGTTGGCATCCAGAATATCTCTTCTGGTGGCACTGAGTTGGGAGTCGTTGGTAAACAAATACCCTGCTCCCGCAAAGGCGATAAGTTTATGCTTTTTATAGTCGTAAAGTTCACGTCTTAGATTCAAGGGTAGCTCAACGAAGGTCAACACTTCTTGGGTTTTAGTCTGAGCAAACCCCAATACAGTGGAGTTTTTTTCAAAATTTTGTTGCTTAACGATTACTCCGCTTTGCAGCACCCACTTTTTTCCCAACCAAATGTCTGCACTCACAAATAGCCCCGAGACAAAAGGCATAGGGCTGCTGTAAGAAGAAGGAATAGATTGAAGAGCGTCTATGGAGTAGGAGGAGAGGTTTCTGATGTAAGATTTGTTGCTTTGAAGGGATATACCCAATGACAAAGCCGGATCAGTACGGTAGCTGTAGAACAAGTTGCTGAACTCAATGGGGTCGTCTTGTTGCAACCTATACTCCGGTTCCAGTTTTAGTAGTTTTTTGATATACAAATTTGCTTTTTGGTCATCATCTTGAAAAATAGAGGCCAACACCAATAGTTTTAGTGCATCAGCTTGGCGGTTTCTAGGGAGTTTGGACAAGCAGTCCGAAGACATCAGTATTTCTTCTACCAAATCCGGTCTTCCATTATCATAGCTTTCCCTTGCCTCATCATAGGCACTTTCGCATTGAGCCAATAAATAGAGCGGCATCAAAAGGATATACGCTATCAAGAGTGTTTTTTTCATAATCTTGCTCAGTTTATTCACAAGAGGCTTGTTTCTCTATTTCCTCACCCACATAGCGATTCCATTCTTTTGCTGAGAGTGAGTTGGGTCGTTTTTGCTTTTTGATGTTCTCACAAATCTGTTTTGCCAAGTTTTCGGGGTTGAGGTCGAATTTTTTGATGATACCATCTTTCGAGCCGGCATACAGGGTTTTGCTGTCCGCACTAAAGCAAATCGAAGTAACCCAAGTTTTGAAGTCTTCGAGCACCAAAGGAGGCAAAGTCGTATTGGATAAGTCCCATACTTGTATTCTTTTGTCGTAACCCGCAGTGGCCATAAGTTTGCCGTCCGGCGAAAAACTGATGTCGCTTATCCATCCTGCATGTCCCAGAAACTCCTCATAATCTCTTTGCTTTAACTTGTATAGCAATACTTTACCTGAAAAATACCCCACAGCGAGTGCTTGTGCTTCTTTGCTGAATTTCATGATGTAGCCTTTTTCGTTTTTGCTTGTGAAAAGAACTTCTTCCGATAGGGATTTGGTGTTCCATATTTTTACATCTCCTTTTAGAGTAACTCCTGCTATTTCATAATCATTGAGCCAGCAGAAAGAGCGGATTTTATTCTCTTTGTTGGTTTGAGCTATTATCTTACGGGCTTGGGTTTTAATATCCAATAAGGTGATTTGTGTGCTATCCGCATCGCTAAAGGCAATAAATTGTTGCTTGCTATCATAATCTAAAGCCCAAATCAAGTGCTTTGATGCGGGTAGCACTTTTTCGAGTGATTTTGATTGGCTATCAATGATTCTTATTTTACCGTCGCTGCACCCAAAAGCTATCTTACCGCCGTTTTGGGATATTGATACAGATTTGATACTGACCAGTTCAGAGGGGTCAAAGTCATATACAGATTCATAGCTGTTGGTGTTTATGGGTCTTCTGAGCACTTTGCCATCAGCAGATATGGTATAAAACTGGTTGTCTGAGAAGTGCATGGAAGCGATTCTGTCTTGATGCCCTTTGATTTCGTTGAAATTAGTTTGGTTTATTTTTTTTACAGCGGCGTAAAGCCCTAAATAAATGTCAGGTTGTAGCACTTCTGCTTCGTACTTTTTGTGAAAGTTGAAAGCCTGTTTGGCCAATAGTAGCTGTGTGTTGGTGTCTTTGAGTTGTTGGGATTTGGCAGCCATGGACTGAGCCAATGCAAGCATACGAAGTTTGTCGGCATCAAGTTTGGCTTTTTCGGCGGTAGTTTTTTGGTCTTGTGCTTCTTTTGCGGATTTGTCGGCCAGTTCTTTTTGTTCTTTGGCTTTTTGGGCTTCGTATTCAGCCCTGAGTGCTTCTTTTCGGGCTTTTTCTTCTTGGATTTTGGCATCTTCTCTTGCCTTGTTGGCTTCTCTTTCTTTTTCTTCGGCTTTTAGTTTTTCGGCTTCCGCTTTGGCTCTTTCTTGTTCTGCAATCCTTTTTTCGGCTTCTGCATACTGTTGTTCTTGGATGGCGCGTGCGCGCTCATCGTTGGCTATTCTCAGAAGGCTATCGGCTCGGCTTGATTGTTCTTTGGCCAATTTGGCCTGTGAGCGGGCTTCTTGTTCTTTGGTTCTGCCATAGAGCACCAGCAGAATCATGGCAATTGATACGAGTGCCATCACACCGGCTATGATTTTATTGCGCCTAATGGAGGCTTCTCTTTTTCGGGCTAAGTTGCGGTTTTCTTCTTCATAGACTTGCACGCTTTTTTCCAGAAAGGCCATTGCCCTCTCGAAACTTGGATTAAGTCTGATGCCCCAGGTGAGTTGGGGGTTTTCGCGCTCTTTCCATGCAGTGGCCAAGTTTAAATCGGGAGGCCGCCAAAGTCCAGATTTTCCTTCTTGGTAAAGCAGGGCTGCATCACAGAGTTTCAAATACATTTTGGCAGACTCCGATTCTTGTTCTACCCAAGCGGCCAAGCGATTCCATATTCGCATCAAACTTTCGTGCGATATATCCAGGTAAGTTTCCGGGCTGAGTTCACCTTGCGCCGGCATCAAAAAAGTTCGTCCCGGTTGGCGGAAGCACTCTACTACTTCAATGACTTCGGCCACGCTCACTCCGGCTGTAAGCGCAATTCTTTTTATGTCGGTGGGTCTGCGCACCCCCCTGCCGTCGCTGCCTTTTTGGGTCAGGGCTTTGAACATGATTTCACAGATTCGCTGCTGTTTGGCTTCCAAGGCAACATAGGCTTCGTCTGCATGCAGAGAAAGCGCGGATTCCATTTTTCCAATGGCCTCATAATGAAAAAGGTCTATCGGCTCATCGCCTCTGCGATGCTGTTGCCAGTAGTCCCAAGTCCTCATGAGTGCGTGTTGGAGAATGGGGAGTTGGTCGCTGTTTTCGTTCAGGTCGTTGAGCAGTTGCTGAAGCAGTCGAGGCGATATGATTCCACCTGCCACAGCAGCAGGGCCTAAGATGACACTTCTTTTTTGGTCGCGGTTGAGTTGAGGGATTAGGTAATGGCTTTCGTTGATAAGGGCGGTAAGCTCGGGGAAAATTGAGCAGTCGCCTATAAAATCTGAACGCATCGTCAAAACAACGTAATAAGGCTTGTTCATTATTTTGACGGCATTTATTAACATTTTGACAAATGCAGTACTCTCGTCAAGGTTGGCTTCGTCTTTGCTTCTGAACCTAAAAATTTCCTCAAACTGGTCAATAAGCAGCAGTATATTTTCATCTCCTTCTGAGCGAATTTGAGCCAACAATTCTACAAGGCCAAGAGAACTGGATTGCATAATGGCTTGATAGTAAGATTTTTTTACCAGTAGGTCTTTTTCTGAAAGACCTCTGTATTTATCTTTATCAACCAGTGCATTGGCCAAGTTGTGAATGGGATGCGTTCCGGGACGCGCTGTTATGATGCGCCAGTTTGAGCCTTGCTCGACCATAAAGCCTCCTTGCAAACTTGGGATGAGCCCACAGTACATAAAAGAAGACTTGCCACTGCCCGAACTGCCTAATATGGCTATAAAACGATTATTTTCAAGTTTTTCAAGCACTTCATCTATCTGCCCTTCTCTCCCAAAAAAAAGATGCGACTCATCAGTGCGGAAAGGCCTGAGCCCCGGAAAAGGATTTAAAAGAGCGGTTTGAGTGGTGCTGTAAGACATAAGATAAAATCAACTACAAAATACATCTGATAATGCAAAGTAAACGAAAAGTAAATTCGTATTATATTTTTTAATCGAAAATCTTACATCACAACTTTACAAATCTAAAACCCATTTAAGCAAATGCGCACAAAAACTAAAAAAGGTGTTTTTTAATTTCTAAGCGGCTTGCCCTTGAACAAAATGCTTTGTATCCGTTCGAGTGTTTTTTTCTCTCCTGTCAAAGAAAGGAAGGCTTCTCGTTCTAAATCAAGCAGGTATTGCTCGCTTACCAAAGTAGGCTGCGACAAATCGCCTCCGTTGATGACATAAGAGAGTTTGCGGGCTATTTTGGCATCGTGCTCTGAGATGTAGTTGCCGTATAGCATTCCTGTTATTCCGGCTTCAAAGAGGGCCATTCCAGTTTTGCCTTGTACTTTGATATCTTGGCGCGGTTTGGGCTGGGAGTAGTGCTTAGACAACTCCAATACTCTGGCTTTGGCATCGGCTATCAAGTGGCGGCGGTTGAGCGTGATGGCATCCGAAGGGCGCAGAATATCCATAGCACGGGCTTCGTGGGCTGAAGTAGCAACTTTGGCAGTGGCTATTTGCATAAAATAGCGTTGCAATTTGTTAAGTTCTATGTCGCCTTCTTGGTAAGAATCTGAGGCTCTGAGCGCAAACTCTTTCGTACCCCCGCCGGCGGGGATAAGTCCTGCCCCCACTTCCACCAGTCCGATGTAGGTCTCGGCATGGGCTTGGATGGCATCGCAGTGCAAAGACAACTCGCATCCACCCCCCAAAGCAAGCCCCGCAGTGGCCGCCACCACGGGTACGGCAGAAAATCTTGCGCGTATCATGGTTTGTTGGAACTGGGCAATCATCAAATTGATTTCGTCAAATTCTTGCTCACAGGCATACATGAAGAGCACCGAAAGGTTTGCCCCTGCCGAAAACTGCTCGGCTTCGTTGCCTATCACCAAGCCAACAAACTCCCGCTCGGCCATGCTGATGGCGGTGTGAATGCCTTCGATGACCTCAGGGCCTATGGAGTTCATTTTCGAATGGAACTCCAAACACAGCACCCCGTCCCCAATCTCGTATATCGAACTGCCTGCATTGCTCCAAAGTTTATGGGTCTTGCGCAGCGTATCCAACAATATAACCGATTCGGTGCCGGGAATCACTTTATAGTTGTGGGAAGCAATATCAAAGTACAATTTTTGCCCCGAATGAGAGTTGTAAAAACTTTGGCATCCGGCATTGAGCATGTCATAGACCCACTTGGCGGGTTTGAGTCCCATAGCTTCCATAGCCCCGACAGTCTCGCTGACTCCCAGCGCATCCCAAGTCTGAAAAGGCCCCATCTCCCAACCAAATCCGGCGCAAACGGCTTGGTCTATACGGTAAATCTCATCGGCTATTTCGGGAATGCGGTACGAGCAATAGCGAAAAACATCATAAAAACTGCTGCGGTAAAAATCCCCCACTTTGCTCTTGTCGGCAAGCAGCAAACGCAGCCTGTCCGAAAGGCTGTCCATCTCTTTGGCTTTGGCCAGCAGTTCGAGTTTGGTCTTCTTTTCCGGTTGGTATTCAAAGGTTTGTAGGTTGAGTTCGTAGAGTTGCTTTTCCCCGCTATCTGAGCGTTCCATTTTGTAAAACCCTTGACCGGTTTTATCGCCCCACCAGCGGTTGTCGTAGGCTACTTGCACCATCTTGGGCAGGCGGAACTTTTCACGGCTTTCGTCGTAAGTCAGTGCTGCGTAGAGGTTGTTGGATACGTTGACCATAGTGTCAAGCCCTACCACATCGGTAGTGCGGAAAGTGGCCGACTTGGGTCTGCCGATGACAGTGCCTGTCAGGCTATCTACTTCACTGACAGTAAGTCCCATCTGCTCGATGGTATGAAGTGCCGACATAATGGCGTACACACCTATCCTGTTGGCAATGAAGGCGGGGGTATCTTTGCACAAAACAGTATCTTTGCCCAACATACGGTCGCCGTATTCCATCAAAAAATTGACCACTTCGCCGCTTGTGTCAGGGCCGGGTATGATTTCCAGAAGCCTTAGGTAGCGCGGTGGATTGAAAAAGTGCGTTCCGCAAAAGTGCCTACGGAAATCTTCGCTACGGCCTTTGGCAAGCCAACCTATCGGAATACCCGAAGTATTGGTGGTAATGAGTGTACCCGCACGGCGGTATTTTTCTACTTGCTCATAGACTTGCTGTTTGATTTCGAGTTTTTCGACCACCACTTCCATCACCCAGTCGCAGTCCTTAATCAAGTGCATATCATCTTCAAAGTTGCCCGTTTGGATCAGTTTGGCTACTCCTTCGTAAAAAGCCGGCGAAGGTTTGGATTTGAGGGCTGCGGTCAGTGCATCGCTGGCTACTTGGTTGCGGGGCTTTGTGCTGTCTTTGGGGACTATGTCCAAGAGAACTGCCTCTACACCCACCCCCGCAAAATGCAACGCAATTCGTGAGCCCATCACACCGGAACCCAAAATGGCTATTTTTTTGATGTTTCGCTTTTTCATCACTTTGATTTTGGCGGTAATATAAACAAAAGCTATTACAGATAGACAACTATTGGTCTTGATTCTAAAGTATTGCCCTTGTTAGAGCCTATCGAATCATGTTACAAAGCACCTTTGGGATAAAAAACTCGTCTTTGGATTGAATTTTTAATGATGAAATTCTTATCACTTACTTGCAGCTTGCTGTTGTTTTTTGGGATTTGTTTAGGCCAAAACCTAAAAGGCATAGTCAAGGATTCAAAAACCGGCGAGCCTTTGCCCGGTGTGCTCATCAAAGCCTCCTCCCGTGCCGCCGTAAGCAACGATGAAGGCGAGTTTGAACTCAAGAACATCAAGGCAAAAGACAGTTTGCAAGTGGAAGCCTCTTTTTTGGGTTATCAAACCCAACGCTTGCAATGGAATGGCGGCTCGCTTACCATTTTGATGCAACCGGCTGAGGTTGCTCTCGATGAGGTATTGATAGAGGCAGAGAGCTACCGCGATGTAGTCCAATCTACGCAAATGGGCAAAAATACCTTGGCTATTGAGCAGGCGCGGCTCATTCCAGCGGTTTTTGGCGAAGTGGACATACTCAAAGTATTGCAACTCAAACCCGGTGTGCAGTCGGGAGGCGAGGGCAGCAGCGGGCTTTTTGTGCGAGGCGGTGGCCCCGACCAAAACCTGATCCTTATGGATGGCGCACAGGTGTACAACGCCGCCCATTTGTTTGGTTTTTTTAGCATTTTCAACTCCGATGCCGTTAAGGAGGTGGATCTGTACAAATCAGGTTTTCCGGCGCAATACGGAGGTCGGCTTTCTTCGGTGATTGACGTAAAAATCCGAGAGTCCCAAAGCCCCAAATTCAAAGCCCAAGGGGGCATAGGGCTGATTTCATCGCGGCTTACCTTAGAAGTGCCCCTCATCAAAAAAACCAAGACCACTTTACTGCTGGCCGGAAGGCGCACGTATGTGGACGTGTTTACCCGCGCCGCCAACCGCTATTTCGAGGGAACCGAGGGCTACGAGCCTATACCCGATTATGCTTTTCACGACTTCAACGCCAAGACCAGTTTTCAGTTATCCCCCCGCGACAGGGTGGTCGTATCGGCCTACTGGGGCAGGGACAACTTTTTGTTTCGCAACAATTTGACCCGTTTCAACTTTATATGGGGCAATGATGTGGCCAATGTCTCATGGTTCAGGCGTGCAAACGATAGGCTGCTTTTTACTCATTCGCTTTCTCATACCCGCTACCGCTATGAGCTTCGCAACCGCTTTGATGTGTTTGGGTTCAGTATTGCCTCTTTTATCAGCGATTGGCAGGCCCGCAGCGAAGCACAACTTCAACTGAGCACTCATTTGATTAAGTTCGGAGTGTCGGCAACGCACCATTCCATTGACTTGGGGCGCATCAGCGCGGGTTCACGAGATGGCTCTTTTAGCTTCAACCAGTCTCAGCCTTATCAGGCTTGGGAATATGCTCTTTTCTATGGCGATGATTTTGACTACAAACTCTTGAAAATCAATTACGGAGCGCGGGTATCGAGTTTTGCAAGAAATAAAGATTTTTTTTGGGGACTTGAGCCTCGTTTGGCACTGCGCTATCAGCTAAAAGAAGATTTTTCTTTCAAAGCATCCTTTACCCGCATGTTCCAATACTTGCATCTGATCAGCAACACCGGTGCGACTTTGCCTACCGATTTGTGGTACCCCAGCGGAGGCATCACCCGCCCCCAAATTTCAGACCAAGTTTCGGTGGGGGGCAGTTGGTTGCTGGCAGGAGGTAATATTTTGCTTACCAATGAGGTGTATTACAAAAATTTTCAGAGACAAATAGATTTCAAAGATGGAGCGCAGATTTTTTTCAATCCCGAAATTGACAAAGAGTTTGTATTTGGCAATGGATATGCCTACGGCAATGAAATCTACTTGGAGAAGAAAAAAGGCAAGCTCACGGGTTGGATAGGCTATACCTTGTCATGGACGCTGCGCCGCTTTCCCCAAATCAACGGCGGCAGGCTCTTCCCCCCGCGCAACGACCAGCGACACAATATTTCTATCGTGGGCATGTATGCCTTGAGCAAAAGAGTCGCTTTGAGTGCTACTTGGGTTTACAACACAGGTAATGCTATTTCTTTGCCCGTTGGGCGGTTTTTTATTCAAGACATACCGGGAGCGGACCCTATTTTTGTGCCGATTTTTACCGAGCGCAATGCCTATCGGATGGCTGCCTATCACAGGCTTGATTTGGGACTGACTTGGCGGTTTTTTAGGCGTTGGGGCGAGTCAGACCTCACCTTCAATGTCTTCAATGCCTACGACCGCCGCAATCCTTTCTTTTTGTACTTTGAAGAAATCAAAGACTTTGAAACTCAGACCACCATCGGCTTTGAAGCCAGACAGGTCTCTCTTTTCCCGATTTTGCCTTCCATAACGTACAATTTCAAGTTTTAGGCTTATATTCAGTCCTTGTTTTGTTATCTTTGCAAAAAGAGCTATGGCAAAGAGGCTGATACGGTTTGATTGGGCGGTCAAGAAGTTGCTCCGCAACAAGGCCAATTTTGTGGTGCTGGAGGGTTTTTTGTCTGAGTTGTTGTTCGACAACATCAAGATAGAGCGGATATTGGAAAGCGAGGGCAACCAAGAGAGCGACGAAGACAAATACAACAGGGTAGATATTTTGACGCAAAACTCAAAAAATGAGTTGATTATAGTCGAAATTCAGAACACCTACGAAATAGACTACTTCCATCGGATGATATACGGCAGTTCCAAAGTGCTGACAGAGAACTTATCGCTGGGTCAGTCCTACTCGGAAATCAAGAAAGTCATCTCTGTGAACATCGTGTATTTTGATTTGGGACAGGGCAAGGACTACGTGTATAAAGGCTCAACGAACTTTGAGGGCATGCACGAGAAGGACATTTTGCAGCTTTCGGGCAAGCAGAAGGAGACTTTTGCCAAGCAAACGGTATCTGATATTTTTCCTGAGTATTACATTATTAAAGTGAACCAATTCAACGACGTGGCTAAGGATACGCTTGACGAGTGGATTTACTTTCTGAAAAACAGCGAGGTACGCGATGAGTTCAGGGCTAAGGGCTTGGCGGAGGCCAAAGAAGTGCTGGACATCATGCGCTTGGACAAAGAGCAGCACTACGGCTACAACCGCTATTTGGACTACCTGCACTACAAAGCCAGCGAGGCACTGTCTCTAAAGATGGAAGCCGAAGAGCGGGTGCGCAAAGATGAAAGGTACAGAAATTCTGTTGAGATTGCTAAGAAAATGCTTAGGCGAGGCACACCAGTAGCAATTATTTCAGAAGATACTGGCTTAACGATAGAGCAAATAGAACTTTTGCGCAAAGAAGAGGAATTAAATTA
>CAZRQL010000021.1:0-62587 GCA_964602415.1 uncultured Roseobacteraceae bacterium
CAGGTTGACAGTTTTGTGCTCCGAAATCGCCAACTTCTTAAACCCGCAAAACGTTGCGCCGCAATCCCTTCGGGATCGCGGCGCAACGACCGCTCCGCTTGGCGAAGTTGCGAAAAAATTTTTCGCTTCGCGAATTTTTTCGCAACTTCGCCAAGCGGAGCGGTCGTTGGTGGCAAGTGTAAATCCAAACCAACTAACGAAATAAGTTTTGAAAAACTATTTAACAAAAAAAACGGACACGCTGAACACCGTGATAAGAAGTAAGCAATTGACAAAAAATAACATAAAATGTATAAATTACTAATATCGCTTTTTTGCTTAACCGTATTAAGTTCTTGTAACAAAAAAGCTGTAAGCCCCGAAAAATTGACCACCACAACTATAGATTTGTCAACGCACATACTGACAAGCTATTCAATTATTAAAAATTCTAAATATCTAATCGTTTTTGAATCAGGGTTGGGAGACGACCATTCTATTTGGAATAAAAAGAATTTGCCATTTACTATTAGTGCCAAACAAGACGTTTTGCTTTATGATAGGGCTGGATATGGAAAATCAGAAAAAGGTCCTGCACCAAGAGATATACCGAAACTAAGTGGAGAGCTTGATAACGTAATAAATAGGTTTGCTAACAATAGAAAAGTTATACTTATTGGGCATTCACTCGCGGGGATGATTATGAGAGATTATGCAATAAAAAATCCCTTAAAAGTAGCCGGAATATTATTTATTGACCCTTCTCACGAGGCATACAACAATCCATCACAGGCAGAAGAAGATTTAATCTTTAATGCTTTTTTGAGTAGCTATGGGGCAAATTTTGGTGCTACAATGGAGGCAAGAGAGTTGATAGAGGATACACAATATATGACAACATTATCAAACTTACCAGATGTGCCGACAATCATTTTGACAAGTATGAAAGTAGATGCCACACATAATGCAACTGATAGACAGAATTGGTATAATGCACACGAATCATTGAGAATAGGCATTACAGACTTTACACACATTACAACGACAAATTCTGGACATTATATTTTTTTAGAGGAACCTAATTTAGTTCTAGACAACCTAAATTTACTAATATCAAAATTGCCGTAGAAAAAAATTTCACCAATAGAATTTGGTAGCAAGTGTCAAACAAATAATATTAAAATGAAAGTTTATATTTTATTAGGACATCCAGATAAAGAGAGTTTCAATAATGCTATATTTGAAACATACCTGAATGTTTCTAAACAAAATGGACACGAAATAAGGACACAGCAAATTGGAGAAATGAAATTTGACCCAATACTTTGGAAAGGCTATAAAGTAATTCAGGAACTTGAACCAGACTTAAAAACAGCACAAGAGAATATTTTATGGTGCGATAAATGGGTAATCATTTACCCAATTTGGTGGGGTTCAATGCCAGCTTTACTAAAAGGATTTTTTGATAGAACGCTTTATTCAGGATTTGCATACAAGTATCATTCAAAAGACCCATTTTGGGACAAATTATTACAAGGTCGCTCCGCAGACATAATTACAACCTGTGACGCTCCAAAGTGGTGGATATGGTGGCAGTATCGCAACAGTGATTTAAACTCTATAAAAAGAGCAACTTTAGAATTTTGTGGTTTTAAACCTGTAAGAGTGCTGAGAATAGATAGACTTCGCTACAAAAACGAATTAGAACGAAAAGACATATTGAAAAAAGTAGAGCGATTTGCAAATCATTAACAAAGAAACACCAGCCACCAACAGCGGTTTGGCGTAATGGCGGGTTCAGTGCTTCGTATGACAGTTTTGTGGTAGGTTCAAGTGCAGTTCTTCGATTGAACTTTTGTGCTAAAAATCCGCCACTACGCCAAGCCACAAAACGTTAGCGGGCATTGTAAAGAACAACCCCTGCAAGATAAACAACAATCAGAAAATTGAATGTACCAAACAATCAGACCACCAGAACATTTAAAAAAATATATTGACACCTTTTGGTGGGGTGACGACTTGGACTTACCACAGCGACCAAATGTTTATCATTCTGTGGCGACAAGCAAAATAGAGTTGTTGTTTTTTGACCAGGGTATTTATTCACTTAAACAAGACGGAAAGGAAGAGCATGTTTCAAGGAGTAGTTTTTATGGTCAATCAACTTCCTTTAAACATTACATTGCTACTGTACCCAGAAGCTCAATATTTGGTATAACTTTTACACCCCTTGCCGCACTGTCCTTGCTTAGGATACCAGCTTATGAGTTATCGCAACAAACAGCTGATATCAATAGCATATTGGGTAATCAAGGTAATGAACTGTCAGAGAAAATTTATGAAGCCCGAACGTTTAATCAAAAAGCAATCATTGCGACAGACTTTTTCAATAACAGACTAAAAGAGTTGCACTTCAAATACTTATCAGTTGAAAAACTGATTTTATCAATTGACCAAAATAATCTTCATTCAATTCCTGACTTAGTGGCCAGCTCCTTTCTATCTCAACGACAGTTTGAAAGAAATTTCAAGGATTTGACGGGCTTTTCAGCTAAGACATACTTGAAAATTAAAAGATTTGAAAGGTTCATTGCCAATGCTTCCATCTTTGCCAATTCATCAGATAGCAAACTGTTAGATATTGCTCTTGACTTAGGTTACTACGACCAAGCTCACCTTAACCGACATTTTAAGGAATTTACAGGCTTGAATCCAAGAGCGTACTTTCAAAATTTAATTCTTCAAGAAAGCAAAGGTTAGAATGTCGTTTTGATACAATTTTACGTTTTTACAAAGAGTGATATTTGCATTGTAATTTAAAAAAAAGAACAATGAATATTTCATCACTTTCCGTTTCACTTACGGTGGACAATGTAAAAATTTCAAGTGAGTTTTTAATCAAACATTTTGGTTTCAAAGAAAAAATGGCAGCAGATGGCTTTGCTTCTCTCATTCACGAGACATCAGGCATCAATATTATTTATATGCAAACAGGAATTGAAGTGCTTCCAGAATTTCTTCGGAATGTAACTGTTGCAGGAACTATCCTTGCTTTCGTTACCACCAATCTCGAAGCCGAAGAAGAAAGGTTGCGTTTGGCAGGAGTCCCCATTTCATTGCCTTTGCAAACAGAAGAATGGGGTGAAAAGCTTTTTATGGTTACCGACCCAAATGGTGTGGTCATTGAATTGGTGGAATGGGTAAATCAAGGTGACGGTAATTGGCAATAAATGTAATAAATATGAATACCATCCATTCAAAAGACGGAACTCAAATAGCCTTTGAAAAATCAGGCGATGGCAAGCCGCTCATTATCGTTGGTGGTTCGTTGACCGACCATCAAATGTATATTCCTTTGGCTGCTGAACTTTCTCAAAAGTTGACAGTATTCAACTACGACAGAAGAAACAGGGGCAAAAGTGATAGGTCAGAGAATCACACTATTGAGTCTGAACTAGAAGATTTAAAGTCCATTATTTCTTTGTGTGATGAAATCCCAATTTTGTATGGACATTCAGCAGGCGCAGCTTTAGCTATTAGAGCTGTTTCTGCTGGATTGCCCACAAGAAAACTCATCCTATCTGACCTTCCATTTACTGCTTTATCAGAAAACAGCGAGCAAGAAGCAAAAAAGTTTGAAGAAGAACGAAGTAAGATAGTAGCATTGCTAAATCAAAATGATAAAACAGGTGCAGTTAAATTCTTCTTGAAAGATTTTGGAATGAGCGAGCAAGAATTAGATTATTTCATTTCATCAGAGAATGGAGAACAAGCCATTGCCAACAGCATCACTTTACCTATTGATTATGATATACTCGGCAATGGACTTACACCTGCTGAATTTCTTTCGAATATCAGAATACCTGTTCTCATCCTAACATCAAATGATGCGTTGATAATTGCTAAAGATGTTACGAAATATTTGACCGATTGTAAACTGGCAATACTTGAAAGCCCAACGTATGCTTTGTCTGCGGATAAAATTTCAGAGCCAATTTTTAACTTTTTAGAAGAAACGAAATGACAGTAAACAATCCGGTATTGAATTATTTGGAAAACCTCTCCAAGGAAGAAAAAAAAGTTTTAGTGGCATTGCGAAACCAAATTTTGCAACTCGTTCCCGAAATGGAAGAACGCCTAAGCCGTGGGGTGCCATTTCTTTATTACAAAGGAAAAAGAGCCGTTGGTTTCAGGTCGTCAAAAACACATTTGTCTTTTTTCATTATGGAAGGCAACGTGATGAAAGAAATGCAACAAGAAATTGCCCACTTAGACGTTTCATCAACCGTGATACGATTTAGTGTCGAACACCCTTTACCACACGGAATAGTTGAGAAACTTGTATTCGCAAGGGTTCGAGAGATTGAGAATCAATGCAATGATTTAAGCAAAAGAAAAATTCTTCAACACATTAAAAGATAGCATCAAAAAAATTTCAATTAAAAATTTGCTTGGCTGGAATAAATAATATTATCTTTGTGGCTAAGATATTTAGTTGTTAAGATATATGAAGTCAGAATCCAAAGTTCAGAAATTGAGAAAATTGAGCCAACAACATACATACGCCTCATTGCAATTGCACGAGACTATTGCCAGAAAGGCAGGCTTTTCAGGCACAGACCACAAGTATTTAGGTTTTCTCCTTCAAAAAGGAAAGCTAACAGCAGGTGAACTTGCCGAATTAACAGGTTTAACAACGGGAGCGGTCACAGGTCTAATTGACAGGTTTGAGAAAAAAGGGTTGGTAGTAAGAAAGCCTGATACTTTGGACAGGAGAAAGATATTTATTGAGCCAGATAGTGCTAAAATAACTGCTCTTTTCAACCCATTCTATCAAGATTTTCAAGACGACACCGATCAATTGATGGCTTCCTTTTCAGACAATGAAAAAGCTATCATCGAATCATTCCTAACAAAGGCTTTACAATTAGCCAATAAAACAATTCAGAAATTGAAATAATCATTAAATATGTCAAATTCCGTTAACAAATCAGGTGACACAATTCACACTCCCTTCGCACAGACTTATTTTCACGGTACAAAAGCTGATTTGAAGTTAGGCGACCTCATTGAAATAGGCTACACATCCAATTATGGCGATAGAAAAGCCAAGTACATTTACCTAACCGCAACATTAGACCCCGCCATTTGGGGTGCAGAGCTTGCCGCAGGGGAAGGAAGAGAAAGAATTTATTTGGTAGAACCCACCGGAGAAATTGAAGACGACCCGAACTTAACCAACAAACGATTTCCGGGTAATCCATCGAAATCTTACCGCTCCAAACATCCATTCAAAGTAGTAGGAGAAGTTACCATTTGGCAAGGACACCCAGTTGAACAGATAGCAGCAATGAAGGAAGGAATTGCAAAACTTAAAGAACAGGGCTTGGAAGCTATTGAAGAGTAAAACATAAACTAACAATAAATAACAAAACAAATGAAAGTAATAACCATTGTAATCCGTATCCTTTTTGGAGCATTGTTGCTATTCAGCTCAATAGCGTATTTTTTAAATCTATTTCCGCCACCAGAGCTCACAGGTGCAATGAAAACCTTTAATGATGGCATCAATGCTTCCATCTACCTGATGCCATTAGTCAAAGCGATAGAGTTTATCTGTGGATTAGCTTTTATTACTCATCGTTTTGTGCCTTTAGCTGCAATGCTCATTTTACCCATTTCTATAAACATTCTTGGGGTACACATTTTTTTAGCTCCCGAAGGTTTGCCAGTTGCTATTTTCATTCTCGCTGCTAATCTGTTTTTGGCTTATCGAAGCAAGGAACACTATAAGGCAATTTTTGCAATTAAAATATAGTCCTTTTCACTATGTTATTCAAACAGATTCATCTTAACGGGATTAAATCAGGTAAAATAACCTTAGCTTTTCGCAGATGGAAAAAGTTATCTGTAAAGAGCGGAACACTTTTGCATACTTCAATAGGCATAATAAAAATAGGTGCGATTGAACCTATAAAAGAAATAGACATAACGGAAAAAGATGCTATGAATGCTGGTTTTGAGAACAAAGTACAGTTGTTAGAATCATTATCTGATTTAGACAATGGCATCATTTATAAAATTAAAGTCGGTTATCATTACGAAGACCCTAGAATAAAATCACGAGAGCAAACTGACATTTCTCAGCAAGAGTTTGATTTTATCATTGAAAAGTTAAACAGCTTGGACAAATACAGTAGAAAAGGTGAATGGACAATAAAAGTGCTGCTAACGATAAAGGATAATCCAAACCTAAACGCAATAGGAATAGCTAAACTCACAGGCTTTGAAAAAGAATGGTTGAAACTGAATATCAGAAAACTGAAAAACTTAGGTTTGACTATCAGCCATACTGTTGGATATGAGTTATCGCCTAAGGGAAAAGTATATATTGAAAAATTAGGACAGAAATTATGAAGCAAATTTTTATCAACCTACCTGTATCCGACCTAGATAAGTCAAAAGACTTTTATGTCCAATTAGGTTTTACCAATTACCCATTGTTCACAGGGGAAAATCAAGTCTGTATGGTTTGGAGTGATGACATCTTAGTGATGCTACAATCCAAAGCATTTTTTAATCTGGGCAACGCCAAGTCAATAGCGGACATTAAGAATCAACTTTCCGCATCTTTTACGCTTCCTTTGCAAAGTCAGGAACACGTGAATGAAATGATGGAGAAAGCCTTATGGGCAGGAGGTAAAGAATCAATTGCTATGATTGATGAAGGTTTTATGATAGTACGAACCCTGGAAGATTTGGACGGTCATATTTGGAGTATCATATACCTGGATATGGAAAAGTATAAAAAAGAAAACAAAATGAATGAAAGATAACGGGGCATTAAACCACTGTCCAAAAGTATATTTATATCGAAGAATAGTTCAGGCAAAACTATTTATTGATACGCATTACTCAGAGCCAATAGACCTGAGTAATATTGCCGATGAAGCCTATTTTTCAAAGTTTCATTTTATACGGCTGTTTGCATCCATTTACGGAAGGACCCCACACCAATATTTAAAATACGTAAGAATACAAAATGCCAAATTACTGCTGAAGAAAGGTCATATAGTATCGGAAGCGTGTTATGCGGTTGGCTTTGAAAGTGTTTCGTCATTTAGTGGATTGTTCCACAAATCTGAAGGCATTTCTCCATCGAAGTATGCATTTGCCTATAAAGAGAGTCAGAGTGAAAAAAATCAGAAACCCCAAGCCTTTGTTCCTAGTTGCTACGCTGAACAACACGGTTGGTTTGAAAATAGCAATTTTGAAGAAGTTTAAGTCATAAGAGAAAAATAATTTTGCAACATAGTTCATAAAATTGTACAGCAATGATTACTAAGATGACCATCACCAACATCAACGTGATAGACCAGAATAGCGCCTATGACTTTTATGTGAACAAATTGGGTTTTAAAGTAGTGGACGACATTCCAATGGGTGCTGATGCTCGATGGCTTACGGTGTCTCCGCCCGAACAGCCTGATTTACAACTTGTACTATTTCCTGTAAAGGTTAGCAAAATGTTCCCTAAGGAAGTTGCCGAAACACTCATTGAATATATTAGAAAGGGAATATTTGGCTGTGGCGTACTTACCTGTAATGATATCTATGCCACTTATGAAGAACTCAAAGCCAAGGGTGTCGAATTTATGAAGCCACCCACTAAAGAATTTTATGGTACGGAAGCTCTCTTCAAGGACGATTCAGGCAATTACTTTTCCTTGCAGCCGATAAAAAATTTTATCAATGAAAACAATATTTGATACTCAAGTAAGAAAAGCGTTGATAGAAAGAATTACCCAACTCAATACGAACAAAGTTTCACAATGGGGCAAAATGAATATTTACCAAATGATAAACCATTGCATACTGTGGGACGAAATGGCCCAAAGCAAACGAGTGCACAAACGCACTTTGCTTGGTAAACTCTTTGGCAAAATGGCATTGCTTGAATTTGTGGGAGACGAAAGTCCATTTCGAAAGAATGTACCGACCATTTCTGAATTAAAAATTAAAGAAACCAATGGTGATATTGATGAATTAAAAGAAAACTGGATACACTCTATTGAAGCATACAAAGATTGTGAAGCTACTTTTGTGCATCCATTTTTTGGCAATTTAAATAAAGACCAATTGGGTGTTTTGGCTTACAAGCACAATGACCATCATTTACGGCAGTTTGGTGTCTAATCATAATCAAATGATTTTTACGAAAATATTTTAAGAATGACAGATAAACAAAAACAAAAGGTAGAGTTCAACCACTTGATTATACTAGCCAAGGAGAAGCAGAAAACAGCAGATTTCATCACTCAGCTTTTGGATTTGCCGAAAGCAATACCGGCTCACGGTGCTACCCCTGATTTTTTTCTATGCCTATCATTTGATAATGATGTGATGGTATTAGTTACTGAAGTCAAGGAACACCCTATTGGCCATTACGCTTTTAAAGTATCCCCTAAACATTTTGATAGTATTGTTGAAAGATTAAAAACCAATCAACAAGATTTTTGGGTAGATACTCGGATGCAAAGACCTTGTGAATGGTATGAACAAGACAGTAAAAGAGGTTTTTACGTTATTGACCCATCAGGGCACGGTTTGGAAGTGTTGACAAGCATCGAAAATAAATCATAGCTAGATATATTGTAATGAAACAAATAATATCAATTACCTTGATTTTATCATTAACAATTTGCATTGCAAAGGCACAAAATATTGAGAATCTTCGAAAGGAAATAGAAAGCATCATCGTTGATGTAAATGCAACCGTTGGTTTTGATGTTATCGGAATAAATGAAGTTGACACACTGTCCTACAATGGCATTACGCATTTCCCCATGCAAAGTGTTTTTAAATTTCACATTGCCGCCTTTATGCTTTCCGAAATAGATAAAGGTCGGTTTTCTTTACATCAAAAAATAAAAATTCGAAAAAGTGAGCTGTTGCCCAGTTTATACAGTCCGTTGCGTGACAAATATCCGAAAGGTGTTACACTGAGCATCAAAGAGATTTTGGAATATATGGTTTCTAAAAGCGACAATGTGGCTTGCGATGTTTTGCTCAAATTATTAGGCGGACCTAAACCCGTTGAAGATTATTTTGCGGCCAATGGATTTACCGATGTCTCTATTAAGATAAATGAAGAAACCATGCAAGGTAATTGGGACTTGCAGTTTCAAAATTGGACTACTCCTAAGGCAGCCAATCAAGCTTTAAAAGCATTCTACGAAAATGACAGGAAATTATTAACGGTTGAATCGCACCAATTACTTTGGAATCTTATGAAAAAAACAACCACGGGTAGCAAAAGATTAAGAGGGCAATTGCCACAAAGCACAGTAGTAGCCCATAAGACGGGTTGGTCTGGATTGAATAAAGATACAGGCATCACAGCGGCCGTCAATAATATAGGTATTGTTTTTCTGCCCAATGGAGAGCACTTTTTTATCAGCGTCTTTGTAACCGATTCAAAAGTGAATTTTGAGACAAACGAAAACATTATCTCCTCCATTGCCAAAGTTATTTGGGATTATTATACCAAACATTAAAGAAGAGTGAATAAAGATTTATGATAGAAGTTTTTAAAACAAGTATTGACTGTCAATGTGTTGCTAAGCAAATCGATTTGTTACTGACAGAACAATATCGGGATTTCAAAATCAATTTTGACCTGGAAGACTGCGACAGAATTATGAGAATAGAGGCTGAAGACATTCCAATCCAAGAAGTTGTATCCCTTGTAAATAGGTTAAATATAAACTGTGAAGTACTCAAATAATAAAATATCAAGAAAATGAAAATAGCACTCATTGCAATACAAGTAATCTTAGGACTGATTTTCCTGTTTACAGGCATCATCAAGCTGACCACACCCAAAGATAAACTTCCTGAAAAGGGCGTAACCGGATTTGAAGGAATAGCTCCAAAACTTATAAAATGGCTTGCAGCAACCGAAGTTGCAGGTGCCTCAGCTCTTTTGATTTTTAGCATTCCAATCTTACCAGAATTTCCCATTAAAATTGCTACCACATGTTTCGCTTTGCTGATGGTTGCCGCAAGTTATCATCATTTGAAAAGGAAGGAGGGAAAAAATATGGGGGTTACATTGACCATATTGCTTCTCTGTCTCTTCATCATTTTCTTTAAATGAAAAGAACAATTGCTACGGAAGTAGTCAATCAGGGTATCAATGTCGTCTATTCAGTCATTTTCTTGACACCCGTAGTTATATTTTGGATGGACCATTATCAGACCACTTATTTTATGTCGGTATTAGGGGCATCGTTACTAATGTTCATTTTGCCAAATAAAGTTTATGAATATGTACAACTGAGTAACTCAAAAAAATTCTATAGAGTCTTGGGAATACCTTGCTTCCAGCGATATACACAACAAGGCCTATTCGCTCAAAAACTCATAAACTATATAAATGGTAATCAAACGAACTCACCAACACCACGAAACGTCAGCCAATTGAAAAGTCAAATAAGGAATTTTGAATCTTTTCATTATGTCTGCTTTATTTTTTTCACACTGACCAATGTCTATGCATTATACCACGGTGAAGTGTTTCTTTCTCTAATCATTTTTTTAACAAATGTATTGTACAATATCATACCGATTTTGATTCAGCAGTATAATCGAATTAGGTTAAACACAATGATAAAATATGGAGATAAATTCTGAGCAAAAATTACAGATTAGCAATACTACCCTTCAAGACTTAGATAGGGTATTGTGGCTATTTGAGGAAGCCATCAACATGCAAAGTAATAACGGCTATAAAGTGTGGGAAAGCATTGACAAGGAATCATTGCAACAAGACATAAAGAAGGGCTTACAATACAAAATTACCATCGATGCAGACATACTTTGTATTTTCAGCATTCAGTACAATGACCCATTCATATGGCGTGACAGAGATAAAAATGATGCGATATACTTACACCGTATCGTAACGAACCCGAATTTTAAAGGTCAAAAATTGTTCGAAAAAGTCTTGACTTGGGCGATAGAACTTGCTAGAAAGGAAAACAAAAGGTTCATAAGAATGGACACTTGGGCAGACAATTTTCAACTCATTGAATACTATAAGTTGTTTGGGTTTCAGTTTATAGAAAATTACAAAACGACCGACACAGAAGAACTGCCCCTTCAAAATCGAAATCTTAACGTTGCATTATTGGAGTTGACCTTGAACTAACAAAACAGGACAGAACAACGACCCGCTAACATCGGTTTTGCGTAATGGCGGGTTTAGTTCTAAATTGTAACTTTGTTCATCTATTCGACATTTGTGACAGGTTGACAGTGTAGTGCTTCTAAGTCCGCCACTACGCAAAGCCGAAAACCGTTAGCGGGCATTGTAACAGACGACCCACCAAGACAGAGAATTTTAACCCGACAATAAAAAAAATCAAAAATAAATTTGCGAAACCGAAAAGTTGCACATATATTTGCAACCGATTAGTTTCATTAAAATAAATAGACAAATGCGTAGAGACATTTTTCAAGCTGTTGCAGACCCCACAAGACGAGCAATTATCGTCTTAATTGCATTACAAGCAATGACACCAAACGCCATTGCTGAAAACTTTAACACGACACGACAAGCTGTATCAAAACATTTACGCATTTTGACAGAATGTGAGCTTGTAAAACAAGAACAAAAAGGGAGAGAAATTTATTACTCACTTGAAATTGACAAAATGAAAGAAATTGACAAGTGGATAGAACAATTCAGAAAGATTTGGGAAACCCGATTCAACCAACTTGACAAAGTGTTATCAACAATTAAAAAACAGAAAAAATGAATAATCTATTATTTGACTTCACAGTTGACAAATCAACAAAGATGGTATTCGTAACAAGAGAATTTGAAGCCGACCAATCATTAGTATGGGATGCCTTTACAAAAAAAGAAATCCTCGACCAATGGTGGGCTCCAAAACCCTTTGAATCAAAAACAAAAGTTATGGACTTTAAAGTAGGTGGACGAAGATTTTATGCAATGGAAAGTGCAGAAGGGCAGGAATTAAATTATTCAATTCAAACTTATACAGCTATTTCACCAAAAACTAATTTCAAGTTTGAAAGTGTGTTTGCCGATAAAGACGAAAATCCTTTACCTCCAGGTTCGTCTTGGGATTTGACTTTTAGTGAAGCGAATGGAATAACAAAAGTGATTATTTCAATTCATAACCAATCACTTGAAAGAATGGAAAAGATGATTGAAATGGGTTTTAAGGAAGGATTTACAATGACTTTGATTGAACTCGAAAGTCTATTATCCAAAATAAAAAAATAACAAAAATGAAAAACACAATTCAGAAAAGTACAAGAAAAATAATTACAATGACATTTGTTACACTTGATGGTGTGATGCAGGCAGCAGGGGGTCATGAAGAAGGTTTTGATTATGGTGGTTGGGAGATGCCCTTTCAGGCTGATGAGATGATGGGAACTTTTATGGCTGAATATATGAAGGGTTCATTCGAACTTCTACTTGGCAAAAAGACTTATGACATATTTGCTTCATTTTGGCCAACTGCTCCAGATTTCATTGAAGCCAAAAAGCCATTTAATGAAACAAAAAAGTATGTGGTTTCGCACAAGGAATTTGAGCCAGATTGGGGAAATTCATTCTGCATTACTGGAGATATTGTTTCCAAAATAAATAAACTGAAAGAAGAGGATGGGCCTGATTTGTGGGTACATGGAAGTGGAAATCTTATTCAGACTTTACTTAAACATAGTTTGATAGATAAGATGATAATTTCAATTCATCCACTTACTATTGGTAAAGGTAAGCGGCTTTTCGATGAAGGTACTCAAGCTGACATGATGAAGTTAGTTGATTCTAAAATATCACCAATGGGCATCATCTTTACTACCTATGAAAGGATTGGGGAATTTAAAGTAACTGGTTAGGCGTCAATAATAAATCAGCGATTTAACTAAAAATGAAGAATACAAAATTAATATATCAAACAAAAACAACGACCCGCTAACAGGCGTTTGGCTCAATGGCGGGTGAAGTGGTTAATTGAGCATTCTACCTCGCATCAACTTTTGTGGTGTATTGACAGTTTTGTGCTCCGAAATCCGCCACTGCGCCAAGCGGAGCGGTCGTTACAAGCAAGCATAGCGACCGACACAGCATCCATCAAACAGACAAACAAAATATTGACGAATGACAATAAAACCAAAAATTACAGAACTCCTCAAACGACTTAATGATGGAGTATTTGAAAAAGAAAATGTAATCGCTTTGACACTTCTTTCAGCAGTTGCAGGAGAAAGTATTTTTCTTTTGGGTGCTCCAGGCGTTGCAAAAAGTTTAATTGCAAGACGACTAAAATATGCATTCAAAGACGGCAGTTCATTTGAATATTTAATGAACCGATTCAGCACACCAGACGAAATTTTTGGACCCGTTTCTATCAAACAACTTCGTGACGAAGACAAATATCAAAGAGTTGTTGAAAATTACTTACCCTCTGCGACAGTTGTATTCCTTGACGAAATTTGGAAAGCAGGACCTTCAATACAAAACGCTTTACTTACAATCCTAAACGAAAAAATTTACAGAAATGGTGATGTAGTAATTGACCCAGTTCCTATGAAAGCTTTAATTTCAGCATCAAACGAACTTCCAAGTAAAGGTGAAGGACTTGAAGCACTTTGGGACAGGTTTCTTGTTCGAATTGTTGTTGACGGTGTTCAAGACAAGCAGAACTTTAATGATATGATTTCAAAATCGTTAAACTCATATTCAGACACGGTTACGGAACTTCTAAAAATATCAAATGACGAATACAACAAATGGAGTAAAGACATTGATAATATTGAAATTCCAATTAGTATCTTTAATGTAATTCACATCATCCGTAAATACATTGACCAACACAATAAACGTGAAGAAAATAAGGACAAGCAAATTTACATTTCCGACCGAAGGTGGAGAAAAACAGTAAGACTATTAAGAACATCAGCGTTTTTGAATGACCGAAATTCAATTGACCTTATGGACTGTTTTTTAATAAAAGACTGCCTTTGGAATGAAACCGAACAAATTCAAACTGTTTCACAGTTTGTAAAAGATGCAATCCAAAAACACGGTTATTCATTGACTTTAAATCTTACCGACATTAAAGAAGAACTATCAGAATTTTGGCATGAAGTTCAAGACGAAACAAGTCATATGAAGCCAATACAAATTCCAAAGAAACATTATCAGCATTTTTATTTAATAGAAGGTTTTCCAAGGCCACTTTTCAAAATCACAGACTATGACTCTTTGGGTGATGATTACAAAAATGTTGTATTCTACAATGATTCAAGTGATGATTATAACAGAAGGCAGTATGCTACAAATTATTCTGTTAAATTAAGTAACAAGCCAAATCATATTGTTCACGATGGACAACTGAAAAAATTGGTTGTTGAAGATTTTGAAAAGCTGGCAACTAAAAGACCACATCCTGCTGTTAAAAAAGAGTGGGACAAAAGAGTGAAGGTTGTTTTGACTACAACAAGCAATTTGAAATCTCAAATTGAACATTTCAAATCAAATGACCTAAAACACATTCGAGTAAATTTGTTTGTTAATCAAATGTTTGCAGACATAGTAGAAGATAATTTGTTCCAAATTGGAAAAGAAATTGAAAAGTTAGAATTGGAGGTAAACCGTATTCAACACTATTATGAAAATGTTGAAAATGATGTTTTAATTGAAGGTTCTATACAAGGACTTTTACAAAATACAACTTTTGAACTGCGAGAATTAAATGAAGAGTTTGAAGAATGGATATATGACGAATTAGAAAACCACGGTATAACTACGTCAAATGATTTTCTTGCTAAAGATTTGAATTACTATGAAGAAAACACGCAAATAGACGAGGACACTTTTAATAATTTGAAAAATGCAATTGACACAAAGTTGAAAAATGGATAATCAGTTTAGCAAATTTGAAACTTTCGGCACAATTGCCGACCCTGCTAAACGAAAAAAATTAGCAGAAACAATTTTTGAGCAAATAACAAAAGAAACAGAAAAAGGAATTGGCTTCGCCAATTCCGATACTGATAATTTTGCTGATGCCATTAAAATTATTCTTGCTAATGAAACAATGAAAGAACTTTGTAAACAAGACAAAGAACTTGCAGAAAAAATTACCCAAGACATTCTTGATTTTATAAATAAAACTAAAAAGCAGATTAACAAGACGGACAGCCCTTTTGAAAAGGAAACCGAGCTTTTAACGGACTTTGATAAAACAAATAAAACCAAGTTTGAAAACGACTGGCAAACTGTTAATTCTTTCATTGAACAGACATATGTTAAAAAAGAGTTAGACAATAATTTTTACGAGAAGGAATTTAGTAGAAGTTTAGACGATAAAATAAAAAGCGAAAAGGAGAAGACAAGTTTTGAAAGTGTAAAAGAACATTTCACAGAAAAGTGGGACGAGTTACTTTTTAAAAAGAAAACAAAATGGGAACTTGAAATAATTGAAGAACAACGCAAGAAATTTTGCGAAGAACTTTACAAACAAATTGAAGAACTTAAAAAACTTCAAGAAGCATTAGAACCCTTTACAAATGAATTAGGCAGACTTTGGGATATGAGTAAAGGAAATTGGCAAAAAGCCAATTTAGACATTTTAAAAAGATATGCAGAACTTTTAAAGAAAGACAAATCACTCAAAGACCTTGCAGAAATGTTAGGTAAAATGCGACAAGCTGAAAAGGAATTTGAAGAAGAAATCTTTAGTAATATTTCTATAAAGCCAGAATGGAAAGCAGAACACGCCAGTAAAGCCGACCTAATTGGAATTAGAGAAAGTGATGATTTAAGTAGCTTGCTACCATCCGAAACTGCATTACTTTCTGACGAAACTATGCAATCGGTTTTCTTCAAAAAGTTTGCAGAAAAGAAACTTCAAACATTTGAATATCAAGCCAAAGTTTTATCATTCAAAGAAGAAGAGTTTCAAGACAAAAGACAAAAGGAAAAGGAAGAAGCTCAAGGGCCATTTATTATTTGTGTTGACACAAGCGGTTCTATGCACGGAACACCCGAAACAGTTGCAAAAACACTTTGTTTTGCCATTCTAAAAATTGCAATTAGGGACAACAGAAAATGCTATTTAATTTCATTCTCGACAGGTATAGAAACGTTAAACTTAACAGACCTTAAAAATTCACTTGACAAAATCATACAGTTTTTATCAATGAGTTTTAACGGTGGCACAGACGCAACACCTGCAATGAGAGAAGCACTTCGTATTCTATCAACAGCGGACTATAAAAAAGCAGACGTAATTATGCTTTCCGACTTTGTAATGTCAGCGTTCGACAAGGCAACGCAAGACCAAATTTTGAAAGCAAAAGAAAACAAAACTAAATTTCATAGTTTAGTAGTTGGTAACAGCCAAAACCCAGCGACAATTGCGGACTTCGACAATAACTGGTTTTACGACACGAACAACCCAAACAGTATTTTGACACTTGTAAAAAATATAAGCGACCTATGACGACCGAAAGAATGCCAGCTTGTAACAGCACCTACAAGAAATTGGCGGTTCAGTGGTTAAATGAAGCTTTGTGCTTCGTAGCAAGTTCAGTGGTGGCAGACAGTTTTCGTCTCCGAAATCGCCAACTTCTTGTAGCTGCAAAACGTTATGCGTCACCCTAAAAAGACGACCCTGCAACATTGAACGGACAGAAAAAAACAAACCCACCACACATTTAGCACATTTGGTTTTGCCCGACACACGAGCCGAACCCTCGCAAAACCAAAAGAGCTTAATCTCCCACCCGCTGACAAAAATAACGACTTCCCGAAAATATATTTAAGTATTTGCTAAAATAAGAAACTATTTATATCTTTGCTGCGTTATTAAATCATAAACAGGAAAATAATGGAAAACAATCAATCGTGTATCAGGGTGTTTGCCGACAAGGTTCAAATAGACAATTGTAGAGAAATACTTCAAGCCAACGACAAATCATTCAGCAAGTTGAGTGGGCTTTTAGCATTGGCAGGAAACGAAGTAAGGCTGAAAATCTTGTTTCTTTTAGAAGAAGAAAACGAACTCTGCCCGTGCGACCTTTCAGACATTCTCGGAATGAGCATTCCTGCCATTTCACAACATCTGAGAAAACTCAAAGACGGAAATGTAGTGGAAGGAAGAAGAGAAGGACAGACCATTTTCTATTCACTAAAACCAGAACAACTGACTTTGCTTCGCCCATTTTTTAAACACATCATTACCAATTCAAAAAAGGAAACAGTATGAACAAGAAAAACAACAGACTTGTCGGAGCGGGAGTGCTTTCGGCAGTAGCAGCTTCACTTTGCTGCATCACACCTGTATTGGCTCTTATTTCAGGAGCGTCAGGAGTGGCTTCCACGTTTTCGTGGATGGAACCAGCAAGACCGTATCTTATTGGTATTACCATTATTGTTTTAGGATTTGCTTGGTATCAGAAACTCAAGCCACGAACTAAAGAAGAAATCCAGTGCGATTGTGAAGAAGATGAAAAGAAGCCTTTTATGCAGACTAAAACCTTTTTGGGAATTGTAACCGTATTTGCAGCTTTGATGCTCACATTTCCAAACTATGCACACATTTTCTACCCTTCAAACGATAAAAAAGAAGTTATAATTGTCAATGCTTCTGACATTCAAACCGTAACTTTTGATGTGAAAGGAATGACTTGCAATGGCTGTGCTTCACACGTAGAAAATGACGTGAACAAACTGCCTGGAATTATTTCAGTTAATGCAGTTTATGAAGAAGCGACTACCAAAGTAGAATTTGACCAAACCAAAGTGAGCTTAAATCAAATTGAAGAAGCTATCAATGGCACAGGTTACAAAGTGATTGGTAAAAAATAGTATTTTTTTGCCTTCCATATTTAAGAACTTAATTAAATAATTACAAAATGAACAAAGAAACCATTAGACTCGATATCACAGGAATGACCTGCGACCATTGTGCCACGAGCATAGAAAAACTGCTTTCCAAAAATGAAGGCGTAAAGGAAACCAATGTGAGTTATCCAAAAGCCACTTGCGAATGTTCGTTTGACCCTACAAAAACAAGCAAGGAAGAAGTCATCAACACCATCAATAGCACAAAAAATTACAGGGTAAAAAATGAGGTTTCTGAAAACGGAAACAAAGGAAATAATCATTTCGATTTAATTATTATCGGTGGGGGTTCGGCTGCATTTTCAGCAGCCATCAAAGCCGAAAGTTTAGGTTTATCGACCTTAATGGTAAATGGTGGATTAGACTTTGGCGGAACTTGCGTAAATGTAGGATGCGTTCCTTCTAAAAATCTGATACGTGCAGGTGAAACAGCTTATCATGCAACGCATTCCAACTTTGCAGGTATTAAACCCAGAGGCGTTGACATTGATTTTGCCCAAATCATTAAGGACAAGAAAAAATTGGTTGCTACGCTTCAAGAAAAAAAGTATATGGAAGTGGTGAGCGATTTTGAAAACCTGACTATGCTGAAAGGTTGGGCAACTTTCAAAGACAACAAAACCATAATTATTGATGGAAAGACAGAATATACTGCTTTGAAATTTATAATCGCCACTGGTGCAACTACCAATATTCCAAACATTGAAGGTTTGGACAAAATTGGCTACTTGACCAATGTTTCGCTTTTCGACTTGGAAGAAAAACCCGAAAGCATAACTATTATGGGAGCAGGTTATATCGGTTTGGAAATAGCTATGGCATATAATCGTTTAGGTGTGAAAGTTCGTATCATAGAATTTACCGACCGTGTTTTAAGAACACAAACACCTGACATCAGCGAAGCATTGGAAACCCAAATGCGAAAAGAAGGCATTGAAATTCTTCCAAATTTTCGTGCTGTTAAATTTGAGAAACTTGCCCTGAGCGGAGTCGAAGGGAAAGGAAGCGAGACAATTATTCATTGTAAATGTCCAGACGGTTCTTTTACGCAAATCACAGAAAAAGGAAAAGTGGTTGTTGCATCAGGCACAAAACCCAATACACAAAAATTAGGATTGCAGAACATTGGTTTAGAGCTGAACAAAACAGGTCATATTTTGGTAAATGAAAAAATGGAAACTAATTTACCTAACATTTATGCGGTGGGCGATGTTACCAACACACCTGCATTTGTTTACACAGCCGCTTTTGAAGGAAAAATTGCCGTTGAAAATGCTTTCACTGGAGCAAATAATAAAGCCGATTATTCTTCTTTGCCTTGGGTGGTTTTTACCGACCCACAAATAGCAGGTGCTGGCTTGGACGAAGCACAAGCTGAACAGCAAAATATTCCGTTTGAAGTTTCTAAAATAGAATTGAAAGACGTGCCGAGAGCCATTGCAGCAAATGACACAAGAGGTTTTATAAAACTTATTCGCAACACCGAGACCGATAAACTCATTGGAGCAAGAATAGTCGCCCCCGAAGGTGGAGAACTCATCCAACAATTAAGTGTGGCAATCAAATACGGAATAACCGTGAAAGATTTGGCAGACAGTTTCTACCCTTATTTAACTTTAGGGGAAGGCATCAAATTAGCAGCGATAACCTTTGGAAAAGATATCTCAAAATTAAGCTGTTGTGCAAGTTAATTCCCACCCAAAGTCATACACTCTTGCAAGTCGCACAAGCCAACCCAAAACCAAAACTTGCAAGAGAGTATGCCATACCAACCGCACAGACAAAGCAACATTGGACAGACAAGCAACGACCGAGCAAGAAGGGCGAACGCATAACAGCAGTTTGCAAAAGTGGCGGTTCAGTGCTTCGTATGACAGTTTTTCGTAAATTTGAAGTGTGTGCTTCGTATCAACATTTGTGGTAAAAATCGCCACCTTCGCCAAGCGGATCGGTCGTTGTAGGCAATTTTACAGAGCCACCGACCTAATATAATAACAAATAGAGAGTAAATAGACTTAATGACAACAGAAATAATAGATGACCTAAAAGGGGAAAATAACAACGCTTTCGGAAAACTTTATAAAGAGTATTTCGGAATGGTAAACCGTTTTGTGACTAATAACAACGGACGGACAGACGATGCGGAAGATATTTTTCAAGACACGATGATGGTGCTTTTGGGCAAACTACGTCAAGACAATTTTCAATTAACAGCTTCTATCAAAACCTACATAATGGCAATTTCTAAAAATCTTTGGCTCAAAAGATTAAGAGCTGCTAACCGTGAAACAGAATACACAGACATTCACGACAACAAATTTTACGAAGAAATAAATCTTGCCATTGAGCAAGAAAAAAACTATTGGGACAAACTACAAAACTATATTCATAAAATTTCAGACCATTGTCAAGGACTTATCCACGACATATTTTTTAAAGAAAAAGCCATTGAGCAAATCCAACAAGAATATGGCTACTCAACAAAGCATAATGCTCAAAATCAAAAACATAAGTGCGTTGAACAAATCCGAAAAGTGAAAGCAGAAGATGAGAAACATAATTCTTAAATCAACCCTCACTTGTCCAAAATGCGGACACAAAAAAGAAGAAACAATGCCGACAGACGCTTGTCAATATTTTTACGAATGTGAAAACTGCAAACAAGTTCTTAAACCAAAACAAGGCGACTGCTGTGTGTATTGTAGTTTTGGAAGTGTAAAATGTCCTTCCATTCAAGAGAAAAACGACTGCTGCAAAAAATAATTAAAAACTTTTTTCATTTCCGGGGTGATTTTTTCAAGCCATTGGTATAAAGGTATAGTTCGTCAATAATGGCAACTATAATTTTAAAATATAAAAACAATGGTTTCAACAATCAAAAAAATCGGATTTGCAGTTTTATTAACTGTAATGGGTGCGTTCTCAGTTAATGCACAAAACGCTACAATGTGGAAGTTAGACAAGTCGCATACTTCTGTCAATTTCTCTGTTAATCACTTCTTTTCTGCCGTAACAGGTAAATTTTCAGCTTTTGATGGCAATTTTTACTTTGACCCAGCCAATTTAACTGGTAGCAAAGCAGACTTCACAATTGCTGTAAAAAGTGTAAACACAGATGACGGTAAAAGAGACAAACACTTGCAATCGGCTGACTTTTTCAATGCAAAAGCCTACCCAAATATGACCTTCAAATCAACCAAAATTGAAAAGAAATCAGAAAAGGAATATTTGGTTTACGGTAAACTTACCATTAAAGACAAAACCAAAGACATTGTTTTGCCTTTCAAAGTAACAGGAGAAATGGAACACCCAATGATGAAAGGAACGGTTATTTTGGGACTAACAACCAACCTTAAAATCAACAGAAATGATTATGGTGTAGGAACAGGAGATTGGGCGGCGACAATGGTAGTAGGCGATGAAGTAGATATTAATATTCACATGGAATTAAACAGAAAAAAATAACCTTAAAACTAAAATAAAATGAACAATAAAATTCAAAAATCAATTTTAGCGGGAATTATTGGCACAGCCATAATGACTGTAGTAATGATGGTAGCTCCTATGATGGGAATGCCAAAAATGTCGCCACCTGAAATGCTTTCAGGTATTTTAGGAATGCCAATTTTTGTAGGTTGGATAATGCACTTTATGATTGGGATAATATTTGCGTTGGCATACACCTACTTGTGCATTTTTAAATGGAAAATAAGCAATGTGTATCTTAAAGGAGCTGTTTTTGGAATAATTGCTTTTGTAGTTGCTCAAATAATGATGGCAGTTATGGGTGCAATGATGCCAATGCCAAAAATGGAAGGTTCTATGATGCTAACAATGATAGGAAGTTTAATGGGACACATTATTTTTGGAATGGCAGTTTCAAAAACAGTGGGAAACGCATATTGCGGTTCAAAAAGTTGTGAAACCAAAACAGCGTAGAAATAAAAACTGCCTACAACAGCGGTTTTGCGTAATGGGGGCTGACGTGCTTAATTGAACGTTAGTCCTTTTTATTTATATTTGTGCAAGGCTGAAAGTTAGTGCTTCTAATGCCCCCACTGCGCCAAGCGCCAAACCGTCAGGCTGTGAAAAAACTCAGCCCCTCAATCATTAACTGCGATTTTAGCGCATCATAAGCCCATATTTTAATTGTAAGCAGCCCTTATTTTAAGCAATTAATTTTAACCTAATTATTGATAATGGCTTAAAAAGCCTTACAGTAAGCCTGTTTTGTAAAAAATAAACCACCCTTTCATAATCGGGTGTCTAATTGTTGAGTTTTTCTATCAGTTTGGGCATACCAAGGATGTTCAAGCTCCGCTTGAGGTTGTAAACCGTCATGATTAGGGCGAATTCTCCGTTCACTTTTTCCAGCCCCCGGAGGTTGGAATAGCTATATCTTCATGCCGAACTTGAAAATAATCCCTATGAAATGAGAACTAACATTCGACAAACTTAAATATTCTTTGATTTTATGTTCTCGCCGAAGTTTTTATCTTATGTCTATTCACTATCGCAATGATAATGGTACTCTTGCGGCTCATGGGGTGCTTCTGCTGCATTTCCGCCTTGCAGGGCCTTGAGCATGTGGAGTATTAGGCTCTGCTTTTCGATTTCTATTTGCTTGATTCGCTCTGCTTCGGTGTTTCTGTCAAACTCGAGCACCCCGTCCACCCAAGTTTTTTCGGCACGGGCGTACACACTGAGCGGATTATGACTCCACAGCACCACATCGGCATCTTTGCCCACTTTGATGCTGCCCATTTTGTGGTCAAGGTGAAGCATTTTGGCAGGGTTGAGTGTAACCATCTTCCAAGCCTCTTGGGGGGGCACGTTGCCGTATTTGACGGCTTTGGCGGCTTCTTGGTTGAGCCTGCGACCCATTTCGCCATCGTCGGAGTTGATAGCGACCAAGACCCCCGCCTCAAACATCAGAGCTGCATTGTAAGGAATGGCATCTTTGACTTCGTACTTGTAAGCCCACCAATCGGCAAAAGTAGAGCCTGCCGCTCCGTGCGCTTTCATCCTGTCGGCCACCTTATAGCCTTCCAAAATATGGGTAAAAGTATTGACCTTGAAGCCCATCTTTTCTGCCAAATCCATGAGCATCAAGATTTCAGACTCCACGTAACTGTGGCAGGTAATAAATCGGCTGCCGTTGAGTATCTCTTTGAGCACCTCCAGACGCAAGTCGCGGCGGGGACTTTGGTAGTTTTTGGCCTGAAGGAAGGCATCTGCAATCGACTGCTCCACACCCATACGGGTCTGAGGATAGCGCATGCGGGACATAGGCCAGTTGGAGCGTTTGGGATTTTCACCCAGCGCAAATTTGATAAACTTATCGGCATTGGGTATGAGCAAATCGGAAGGCTTGACCCCGTAGCGCAGTTTGATAAGAGCCGACTGCCCCCCGATGGGGTTGGCCGAGCCGTGCAACAATTGGGCTGCCGTTACCCCGCCGGCCAGTTGGCGGTAGATGTTGATGTCTTCGCTGTTGAGGGCATCTTCCATGCGCACCTCAGCAGTAACCGAGTGAGACCACTCATTGACCCCTCTCTGTAGGGCTATGTGGCTGTGTTCGTCTATGATTCCGGCGGTGAGATACAGCCCTTGGGCATCTACCATTCGGGCATCGGGTGCGCTGAGGTGTTGGCCTATCTTGGCGATTTTGCCATTTTCAAGCAATATATCGGTGTTTTCGAGTACGCCCTCTACTTCGCCTGTCCAGATTGCAGCGTTTTTAATCAGGGTTTTTTCGGCTCGTTTGGGTTGGACAAACTCTTGAGGCATTTGAGGGAAAGAGTCCTGAACAGTCTTTTTTGATGGCTCGGCTTTGCGAAAAACAGCCTTCCAAGGACTTATGCCCCTGATTTCGTCGCCGACAACAACCCCCTCCAATTCAACAAACCGATTGCGGTAGCCAAACTGAATGGCTATGTAGTTGTGGCTGATTTGGGGTTTTATGGCGAGTGTGGTGTCTTTGAAAATGATTTTGTTTGTGCCGATTTCGAGCGTGGCCGTGTCCAAATTGGCTATTGACAAGCTGTATTGTCCATTTTTCAAAATGGGAATGGGGCTGAGTTCATGCTTTTGGCCTTGCACAAGGTTTTGATAAATTTTGGTATTAGCATCAAATATATTACCGCTACAAACCAAAAAGTTGGCATAAGAGCCAGCCCTGAGGTTGCCGATGGTTTTTTCGCCCAGTATGTCGGCAGGAGTTTGGAGCAAAGCCTTTAAAAAGGCCGTTTGGTAGCTGCTATCCGGTAAAGCGCGGCGCAAGTTGTTTAAAAAATCGGTTTTGTTTTTCAGTCCTTTGGTAGTAAAGGCCACCGTGCAGCCTTTTTTCATCAGTGCAATGGCATTGGTGGGGGCATAATACCAAGATTGCAAGGCATACAAGCCGGCTGTTTTTGGGTCAAAGGGCTTGGGAAAGTCAAGAGGCAACACAATGGGCATCCCGCAAGCGGCAATATCGGTCGCAAAGCGCCACTCTTGCCCTGTGCCTATCATCACAAATTTTTGAGAAAACTCGTCTGATAGTTTTTTGACCAAAAAAGCATCGGTTTTTTGCTGCAAGACAAAAAATTTGGGCAGAGCCAAATTGGCCTGCCAACGCTCAAGGGTCAAATCTTTCCAATCGGGCGGGTTTTTGGTGTACCATTGGGCATCGTAAAAAGTCTGGCGCAAAAGAGCCACCGCACCGGCCAGCGAGGTGGGATAGGCTTGACCCGAGGGGCTTTTGTCAAAAGAGAAAAAGGCTGCACTTTGGGCTTTGAGCAGTGCTTTGCGGGCTTCGGGGTGTAGGGTTACCAATGCGGCTGTGCCCCTTGCTATGCCTTGGCTACGGTGGGTGAGCACGGTGCCAAAGCCGGATTTGAGCCATTCATCGGCTTTGTTGGGGGCAAAGTGGTCGGCGGCATTGTACTCTGAAACGATGGCCTCATTCCAGCCAAAAGCACCAGGTTTGGAAGAGCGGTAGTCTTCGGGACGAAGGGGTTTTTCGGCCTCCAAACTAAGCCCATAGTCAGCATAAAGCTCTATGAACGAAGGATATACATAATTCCCTTTCAAATCTACCACTATGGCCTCTTTGGGCACGGCGACTTTGCCGCAGGCCAACACCTTGCCCTTGGAAACCACAAGTACCGCATTGGGAACAAAAGTTTGGTAATCAATAAATAAGTTGGCGTTGATAAAAGCGGTCAGCTCTACTCTTTCGTCGCTGACACCGTTTTGGGGATACATGCTGTGATGTTGGGCAAATAGCTGCACTGCGGCCATGAGCAAGACCCATAATGATAATTTGAATCTCATAAGATGCAAATCTATATCAAAACCAAGCAAATCAGTAATGTTTGCCGGAAATTCAAATCACATTAACAAGTAAAAGTCTGTTTGGATTTCATCTGCAATATAGAGGCTGTCAAGTGAGTCGAATCACTCCAGTAAGGCTATCTTTCCCAAGTATCCGTTTTCGGCGGCGACATCGGAAACAAAAACGAAGTATATCCCCGCTTTGGCTCGCCTGCCGTTGTAGTCTTTGCCATCCCATGCTACTGTGCCGCCGTTGGCGGTGAGTTCTCTGACCAAAGAGCCGCCGGTATCGGTGATTTTGATGTTTCCGTCTCGCGGCAAGCCCGATAGGGCTATCAAGCCGCCGTAGCCCGAAGGAACAGGATTGGGAAAAATAACCATCTGCGGTTCTTGTCCAAAATCCACTTGGGTGGCATCGCTGCGGTAAGAGATGATGCCTTTGGGGGTGGCCACAAAGATCTCACCGGTCAAAGGATTGGCTTTGAGCTTGGTAACTTCATCGCTGAGAATGGGGCTGTTGGCGGTGGTGAAGTGTTCAATTTGGCGGGACACGTCCGAGTTGAATAGCCTAAGCCCGTCGTTGGTGCCCACCCAGACCCTGCCCCCGCCGTCGGTGCTCAGGCAGTTGACAAACGTGTTGCGCAGTGCCCTTTCTTGATTGATGCGCGGAAATCGGGCTGCCATAGTGCCTTCTCTAAAGGTAGCGGCAAGATTGACCACTTCGAGCAGCCCGTCGTTGGTAGCCAACCAAAGACTGCCTTTGGGACTCAGTGCCATATCGGTAAACAGCTTGCCGGCAAAAATACTGCCGCTTTGAGAAGAAGAAACCGTTCGGCCTGTTTGTAGGTCAAGAGCCAGCAGCTCATCAGCATTGCGCAGCCAAATGGTACCGGCATTGTCTATGAGTACTTGGTCGGCGCGAAAATTGGGCGAAGAAACAAACGAGAGTTGATTGGTTTGCAAATCCAACTCCAGCACACAGCCTCCGCTGCCTTCGGGGTGGCGGGCGATATACATTTTATCGCGGGCGGCGGCAATAGAAGTGATAAAATAAAAAAACGAAGTCGGGTACTTGACAAGAGAATCACCAACAAGTCTGAAAAGTCCCCCTCCGTAACTACCTACTATCCAGTTATTTCTATCAAAAGCCGCTGAGGTGATGTCGGTGGAAAAATTAATTTTGCGCGAGTCAAAACTGCCCTCTGAGGTATTGTAGGAAAGCCAGCGGTTGTCATCAAAAATATAAAACCCTGCCTGATTTTTATCGGGAAGGGCAAAGGCTTGGTAACCCCCGGCGGGCACAAAAATTTTTCCCTCAGAGTAGATGATGTCGTGGGTGTGCACGTCGTACACGCCATTAGGATTGAAATAGGCTGCATTTTCGCTTTGGCGGTTGAGTTGGACAAGTCCTTTTTGGGCATCTGCCACCCATAGCTCCGTTCCCAAATCTCCCTGCCGGACGGTCAAATCGCGGGGTAAGGACAAATTGCCGTTGCCTCTGGCATCCAACAGCCTGAAACTCTCGTCTTTGTCAATCTCAATGATGAGAGATTCCAAGCTCAAAAACAATTTTCCTGCTATTGATTTGAGCATCAAGTAGTTATTTTGTCTCGCAGCAATGCTAAGTCCCATGAGTCTGCCATTTTCATATCGGTAGAGGCTGTCAAAATTGACGGCTATGTATAATTTATTGTTGAAAGCAGCCAAGTTTTTGGTTTGCGTGGGAATAGGGGTTGGGATGGGTGTCCAGTTTCGGTAGTCGGCCAAGTTTACGCCCGCCCTTAGAGAGGCTTTTCTAAGCCCTTGCGAAGTGGTAGCAAAAACAGAATCCCCAAGCACAGCGGTTGCAAAAAATTCAATCTGTCGGGCTTGGTTGCCGGTGTAGAGATAAGAATTGGTGATTTTTTTGCTGCGCAAGTCAAGTTCGACCAGACCAAAATTGGCCGATAGGTAGGCTTTTTGTCTGGACGGGTCAATTTGGATATGGTTGATTTTTTTTGACGGAAAATTAAAGAGTTTAATCCCGTTGCTGTTTTCAACTCCTTTCTCGGTGAGTAAATCTATGTTTCCATTGGCGTAAACAACTATTAGTGAAGCGTTTACAGAATCATAAGCCAATACGCTGACCACAGCATCACTAAGCCCCTCTATTCTGGAAAGCGTCTGTATCTGCTTGGTTTTGGGGTCTATTCTAAAAAAACCCGTTGAAGTGGCGCAATAGATGTGGTTTGGGGTTTGGGCAACTGCATAGGCATCGCGGTAGGTCTGATGGGTGCGCCAACTGCCAACAGGAATTTGTTGCCCCAAAACACATGCGGGCAATAGCATCAAAAAAAATATGGTTTTCATCTTATTGATGTGCAGAAAATTGGTCATCAAGCAAAAAACAGCAATCAAGAAGAAAAAGGCGATTCACTCAAGAGAAATCCTGTCGCAGGTAACTACTCAAATCCTTCGTTCTCATCCAACTCTTGTAAAGACTGCTTTATTTCGGGTTTAATGCCATAGAAGTAGGGAACTGGTTTCAGCCCTTCTTGATTTGTTTTGTCGCAATCCAATAAGGTGTTGTACAAGAGCGCGAAGCGGCTGTATCCAAAGCGCAAAGAAATATCTTTTTCGTTGGCATTATAGAGGGTGGTATAGTCTTTTTCGCCTTCTTCGATGGCCTCCAAACCGTTGAGTTTGCTCCTAATTCTTGAGATGGCCTCAACGTAATTTACTGTGTAAGTATCGTAAAGGCTTACGACTTCGTCTTGGGAGAATGTTTCTTGTGTGTAAAGATTTTTTTGTGCATTTTCAAACTCCAAACGCGCTATTTCAAGCAAATTTTTATCTGTGTGGGGATAGGCTTCGAGTTTGGCCAAAAGTGCCTTCGCTTTGTTGAATTTGACATCTTCTGAGGCAAAACACTTGGCTTTGTAGGCATCAACCGAATCTTTAAGGGCATTGAGTTGAGCTTTTAACTCTTTGTTTCTCAATTCTTCGGGAAGGTCTAAATTTTGAGGCATGCAATCTGTTTGAGAAGATTTCCCTGCGCACCCTATTAAAAGCATCCCTGTCAATAAAGTAAAATAAGTAATTTTCATCATGTAATGTTGTGTGCTAAAATCGAACCAAATAAAAAAGTTTTTCACCTCCCAATGATAATTTGATTTAATTTACGTTTGTATTGAAATCAGCAATTCATCTTAGATGAAACCTAAAAGTGATTATTTTGTTTTACATGGATTGGTTTTACTCAATAGCCTAGTACCCAGTGTGGCTATTTACATCCAACTCCACCCTGTCGGCATCATTCTTCAAAGAACAGCGATGGCTTCTATTATGTTGTTTGTCATCTTGTTGGTGAGAAAAAAAAGTTTTTGGATTGGCCTTAATCAGATGGGTTTTATTTTCTTCACCGGTATGCTGACTTCGGCTTACATGATTTTGTTTTTTCTTACGGCCAAAATGGCCAACGCATCTGTGGCACTCATTACGTTGGCTACCAGTTCGTTATGGATAGGTTTTCTTAACCCCGTCTTTACCAAAACAACCGTCAAATTCAACCAAATCATACTGGGTATCAATGCCTTGTTTGGAATGTATATCATTTTTAGTGACGATTTTGTCTATGGTACGGGCTTTATCGTGGGGATTTTGGCGGCTTTGACGGGTTCGGTCGTAACCATCTTAACCTCGCAATTCTCTCAAAAATATGACAATAGTACTATAACCTTTTATCAGATGGTGGGTGCTATGGTGGGTACTTTTCTGTACATACCGATAGTAAGAATTATTTTGCCTGACAATGAGATTACTCTCATACCCCAACGGGGCACAGATTGGATTGCAATTGCTGCACTGGCTCTGATTTTTTCGGTTGTGGCGTACTCGGCACTCATTTGGGTGTTGAAGACCATCCCGCCTTTTGTTGTATCGCTGACCACCAATCTGTCGCCCATTTACGGAACAATCATAGGTTTGCTTATCAACCCTGAACGTGAGTTGATGAGTGTATATTTTTATGCGGGTGCCATTATTATTTTAGCCTCAATTGTTGTGGTACCGATTGCACAATACTATTTTAGTGAAAACATCCCCAAACCCAAAGTGGCACATTGAGGAATATTGAGTTGGTTTTTGTGTCATATATGTATGCGGTATTTGTATTTAGGGATTGTATGGCTGTGGGCTTGTCAAAGAGTTGAACCCCCGACTTATGAACTTAGGCTTTCAGACGATGTGCGCATAGGTTGGAAAAAACCTTTTGCGGTTTTTCCTTTGGAAAACGACTCTATTTATGAGGAAGCAAAATTTTGGGTGCTCCGTCCACCGTTGAGCGGGCTGAAAGAATTTCGCAACGGAGTGCTTATTTATTTCCCTGAAAATGAACTTGATACTTTAGTTACTTTTCAATACTACGTCCAGACCAACACCCAAATCCAAACGGCGCGTATTCGCCTGCTGCTCACCGAACACTGGCCTTGCGAAAGGGGTGCAGTAGCCGACTACGACACAACCTTTAAAAACAGCGCCTTTCATAAAATTGACGTAAGTAGCAATGACCGATTTTGTGGAAAAAAAGGGGATGGACTGAGTATTTTGGCCGCTCCTGCCTTTGGGGAGGCATTGGTTGAAAATGGAGAAATGTATTATCGCCCTAAGCCGGGCTTTGTCGGCAGTGATACCTTTGTTTATCAAACTCTTAGACCAAGAGACTATGCCCCTGTCTTTGTTCGTGTGTTTCAGGACAGCGGCTGTGTGATAGTGGCCAACCCTGACTACAAAAGTTTTGCCTACAAAGGGCGCATAGAAGTTGATGTGCTGGCCAATGATAAAATTACCTGCAAGGATGAGTTTGACAAAAACCGCTTTTCTATCCTCAAGCAGGTGGAAAAGGGAGCTTTGATTTTGGAAAACGGCAAGTTGTTTTTTGAAATTAAGTCTTACTCACCGGACAGATACACAGGCACTTATCAGATTTGTTATTTCAATGGCGAATGTAGTTTTGCGCAGGTGGTGCTCGATGTGCTGCCTTGTCCGCCGGTTCGGGCACATTCGGACATAACTTTTATGTATCCTGAATGGGGTTACTTGGAAATCAACTACTTAGAAAATGATGACTATTGTCTGTATAACTTGGGGGCAGACAGGGTGGCGATTGTAGAAGCCCCTAAACAGGGAGAAGTGCAGATTTTGGAAGAAAAATTTATCTATTACCTTAAAAATCAAAGTTTTTTGGGTAGCGATGATTTTCTGTACCGCATCTGCGACAACCAGTCGAATTGCGACACGGCAAGGGTCTTTGTCAGCGTGCGCCGCCGATAAAAAGATAGGTTCTATCTTTGAAGCAAAAATTATATGCTCCTCAATGCTCGATCGTGGTATTCGCCCATGTTGGCCATTGGCTCCGGCATGCTGCTGGGGCTTTCTTGGTACAACTACTTCACTTTGCTTGCTTTTCCGGGATTTTTGCTGCTTATCGAGTTGGAGAAAGTCTGCGAAAACAAAGGTACAGGCAGATTTTTTGGACTGACGTTGCTTTCCATGTTCGTTTGGAATTTTGTGGCCATCTGGTGGCTGTGGAACGCTTCGGGTACTACCACATTGGCCGCTTGGGGGCTTAATGCCTTTTTTATGACTTGGCCGCTGTTGGCCTATCGTTTTATCAAAAAAAAGACTTCAAATCACTTTGGCTATTTGGCTTTGGTGGCTTGCTGGCTGGGGTTTGAGTACATGCACCTGCACTGGGATTTTTCTTGGATATGGCTGCTTTTGGGCAATTGTTTTATGGCTGCCCCTCAATGGGTTCAGTGGTATGAATACACAGGGGTCATGGGAGGAACTGTTTGGGTACTGATAGGCAGTATTTTGCTTCACAAAACTCTGTTCCAAAAGACCTTACCCCCCGCAGCACCTCTTTTGTGGATAGTTTTGCCCATACTGCTTTCTTATGGCATGTGGTGGAGCTACCGCGACGAAGGTAAAGAAATAGAAGTAGCTGTCATTCAGCCTAATTTCGACCCTTACACCCAAAAGTTTGAGTACAACGCCAAACTCGGTACTTACAACGAGAACCCTGTCCCCTACGCAAACCAGATTGATACTTTTTTGAATCTTTCCCGCAGGGCTATTGGCTCTAAGACAGAATTTTTACTCTACCCCGAAACTTCGCTTCATGCCGGATTTGATGAGTCCATGCCTCTGAGTTTCAAAGACATAAATCTATGCAGCAAATTCATAGCTCAATACCCGCAAACTTCCCTGCTGGCCGGGGTGGACTGCTACCGTTTTTTTGACACCGCCCCTGCCCGCTCCACCATCCGCAAAACCCCTGACGGCTACTTGTACGAAGCCTACAATGCCGCTTTGTTTATGCCTGACTCTCAAACTACTGAGATATATCACAAGTCCAAATTGGTGATTGGAGTGGAGACCATACCTTTTGCACCAGTCTTGGGATTGCTCATGCTCAATATGGGCGGACAATCGGGAGGGCTGGGCAAAAGTCCGGAAGGGGCTATCGTGTTCAAAAACAAGCAACAAAATGTGATTGCGCCAATAATTTGCTACGAATCGGTCTATGGGCAATATGTGGGCGAGTTCGTAAAAAAAGGCGCGCAATTTATAGGGGTCATCACCAACGACGGCTGGTGGGGCAATACCCCCGGCCATCGGCAACATCTTGATTTTTCGAGGCTTAGGGCGATAGAAACCCGCCGTCATGTGGCCAGAGCCGCCAACACGGGTATCTCTTGTTTTATCAACGCACGCGGTGAAATCACCCAAAGTCTGGCTTACGAAAAAACAGGCTATCTCACTGCAACGGTCAAACTCAATGACAATATCACCTTCTACACAAGACATGGCGACTATTTGGGCAGGTTGGGGGCTTTTTTGGCAGGCATGTTTTTGGTGGCCGCCCTTGTGAGAACATTCAAAAAAAACAGCTATTAGCCGCCGTTTTTCCAGAGAATGCCCATATTCAAAGTTAGTTCATCACAAATATTTAACACTGAATTAATAATAGCGACCTTATTTTGGGGCAGAATTGATTAAAAATTTATGAAGCGAATTTACCTAACTTTTTTGGGTTTGATTTTTAGTTTATTGGCACAAGCTCAAAGTGGCGTTGTCAGTGGAATTGTCTTAGATGCAACTGATTCTCAAGGTATTATTGGGGTGTCGGTTCGCATAAAAAACACCAGACTGGGAACGATTACCAATTTAGACGGAGGGTTTAGCCTCAAAAATGTGCCCGTGGGCAAAGCCACGCTGGTTTTCAACTTTGTAGGCTATGATGAACTGGAGGTAGAAATTGAAGTGCAAGAAGGAGAAAACAGCCCTTTGGACATCAAACTCTCACCTAACGAAGTCGGCCTCAAAGAGGTAGAGGTTTTCGCCAATATGACTGAAGACCGCAAAACGCCGGTGGCTGTGTCGGGCTTGGACTACAACACCATTTCCGAGCAATTTGTGGGCATGGAACTGCCCGAAATGCTCAACACTTTTGCGGGTGTGTATGCCACGCAAGGCGCAGGCGGGTTTGGTGATAACGAGATATTTATCAGGGGTTTTCCTCAAACAGAAATCGCCTTTCTGGTCAATGGCATCCCTGTAAACGATATGGAAAACGGGCGCATGTATTGGTCTAACTTCGCGGGGATTTCAGAGGTTACGCGCCGCATGGAAGTACAGCGCGGTTTAGGAGCTACTAAGCTGGCCATCAACTCAATAGGCGGCACTGTGAACATGGTTACCAAGCCTTCCGAGCGCAGAAAAGGCGGCAGAATAGACTACTCACTGAGCAACGGTTTTTGGAACAACCGATTGCGTTTTACGCTCAACACGGGAGAAACCAAAAAAGGTTGGGCTATCTCGGTGCAAGGCTCACGCACCACCACCACCGCCCCAATGGGCGGGATGCTGGGACACCAATTTGGGGGCTACCGTCCGGGGGCTTTCGTGGATGCTTGGTCTTACTACATAGCCGTCAACAAAAAAATCAATACCAAACACTCGGTCATGTTCAGTGCTTTTGGTGCTCCGGTAAACAGAGGCACGGCTTGGAACACCACACAAGAGAACTACGACCGCTTTGGGAGCAACTATTTCAACTGGGCTGCCGGCTATTATAGAGGGGACTTTCTAAATGCCCGCCAAAACTACGCCCACAAACCACAGATTGCCCTTTCGCATTATTGGAACGTAAGCCCTAAAGCCCAACTGACCACCTCAGTATATGCCTCTTATGCAAGGGTTTACTCCACCCAACCACGAGGCGCATTCAACAGCAACAACCTTGCCCAGCGCGATGGAGACGGATACATACGATGGGATGACTTGGCAGCAGCCAACCGCAACGCCACCATCACGGTAAATAATCCTTACGGAAGCCCCCTTGCTGCACCCATAACAGGCTACAATGCAAGCACTTGGCTGGAAGCCAGACACAACAACCACGACTGGTACGGGGTAATCTCAAACCTAAATATTGACCTGACAGACAAATTGAACTTGGTAACGGGCATTGATTTGAGGACGTACCGCGCCGACCACTACGCCACTGTTTTTGAGCTCTTTGGTGCAGATTTCTTATTGGACAAGTTCACTTCGGGAAGCACCAGCTTCGACAATAATATGCTGATACCCAACAACGTGGCTTATCGTGGAGACCGCATCAACTACGACTACTCCGGCCATGTGCGTTGGGCTGCCCTTTTTGCCCAAGCCGAGTACAGCGTATCAGACAAAATCACCTTATTTACCACCATCACAGGCTCACAAACCAATATGTTTAGGATGGGCAACTTTTGGAATCAGAACGTTCCGCAAAATTCACTGGGCAAATCTGATGTCAAAACCTTCAACAACTACAACATCAAAGCAGGGGGCACTTACCGCATAGACGGCAGAAACAGCGTGTATGCCAATTTGGGCAATTTTACCAGAGCACCGTATTTGGCTACTGCTTATGTGGATACCCGCTACCGCAATGACTATTTGCAAAACCTAAAATCTGAGGGCATTACAGCCTTTGAACTGGGCTATGCCTACCGAATGAGCCGCCTAAAATTGAATTTGAATCTTTACCAAATCCAATGGCAGAACCGCATCGTCAATGGAGACTTGGGTTTGAATGACTTTAGGTTTACCGATGCCGACGGAAACCAGCTCTTTTATACCATACAAGGCCAAAACGCCATACACCAAGGCATAGAAATGGACTTCAACGCCAATGTAATCAATAGCTTAGAAATCAGAGGTATGATAAACTTGGGCGATTGGAAATGGAAAAACAATGCCGAAGCCACGGTCATCAACGACAATGGGCAAATTTTAGCCAAATCACAGTTTTATGCCGATGGGTTGCCTATTGGAAACACAGCCCAGACCACTGCTTTCATAGGCTTGCACTACAAGGGCATCAAAGACACCTATATCGGTGGCAGATTGATGTATTTTGATAGGCTGTATGTGGCTTACACGCCCGGCGACAGAAAATCACCCACCCAAGAAAAACCCAAACAACTGCCTTCTTATTCGCAAGTGGCTTTGTATGGCGGGCACTATTTCAAACTGGGTGGGGAGATTCGCTCGCGCATCAGCTTCAATATCAACAACTTGTTCAATACCCAAGCCGCTTCATTTGCCAGTGTGTTTCAGGGTGAAACCCAATATGGCTACGTTTTCGGACGCACTTTCACATTGAATCTGGCTGTGGAATTTTAATTTTTAAATCAATATTTCAAATGAAAAAATTACTCCCTTTTGTGGCAATCCTACTTCTTTGGGGTTGTACCGAAGAAAAATACAAAAAAGCAACGGTTGCTTTTTACCCCTCTACCTCTGCTACTTTGTCTGAAAGCGGTCAGACTTTATCTATTTCATTGTTTTTCTCCTCAAAGATTGCCATTGAATCCCAAGTGGTTCTCAATTTTTCAAGTCTTGAGGGCATCGAAACCAGCCCGGCTGCTGACCCTTTTGGCAAAATGGTCATCCCCGTACAAGTAGGCGCGACTTCGGTGAGCTTTAGCATCAAACCCATCAACAACGACATTGAGCAAGGCAACCAAGCCATCAAAATTCGTATAGAAAATTACAACGGCGACATTCGCTCCAAAGCCAATGATTTGTTTGTACTTACCTTAGTGGATGACGACGGCCCGCGCACCCTTGCCGATTTGCGCGCTTTGTTTCCGCCCAGTCTGCCCGCTACCTCAAGGGTAAACATTGACGATGCCGAATACATCGTCAGGGGGGTCATCGTATCCGACCGAAGCACAGCCAATATCAACGCCCGCGCAGCCCACCTCCAAGACGGCACCGCCGCCATCGGACTGTTCTTTGACGCGGCTTGCCCTTATGACCTTGGGGACAGCATCGAAATAAGAGGCGGAGAACAAGCCTATCTGGGCAAATTCAGCCAATTTTTGCAGTACAATATCAAAGCCTCACAAACCAAACTTGTCCAAAAAAATGTACAAGCCAAACCGCGCACCATCACCGGAGCCGATCTTCTGAACAATACCTATGAAGCTCAGTTAGTGCGAATAGAAGGCTGTATTTTTACGGGGGCGGGCACAGCAAAATACCACGAAGGCTCCGGATCCGGCACCAGCGTGAGCATCATCTGCGGGACAGGTAATTTTGTGCTGAGAACCACCTCAACCGCTACTTTCGGCAGTCAAACCTTGCCCGAAGGTACGCACACGCTCGTCGGGTTGGCAGGCAGATTCAACCAAACCGGACAACTCATCTTGAGAAACCCCGCCAATGATGTAATCAAACAATAAATAACTATTCACCCTTTAAAAGCCTTCCTAAACTCGATAGGAGGGCTTTTTTTTATTAATTGCAGCAGTTAAAGCAAATTATCCTAATACAAATGCAACTAAAAAAAACTCATCTACTTACTTCATTCCAAATTTGGGTACTTGTCTTTTTATTAAAATGCTTGGCGGCTGTTATTTACATTTATTACTATCAACATAAATCAGGGGATTTACTTTTTTATCAGCAGATATGGGAGGAACTTAGGGAAAATGGCAACTGGTTTTACAGCTCTCATCCTTTGTTGTCTCAAGAGCCAAGAGTCGCTTTTTTTATTGCGTTGAGCCATCCGATTTATGTGTTGGCGCAAGGCAATCTGTGGGTGATGGGCATGCTGATGTCTTGTATTTCATTTTTGGGGAGTTTTTGGGCTTTTCAAATTTTAAAAAATATTTTTCCAAATGCTGTTTGGGCTGTTTTTATAGCCTTTTTTATTTGGCCACCTGTGGTTTTGTGGACTTCAGGCATAGGAAAAGAGGTTTTTGTAGCTTTTTTTCTTTATCCTATGGTGGCGTTAATTTTAAAAAATAATTTAAAAATCCAAGAATGGATATTTATGGCAATAGGTTTTGCTGTTTTGGTATTTTTAAAATATTACTATGCCGCTTTTTTTGCTACGCTTGCTTCTGCGTTGCTTATTTGGCGATTTTCTAAAATAAAATTAATCTATCTTTTTGGAATAATTCTGATTACAGCATTTGGATTTAGTTGGATTCATCCCAATCTAAACTGGAATACGATTTTAGACGCGATTGTTGTGAACAATCAAAAAATGGTCGCTGAAACAGTGTACCCATCACATCTTATCCAATTTTGGGATTTAAAACCCGATTTGGTTTCCTTTGCCGTAAATGCGCCTTTTGTTTGGTTTCAGGGTACTTTTGGCCCTTTTTGGGGGCTGAGTTGGGAGATGAAAACATTGGCTGTGGTGTCTTGGATACAAATACCCCTTGCTGTTTTAGCCCTAACCAATTATCGTTATTTCGATAAAAATTGGGTATTCTTTTTTGTTTTTTATTGTTGTGGTTTGGTGTTGTTATTGGCGTTTTCCGCGCCCAATTATGGCACGCTTTGGCGTTACAAAATAGCCACAGAGCCTTTTTGGATGAGCGGCTTGATTTATTATTCTACTCTTTTCAAAAGACCAAAATCTTGAATGATGCCTAATGCGTCAGAATTTTTGGCTTTTTTGGCATAATAAAGGGCTTTTTCTTTTTCTAATTTATGATTGTAAACCCTGCTCAAGCCGGCATAAATAAAAGTATCGTGTTGATAAAGTGGTTTGCCCATTTGAGGCATCAACTGCAAAGCCGCCAAAAACTCCCGTTCGGCAGCATTAAAGTCGTTTTTTAGCTCCGCCAAATAGGCTTCGAAAATGTGTAAATAACCCTCATAAATAGGATGCAAAGGGAGTTTACTTTTTAGTTTTTGACATACGGATTCAACATCTTGCCAATTTTGATTGATTACAGCCGCTTCACCAAACGAAATTAAAAAAAATAAATTATTGGGATACCTCTGCGAAAGCTGGGTATAAAGATGGTATCCGCCCTGTTTGTCTTTTTCAAATCTGAGGCGGATATGCGCATCAAAACTAAGTGCTTCGGGCTGAGAAAAAACCCCTGTTTGTGTAGCTTTAGCAACCAATTTAAGCCCCAGTTCACAGTTGCCTTTCTTAAAAAAACTCATAAAAGGCCTGTAAACGGGATAGGCTTGGGGATAAAATTCTCGATAATAATAATAAATCCCCGATGTAAGATAAAAATCGGCAAACTCTGATTGCAGTTTCATACCCTCCAAAATTGAGTTGTAAAGGCTTCTGGCCTCACCCAATGCCAAAAGATAGTGCCCAAATTCGGCATAGTAACGCAAAATCATACTTCTGGCCACCAAGCGAATGTATTTTACTTCTGCATTTTTGGGGTTGATTTTCAGTATTTGGTCTGCCAGTTCTGTGCTGCGCTCAAAGAGTTCCATTTGCTCTCTGAGTTCAGAGCTTTTGTCAGATGTGGGGTAATACTTCCAAAATAGAATCATACCTGAGGCAAAAGGAATGGCCGGATGGTTGGGGTATTTTTGGGCTAAAATACGCAAATTGCTATCTGCAACCGCAAACTCCCAGTTGTACATTTGTTCGATAAGGGTTCGGGACAAAGAGACCGCAGACGAGTCAGCATTGATTTGTGCTCCAACGTGCCCCACTACAAACAACAGTACTACAAGCAAAAACCTCATCTTACTTCACTTTCGTGCAGACACAAAAGAAATCGAATGAGCGACTCCAATCGGTCAAAAAAACATAATCTTCATGGGAAATATCGGCTACCAAACCGGAGCTTTTCTTCATCAATTTCTTGCGATTCAGGCGGTTGAGCACATCGTAAGGAAACTGCAAGACCCTACGCGGAAGTTTGTGCTGAAAATCAAAAATATCAAAGCGGGTAAATCTATCTACTGCTTTTTTGTTTTCTTGGTAATATTTCCAAACTTTTTCATTGCCTCCAATACCCAACAAATCTACGTGGCTGTAAAATTTTTTGCAGAGTTTCAGCAACTCTTGGGCATTGTATTCTCTGATGTGCCAAGGGTTTCTGGTCAAAGAAAGGTCTCGGTTAGGGGTAGTAAAAATCAACTTACCTCCCGGCTTTAGTACTCTCCTAATCTCTTGGAGAAAAAGTTCGTCGTCTTCAATATGTTCGATGACTTGAAACGTAATTACTGTATCAAAACTCGATGAATTGAGCGTCAAAAAAGGAGGGATATTGGCAGTAATAAACCGAGCTTGGGGGTATTTTTGGGACAAAATGTTAATGAGTGTTTGGTTTTTGTCAATGGCTGTATAGGAATTGGCTTTGCTAATGAGAGCCTCTGTGCCTCTGCCCGCTCCGCAACCCACCTCCAATACATCGCCTACTACCATGCCGGACGCTTCAAAATAGGGAAATAGCAATCTTTGGTGTATGACGTTATCACTTGTATCTTCGTGAGAAGTAATTTCTGTTGTATTAATCATAATAAAATTTAACCGCAAAAGTAAACAAGCCGCTTACAAGATAAGTTGCCTAACAATTAACAAAACATCAAACTTGTGTTACAGTTTGATACCCAGCTTTCTCAAAGTGGCTTTTGCCGTATTTTTGAGACTTTCTTTGATGGTAGTCTTGATTTGTTTGGCTTTGCCTTCTTCGGGTCTTGCACGAAAGACCGTATCGTGGTAAGGGGCGGCGTTGTCTCTTTCTTTGGTATAAAAATAAGCAAAGAAAGATTTCCTTGTAATATCCGGCGGCACGGTGATTTTCCCGTAGCCATGGTAGGATATTTCACTGGTCTCAAAGAGCACACAGCGATTGAACTGGGGGACGACTTTTTTCTCGCATTGGCTCATATCAGCGTTCCAAAGCTCCAAATGCCCGCCGTACTCTTGTTTCCAATCCTTCTGCAAATAAATAAGTAGGTTGAGCCTGCGGTGCACGTCCAACTTGGTGTGAATATTGAAATCAATGTGTATGTCAAGAAAACTGCCGTTTTCACCTTGGTGGATACCCGAACCCAAAGAATCGGGTGTGATAAAAACGTCTTTGATACCCGTAATTTGAGTGAGCAATTGATAAAAATCCTCAGACATAAGTCTGTCCCTTAGCTGTTTGAACTCAGGGGCGAACTTGGTGTAATCCGAGCCTTCGTATTTGTTTTCGTTGAGTCCTTTCCAGTGAGTGGACAACTGCTCCACACTGGGAAATTTTTCGTACAAAGCCATTGCAAAGTCGGCATCCAAAAAATTATCCATCACCAAATGGCGGTAGGGATAGGCTGTATCAAAAGATTGTTTGAGAGCGGGTATATTGTCAAAATAATACTTGTTGATTAAGTTGTTCATGGTCATATTTTTTTGCAAAATAACAAACTCATTTAGATTCTAAAAATTGCTGTCATTGGCATTGGGTTTATCGCTGTTTAGAGGTTATGTAGTTGCTCAGCGCACGGCGGTCAAACTGAGAGGGAATCAAAGGGCTGACCGTAGCAAAAAAGTTTTGCGTATCTGTTGTATAATCATAGCAGAATTTGGCAATTTCCAGTTTGTCTGTGCTGGAGGGAAACAAAGCCACCACCTCTTTGATTTGGTTGGAGCTGTAGCATTTGCTCGCAGGAATCATATTTTTGGCTATGGCCAGCCTGTCAAAAGAGGAGGGTTGATTTTTTAGCGTGCTAACCAATTGCTGTTGCTGCGCATCGGTTACCACACAACTCACCGGCACGGGCGCGACAGGCTGTGTAAAAGAAGCCACAAAGGAACTGAACTCTTGGCGGTTGGGCTGGTGGGCAAACAAAGCCACTGCTTGAGAAAAATTGCCTTCGTCATAGACTGTAGGCATAAGCCCCTTGAGCAAATCAAGACGGTCTTTTTCCAACTTTAGCAAGGAGGCAAGTTTCATGCCTTGTGCGGTAGAGAGGCAGTTTTTGGTGGCTATGTCTTTGGCAAGGGCAAACTTGTGATTTTCGTCTCTTGTTTCGACAATTTTTTGAGCCAAAAACACAAAATCGGCATCCGATAGAAAAACAGCGCAATTCTTTTTGCCGTTGTAGGTTTCGGCAGAAGGGTAGTTGAGTGGGGGAAACTCAAGCTGGGGGCGGGCAGCAGGCTGCGCAGGCTGAACAGGTGTCTGCACTTCAAGCGGTTTTGCGCCAATGAGTTCATAAAATTTGAATGCCGTTGAAAAATAAGCAAACGAGTTCATCACTTCGTAAACATCCGCGCGGTTGGTGATATTGGGCAGTGCGGCCTGAGAGAGTTGGAGTCTGTCGGCATCCTCGGGGAAAAACTCCAGCAAGTCTTTCAACTGCGACACAGACAAACAATTGCTCTGCACCAAGGTCTGGCAGCGGTTCATGCGCTGCACCATGCTCGACACAGAAGCGATGGCACGCTTGGAAGTAGAAAAATCGGCCTCACTCATGGCCACCGTGCATTTGCGTTGAGCCATACCAAAATTGCTCGCAAAAACAAAAAACACCAAAAAAGTTATTCTTCTCATCATTAAAAATTTATGTAAAGACAATTATGTTTGCCAATCATACACTAAAAATTAAATAACAATGTTAAAACAAGGTCTTGGTATCTCTTCTTTTTTATTCTTGTGGGCTTGTATTCTTTCTTGTGAAAAAAGCGAGAATAACAACCAAGCAAACGCCAACCTTCGTAAGGTCAGCGAGTTGAGCGCATTGATGCGAAAGATGCAAAAAAGTTGCCAGCAGGTAAAAGAAGGCATAACGCAAGAACAGGCTTTTCCCGATTTCAGAGCCGACTTTGCCGCCCTCACCACCGCAGAGCCAACCGATGAAAACATCAAAACCCCTGCTTTTGAGGCTATGGCACAGCACTTTTTGGCGCAGCTAAACCAACTCTACACCGAAGAACTGCCCAAAAAAGAAGCCTACAACGCTTTGGTAGCCTCCTGTATAGCCTGCCACCAACAGCACTGCCAAGGGCCTATCAAAACCATCGAAAAATTATATCTTAAATAGTTTGAAAATTTTGAATTTATACCAAGATTTAAGTGATTTTTAAGATTTTAAGGATTGATTCGCTTGATTTTCAAGGATTTAATTCTAAAAAAAATATAAAACCACTTAATTTATAGTATATCAACCGTTTTATGAAGTTTTCGTATTAACATTAAGTTAACGTTTTATCATGAAACCAACAGTTACTTTTTTGCTAACTTTTTTGAGCGCAACTACTGTTTTTGCGCAAACCTACACATGGACAGGAAGCACCAGTTCAGATTGGGGAACTTCTACCAACTGGTCTCCCAATGGAGTGCCCGCCGCAACCCACAACATCGTCATCTACTCAGCCACCAACAACTGCCAGTTGGATGCTAACAAAACCGTCAAAACACTCACCATCGAGTCCGGCACTTTAGACCTCAACGGCTTCAAACTCACCGTTACCAACGGGGCAACCCTCAAAGCCGGCAACCTCAATGGCGGGGCTTCCTCCGAACTCAACTGCACCGCAGGCCCGCTCCAAATAGGTACAGCCTCTACCACTATGGCCATCAATGCAAAAGTAAAAGCCACCGTCAGTACGTTTACATCAATAAAATCCACTTACGACCAAGCACTTGAAGTATCCACCAGCCAAAGTTCCGCCACCAACTCCTACGACAACACCTTCAACGGAACAGTCAAACTGACCCAAACAGGCTCCAACGCACTCAATTTTGGTGTGGGGCAAAAAGACATCTTCAACGGCCAGCTACAACTCATCAATACCGGAACCGGCAAAATAGTGTTGGCAAATAGCTCAACAGGCAACCAAATCAACGGTGACATACAAATCCAAAGCACAAACTCCGATATAAATTCAGGTATCACATTGGGCGGAAGCAGCAGCAGTGGCATCACGCTCGCCTCGGGGAAAACCATCAGCGTACTTACTTCATTTACAGGTGGCACGCTGAGATTTGAAAAATTTACCCAAGCCGGTAGCACAGCCCAGAGCCTGACACTGACTGGCACTGCCCGCATCCAAAATGTAAGTTCCACTTGGAACGGAAGCCTGACACTCGAAGCCCCCCAACTCATCTCAACCAACTCCACTTACAACGGCAGCACAGAACTCAAGAAAACCGGCTCCACAGCCAACAGCAACGGCGGCAACACCTTCAACAAACCCGCCATCATCCACAGCGCAGGAACAGGGGATTTTATTTTTGGGGTAACCAATCCTGACATATTCAATGACGATGCCACGCTAAGAAGCAGTGGAGACAGCGAATTCAAAGTTGCCAACAGCGCATTGAACAACAAGTTTGAAAAAGCCGTCATTTTAGAGGCTTATGGCAGTTCAAAGCTACTTTCAATAGGCGAAAGTGGTGGAACAACCCTGATGGGCACCAACTCTTATTTCGCAAACGGCCCCAATGACATCAACACCGGATACATCTATCTTTACAAAATAACAAAGAGCGGTACACTGGCATCTAATATAGTTTTCAAAAACAACGCCTTGCTAGGAATCAGGAACTGTACCCTTTATGGCGACTTAGACATCAAAACCCCTTGGTTTGGTTTAGCAGGAAATCAATTTTATGGCAAAGTAAAAATCGAAAAAACAGCCGCCTCATCTCTATTTTTTCCCTCAGGGTCAGAAGAGTGTACTTTTCACTCCGATTTGACCATCATCAACAATGCTGCATTAGATCCTATGAAGGTAGGCTCTGATTACTACAAAATAGTCCTGGGATACAAACTTTCAACAACCACCGGGACAGATACCTATAAGGGAAAATGTTATTTTACCAACTCCTGTGAGGGCAATATCATATACCTTGCTTACAATTCGCCTAATAACACCTTTGAAGACGACATCACCTTTGAGTCCACCAATCGCAGCGGGGGGATCTTTTTTTGTGAAGATGGAGGTACAGCCAAGCAGACCGGAGGAACCATAAAAATAGGCCCGCTGGGCTTTGTTGATGGCAACCTGAGGTTTGAAAAATTCACCAAACTTAGCACCGATAACGTAACAATTGCCTCATCAGGAACTCCACAACTCAACTCCATCAACTCAACATGGTATGGAGGCCTAAGCATTAATTGGAATAGACTTAATACGTTTGACAATTCTAAGTTTTACGGCAATGTCACCCTGGTTTCACCAAGACTGGATGAGCTAAAAAACTGCGAGTTCTTTGAAGAATTTAGTATCCAAAAAACAGGGAGGTTGGATAATACTTGGTACGGAGGCAATGAGTTTCACAAAAAAGCCACCATAGAAGTTGACCACAACAATAGCTCAAGTGAAGGCAACGGCATCACCATGGGCAACGACTTAGCAGATACCTACTACGGTGATGTGCATTATATCAGAAAAAGAAGAGCGGGCTTGAGGCCTTCGTACTCCAGTTTGAACTACTACTATGGCAATGTCACCTTTGAGACCGGCAATACCAACCCCGTCATTCCTATCGTAGTTGGGCAGAATGGAGGGGGGGCAGTGTTTGCTTCCTCTACCGACCAAACCCTCAGCCAGATTGGAGGTCCTACTACCGTACACAAAATCAATATTTTGGGTATGGAAAAACCCTCGGGAAAACTGATTGTGGATATGAACTTGGAGGTCATAGATGAACTGATGCTTGAAGGGGGTATTCTAAAAGTCAATCAACCCAGCAAGCCGCTGACCATGCTCAACGGGTCGAGTGTATCAGGAGGCTACGACGACTCTTATGTAGAGGGCAAAATCAAAAAAATCGGCAACTCTGCTTTTACGTTCCCTACCGGAGGCGGAGGCTTTATCATCCCCATTAGCATATCATCCCCAAGCTCAGCCACTGACGAATTTACTGCCGAATATGTGAATAAAGACCCCCAAAGTGACGGCTATTTGCGCAGCAACCGCCAGACAGGACTCGAAAGGGTCAGCCGATGCGAATACTGGAACTTAGACAGGGGAGTTTCCACCTCTTCGTCGGTCTTTGTTACGCTCAACTACCGCAACCGCATGGATGGAAGCACCTGTGGCGGGGTGGACGACATCAACTCGCTGGTGGTAGCGCGCTGGAATGGCTCGCAATGGGTCAATCATGGCGGAGACAACCAAGTCGGCAATTCTGTTGAAGGATCCGTAGAGAGTGCTTCTGCTGTCAGCTCGTTTAGTCCATTTACGTTGGGTACGGATGACGCTTTAAACAATCCTTTGCCTATCAAGCTCTTAGAATGGAGAGTCAAGCAGGTGTCATTACAAGGAATCACCCTAAGTTGGAAAACCGAACAAATGCCCAATATTTCGCATTTTGAAATTGAAAAAAGAAATCAATCCACCGCTTTTGAGTCGATTGGCTACATCAATGCAGACACAGAAAATAATATGTACCAGTTCACCGACCCCAACCCTGAAGTAGGCCCAAACTACTACCGGCTCAAAGCCGTGGAAAAAAATGGTTCATTTGAATACAGCCCGGTGATAGCCGCTGAGTTTGGTGCAGGCGCGGAACTAACAGTAAAAACATACCCCAATCCGGCTAATCATTTTCTCAATATTATCGCCTCAGGCAAGCAGCCCATTGATATTGTCATTTGCAATACTCTTTCTGAAGTAATTTACAAAAATCGGTTTGTTTCCAACATTTCCATTGATGTAAGTCAATGGACGCAAGGGCTGTACTTGGTGAAGTGTTTTAGCCAATCAGGGTTTAGCCAGACTGATAAAATACTGATAAAAAGATAACTACTTAACGCCGTAGAACGATGATTTGCGGTGTTTGAGTTCGCCGTAGTTTTTGTTTCCGTATATTTGTTTAGACCACCGTCTGCAATTTGCGTCAGCGCAGGAAAAAAGGTGTAATGAGGCAGAAAATAAGAAGGCAATAAGCAAGAACTTAGATATGTTTTTCATTGGGATTTTTCTAAATTAAACTCAAATTACTTACTTATGTTTTTAAAAATATTTATCATTAAAATAATTTTTAAAAATATTAACAAATAGCCTTGTTAACTTACGCTCCATACAACTCAAAAACAGTGATTTCGGGCGGGATACCCAGCCTGCCCGGATAGCCTATGTAGCCAAATCCTCGATTGACATACAGTTGCTGACGTTGGGTTTGATACAGTCCCGCCCACTGCGGATAAACAAACTGAACGGGGCTGAATTTGACGTATCCGGGTATTTCGACACCAAACTGCATCCCATGGGTATGGCCTGAGAACATCACGTCCACATCGGGAGCCAGAGGCCTGACTTGGGCATCCCAATGGCTCGGGTCGTGGGAGAGGAGCAATTTGACCTTGCAATCTTGTGTACCGAAATTGGCTTGGGTAATGTCCCCCCATTTTGGGAAACGCCCCTTGCCCCAATTTTCAACGCCCAAAATGGCAAGTTTCTCACCTGAAAGCTCCAAAATACGGTTTTCGTTGCGCAATAGCTGCCACCCCAGCCGCTTGTGGGCATCGAGCATATCGGCAAAATTGCGGTTGCGGGCGGCATCATCAGGCCAACTGCGGTAATAAGTACCGTAGTCATGGTTGCCCAACACAGAAAACACCCCCAAATCGGCTTTTAAGCGACTAAAAGTATCAAAATAGCTTTTCACTTCATCGGTTCGCTCATTGACCAAGTCTCCCGTAAAAAAAATCAAATCGGGCTTTTCGGCAAGCAGCATCTCAATGCCTCCTACAACCGCCCTTTTGTTGAAAAAACTACCACTATGAATATCAGATATTTGGCCTATTGTAAGCCCCTCAAATGCTTTGGGTAGTCCTTTGATGGCAAGCCTGTGCTTGCGCAAGCGGTAATCGTGCGCACCTGAAAGGATGCCAAAGCCTGTGCCCGCAAGCGGTAAGGCAGCCACAACCGCGCCTGTACGCAACAAAAACTCAGAGCGCGTAATGGCATCGGGAGAAGGTGTTTTGGGAAGAGGGCGTATTTTCAGACTGATATCTCTAATCAAAAGGAAAAAAGCAGCCGCGATTTTAGACACATAAACACTAAATATCATCGAAAAAATAAACGAGCGGGCTATTCTATACTCAAAAGCTGTCAAAATCGTGGTAAACAAAAGCACCGAAAGCACGCATAGCAAAGCCACAGACCAATGTAGAAATAGAAGTTTTCGAGACTGTTTGGAGTTTTTTGAAAAAATTTTGATGTATCGGGAAATGTACATATCCAACGCCCCCAACAGCGATAGCACCAAAAAACCGATGATTAGATTTTGCATACAGACCAAAACTTTTGCAAATTGACAACCCTTATATTTCACTAAGATTGTACTAAAAAAAACTAAATGTGAATTTTGTGAGGGTAATAAAAGGCATTTGTCTTTTATTCAAGAAACTTCTCTGTTGCACAATACAAATTATTCAAAAAATTGTCGCTTTTTAATGTTATACTATAAATTAAGTGGTTTTATATTTTTTTTATAATTAAATCCTTGAAAATCAAGCGAATCAATCCTTAAAATCTTAAAAATCACTTAAATCTTGGTATAAATTTGGATTGCTTTTTGGTATTTTTTGTAAATTGATTTGTCTTTATTATCATGATAAAAACAGCCGTTTCATATTTAACACTACTTGGATTGTGTTGTGGTTTTGGCTATGAAGCCAGCCAATACGAAAAAAGAACCCTTACATTCAAAGAGTTTCAACGAGGTGAGACTTATGAATACGTTTGTCATTACGGCATCATCAATGCAGGTCGTGCAACTGTCAAAATGGATAGGCAGTTGTATGATTTGGACAAAAAAATCTGCTACCGCGTTGATGTAGAGGGCAAAACAGTGGGACTTTTTGCTCTGGGGATGAAAGTAAACGATTTGTGGCGTTCTTTTATAGATACGGCGGAGATTGTGCCATGGAAATCTTACCGCAATATCGAAGAAAACAGGTATAAATTGGAAGAAACTGCCTTTTTCAATCAAAAGTCCAACACCGTGAGGGTCATCGCCACAGAAGGAGAGAAAAAGAGAGACAGCGTTTTTCAGGTCAAACCCTACGCACAAGACATTATCAGCGGTTATTATTATCTGCGCACGTTGGATTTTGAGAGCATGAAAGGCGGTGAAATCATAGAACTGCCTGCTTTTTTTGAAGACAAATGCTATGACTTCAAAATCAGATACATAGGCAAACGGTTGGCATCTACCAAATTCGGCAAAGTTGAGAGCTACGAAATGGCCCCTATTATGCCAGAAAATCAGATGTTTGCCGGAGAAAACTCCATCCGTTTTTGGGTGAGTGCAGACCAAAACCGTGTGCCCATCAAAGTCAAAGCCTCTATGTTTATTGGGGCGGTTGAAGTGGATTTGGTCAAGTATTCGGGTACTAAAGTTCCCATCGAAAAAAAGATAAAATGAGCAAATTGATTGGCCCTTTTACGCAACTGCTGACCATGAGGGACTTGAGAGCCAAAGGAGCCATCCAAGACGATGAGTTGGAAGTCATCCAACAGGCGGGCATCTTGATAGGCCAAGCAGGGAAAGTGGTTGCCGTAGGTGAATTTGAGAAGTTGTTTAAAGAGCACCGAGGAGCACATATTGTTGAAATTGAAAGAGATAGTGTAGCCATTCCCGGCATGGTGGATTGCCATACGCATACCTGTTTTGCCGGAAGCCGCCGGAGAGATTATGCCTTGAGGGTATCGGGAAAAAGCTACCAAGAGATTTTGGCTCAGGGAGGCGGGATTTACGACACAGTCGAAAAAACCCGACAAGCCTCTGAAAAACAACTCATTGAACTGCTTGCTGACAGGCTGCAAGGGTTTTTAGAATCGGGCATCACCACAATAGAGATAAAATCGGGCTACGGCCTTGATGATGAGCACGAAACCAAAATGCTTCGCGCCATACAAGAAGCCGCCAAACACAGCCCCATTGCCATAGTAGCCACTTGTTTGGCCGCTCACGTGCCCCCAAAAGACAAAGACCCCAAAGCCTATTTAGAACACTTATCGCATAGCCTACTACCCCAACTCAAGCAAGAGAATTTGTGCCATCGGGTAGATGTTTTTATGGAAGAACATGCTTTTTCTTATCAAATGTCATTGGGATACCTACTGAAAGCCAAGCAGATGGGCTTTGGCCTTACGGTACACGCCGACCAGTTTTCCACGGGGGGCAGCCGTCTGGCCGTAGCAGTGGGGGCAGATTCGGCAGACCATTTGGAGGCGAGCGGGGCGCATGAAGCGGAACTTCTGTCAGGCAGCGACGTGGTGGCGGTGGCCTTGCCGGGGGCATCGTTGGGTTTGGGGATGCGGTTTGCCCCTGCAAGGATGCTGTTGGACAAAGGCTGCTGTTTGGCGATTGCTTCGGACTTCAACCCGGGCTCTGCACCCAACGGCGATTTGCTTGCTCAGGCGGCTTTTTTGGGGGCAGCCGAAAAATTGACTTTGGCCGAAACCTTGGCGGCCATTACCTCAAGGGCTGCACTGGCTTTGAAAAAAGCCTTTGTCGGACAATTGGATACGGGCTATTTTGCTGATATAGTGGCTTTTCCCACCGACGACTACCGCGAAATTTTGTATTGGCAAGGCCGGCTCAGACCCAATAGGGTTTGGTGTAAAGGCCAAGCCGCTTGGCAGGGAAAGCAGTAGAAAGCGATTTATTTGCCAAAAGGCTCTCTGCGCATTAAAAAACGGTCTTTGCCCTTGCCGTAAAAGTTTTCTACAAATGTTTTTTTGTATCCCAAGCTCTCATAGAGCCTCAATGCCGCAAGATTTTGAGGGGAAACGGTAAGCTCAGTAACTGAGCCATGTGAATCTGCAAAGTGCAAAGCCTTGACAAGCAAATACCTACCTAGTTTCATCCCACGAAACTCCTTGCTGATAAAAAGTTTGTGAAGCCAAAGTTTTTTGCTCTGCGCGGTAGGCAACACCAAAGCCGCCCCTGCAATCGCATCCGTGCGCGGTTGTGCAACCCAACAAAAGGCGTACTCCACCCAATGCCGCCAGACGTGCTTGCCGTCGGGAATTTCTGCATCCTCCCAGACGACCTTGTCCAATGCCGCCAATTGCTCAAAATCAGTTACATGGGCTTGCCGAATTTCAAAGTTGTTGATTTGCTCCTGCTTTTCCATTGCCTTGTTTATTTTTGCAAAGCTAAATTAATACCAATGCTCGCCATATTTATCGGATTTCTGGAATTTACTCTGATAGATTTTTTGGATATTATGGCTATCACGGTGCTTTTGTACCAACTTCATAAACTCATCAAAGGCAGCATAGCGGTCAATGTATTTTTCGGGTTTCTGTTTTTTTATCTTATCTTTCTGTTTGTCAAGGCTATCGGTATGCCTTTGCTGTCTGCTCTATTGGGGCAGTTTATTGCCGTAGGGGTCTTGGCTTTGCTCATTGTGTTTCAGCCTGAAATCCGCAAGTTTTTGCTGGTGCTGGGGCGAACCACCGACTACAACAACCTGCCATTTGTCAAAATATTCAAAATCAAGTGGAAAGAAAGTGAACAAGAAGAAAACGCCATAGTGGACAGCATTGTCAAATCGGTCGGTATTATGTCCCAAAACTACACAGGTGCTCTGATAGTTGTCTCGCTCAACGATCCGCTCTCTCAAATCATAGAAAAAGGCGATTTGATAGACGCACTGCCAAGCAGCCGATTGATTCATTCTATCTTTTTCAAAAACAGTCCTTTGCACGATGGGGCTATGGTTATCCACAGAGATAGGATTGCGGCGGCTCGGTGTATTTTACCCGTTTCGGACGATGTAAGTATTCCTGCGGCTTTGGGCTTGCGGCATAGGGCGGCGGCGGGGATTTCCGAAGTGGCAGATGTGGCCGTTGTGGTGGTGTCGGAAGAGACAGGGAGCATTTCTTATGTGCGCAAAGGCTTGATATTTAGGAATCAAAGCCCTCAAAAAATTAAATTTCTACTCAATGAGTACCTCAGCGGCAAGCCGGCGTCTCAATTGGAAGACTCTATTTAAAACCCATGAAGTACCTATTTTTGCCGCTGTCGTTGGTGCTGCTGCTCTTGCTTTGTTTTCTTTACTTGAAAACCGGATCAGTATCTATTTCAAATTCAGATGTTTGGAAAATTATTAACACACATATTTTTCATACCTCAATCAATATTGACAAACAGCAGGATTTGATTGTGTGGGTGTTGAGGATGCCTCGATTGCTTGGGGCTATTTTGGTGGGTGCGGGGCTTGGCATCTGCGGGGCTGCTCTTCAGGGACTTACCCGCAACCCTTTGGCAGAGCCGGGCCTACTGGGCATCTCTGCAGGGGCTTCTTTTGCGGCAGTTTTTGCCACGGTGCTGGGGCTGCCTCATAGCGGGTTGGGGGCTTTTGCTTTGCCTATTTTTGCCTTTGTAGGTGCACTTTCTGCTGTTTGGGTGGCTTACCTACTCTCTCAAAAACAAGGTGAAACCTCTATCGGAATTTTAATCATGGCAGGAATTGCCCTGAACTCGATTTTTGGGGCGGGTATCACACTGCTGCTGTATTGGGCGGACGCGGCGCAATTGCGGAGCGTAACCTTTTGGGCTATGGGCAGTTTGGCGCAGCTAAACTGGGCGAGCATCAAAACCGTGTCGTTGTTTCTGTTGCCTGCCTTATTGTTTTTGCCTTTTTTCGGCAAATCCCTAAACGGTCTTTATCTGGGTGAAAGGGACGCTTTTTATATGGGGCTAAAGCTCAAAACCACCAAACGCATGATAATTTTGCTCACGGCTTTAGCAGTGGGGGCATGTACGGCTTTTTGCGGCCCGATTGGATTTGTGGGCTTGCTGGTGCCTCATATCGCCGTGCAAATGGTAGGGGGAGACTACCGAAGGGTGCTGCCCATCTCAGGGATAACGGGGGCTATCGTACTGATTTTGACGGATATGGTAGCAAAAGGATTGTTCCCGCCAGCCGAAATCCCAACCGGAGTGGTTACGGCTCTGATAGGAACGCCTTTTTTCCTTTTTTTGGTCTTGAAAAATAAAATGCGCGGCGGCGGATAAAAAAGTTTATGCGGCAGTTTATTTTCGAGAACGATTTTATTTTTGGTTATTTATACAATCAAATTCTTTTTTGATGGAATTTATTTTCAAAACGCCTCTGATAGTTAAGCCCATACCCAAAAACAGCCCCGACTACCGCGCGGATATGGTACAAAAGGACAGCTATGAAATCACCCAAGATTTTGTGGTTGAGATAGATGGGGTGGATTTTGCCGTGCCTCAGTATTTTCGCTACGATGGTGCCAGCGTACCGGCCACGTTTTGGCAACTCACCTACAGCCCTTTTGACCCCGAAATCATGCGTGCCGCAGCCGTACATGACTGGTTCTATTATACCCATCCTTTTGGTGAAACCCGTGCAGGTAGGCTAAAAGTGGACAAAATCTTTCGGGACATGCTCAAAGTAGAGCACATTCCGGCTGTAAAGGTGTTTTTGATGTACCAAGCCGTGGCCCTGATGGGCTGGACGGTTTGGGAAAACAATGGCTTCGACAGAAATATGCTCAAAATCATATTGGAAAAGGTAAAAAAGAATCCCAATTTTGCCCTTTATCGCTTCCCTGATATTTTATGACAAAGATTTTAGGAATCATACCCGCCAGATACGCCTCAACGCGCTTTCCGGGAAAGGTGCTCGCCGATATTGCGGGCAAGAGCATGGTGCAAAGGGTCTATGAACAAGCCCAAAAGGCGGCTTGTCTGCACGAGGTCTGTGTGGCTACCGACCACGAGGGTGTTTTCCAACACGTGCAGGGTTTTGGAGGAAGGGTACTCATGACCTCTGCCGAGCACCCATCAGGGACAGACCGCTGTTTGGAAGCCTTAGAAAAAACAGGGCAAGCCTTTGATTATGTCATTAATATACAAGGTGATGAGCCTTTCATACACCCCCAACAAATAGACGAGTTGGGGGCACTGTTGGACGGACAAACGCAAATTGCTACATTGGCCATTAAGCCCCATTCGCTTGAGCAATTGCTCGACATATCTGAGGTCAAAATTGCCCTTAACTCAGCGGGCTGTGCTTTGTATTTCAGTCGCTCTGTCATTCCTTACCCTGCCCGAATTCCTCAGAGCGAATGGCTTAAAAGCTATGACTTTTTGCTTCATGTCGGAATTTATGGCTACCGCGCGGATACATTGAAAGCTATTTGCCAACTCGCTCCTTCTTCGCTGGAACAAACAGAAAGCCTCGAACAGCTCAGATGGCTACAAAACGGCTTTCAAGTCAAAGTAGGCCGCACCCCTTACGAATCCAAATGTATAGAAACGCCCGAAGACTTGGAAAGAATACTTGCTGACAATCAGTTTTAAATATCCGACTGGATTTGATAGCCGCAGCTTTAAAGCTACGGCTATTTTTTTAGCCCTATTTCTCTGAGTCGCTGCTCCAAAAACTCTCCGGCGGTGATGTCTTGGTAGCGTTTGGGGTGGTGCTCGTCTATGCACTGGGGCAAGCAGGCCAAATTCACATCACTTTTGGGGTGCATAAAAAATGGTATCGAATAGCGGGGCTGGTTCATTTTGTCGCGGGGGGGATTGACCACGCGGTGGATGCTGGAGCGGAGGCGGTCGTTGGTGAGCCTTTCGAGCATGTCGCCCACATTGACCACTATTTGCTCGGGCAGGGCGGTTACGGGTATCCAAGCCCCGTCTTTGCGCAAAATCTCAAGCCCTTCGGCACTGGCTCCCATGAGCAAGGTAATCAAATTGATATCGCCATGCTCTGCGGCGCGAACGGCATCGGCAGGCACAGCAGCAGGGTCTTCGATAGGGAAATAATGAATCGGGCGCAAAATGCTGTTGCCTTGCCGGACTTTGTCCTCAAAATAATCTTGGGGCAAGCCCAAATGCAGCGCAATGGCACTGAGCACTTGCAGCCCTGTTTGCTCCAAAATGCCAAAGGCTTGGAGGGTATATGTCTTAAAATGAGGCACTTCTTGGGGAAATATATTTTCGGGGTATCCCCACACAGGCTCAGGCTGGCCGATGTGATAAAACTCTTTTAGGTCGCCCACGTTGCGCCCCTTGGCGTGCTCGCGCCCTTTTGGGGTATAGCCCCGCTGTCCGGCAAGTGCGCTGCCGTCGTATTTGAGTTTGATGGACTCATCCAACGCAAAAAAATCTTCAACCGCTTGGTAGAGGTGTTGGCAAAGTTCATCGCTGAGGCCGTGGTTTTTGAGGGCTACAAAGCCCACTTGTGCAAAAGCCTGCCCCAAATCGGCCACAAAGTGCTCTTTGCGCTGACCGCCCGCCACAAAATCGGCCAAATCCAATGAAGGAATTTGATTAAAAAGTTCCATGTTTTTTTCTTCAAATATTGGGCTTGCATGCCGCTTGGCAAAATATACTTGTTGCATTTTACCTCAACCTATCAAACCACATGTCTTGTTTGTTCACTTTGAGGTCTTGGAGGGCGGCGGCTTTTACGTTGATATTGACCGAATAAGATTGCATAGGCCCAAAAGGCACGTAGTTGATGGCCATTTGCCAACAGTGCAAATCGCGCATGATAGACAGGGAAGTGTAAGAAAATTGGCTTCGCTTAAAATCATAACCGGAGTTGAACTGAAACTTCCATTTGGGTGTCAGGCTCATATCTCCGCCAAAATTGAGGGTCTGAGTGATGCTGCTGGTGTTGAGAAAGGAGTTGTACCTGAGGTTGTAGCTCAGGGAAAGCGACCAAGGCACGTTGAAATCCACGTACAAATCCGGTCTTTCGTTGACATGCCTGAGCAGCCGCTCTTCTTCTTCGTTTTTGGGCTTGCGTTTGGTTTTTTCTTTGGCTCTCAAGCCGGTAGAAAGCGCAACACCCGCCGAATTGAGTTTGCCGATGCCTTGCCCTGCCCGCCAAGCATAGACGGGTGAGCGACGGGCTGCCCTGACGATTTTGCCTTCGCCGTCCCGCATTTCGCTTAGGTGGGCATAGGGGTCTATTGAGCCATCTATTGATATGTTCAAATTTTTGAACAATACCGTCCTAATGCCCCAGTTCAGATTGGAAAGATGAAACGAATCGGCGGCCAAGTTGTAGCTGCCGCCTACATTCATGCTTTGGATGAGGTTGATTTTTCGGGGTTTTTGGTCTTGGGCTGTGTCGCTTTTGGGGCGGAGCTTGGCTTCCAATTGGCTGGAGAGGCCAAAACCGATGCTGCCTTTGCGGCCTCTTGTCCCGCCGCTGCCCAAAAAGAAACCCTGCCCTTGGAAGCGCGATTGGACGTAGCTCAATGTGGTGTCGCGGCCTTGTAGCCGCTGATTGAGACTAAACTGCTGATAAAGAGGCGTATTGGTAAAATCAGGGGTATAGCCAAAGCTGAGCGTGGGCACAAACATTTGCCTAATCATCTCAACATTTTTGATTTTGACGCGGTAGAAAGCGTACAAACGGGTGTTGGCCGAAACTTCGCCCGAGTAGTCGTAAGCGCGACTGAAAGAGTTGAGGCTGCGCACGTTGACGATGGTATCGCCTTGGGCTTGGAAATCAAGCCGCTTGGGGTACCAAATCTCAGAGTATTTGAAACTTGGGCTTACTTGTATGTATTTGAGCACATTGACAGTGGTAGAGATGGGTATGTCGTGCTTGACTCCAAACTCAAAATCCTCAAACATACGGGCTATATTGGCCAGATTGAACTCCAGCGTATCTCGGCGAGCAGGTCGGCTTAGGGTAGGGAATGCAAACCGCTGGTCGCCGGCAGGCAAGGTACCGGCTTTGCCGCTAAAATTAAATGCGTAGTTGAAGTTGAGTTGGGTGATTAGGTTCTTTTTGCCGGTTTTGCTTTTGAAGGGGAAAATTCGAGGGATGGTGATATTGCCTTGTGGCAGGAAGCTGACTTCGCGGGTGGTTTGGTTTTGGTTTTGACGGATGCCAAAGCCGTAAGTGATGGGTGTGTTGCCCAAGGTAAGCGAGTTGTCGTAGCGGATGTTGGAAGTAAAAGCGGGGCTAATAAATTCAGTGGGGGTGCGTCCACGAAGTCGGTTGAAATTGGTGGATTGCATATCTACATTGGCCGAAAATCGGGCAGTGCCTTTGGCAAAAGGAGTATGCCGCCACGTAAGCCGAAAGGCTTGGGTACTGATTTTTTCCAAATTGCGTTGCTCTTGAACGATTTTGTTGATGTCAAACATAAAACTGCCATTGAAACCATACCTGACGGCGTAGTTGCTGCTTACGTTTATGCCCCAACTCCCGAGCGTGTAAAGTGTGCCCCTCAATGTCAAGTCAATATTCTCTGTTCCTGCCCAATAAAATCCCCCATCCCTGAGAAAAAAACCTTGGTCGGGCTGCTCGCCGTAAGTGGGAACAATAAAGCCCGAGTTGCGGGTCTTAGGAACGGGAAACATACCAAACACAAAGCCCAAAGGGGTGGGTACGCCGTTGAACTCAAGGTTGAAAGGCCCCGAAATGACGTATTTGCCGGGTTTGGTCTTGATGCGCGAACTCCTGATGGCAAAGTGCGGATGCTTGAGGTTGCAGGTGGTATAACGCCCCGAAACCCCGCAAAGCACGTCATCCTGTTGTTTTTTGGCACTGTCTATGACCATAAAGCCCTCGCCTTGCTGAGTAATAGCCCCCGAGATGATGCCTTTTTTGGTCTGGAAATTGTAGGCCAAGTGCTCCATTTGGTACTCGGTGCCCCCTTCTATAAAAATAGGAAAGCCTCGCAAGACCCCTGCCGAATCTTTGAAACCTTCTGCTCTTACCGTATTGGTACTCATATCCAAATAGATACGGTGCGCGGAGAGTTCAATGTCGCCATAGACCACTTTGCTGTTGCCCACCAGATACATGACTTTTTTGACAAAATCATAAATCATCGTATCGTCGGCGGAGTAATGCACCGTCTTCTCCAATCCCGCCGAAACCTCCTGTACTTTGACGGTATCGGTTTGGGGAAAAGCAAAGTTGCTTATTGTCAATAGTATAGCTACTCGGTAAATGAGTTTCACGGCGCGAATCTACTCATAAATAACAGCGCGAAGTTAAAGAAAGGATGCCAAACGAATAATTTAACTTCTAAGGCTGGCTTTTTTTCTGATTTCCTCTGCCACTTCGGGGTAAAGAGACATAATATCTTCAAAATCTCTTTTGCTCAAGCGGTACAGGTTGCAAAAAGTCTTGGCCAACACAGAAGCGTTGCGGGGCTGATTTTTAATCAAGGCGATTTCACCAAAAAAATTCCCCTCCAATAGTGTAGTGATGTATTCTCCCGAGGCCGATACGACCTCCACCTCTCCTTTGGCTATAAAGTACATGTCTTCGCCCGTATCACCGGCTCTGAACAGGTATTCGTTGGGTATGGCCACCCTCAAGGTCAACACTTGAGATATTTTTTCTACAAAATCTTTCCCCAAACGCAAAAACAGGGGTATTTTTTCTATCAAATCACTTTTCAGGTGCATGGAAACTTCTTGCCGTAGCGAATCCGGCAAGGAAGAAAGAAACTCCGTTTCATCACTGCCCAGCCTGTTTTCGAGCCTATAACCAAAATAGTCTTTGATTTGATTGTAAAGTGCATCGGGAAAAGCCTTGCGGCGGTGCAGGGCATCGAGTTTTTCGATTTGAGAATAGTATTCAATTTCGGCAGGATCTTTTTTAGAAAAAACCCCCGCTATTTTACCAATTAAAAAACCAAAAATAGTTACACCCGTAATCTGAACCACCATGGTAAAGATAATTTGGGCATTTGTCTGCGGGGTGATGTCGCCATATCCAATGGTGGTGATGGTGGTCATAGCCCAATACATGGCCAACAAATAATTTTCCATTTCGGTCTTAGATGGCTCTACCCGCCCCAACAGCATCCACATACAAGCAATCAAGTGAGCAACCAAAATGGTGAGAATCAGTAAACTAAAAAAAGTAAACGCATCCCGCCAACGGCCAATCAAACTCCGGTTGAACAAATTGAGAAAATAAGAAACTTTGATAAATTTTAATAGAATCGGCAATTCAAAAATAACCATATCCGAAAGCAGCCAAAAAGGAAAAACAGTTATCAAATCTATCCAAAACCAACTGCGCAAATAGATAGATAGACCATTGGAGGATTTTATGTAGCAAAAACGGCCTCTAAACCATAAATTCAATAAAATATCAAATAAAAACACAACCTCCTCATAAAGATCTAATTCTTGATTGACCCCCAGAATAACATTGAAAGGAATGTAGGCCATAGCCCAAAAAGTCATTATTCCTATAAAAATATTGAAGGCATGAACAAAGATTGTCAGTTTCATGGGCGCAAATTATATAAAAACCTGTAAGGTTTTTAAAATTCAACACAATTGAATTGTGGAATTCTTTATTAATTTTATCTTTTAAAAAATATAAGGAACTTTACACTTAAATGTTTTTCATTATGAGAAAAAAATGGTTTCTGTCTCTAAGTGTGGCACTGATAGCTGCCTTGGCATTTGCACAAATAAAAGATTTAAATTCTATGTTGGACAACGAATTTCTAAAATCGCTCAGAGAAAAGCTGCTGGCCTTCGTGCGCGAACTTCCCCAAGACCGCGTTTACCTGCACACCGACAAGCCCTTCTACAAATCAGGTGAAACCATCTGGTTTGCAGCCTACCTGCGCAATGGAGAAACCCTCAAAGCCTCCACCCAAAGCCAAATTTTGTACGTAGAACTCATCAATCCCAAGGGTGCTGTCGAAAAAACGCTCTCTCTTATCGCTCCAAACGGCAGCGCACAAGGAGACTTTGTGATAGACCCTGAACTGCCCGGCGGCCTTTACAAACTGCGTGCCTACACCAACTGGATGAAAAACGAACCCAATGAGTTCAACCGAGAGTTTGTCAAAGAGATTCAAGTCCAAAAAGTGGTGCTGCCGCGCCTGCTGATGAAACTGGACTTCGACCGCAAAGGCTACACGGCCAACGAGGTCGTAACTGCCAAACTATCGCTGCGAACCTTGGACAATACCCCTTTGGCCCATCACAAATTTGTCTATAAATCTTTTCTACTGGGCGAAGAGTACAAATCTGAAACCGGAACCACCGACAACCAAGGCAATGCCTCTATTTCCTTCAGTTTGCCGCCTGATTTGGATACCAACGATGGGCTGCTCAATGTGCTCATAGAGTACAAAGGCCAAACAGAAAGCATTTCCCGCGCCATACCCATCCAATTGGACAACATCGCGCTGGGATTTTTCCCCGAAGGCGGCGATGCCGTAGTAGGACAGCCCACACGCATAGCCTTCATGGCCAACAACGATTTGGGCAAACCCACTGACATAGAAGGAGAAATTCGCGACGAAAAAGACAAGGTAGTGGCCAAATTTACCAGCTACCACAACGGCATGGGGGCTTTCGATTTTACCTACCAACCGGGCGCGACCTACCGCGCTGTGGTCAAACAACGAAATTACCCATTGCCCGAACCCCAGCCCAAAGGCTACACCCTCAACGTAAAATCTTTGGACAAAGAAAAACTTGGCCTGACCGTCCATTCCTCCTTTGCCGAAGAACTGGCGTTGGTGGTGTCGTTGCGCTCAAAAGTCTATTTTACCACCACTGTAACAGCCAACATCGGGAGCAATTCGCTCGAAGTGCCTTTGCAAGACTTGCCTGCTGGTGTGGCGGTGGTTACGCTCTTTGACAGCAAAGGCATAGAGCGGGCAGAGAGACTGGTTTTTGTCAACGCACACCGCAAACTCAACCTCACCCTAACCACCGACAAAGACAAGTACCAACCCCGCGAAAAAGTAGAACTCACCCTCAGCGCAACCGATGAGCGCGGGATGGGCATACCCGGCCAGTTTTCGCTCTCCGTAGTGGACGATAAGCTGTTCACTTTTGCCGACGACAAACAGGGCAATATCCTCTCGCAGTTGCTTTTGGAGCAGGATTTGACCGAAAAAATCGAAGAAGCCGCCTTTTATTTTGACCCAAAAGAAGAAAAAGCCCCCACCGCACTAAATTATTTGCTGATGACAAAAGGCTGGAGGCGGTTTACATGGAAAGAAATCTTGGAGGGCAAAAAACCTACTATCTCTCACCCATCCCAAAAAGCTGTCATAGCGGGAACGGTTTTTGGAGACGACACAAAGCCTTTAGCAGGCGTAAGCGTCAAACTGCCCGATGGACGCACTCAAATCACCCAAAAAGACGGCAGGTTTAGCTTTGAAGGGGTTTTACTCTACGAGACCCTACTCATCACTGCCGCAAAAGAGCCTCACTTGATGACCCAAGAAGTCTCAAGGTACAGAGAAGATATTGAAATTTATCTCTATCCCAGGGTGTATGCCACCGCCGTAGCAAAAGGGGTATTTAGGAGAAACAGGGCACTCAATAATGCTCCGGGAGAAAGGAAGTTAGGATTTGTTGCAGATGATGAGGATGCCTTCGAGGATGGTGCAGCAATGGGTATAGAAGAAGCCCTCCCCATGGCAGAAGCACCCCCCGCACCCATGCAGGCGGTTGAAGCCGCTCCGGTTATGGAACTACAAAAAGATGATTTCAACCAAGGAAAGCGCATATTGGCCGATAGAAAAGAAGCCCCCGATTTTCAAAACGAAGACCCTGCGGCGGTCGCTTATTACCGCGCCCGCGTGTTTCCCAAACCTGTCTATCCGCAGGGGCAGCGCATCGAAACCCGAACCGATTTTCGCTCTACCATATTTTGGGAGGGGGCACTGGAGACAGACCGAAGCGGAAAAGCCAAAGTCATTTTCTATAATTCCGACGAAATCACCACTTTTAGGGCTATTTGTGAAGGGGTGGGCGCAGAAGGAAGCGTAGGGCGGGCAGAAATGACCTACGCTACCAGCCTGCCTTTTTCGATGGACTGCAAACTGCCCACCCAAGTAACGATGGGCGACGAAGTCATAGTCAATCTGGTTTTCAACAACAACACCCCCAAGCCTTTTGAGGGCACACTCGAAATTAAAGCCCCCCAAGCATGGAAACCATCCGAAAAAATCAACCCGCAAGTCAAAATCGCTGCCAGCGGCACTTCAAACCGCCTGTTGCGCTTCCAAATACAAAACACACCCGGAAAGGACAGCATTTACATAGCCCTACTGGACGGTAACGGCAGCCGCGATGCCTTCGTGCAAGAGGTAGAAGTGGGCTACAAAGGCTTTCCGGTGGCTCTTTCCGCCAGCAGCCAAGCCCTTGAGTTCAAGACCAATTTCAATATCAACCAGCCCGTTGAGGGAACTTTACAGGCCGGTTTTGTGGCTTATCCCAGCGTGGTGGACGATTTGATGGCAGGTATTGAGAGCATTTTGAGAGAGCCTTACGGATGCTTTGAGCAAACGTCCTCCTCAACCTATCCCAATATCGTGGTGCTCAACTACCTAAACACCATCGAACACCGCGATGAAGCCACCAAAAAACGCGCCTTAGACCTCATAGACAAAGGCTACAAAAGGCTTGTTGGCTACGAAACCAAAGAGAAAGGGTACGAGTGGTTTGGGGGCACTCCGGCGCATGAAGCCCTGACCGCTTACGGGCTGATGGAATTCAAAGACATGCAGGGCGTGTATGCCGGCGTGGACAACACCATGGTAGAGCGCACCGCCAACTACCTGATAGGGCGCAAAGATGGCAAAGGCGGATTTTTGAGAAACCCACAAGCACTCGATGCCTTTGGCGGGGCAAGCCCACAAATCACCAATGCTTACATAGTCTATGCCATGGCCGAGGCAGGGTACGGAGAACTGGTTGCCAAAGAGTTTGAAGCCTGCTGGCTCGAAAAGTCCAAAGACCCCTACATCGTCGCCCTGTTGGCCAATGCCATTTTTTCTGTACCCACAAAAATCACCACCGCCCGCCAACTGCTCGATGAATTGCATGCCTTGCGCAATCCCGATGGCTCATGGACAGGCAGCACCCACTCCATCACCCGCTCCGGCGGGCAAGCCCTCACCATCGAAACCACAGCCTTGGCCGCTTTGGCACTCAACAAAATGCTCGCACAACAAGCCATCCAAAAAGACATTGAGGCTTTTAGAAAGGCCATTGAGTTTTTGGTGGGCGGACGCAATGCTTTCGGCGGATACGGCAACACACAAGCCACCATATTGGCTCTGAAGGCTTTAGCCGCTTATGCTACCTACAGCAAACAAACAGCAGAAGCCGGAGACATAGAAATTTGGGTCGAAGGCAAAAAAGTAGCCCAAACCCATTACGACAAAGGACACAAAGGCGAAATCCAGCTTGATGGCCTCGAAAAGCACTTTAAAGAGGGCAAAAATGAAGTAAAAGTGTATTTTAGAAACTGCAAAAAAGCCCTTCCATATACCCTCAGAGCCACGTACAGCACCCTTTTGCCCGTCTCCTCGAAAGAATGTAACCTCCAACTCAAAACCGTACTGGCTGCCAACAAAACCAGAGTGGGCGAAACCCTCAGGCTCAACGCAACCCTGACCAACACGACCAAAGAAGGCCAACCCATGACCATCGCTGTGATAGGTATCCCGGGCGGGCTTGCCCCTCAGCCTTGGCAACTCAAAAAAATGCAGGAAGAGAAAGTATTTGATTTCTACGAAATTATCGGCAACCGCTTGGCCATTTACTACCGACAAATGAAGCCCGCTGAGGTGCGCAGCTTCGCGCTCGACCTCAAAGCAGAGATGGCAGGCCGTTATGAAGCACCCGCCTCATGCGCTTACCTGTATTACACCGCCGAGCACAAAAACTGGCAGCCCGCACTCAGCGTAGAAGTCAAGTAAAAACCAACAGCCACGGGATCAATCCTGTGGCTGTTTTGCTTTGCAAACGGATTCATCAATAAAAAATCTTCAACAGCGGACTTAGACACATAGCCTATTCTCAAAGCCGTTAGGTGCTGTTTCTACTTGTTGCTGAATCAGGAATCAATTTGGTTTTAATCGTTCGTCAGTAAACACTTAAACTTCAAAATACTAACTATCATTAACATTCATACAGCGAAAAATTCACAAAAAATTCATATTGTATTTTTGATTTTTGATTTTTGATTTTTGATTTTTGATTTTTGCTCCACTTTTAATGGCCATCAAAGTTAGTTTCCCTTCTAACCCTAAGGGGGCGTATGCGAAAAGCCTTACGAGTA
>CAZRQL010000022.1:0-56003 GCA_964602415.1 uncultured Roseobacteraceae bacterium
CTTATTTTAAGCAATTAATTTTAACCTAATTATTGATAATGGCTTAAAAAGCCTTGAAGAAGCCCGTTTTTTACGAAAATAAATCATCCTTTCATAATCGGGTGTCTAATTGTTGAGCTTTTCTATCAGTTTGGGCATACCAAGGATGTTCAAACTTCGTTTGAGGTTGTAAACCGTCATAATCAAAGCCATTTCTCCGTTTACTTTTTCCAAACCCCGCAGGTTGGTGTGGTGGTAGCTCCATTGCCGTTTGATGGTGCCAAAGATATGCTCGTTGATTTCTTGTCGGCGGCGGTAAAGGTGGGGGTTGTACCGGTAGTTTTCGGCGTTTTTCTCTATTGCTTCGGCAAATTCGCTTCGCTGTACCCCCCGCCGACCGTCGGCTTTGCCCGAGCAGAGGTGCTGTACGGAGCAGGTTGTGCAGGCTGCCGTGCGGTATTGTTTAAAGCGGTAAAGTACTTTTTTGGTGTCCTTCTTTTCGTGCCAACTGCCTTTGGTAGTGAGGGTTTGCCCTTCGGGGCAGGTGTAGGTATCGGTTTCTTTGTGGTACGTGAATTTCGAGACCATGTACTCTGGCTGCGTGCCGTGCTCGTTGCTGTTGACCACCTCCGACATCGCCACAAGCGTCTCGATACCAGCTTATTGTGTGGTTTGTAGCTCCCGTCCGTTGTGGTAGCCCTTGTCGGCAATCACCCTCAGGGCTTCGGATTGCAGGTTTTCTTTGGCTTCCCGGGCGGCGCGGCTCTGGGGTTATCCTTGCGGAAATCGGCGATGCTGTGGTAATTGGGCTGCTGACCGCACAGTAGCCAATGCAATTCGATGTTGCGGACGCACTCCCGTTCCAGTTTGCGGCTGCTGCGAAGGCCATTGAGATAGCCGTAGAGGTACAATTTCAGGAATGCAGACTGTTCAAAGGCGGGACGGCCTTCGGTTTTGATGGTTTGGGCGGCAAATCCAAGTTTGTTTAACTCCAATTTATCCACAAAAGCATCAATAAACCGAACCGAATTATCGGGGCTGATATGCTCTTCAAAACTCAAAAAACGTATCTCAAAGCGGTCTGTTTTGCGTTGCAGGGGCATGACAACAAGCTGTTTTTTTAACGCAATAAAAATACAGCTTTTTGATACAACTTCAAAATAATTCTTATTTTTGTGGGTCGGTTTTTTCACAGGCTGACGTTTCAAGAAGTAGGCAAATTAAAAATTTAAAGTAATGACAAAAAAAATCTTAACAGTAGTAACTGTAGCAAGTTTTATTTTAACATCGTGTGGAACTTTTCGTAAAAGTACAAACGCTGAAAATAATAATACCAATACCGTAGAAACGCAAAACCAAACCAAAATGACAAACATTGCTTTCACTGTGGCAAAAAATTATTTTGTAAATAATACTGTGACAAAATTGGACAACCCGAAAATTGAAACTGCTGAAAAGTTTAATGAAAATTTTGGTATGGCAACAACAATGGGAGAAGAAGGGAGACCGACCGACATAGATTTTTCAAAACAATTTGTAGTGGCTGTAATTCTGCCAGAAACAGACTTAGAAACTTCCATTACCCCAATTAGTTTACAAAAAAACACTAAAAATGAAATAATATTAAATTATAAAAGTATTGTCGGACAAAAACAAACTTATAAAACACGTCCAAACTTTGCAATCATTGTAGACAAGAAAGAAAATGGAAATATAACAATGAAAGAAATTAAATAAAACTGCCACTAACACGACCTTTGCAAAAGGCTTTTGCCCCAACGCACCAGCCTACGCTCAAGAAGCCCTTCGCAAAGGTCTGTTCGTCAGACTGTGAAAAAACTCAGCCCCTCAATAATTAACTGCGATTTTAGCGCATCATAAGCCCATATTTTAATTGTAAGCAGACCTTATTTTAAGCAATTAATTTTAACCTAATTATTGATAATGGCTTAAAAAGCCTTGAAGAAGCCCGTTTTTTACGAAAATAAATCATCCTTTCATAATCGGGTGTCTAATTGTTGAGCCTCATGGCGGTCTGTTTTGCATGGCAGGGGCATGACAACAAGCTATTTTTTCAACGCCATAACATACAGCTTTTTATTATGACTTCAAAATATTGATATGTTTGTAAAATGCTTTTTTTATAGCCTATCGTTAGCAGTAATGGTAGGACGACCCAACCGACAACGATAAACAATGCAGAAAACGACATTTAAAATATCAAAAATGGACTGCCCGTCCGAAGAACAAATGATACGGATGAAACTTGCCGACTTGACAAACATCAACTCGTTGGACTTTGACATCGCAAACAGACAACTAACAGTTTTTCATACAGACAACTACGACCAAATTTTTCAACGACTTGACAGCTTAAAGTTTGATACAACATTTATTGACAGCGTTTCGGCAGACAATTACAGAACACCAGAAAACACCAACCAAGAAAGAAAATTGCTTTGGCAAGTTTTAGCCATTAACTTTTTCTTTTTTGCACTTGAACTTACGACAGGTTTTATTTCAAACTCAATGGGACTTGTGGCGGACAGTTTGGATATGCTTGCCGACAGCATTGTTTATGGACTTGCACTTTTTGCCGTTGGCGGAACAATCACGCGAAAAAAGAACATCGCAAAGTCCGCAGGTTATTTTCAGTTGACACTTGCCGTTTTTGGTTTTATTGAAGTTATCAGACGATTTATTGGGACTGAAATATTTCCTGTATTTCAGACAATGATAATTATTTCAATTCTTGCGCTTATTGGCAACGGACTTTGTTTGTACTTACTGCAAAAAAGTAAAAGTAAGGACGCACATATGAAAGCAAGTATGATTTTTACATCAAATGACGTAGTTGTAAATTTTGGAGTAATAGTAGCAGGTGGACTTGTTTACTTAACGAACTCAAAATATCCCGACCTCATCGTTGGGACAATTGTATTTTTCATCGTTGTACAAGGAGCATTTAAAATTTTAAAACTATCAAAATGACAAATAACCACTACCGCCAACAGCGGTTTTGCGTCAGGCGGGGTGGCACTTCGGCAAGCTCAGTGGATTGCGTGCAAACTTGGAGCTTTGTGCTTTTACGCAAGTTTGTATTTGGCTGACACTTTTATACTCCAAAACTGGCCCTTTGCAAACACTTTTCGGTCAGCCACTCACTTTGATAACAAACAGCTACTCCCGCTTGGCCTAAATCTGTAATTTTGCCAAAAAATCAGGGATGATATACCCCCAAAACTTCGAACAAAAACTCGGCTTCGACAAACTCCGCGACGTAATCCTATCTTTTTGCAAAACAGCTATCGGAAAAACCTACGCCCAAAAAATGCGGTTTTCCGCCGATCCGGCACTCATCACTAGGCTCAGCAACCAAGCCTACGAAATGCTCAATATCTTGCGCTCAGGGCAAAATTTTCCTGAAGACGAACTGGAAGACTTAACTTCACTGTGCGAAAAAGCGGCCATACAGGGGGCTTTTTTATCCGAGAGTGAATTTTCTCACCTCAGACGCGCTTTGGAAACGGGTTTGGCCGTCATAGCCCTGCTGGAACATACCCAAGAAATGGCGCAAGAACTGTTTGCCTTGCTGCCAAAGTTCTCGCTCTCGCCGCTCAAAACCGCCATTGACCGCGTACTCGACCCAACCGGCAAGGTAAAAGACAACGCCTCGCCGGAACTTCAACACATTAGAAAACAAATCGCTGCAAGAGAAACCGAAGCCCGTAAAACCATAGACAGCATTCTTAAGCACTACAAATCACAAGGTTACACCAAAGACGATGCCCAACCCACCATAAGAGACGGTAGGTTCGTTCTGCCCGTAGATGCTGCCTACAAAAGAGTAACCGGTGGACTGGTGCACGACAGCTCGGCAACCGGACAAACTCTATTCGTTGAGCCTCAGCAACTTCTGGAACTCAATAACGACGTGCGCGAACTGCTGCTCAAAGAAAAAGCCGAAGTGGTCAAAATTCTGACCCGCCTGACAGACCAAATCCGTCCTGAGTTGCACATCGTGCTGCAAATCAATAGCTTTTTGGGAATTATGGATTTTGTTCGAGCCAAAGCCAAACTGGCTCAGCTGCTGGGAGCAGAGAAACCCATTTTTGTCGAAAAACCTCATCTTGAGTGGATTGAGGCTCGAAATCCCATCTTACAGCTCAATAAAAAAGTCGTCCCGCTCAATCTGAAGTTAGACGAAGCCATCCGAATCGTTTTGATTTCAGGCCCCAACGCCGGCGGCAAGTCCGTAGCCCTCAAAACGGTTGCCCTGTGCCAATACATGTGGCAGTGTGGTTTGCTCGTGCCCCTAAAGCCCCAAAGCCAAATCGGCTTGTTCAAACACATCTTGCTCGACATCGGCGACGACCAATCGTTGGAGAGCGATTTGAGCACCTATAGCTCGCACCTGACAGCCATGAAGTTGTTTTTGCGGCAGGCAAGCACCGAAACACTCTGTCTGATGGATGAATTCGGCACGGGTACGGAGCCTCAACTGGGTGCGGCCATTGCCGAGTCTATCTTGGAGGCTTTGCACGGACACGGTGTCTTTGCCGTTATCACCACCCACTACTCCAACCTCAAGTTTTTTGCAGACCGCACCCAAGGCATCCAAAACGCCGCCATGAAGTACGATGTGGAAAATATGTGCCCGCTTTTTGAGCTTGAGCAAGGAAAACCCGGCAGTTCTTTTGCGCTGGAGATAGCCCAAAAAATAGGTCTCCCAAAAGCCGTCGTAGCCAAGGCAAAACAAAAAGTCGGACAAAAACAGGTCAGCGTTGACGAACTGCTGCTCAAACTCTCAGCAGAGCAAAAAGAGTTGGAAGAGCAAAAAAACCTCCTCAAACAACAACAAATCCAATACCAAGAGCTGTTGGAACGCTACCAAAAACTAAGTACCGAACTGGAGGACAACAAAAAAAACATACTCCAAAAAGCCAAAATCGAAGCCAAAAACTTAATCGAGCAAGCCAACCGCCAAATCGAAAACACTATCCGCGCCATCAAAGAGCAAAAAGCTGAGAAACAAGCCACTAAAACAGCTCGCCTCGAACTGCAAGAACTCAAAACCCAAATAGAAGAATCCATAGAGCCTGCCGAAACCGAATTTTTTGATGCCCTACAAACTGAAGCCCTCAAGGTGGGGGATTTTGTGAGAATAGAAGGGCAAACGGCAGTAGGGGAAATTGTGGCCATAAGCGAAAAAAACGCTCAGGTACTCATCGGCTCACTGAGAACCACCCTCAAAACCAACCGACTCATCAAGGTGAGCCGTAAAGAAGCCAAAGAACAAAACCGCACGATTGCCGAAAACTTGGGGGTTGGCATTAATATTTTGGAAAAAAAATTGGAGTTCAGCCATGAACTGGACATAAGAGGCAAACGGGCAGAGGAAGTATTGCCTATTTTGGAGCGTTTTATGGATTCGGCTTTGCTGGCCGGTGAACTGCAAGTCAGGATACTACACGGCAAAGGCAACGGAGTCTTGCGGGAAGTGGTGCGCACCCACTTGAAAGGCTACAAGCAGGTGAAGAGTTTGCGCGACGAGCATGCAGACAGGGGCGATGCGGGGGTTACATTGGTGGAATTAAGTTGAACCGGGTGCTTGTTTACCATTTGAAAAAGGCAGGCTACCCTTGCGAAATTGTCAGATGGCTCTCTCATTTCCAATATACCTATACAGGATTTTGGTGCATGTGCAACGCTCCATTAACATCCTATCCCAAACGAGATTTTTGGGGTATTTTACCCTACCGGGGGCATGTTATACTATAAATTAAGTGGTTTTATATTTTTTTAGAATTAAATCCTTGAAAATCAAGCGAATCAATCCTTAAAATCTTAAAAATCATTTAAATCTTGGTATAATTTGAAATACAGAAAAGATAACCTTTGTCAAATTTTCTTAAGAAAATTAAAGTCAGCCACTACATTTGGTTTTTTGATAATATAATTTGTTCATTTACGTATCAAAAAAAAAAACAAAATTTATGGAAACACTCAAAAAAATAAAATTCGGTTATCTGCCAATTATTTTATTATGTGCCAATCTGTCTTTGGCTCAAAAAAACAACTTAGTACCCAACCCAAGTTTTGAGGAATATAAGTCTCTGCCGTATGGAGAAGCTGACTTTCATTTGGTCAAAGATTGGCTTTCCCCTTCTGCATTGAACGGTGAAAAAGCGAGCTATCCCAAGGCAACTGTTGATTATATGCACAGAAAAGGCTCAGGAGCGGCAAAAATCCCCGATACTTACTACGGATATATCGAACCCTATGACGGAGATGCAGTAGCACACTTTGGGATTACCAACGGCGACCAAGACTTCAGAGAGTACTTGGCCGTACGACTCAAATCCGCTCCCGAAGTAGGGAAAAAATACACTGTGAGTTTTTATTTGGCCAACGCTCAAAAAAATAGCTATGGCAACCGTGCCGGCAAAGACGTGCACGTACTTTTCACCAATGATTTTCCAAAACAAAGTAGGGCTGAAGCCTTACAGCAATACACCCCTCAGCTCAAAATGGAAGAATATTTCTACTCAACCGAATGGAAAAAAATCAGCTTTACCTACATACCTACCGAACCCAATCTTGATGTGATGGTGATAGGCAACTTTTACCCACCCAGCAAAACTGTGTTAGGGCCTAAATTCGATGGCAGGTACAGCGACGCTTACTTTTTTATTGACATGGTCAGCGTGGTACCCGGAGAGGACTCTGAGCCGCCGGTAGTAGCAGCCAAACCCAAAATGATTGCCATTTCTGTTAAAGTGTTGGATAAAAAAACCTCAAAACCCGTTTCTTCTGCCCAAATATCTATAGCTGCCGCAGAGTCTTCGGATGTTGTCAAAATGAGCGACAGTGAAGGAAAAGCAAATTTTGACCTTGTCCACTCAGAAGAGTACAACTGGGAAGTCTCCGCTCCCAACTACCAAAAAAATGACGGCGTTTTGACAGTCAAAGAATCAGAGTCTAAAATAGAATACACCATTTATTTGGAAAGAAACCCGCCCCGAGGCACTTCTGTATATGTCAGCGCCATTGATGAAGACAGTAAACTTGCGCTTGATAACGCGGTCGTTACCCTAATGCCCCCGTCTTCATCCGAAAGAGTGCGAAGTGTACCTACTTTAGGGGGTGCGGCTTGGTTTTCCTTGCCCCTCTGGAAAGACTTTGAAGTCAAAATCTCCAAAGAAGGCTATTTGCCCTTTGAGCAAAAAGTTCAAGCCCAAGAGGGAACAAACCCTGACTCCCTATATGTCTCTATTACAGGATCACTAAAAAAGAAAGAGATCAAACTAACCATCAAAGGTACTTTGAGAGACCAAAAAACCAAAGCACCGCTTGCAGGGGAAGTTGAACTCAAATTTGCAGGCAAATCAGAAAAAATAACCGTTACTCCCAAAGGAACATTTGAACTTGTGATGCCCTACCAATCAAAATTAGCCTACTACGCAAAGGCTAAAGGCTATTTGCAAGAAGAAGACCAAAAAGATATCAGCCCCTCCACTTCAGATATCAGCCTGAACTTAGACATCGAATTGGAAAAACTCGAAATCGGCAAAACGGTAACCCTGAAAAACGTGCTGTTTGTACAAGGACAACCCACTCTGCTACCCGAATCTTATCCCGAGTTAGATAAACTCTTGAATTTATTGCACGAAAACCCTGAAGTCAAAATAGATATGGCCGGACACACCGATATTATCGGTAACCCCGTAAAGAACCAACAACTCTCAGAAGCCCGCGTCAAAAAAATCAAAGAGTACCTTGTGGAAAAAGGAATAGCCGAAACCAGAATTAGTGGAAAAGGCTACGGTAGCTCTAAACCACTTTATGAGGGCAATGACCCGAACAAAAGGGCTCAAAACCGAAGGGTTGAGTTTACGATTGTAGAATAAAACAATAGCCCACGGTTTAAACCGTGGGCTATTTAATTTTTAAACCAATAATCTTTACTTTAGTCTCTTGCAAATTGCGGTTTGGGAGAGCGACTCTTTTTGGTCGGTACATCTGCAACGACAAACTGCTCGCTTGCCGGTGCATCAATCTCGATGCGCTGGTAGCGACGCAGGCCTGTTCCGGCAGGTATCAAATGACCAACTATTACGTTCTCTTTCAAGCCATTGAGTATGTCTGTTTTGCCTCTGATAGAAGCCTCGCTGAGTACTTTGGTGGTTTCTTGGAAAGAGGCCGCTGAGATAAAGCTCTTGGTATCTAAAGATGCAGTCGTAATACCCTGCAAGGTAGGCATAGCCACTGCTACATTGGTATTACGAACCTTAACAAGGTTCAGCCCCCTGCGCCTCAAGGAAGAGTTTTCGTCTCTTAGCTGACGGGTCGTAATAAGAGCACCCACCTTGAATTTGCCCGAATCGCCCGCATCAATCACCACTTTTTTATCCATGATGGCATCGTTTTCCTCGCGGAAGGTAAGTTTATCTACTACTTGGTTGATTAGGAAAGTGGTATCGCCATTTTCTATAATCATGACTTTCTGCATCATTTGGCGAACGATGATTTCTATATGCTTATCGTTGATGGTTACACCTTGTAAGCGGTAAACATCCTGAATTTCATTGACCAAGTATTCCTGTACGGCAGTAGGCCCCTTGATAGCCAAAATATCTGCGGGAGTAATGGCTCCATCGGTCAAAGGCATGCCCGCGCGAACAAAATCTCCCGGCTGAATGAGTATGTGTTTGGAGAGCGGGATGAGGTATTTTTTCTTAATGCCTTCTCTCGACTCAACATAAACCTCTTTGCTTCCGCGTTTTACACCCGTGCTAAAGCTAACCGTTCCATCTATTTCGCTCACTATAGCCGGATTGGATGGGTTTCGAGCCTCAAACAATTCTGTTACACGTGGCAAACCACCTGTAATATCCCTGTTTTTGGTGGTCGAACGAGGTATTTTTGCTATGATTTCACCGGCTTGTACCGTTTCACCCTCTTCTACTGATATGTGGGCATCAACCGGCAAGTTGCTAACGGTCTCCTCTCCATCGGCACCAAGCACTATAATAGCAGGGTTTTTGCTCTTATCTTTGGTTTCGATGATGACTTTTTCGCGGTGTCCGGTTTGCTCATCGAACTCTTCACGATAAGTAATTGATTCTTCAACATGCTCAAAGACGATTTTACCGGATGACTGAGCCAGTATGACCGCGTTATAGGGGTCCCAATGACAGATTTTGTGGTTTTTGTCAATGAGTTGCCCATCCGATATATTGAGAATTGAACCATAAGGCGCGTTGTAAGTTATCAACAACCTATCAGTTGCAGTGTCAATGATTTTGACCTCTGAAGAGCGCGTTGTTACCACCACGCTCACTTGTCCTTCGCGGTTGGTTACATTGGCTGTGCGCATGTAGTCAAATTCGACCCTACCCGCAAATTTGGAGTTGATAGAGGCTTCAACAGAAATTGAAGAGGCCGCACCACCTACGTGGAAGGTACGCAAAGTAAGCTGTGTGCCGGGTTCACCGATAGACTGTGCAGCAATAACGCCGACTGCTTCACCACTTTCGGACATTCTTCCTGTGGCCAAATTTCGGCCATAACACTTAGAACAACAACCTTGTTTGCTTTCGCAAGTGAGAACCGATCGGATCTCAACCTGATCGATTGAGGTTTCATCTATTCTGGCCACGATTTGCTCATCAATAAGCTGGCCCGAAGAAACGATAAGCTCTCCTGTCAAAGGATCGAATATGTCTTCCAACGAAACCCTTCCTAAAATTCTGTCTCCCAGTGGGACTATCACCTCGTCGTTGTCTTTTAGGGCTTCGACCGTAATACCGCGAAGCGTGCCGCAATCTTCTTCGTTTATGATAATATCCTGAGCCACATCGACAAGCCTCCGTGTTAAATAACCCGCATCGGCTGTTTTTAAGGCTGTGTCTGCCAACCCTTTGCGTGCGCCGTGGGTAGAAATGAAATATTCCAAAACATCCAGACCTTCTTTGAAATTGGAAAGAATGGGGTTTTCGATAATCTCACCTACTGAGCCTTGGACATTTTTTTGAGGTTTGGCCATGAGTCCCCTCATACCACCCAACTGACGAATTTGCTCTTTAGACCCGCGCGCCCCTGAGTGCATCATCATATAAATAGAGTTGAAGCCAGCTTTGCTGTCCTCCATTTTTCTTATCAATGTACTTGAGAGTGTGCTGTTTACACGTGTCCAAATATCAATAATTTGGTTATACCGCTCGTTGTCGGTAATCAGACCCATGTAGTAGTTTTGCATCACCGAATCAACCTCACCTTTAGCTTTTTGAATAAGTTCTTGTTTGTTTTCGGGAATGATAATATCGTCAAGCCCAAAAGATAAGCCTCCTTTGTAAGCATTCTTGAAGCCCAACTCTTTGATGTCGTCCATGAATTTGGCGGTTCGAGCCACTCCAACGATTTTAAAGACCTTACCGATAATCTTTTGTAATTCTTTTTTAGTAAGCAGCTTATCAATAAAGCCAACCTCTTCAGGAACAACTTGATTGAAAATCACACGGCCTACGACTGTTTCAATAATTTGGGTTTGGAGTTCGCCTGTTTTTTCGTCTCTGACTTTGGTTCTGACTTTGATGACTGCATGTTTGTCAATTTTACCCTCATTGAGGGCTATGATGACCTCTTGTGCACCATAAAAAGTGAGACCTTCGCCTTTGACTTTGTTTTCAGGAGTAGAGCGACGCTCTTTGGTCAAGTAATAGAGTCCCAATACCATGTCTTGCGAAGGTACGGTAACGGGATTTCCATTTGCCGGATTCAAAATGTTGTGAGAGGCGAGCATCAATATAGAAGCCTCCAACACAGCTTCCGGCCCAAGTGGCACGTGTACGGCCATTTGGTCACCATCAAAGTCGGCGTTGAATGCCGTACAAACCAGAGGGTGCAACTGTATGGCTTTACCTTCTATGAGCTTGGGTTGAAAGGCTTGAATACCCAAACGGTGGAGCGTAGGGGCACGGTTGAGCAGCACAGGGTGTCCTTTGAGGACGTTTTCGAGAATATCCCAAACCACAGGGTCTTTCCTATCTACTATTTTTTTGGCCGATTTTACGGTTTTGACTATCCCTCTCTCGATTAGCTTTCTGATAACGAAAGGTTTGAAAAGTTCCGCCGCCATATCTTTGGGAAGACCGCACTCATAGAGCTTGAGTTCAGGGCCTACCACAATCACCGAACGACCAGAGTAATCCACCCTTTTACCCAATAGGTTTTGTCTGAAACGCCCCTGCTTGCCCTTGAGCATATCAGAGAGCGACTTCAGAGGGCGGTTGCCATCAGCCCGCACAGCATTCACTTTTCGAGAGTTATCAAACAGAGAATCAACGGCCTCTTGAAGCATGCGCTTCTCATTGCGCAAAATGACCTCAGGGGCTTTAATATCTATGAGTTTTTTGAGGCGGTTGTTGCGTATGATGACACGGCGGTACAAATCATTGAGGTCTGAGGTAGCGAACCTGCCACCGTCAAGGGGCACAAGTGGGCGCAGTTCAGGGGGAATAACAGGCACCATTTTGATGACCATCCATTCGGGGCGGTTTTCTATTCGGTTTTGGGCATCGCGAAAAGCCTCCACTACTTTGAGTCTTTTTAGGGCTTCCGCTTTGCGCTGCTGAGAAGAGTCGGCTCCGGCCATCTCTCGCAATTCAGCGGAAAGGTCATCCAAATCAATCCGAGAAAGAATGATTTGCAAGGCCTCAGCTCCCATTTTGGCAATGAATTTCTTGGGATCATTGTCATCGAGCATTTGATTTTCGCGGGGCAATTTTTCTACAATATCCAAATATTCATCTTCGGAGAGTAGGTCTAATTTTTTTACCCCATCTACGTCTTTGATACCGGGCTGAACCACGATATAACGCTCATAGTAAATGACTTGATCGAGCTTTTTACCCGGAATACCCAGCAAATAACCGATTTTATTGGGAAGCGACTTAAAATACCAAATATGGGCAACCGGTACAACGAGTTGTATGTGCCCCATTCTTTCGCGGCGAACTTTTTTCTCTGTTACTTCTACTCCGCACCTGTCGCAAGTAATGCCTTTATAGCGAATGCGCTTGTATTTGCCGCAGTGACACTCCCAGTCCTTCACAGGACCAAAAATTCTTTCGCAAAACAAGCCACCCATTTCAGGTTTATACGTCCTATAATTGATGGTTTCGGGTTGGGTAACTTCTCCGTAGGAGCTTTCAAGAATAGATTCTGGCGACGCCAAACTTATAGTAACTTTTGTGAAGTCACTGGTTATTTTTCTGTTCTTTTTTATGGCCATTTGGGGAACTTGACTTTTGAACCTGCAAATTTAGTACAATAAAATTATTGTGCTAATTTTTAAATAAAAAAATCAACTAAATTACACTAAAAAAAATTAGTTCATTGATAATCAAATATTTGATATACATACCGAGAAATTAAACAAAATTAACCTGTTCCTATGATTTTTTTGTTGTTAAGTATTGAAAATCAGTTTTTTAAAATTGATTCAAAATAATCATCAAATTTTTTGCCAATTTTTATCCGTTTTCAAAAAGACAACTTTGTGTTAAAAAGATTTTAAATATTAATAATCAATTTTTTACATTATGAATGCTTTATTATTTTTCTCGCTTTTGGTATCTTTCCTTTGTAGTTGCAACTCCGAAAAGCCTGACGCAAAACAATATACCGGTTTTAAAGTAGATACCTTGGTTACGGGATTGTCTGTTCCTTGGGCAATGGCTTTCTTACCTTCGGGGGAAATTCTTTTTACTGAAAGAGGCGGGGAACTTAAAAAGCTAAGTGGCAAAAAGTTGAGTTCAATTTCGGGAACACCGAAAGTCTTTGCTTCGGGTCAGGGAGGTCTTTTGGATATAGTCTTGCATCCTAAATTCACTGAAAACCAATGGGTTTACCTCACCTACTCTGAAGCGGCACAACCCGGCGAACCCGGAAGCGGTTCCTCGACTGTATTGGCGCGCGCCAAACTCAACGCAGACAAACTGACCAATTTTCAAAAATTGTTCAAAGCATTGCCCAACTACCCTACGGCTCACCACTATGGCAGCAGAATAGCTTTTGACAAAGCCGGTTTTTTGTATTTGAGTGTGGGAGAGAGAGGCCAGTGGGACAAAGCCCAAGAACTGACAAACCACGCCGGAAAAGTCATCCGTCTGCATGACGATGGTAGAGTCCCTGCCGACAACCCCTTCCGCAATCAACAGGGCGCATTGCCTGAGATTTTCAGCATTGGCCATCGCAACCAACAAGGCATGGCTCAAAATCCCGAAACAGGAGAGATATGGGCACACGAGCACGGCCCCAAAGGCGGGGACGAACTCAATATCATTCGCGCCGGCAAAAACTACGGCTGGCCGGTGATTACCTTCGGAATCAACTACGACGGCAGCATCATCACCAAAGACACAGCCAAAGCAGGGATGGAGCAACCCATTACTTACTGGATTCCTTCTATCGCACCCAGCGGCATGTGCTTCATAACCAGCGACAAATACCCCACATGGAAAGGCAGCGTGCTTGTAGGAGCGTTGAGCCACAAAAAAATAGTGCGCTGCGAACTCATCGGAAACCACGTCAAGAGCCAAGAAATCCTTTTGGAAGGAATCGGAAGAATTAGAGATGTCAGGCAAGCACCCGATGGATTGGTTTATGTAGCCGTAGAGGGACCGGGTATGATTGTGAGGCTATTGCCCAAATAAAACAAAAAACCCATACTGAGCTGTATGGGTTTTTTTAAATCTAAAAAAGAAATTTATTTAATTTCAATTTCAGCACCTGCCTCTTCAAGTTTCTTTTTGAGGTCTTCAGCTTCTTGTTTTGAAACGCCTTCTTTGATTTTTCCGGGCACGTTGTCCACAAGGTCTTTTGATTCTTTCAAGCCCAAGCCTGTAAGTTCTTTAACCACTTTAACGACTTGGAGTTTAGCAGCACCTGCGGATTTGAGGATTACGTCAAAAGCTGTTTTTTCCTCGACAACAGGGCCGGCAGCACCGCCTCCGGCAGGGGCAGCTACGGCTACAGCGGCAGCAGCAGGCTCAATGCCATACTCGTTTTTGAGAATAGCCGCCAATTCATTTACTTCTTTTACGGTAAGGTTGACCAGTGTTTCGGCCAGTTCTTGCAAATTTGCCATGATTTGTTTTGTTTTTTTAATTTAAGAAAAAATAAATTACTGACCTCTTTCTTCCATTGTTTTGAGTAGGCCACTGATTTTTTGACCGCTGCTTTGCAAAGCCGATATAACATTGCGGGCAGGGGACTGGAGAAGCCCAACGACTTCACCGATAAGTTCAAATTTAGACTTGATGTTGCTCAAAGTCTCCAACTGATCACTGCCAACAAAGAAACCGGCATTGATAGAGGCACCTTTTAAAACAGGTTTGTCAAGTTTGGGGTATTGCTCTTTGAATTTCTTGAGCACTTTTGCAGGCAAACTTCCTGATTCTTTTGAAAAGAGGATACCTGAAAAACCCTTGAATACCTCTTTGTTGGAGGTAAACTCTGAATAATCTTCTTTTTGTTTTTCTAAAGCCTTGATAATGAGGGTATTTTTTACCACCCAATACTCAATATCTTCATTAAAACAGAGGCGGCGGAACGCATTGACCTGCTCTACACTCATCCCTGAAGAATCAATGATGTAGAAAAAGTCTGTCGAGGATAGCTTTTCTGCCAACTCGTCCACAACGGCTATTTTGTCTTCGCGTGTCATTTTTAAATACCTTGAATGGTTGATTTGTCAATAGTAATGCCCGGCCCCATGGTGCTGGTAATGTGGATTGATCTGAAGTAAGTACCCTTAGCAGAAGATGGTTTCAATTTAGCGATTACAGAGATCAATTCTTCGGCGTTTTCTTTGAGTTTTTCAGGCTCAAAAGATACTTTGCCGATGGAAGCGTGAATGATACCTGTTTTGTCCACCTTGAAATCAATTTTACCGGCTTTTACTTCTTTGACAGCCTTCCCTACATCGGTTGTAACAGTACCGGATTTTGGGTTGGGCATCAAACCACGAGGACCTAAAATTCTACCGAGCTTGCCGACTTTACCCATAATGGCGGGCATGGTGATGATCACATCCACATCTGTCCAGCCACCTTCTATTTTGGTGATGTAATCGTCCAAGCCCACAAAGTCTGCACCTGCATCTTTGGCTTCTTGTTCTTTGTCTTGTGTACACAAAACCAGAACCCTAACGGTTTTACCCGTACCGTGTGGCAAAGCAGCCACGCCACGAACCATTTGATCGGCTTTTTTGGGATCAACTCCGAGACGAACATCCAAATCTACGGAAGCATCGAATTTGGTGAAGCTAATCTCTTTGATGACCTTACTGGCCTCCAACAAAGAATAATTCTTTGTTTTGTCAATTTGAGCAATTGCTGCTCTGTACTTTTTACTTTTCTTTGCCATAAGTAGCGGCATTTACAGATGCCTCTGGCTTTTATTGTTAAAAAAAAAATCAAATCCTTTACTTTGTCTCCCAAGGTGGGGTACCTTCCACTGTTACGCCCATACTGCGTGCCGAGCCTGCAACCATGCTCATAGCGGCCTCGACCGTATTGCAATTCAAATCGGGCATTTTGATTTGGGCAATGTCTCTCACTTGATCCCAAGTCAGTTTGCCAACCTTATTCCTGTTTGGCTCTTTTGAACCCGACTGGAGTTTAAGTGCCTCTTTGATAAGCACACCGGCGGGAGGGGTTTTGATAACAAACTCAAAACTTTTGTCGGTGTAATAAGTAATAACAACGGGCAAAATCATCCCTGCTTTATCTTGTGTGCGCGCATTGAACTGCTTGCAAAACTCCATGATATTAATGCCTTTTGAACCTAATGCAGGTCCGATTGGGGGAGCGGGGTTGGCTGCACCGCCCTTGACTTGTAATTTAACAAATCCTACAACTTCCTTAGCCATCGTTATTCAGCTTTTTCTACTTGATTATAATTTACTTCCATTGGAGCGTACCTCTCAAAAATTTTGACCATAATATTGAGCTTTTTCTTTTCTTCAAAAGCCTCTTTGACTATGCCAATAAATCCATGAAAAGCCCCTCCATCAACTACTTTTACCTTATCTCCCACCTTGTGAAAAACCTCCGACAAAGGATCAACATGACTCTCCTCTTCCATTTTTCCCATGATACGACGTATTTCGGAGTCACGGACGGGTTTGGGAGGGCGTGTTTTGGTGGACTTTGATTCCTTTTTCTCTTCGTCCAAATTCAGAAAGCCTATCACACCCGGAACGTTACGAACCAAATGCACCACCTCACCATTGTCGAAATTGGCTTGCAGAATGATGTAGCCCGGGTAAAGATTTTTTTCCACAGCTACTTTTTTGGTTTTGCCGTCTTTGGTCTTGCGATTTTGAATTACTTTTTCAGTTGGTATTAAAATCTGGGTAATATAATCCTGCAAAGAACTCTTGTTGAGTTCTTTTTCTATCATGGCCTTAATCTTTTTTTCTTGACCGGAGACCGCTCGGACTATGTACCACTGAAACTCGCTCATTTTTATCCGATAAGGGCTTGATAAACAACTTTTAGCAGGTTGCTGAACGCTATGTCAACAACCCAAATCACCAAAGCAAAAATGATAGAGGCTATCACTACCAAACGAGTGCTTCCCTGCAATTCGCTGTAAGAAGACCAAGTAACGTTATGGAGCATCTCATTGTAAGAATCTTTGATATAAGAAACTACCTTTTTGAGAAAAGAACTTTTTTCTATGTTGGATTCACTCATTTTTGTTTGGTTTTTAATTTATCTAATGCTTTCTATACCAAAATATGCACGGGAAGAGAGACTCGAACTCCCAACCTGCGGTTTTGGAGACCGCTGCTCTGCCAATTGAGCTATTCCCGTAAAAACGGAGCGCAAAGTTAGGGCAAAAAAAATCATTGCAAAATTTTTTCTTAAAAACTCTTTTTTTTCTGAAGATGAGAAAAAATCATGGCTTCAAAGTCGGGAGAAATTTCTACTTCAATTGGTTGATAATAAATAAATTCACCAACATCTCGGAGTTTGACAAAATCCTTTTCACTCGTCAAAATTTTGTACGGGCTTTGCCGGAAAGCAGCAATTTCTTTGTCGGTATAGTTGTGATGATCTGAGAAAAAATTACATTCAAATACTTGAAATTTTTTTTGCGCGTATTGCTGTAAGGTTTTTGGATGGGCTATCCCACAAACCAAACTTATCTCACTGCCCTCTTGGAGGACTTCTCCCGAGCTATTGCGAGGCTCTAAATACCGAATTCGCGAAAAGAAAAGCGGCATGCCTTTTCCAATTTTTTTTTCAAACAGCTCTTTTTCAGTATTTTGAAAAGTATCAGGGCATTTTGTAACCACAACGGCATCGGCGCGATTGACTGCCTTGGCAGATTCCCGAAGCCTACCCAAAGGCAAAAGAGAATCTTTGAAAAATGGCTTGTCGTATTGGGTCAAGATAATATTGAGCGAGGGGCGAATGGAGCGATGTTGAAAGCCGTCATCCATAACAACCACCTCAGTATCAGGTTTTATGCAAAGAATCTTCTTGACACCCTCTACCCGATTTTCACAAACAACAACAGGGATTTTGAATTTTTTAAAATACATAAAAGGCTCATCACCAATAGTTTGTGGGGTACTCGCATCATCTGCCCAAACAAAGCCCTTGGTCTTGCGTCCATATCCCCTGCTAAGCACAACGAGCTGAAAATGTGGAGACAATAGCCTAATAAGGTACTCAACATGAGGGGTTTTGCCGCTGCCCCCTGCTGTCAAGTTGCCCACACAGATAATCGGTATTTCAAAAGAAGTAGAAGTTAGTAAGCCCTTATCATACAGGTAATTGCGTGCGGAAATTATGACTCCATAGAGCCGCGAGAGCACAAACAAGAAAGGTCTGAGAATGCGGTAAGTCAAATGAGCTTGTGTTTAGAGCCTGCAAGTAAAATAATTAATGCCGTTGTTATTGCTGTTGCAGCCACACAAACATCAGTTTTTAAGTAAATTATTTTTCCATTCCTACAAACAAGGCTACTTTTGCGCAAAAAAATCTATGGGACTCAAATGCGGGATTGTGGGGCTGCCCAATGTGGGCAAATCTACCCTCTTCAATGCCTTATCCAGTGCTAAGGCCGAAGCCGCCAACTATCCTTTTTGTACTATCGAACCCAACGTGGGGGTGGTTACTGTGCCGGATCCACGCTTAGATATTTTGGAAAGCATCGTGAAGCCTCAGAAGGTTGTTCCGGCTGTGATAGAATTTGTGGATATTGCAGGGTTGGTCAAAGGGGCTTCTAAAGGCGAGGGCTTGGGAAACCAGTTTTTGGCCAATATCCGCGAAGTAGATGCTATTGCTCACGTTGTCAGGTGCTTTAGCGATGACAATGTCGTGCACGTGGCAGGTAAAATAGACCCCATAGCAGATAAAGAAATCATAGATGCCGAACTGCAACTCAAAGACTTAGAGACCGTAGAAAAGCGGCTGGCCAAAGCAGGGCGCACAGCAAAATTGGGCACTGACAAAGATGCCAAGCGTGAAGCCGAAACCCTCGAAATCATCAAGTCGCATTTGGAAAGCGGCCAAAACGCCCGCAGTCTGAATCTTGATGCCGAACAATGGGCAGCCGTGAGAGATTTGTTTTTGCTCACTGCCAAACCGGTCATTTATGTAGCCAACGTAGATGAAGCCTCAATACTGACAGGCAATGAATTTTCTCAGCGACTCGCCCAAGTAGCCGCCGCCGAAAAAGCAGAAATGATTCTGGTCTGTGCGGCTATCGAAGAACAAATCGCTGTTATGGACGATCCGCAAGACCGCGCCCTCTTCTTGTCAGAATATGGACTACAAGAATCAGGCTTGGCCAAACTCATCCGTACAGCCTACAAAACACTCCACTATATCACCTATTTCACGGCAGGCGAAAAAGAAGTACGTGCCTGGACAATAGAACAAGGCTGGAAAGCCCCCCAAGCAGCGGGCGTGATTCACAGCGATTTTGAAAGAGGGTTTATCAGGGCAGAGGTCATCAAATTTGAAGACTATCAAAACCTCAAAAGCGAACATGCCTGCAAAGAAGCGGGTAAACTCTCAGTCGAAGGGAAAGAATACATCGTCAAGGACGGTGATATTATGCACTTTAGGTTTAATGTGTAGCCTTTGCAGCATCATAAAACAAAAAAGCTGTCCAGTTTCGTTGGACAGCTTCTAAAATAAAATCGGGCTTATCAACCGTTGGCTAAGGCTTCTGCGCCGCCAACAATCTCCAAAATCTCTTTGGTAATAGCCGCCTGACGTGTGCGGTTGTAATCCAACTTGAGTTGCTTGAGCAACTCAGCGGCATTGTCGGTGGCCTTGTCCATGGCTGTCATCCTTGCACCGTGTTCAGCGGCATTGGACTCAAGTATGGCCTTGTAAAAGCTAACCTTGATGGCCTTAGGAATTAGTTCATCTACTATTTCTTTTTGACTCGGCTCAAAAATATAATCTACCTCTGACTCTTTATGCTCCGAAGGCTCTATTTCCAAAGGCAATAAAACTTCATTGTGAGGAATCTGAGTGGCCACGTTCTTAAACTCATTGTAGCAAATAATGACCTTATCATACTTGGAAACCAAAAAACCATCCATTGCGTATTGAGCGACCTTTTTGGCATAATCGAAACTCAGCTTGGTAAACAAATCCGAAAAATCGGCATTGACTACATAGCCGCGTCTTTTTAGAAAATCTCTACCTTTTGACCCCAAACACAAAAATTCGACCTTCCTTGCTGCAAGCTGATTAGGAAATTCATTCTGAGCGGTCTGCAAGGCCGACTTGATAATATTGGCATTGAAAGCACCACAAAGACCTCTGTCGGAAGTAACCACAATCATCAAAACTGACTCCACAGCACGCGCTACCGCATAAGGATTGGGAGAATCTGAGTTCATCGAAGCGGAAACACTGCTTTGAATTTCACTCAAGTTTTTGGAATAAGGTCTAATTTTCAAGATTCTCTCCTGAGCCTTACGCAATTTGGCAGCGGCCACCATTTTCATGGCCTTGGTAATCTGTTGAGTAGAAGTTACCGACTGGATTCTATTTTTAACTTCTTTAAGACTAGGCATAAGAGACGAATTTAGTCTTTGTAATTTTGGGCTATTTTTTGAGCTATTTCTTTGATTGCGGCCATGATGGTATCGTCAATTTTTCCGGCTCTCAAATTGCTCAATATATCGGAGTGCGAATTGACCATCTCCCTGAGGAACTCTTGCTCAAATGCCTTCACTTTATTTACAGGCACTGAATCAATGCTTCCACTGGTAGAAGCGTAAATAATAGCAACCTGCTGCTCTACGGGCATAGGCTCAAACTGGCCTTGTTTTAGAATTTCCAAGTTCCTTCTTCCGCGTTCGATGGTGAGCTTGGTAGCCGCATCCAAATCGGAACCAAACTTAGAAAAAGCCTCTAATTCACGGAATTGGGCTTGATCCAACTTGAGTGTACCCGCCACTTTTTTCATGGATTTGATTTGGGCAGCACCCCCAACGCGAGAAACAGAAATCCCCACGTTGATGGCAGGTCTGATACCGGAGTTGAATAAGTTGGTTTCCAAAAATATCTGCCCATCTGTGATTGAGATTACGTTGGTGGGGATGTAAGCAGAAACGTCACCTGCTTGCGTTTCAATAATCGGCAAAGCTGTCAATGAACCACCGCCTTTGACCAAGTGTCGGATAGACTCGGGTAGGTCATTCATTTGTCTGGCGACTTGGTCCGAGCGGGTAATCTTTGCCGCTCTCTCCAAAAGGCGTGAGTGCAAATAGAATACATCGCCGGGGTAGGCCTCACGACCCGGAGGGCGACGCAAAAGAAGTGATACTTCGCGATAAGAAACGGCTTGTTTGGACAAATCATCATAGATAACCAAAGCAGGTCGTCCCGTATCACGGAAAAATTCGCCAATGGTAGCACCTGTGTAAGGGGCAAAGAACTGCATAGGGGCAGGGTCTGAAGCATTGGCCGCAACGATGACGGTGTAAGGAGTAGCTCCGTTTTTCTCTAATGTGTTGTAAATGGCGGCAACCGTTGAGGCTTTCTGACCAATGGCAACATATATGCAATAAACAGGCTCTCCTTTGTCGTAAAATTCTTTTTGGTTGATGATGGTATCTATGGCCACAGCGGTTTTGCCTGTCTGGCGGTCGCCAATGATTAGCTCACGCTGACCTCTACCAATAGGTATCATGGCATCAATGGCCTTAATACCTGTCTGAAGAGGCTCATTAACAGGCGTTCTGTAAATTACGCCCGGAGCTTTGCGTTCCAGAGGCATTTCATAAAGCTCTCCTGCAATAGGACCTCTGCCGTCAATGGGCTGGCACAAGGTATCTACCACACGCCCCATAACTCCTTCGCCTACTTTGATAGAAGAAATTTTTCCGCTGCGGCGTACCGTATCGCCTTCTCTTATGCCAGAAGACTCTCCAAAAATTACGGCTCCCACGTTGTCTTCTTCCAAATTGAGAACCATGCCGGTCATTCCGCCGGCAAACTCAATCAATTCCCCTGCTTGTACATTGCTAAGGCCATATATGCGGGCAACCCCGTCGCCCACTTGTAGCACTGTGCCAACTTCTTCAAGCTCAACTTGGGACTTAAAGCCTGAAAGTTGTGCCCTTAATATTGCCGAAACTTCATCCGGTCTGACTTGAGCCATGTTTTGAGTAGTTTAAATTTAATAACTAATTTGAAGATGTGAGTTCTATTTTGAGTTTTTTGAGCTGAGAAGAAACTGAGTCGTCTATTTGTTGGTCATCAATACGCAAAACGAATCCCCCAATCACCGAAGGATCAACTTTATGCGTAAGTTCAATGATTGATTTTTTTGATATGTCTTTCACAATCCCTAAGAAACGATTTTTGGCAGTCTCATCTATTTCAACGCTTGTCGTTAGAGTAGCTTCTTGTATGCCTTTAACTTGGTTGTATAGTTTTATAAATTCTGCGGCTGTATTTACCAAAATACTGCTCCTTTTTTTCCTAATGACCAATTCAAAAAAACTTATGGTCAATTGATTGAAAGAAGAACCAAAAATAGCTTTTAGCACCGATTCTCTTTTTGCATCGTTGAGGATAGGATTATGAAGCATCAAAACCAAATCGCGGCTGGATTTGCATGTAGCTGCAAAATCAAATATATCAGATTTTACTACTTCAAGCAAGCCTTTGTCTTGGCAGAGTTGTACCAGTGACTTGGCATAGCGGGAAGCGATACGGCTCTCCGTCATAACTAATTCATTTTAAGTTCGTTGATATATGAATCTATGAGTTTACTCTGTGCATTTTTATCTTCGAGTTGCTTGCGCAATACACGCTCGGCAATCTCAACCGAAAAAATGGCTACTTGATTCCTCACCTCCGCCAAGGCCGCTTTTTTCTCGCCAATGATGGCTTCTTGGGCAGCTTGTATGATCCTATTGCTCTCTTTTTTAGCTGTTTCTTGCGCTTCTGCTATCACCCTATTGGCTTCTTTTCGGCCATCATTGATGATTTGTTCACGCTCTACACGAGCCTGATGACGCATATCCTCAAGTTCTTTTTGGAGATTTTCTACTTCTTGACGAGCCTGTTCTGCACTCTTAAGTGCCGTGTCTATGCCTTCTTCTCTGGCCTTGATGGCTTGGAGCATGGGTTTGAAGGCAAAACGACCCAAAAGAGTCCACACAATCAAAAAGGCCAAAGATGTCCAAAAGATAATTCCTATACCGGGTTCTACTAACTGCATATTGTTTTGGAATTTAGGTTTGAGAAAAAATCACCCCCAAAGGCTAACCCTATTGGGGAGTGATTGGTGATTCGTCTGCTTTGAATTATTTCAAAAGAACAATCAAAAGACAAACAATGATTGCAAAAAATGCAGCACCTTCTACAAGCGCAGCCGCCACAATCATATTGCCGCGCAAATCTCCGGTTGATTCCGGCTGACGCGCCATAGACTGAAGGGCAGAGCTACCGATCAAACCGATACCCAAACCGGCAGCGATAGCGGCAATACCGGCACCAATGCCGGCACCCATGTACGCAGTAGCATTTGAAGCGGCTTCCTGCAAGAGCATAAATAAAAGTGTCATATAAGTAAGAAAATTAGGGTTTTACAATTGAATTAATGAGCATAATGTTCTTCGTGTTCATCTTCATGGTGGTGGTGCTCCTCAACTGAAGCTCCAAAATAAATCGCTGATAGCAAAGTAAATACAAAAGCCTGTAAAAAAGCAACCAAAATTTCAAGAGTATTGATAAATATAGCAAAAACCATTGAGAGAAGCGATACGCCATAAGCCGCGCCAACTCCATATAGGTCTTTGAAAATGAAAATCAAACTAATAAATGAAAGTATAATAATGTGGCCTGCGGTCATATTGGCAAAAAGACGAAGCATTAGAACCATTGGTTTGATAAAAATCCCCATGATCTCGATGGGAACCAAGATAGGATAAAGCCAAACGGGTATGCCGGGAGGCATAAAAATGTGCCCCCAATAATTTGCATTAGCCCTCAAATTGGTAACTAAAAAGGTAAATACTGCCAGAACCAGCGTAACAGCTATGTTGCCGGTGATGTTGAAAGCACCAATGAAAGGAATCAAGCCAATCAAATTGGCCAAGAAAATGAAGAAAAATATGCTCAAAAGATAAGGCATGTACCTCTCGTACTTTGCTCCAATTGAAGGTTTGGCTATATCGTCTCTGACAAAAAGCACGACCATCTCCATCAAAGCCTGCAATCCGCGAGGAGCTTGTCCTGACCTCCTCTTATAAGCTGAAGCCACAGAAAACATAACAATAAGCAGCAAAAGAGAAGTCAGAAAAATACCTACTACAGTCTTGGTAATTGAAAAATCAAGAGGCAAATGATGGTGGTCTGTCTCACCGGTAGCCTCATCATAGTAAAAAAACTTACCATGTTCATACTTATAGCCTGCATGGCTGTGGTTTTCACTGTGAAGGAAATGAGCAAAAGAAAAGAATTCCAACCCCTTTTTGCCGTACAATATCACCGGTAAAGGTATGGTCAAATGGGCCTCATTGGGTGTGCCCTCATTGAAAGTCATGAAATGAATTTCATGGGCATCTGCTACGTGGTGAATGATCATTTCACCTGCATTGAATGACTTTGGTTCATCCGAATGTTTTTCTTCGTGGCCGCCGCCTGCCAAAAGCAAGTGGGAGACGAATAATAAACTGCTTAAAACGAGGAATTTGAGTGATGAACTTAACACAGCGTTAGATGTTTAGTAGCTGCAAAACTACACCTGAAAATCAAAACCCAAACATATAGAGAGAATTTTCTAAAAATAAAAACCTTCTGCCTTCTTGCTTCGGACGGTATGGGGGTATTTACCATACAAATTGGCTATTTGGTAGTCCAAATTTTGATTTCGTTTTTGTCGTACTCAAGGTCTTTGAGTTTGTCTCTAAGGTATCGAGGTTGGTTTTTTTTTCTGTGTTTTTGCCTATCAGAGCGCAATAGGGCTTTGTAGCGCATGATTTCCTTTTCTGCAAAAGAGTTTACATAGCGCGAGGAAAGGTAGGCTGCACTGGGGTGAAGGTCTTTTTTGGTGATTTTGACGCTGTAATCAAATCGGTAGTCAAGGGCTACATCGGCGCGGGTTTGGTCGCTATTTTGGTGGCGGCGGCGAACCAAATTGCCGTGAAAATCAGATTGAACCATATCCACTTGATAAAGTTGTCGGGGCTGCCTGTGACTGCGTTTGAGTCCGGCCACTATTTCACCGGCTTGTTTGTTCCATCTGAACTCGCGGATTCTGATAGGCTCTTCAGGTTCTCGGGCGACAGGCTGGCTACCAAAATCTGTGTCTGTTTTTCGACGCAAATTTATCTCATGATCGACCAATCTTTGCTCATTTTGCAAGCGCAGAGGCACTTTGGCCTGCTGATTTTTTTGAAGCAAATCCGTGCCCCTCATGCGACGCATCTCAAATGTAAGGGGGGTAAATTCAGCGTCCTCAGGTACTATGGGCGTACGGTTTCTGAGGCTCTCGTCTTTCGATATGTCAATTTGGGGTTTTCTTGCCCTCAAAAGAGGTTGATTTTTGGCTCTTTTGGTTGATTCTACTTTAGGCTCGCGCTTTTTAGACTGAGCCAAAATCGGCAGAACGTAGAGGTTGGAGGTGAGTACAAGTACAGCAATCAGAAAACGTAATTTCATAGTATTGAATGATTTATATTTCATCTTCGACACCCAGATGAAAGAGTGCGTCTCCTTTGTGGACAACGGGTATGTTGTTGTGGCCGATGATGTAGCCGTCCAGATGGGCTTCGACTTGGACTTGATAGTCGCCAAAAGGGTTGTTGATGTAGCCGACCACTTCACCTTTTATGACTTTTTGACCTGATGTCTTTAGACTGTGAAAAAGCCCCGAAGTATCTGCCCTTACCCAACTTGAGGATTTGAGCATGACTCGTTTTGGAGGTATTCTGGGGGCCACCCTGATGAGGCCAGCCCCCTTGAGTAAGCGCAATGCACCATTGTAACCCTCTAAAATGGCATTTTCGTCAAACCTTAGGGATTCGCCACCTTCGTACACCGCCAAAGACTTCCCCATCTTGAAGGCTGTCTGGCGGATAGAACCATCGACCATAGAACTGATCAGCGTGAAAGGCGCGGCAAACATCTCGGCTACTTTGGCGGCTGTGCTGTCTGTGCCGGCGTAGCGGATTTGGGGATAATTAGTCCGACTGGCTCCACCGGTGTGAAAATCCACCCCAAAATCAATAACCGGTAAAATTTTGTTTGTGATGGTGTAAGCCAAAAAACTGGCAAGGGAACCGTCTTCGTTGCCCGGAAAACTGCGGTTTACGTCCTTGCCATCGGGTACATCGCGCGAAAAATTCAAAAAACCATATACATTGATGATGGGCATGGCTATCACCGTCCCACAAACAGGCCTTCGGATATGCTTGCTCTCTACCAGCCGCCTAACGATTTCAATGCCATTGACTTCATCGCCGTGTAAACCACCCGAAAATACAACGGTAGGCCCATCGACCCTTGAGCGGAAGATGTGAACCGGTAAATTGATGTGGTTGCCGGAAGGCAAACGGTCAATCGGCAGTTCAATAAAGGCTTGGTCGCCGGGTTTGATTTTCTCTCTATCAATGACAATCACTTTTGGGGACGCAGACATGAGTGTTTGTTTTTTTGGCAAGTATAAATTTTTATTTTCAATTATTTTCGACTTCGCGCTTGTAGTCGCGGATGGCGCGGTAAATCGAAGCGGCAATCCGGGCTTTGCCTATCTCGCTCATCAATACCGCTTCATCGTCAGGGTTGGTCAAAAAACCTGTCTCCACCAGCACACTGGGCATAAAAGTACGAGCCAACACAAAGAATCCGGCTTGCTTGACCCCGCGACTTTTGCAAGTGTTTTGTCCCAAGCGTTCTTCTATCATTGAGGCCAGTTTGAGGCTGTTTTCTACATTGTAAGTTTGCAAATTGGAAAGCAAAATGTAAGTTTGTGGAGAATGTGGATCAAGACCTTCGTATTTCTCGAGAAAACCTTCTTCGTGTAAAACAGAGGCATTTTCTCTAATAGAAACCGACATGTTGGCATCACTGGAAGCCACACCCATAAAATAAGTTTCCGAGCCGCAAATGGCTTTTGAGGGGCTGGCGTTGCAGTGTATGGATATAAACAGTTGGGCTTGAGCACGGTTGGCTATCTGGGAACGTTCTTTGAGTTCTATGAACTGATGAGGGCTGGTTCTGGTATAAATCACTTGAATATCAAGATATTGAGAAAGCATTTTGCCCAGCATCAGGGCTATATCCAGCGTTACGTCTTTCTCTTTGACATACTTACCGCTGCAACCCGGATCTTTGCCCCCGTGGCCTGCATCAATCACCACTTTGTTGATAGTAATTTTGCCTCTATCTTGAACCTGTCCGGTTTCAGCCCTCAATAAAGCTATCGCCAAGAGAAAAGGTAAGATTTTCATACTATATCATGTTGAGCAAAAACTGTGCTCGTTGGCAAAAGATTTTGTACCAACATTCAAACGGACAATAGTGCGATTTGGTCTAAAATTATGCCCGCAAACACTATGAATTATATCGCCCTGATTGATGAGCAAAAAGAATCCGATACCAAAGGCATCGCAGCAAGATTCAAAAACCCATCATTTCGGCTATTTTCAAGCTGTTGTCTGTATTGATAGCCTGTAAATGCTTGGCAATATTGCTTCGGTCCGGGAGCGTTTTGTTTTGACTCAATTTGGCGGTAGCTTCTATTCGGTTGATTTTAAACTCAAAACACCGCAAATAAGAAAACAAATTTTGCAGGTATTGAGGGTCTTGACTTTCCAGATGCGGCAAAGCCAAAGGGTCAAAGGTTTGGTACAGTTGCTTGAAAAAACTCATTACTCTTTGATTGTCAGAGAAAAAAACAATCTCACCGTAAACATGCACCGCCGTATAGTTCCAAGTGCCTACGTTTTGGTGGGCTGAGTACCAACGTGGCGAAATGTAGGCATGAGGCCCCGTAAAAATGGCCAGAGACTCTCCGGCGAAAGTTTGATTTTGTGGATTTTGTGCAGCTATATGCCCCAATAGCGAATAGCCATTGGGATTTTGTTGCACCAAAAAGGGCAGGTGTGTGCCCATCATTTGGTCTGAGTGTCGGGTGATGAGTAGGCCGAAAGGATTGGCCTTTATATGATTGATGACAAATGCAGGGTCTTGTGGCAAAAACTCTTGTGGCGTGAACATGGGTCTAAATTTGGCTGTCAAATAAATATAATTGCCCGATGGAAAAAAGGATGTGATATTTACTATAAAATTTTTAGCAATGAAAACCAAAGAAGAAATCGTAAAAGATTGGCTGCCACGCTATACCGGTATGCCGTTGGAGGATTTTGCGCCTTATATTTTACTCACTAATTTTTCAAACTACGTTGATTTTTTTGCAGAGAAATTTGGTGTAGAAGTTGTTGGTCAAAACAAACCGATGCAGGCGGCGACCGCCGAAGGCATCACCATCATCAACTTTGGGATGGGCAGCCCTATGGCCGCTACGGTCATGGACGTACTGACGGCGGTTTCTCCCAAAGCGATTTTGTTTTTGGGCAAATGCGGGGGATTGAAGAGCATCACCAAACTGGGCGATTTGATTTTGCCGATAGCGGCTATAAGAGGCGAAGGCACCAGCCACGAGTACATGCCCGCCGAAGTCCCTGCTCTGCCTTCCTTCCGTTTGCAACGATCGGTCTCCTCTTCGATTGTCAAATACGGAGCTGACTATTGGACGGGTGTGGTCTATACCACCAACCGGCGGGTTTGGGAACACGATGAGCGGTTTAAAGAATATTTGGAGCAAATCCGTGTCATCGCCATAGATATGGAGACGGCCACTTTGTTTACCGTCGGTTTTGCCAACAAAATCCCCAGAGGTGCGTTGCTACTGGTCTCCGACAATCCCATGACACCTGAGGGAGTCAAAACCTCCGCAAGCGATGCCCAGATAACTTCGCAATTCGTTGAAAAGCATATCCTTATAGGAATTGAATCCCTTCAGGAACTCGCTCGCTCGGGTGAGTCAGTCAAGCACCTGCGTTGGGAGTAACGTGCTCTTTGGCCGTGCGATAGACCGTGCCTTTGAAATCGGAAATGGTCATGCCATTTTGATTGACAACTATAATATGATACACCCCTATTTTGTCGCTCATGCTAATCTGCTGGGCTTCCGCAATGAGGGTATCGCCCTCTTTGGCAGATTGAAGGTAAGACATAGAGGCTTCAATAGAAACACTAACCCTTCCGTAGCTATTGGCGGCAAAAGCCAACGCACTGTCTGCCAGAGAAAAAGTAACCCCTCCGTGAACAATTTGAAATCCATTAAGCATTTCTTTTTTGACTTTCATTTGGAGTTTGCAATAGCCGGGTCGCATCTCAAGACATTCTATGCCAAGCCATTGGCTGAACCAGTCTTGGTCAAACATTATTTTTTGTACGTCAACAGCGAGTTGGTTGGGGTTCATAATAGCTTTTTGCAAAGGTATCAAAACTTGACTGTGCCTGTAAGTTGCCCTCAAATTTTTGAAACTGACACAAATCAATGTCATATAGTCAGGTTTGGATAGAATTGTGTTATTTTTGCACACATATTTTTACTTTCAGGTTTGTAACCTGACTTTATATTTATATTATGCTTGAATTTGTTAGCAAGGTTTTGGCAAAAGTTTTTGGGACAAAATCGGAAAAAGACCTCAAGGCCATCATGCCGATTGTTGATCTCATACGCAAAGAGTACCAACAACTAACCGCTCTTTCGGATGATGAGTTGAGAGGAAAAACTTTTCAAATTAAATCCTATATTTCTGAGCAACTCCAAGTCATAGACCAACAAATCTCGCAGGTAAGGGATTTGGCCGAAACGACTGAGAATCTGATAGAAAAAGACCAGCTTTTCACGCAGGTTGATTCGCTTGAAAAAGACCGCAACAAACAATTGGAAGAGGCTTTGCTCAGGGTGCTTCCTCAGGCTTTTGCGGTGGTACGCGAGACAGCCCGCCGCTTTGCAGAAAACGGGAAACTTAGCGTAACCCTTTCAGAAATAGATGTAAACGCCATTGCCCGCAAAGTGGGCAATATCGAAGTCAGTGGCGAAAAAGCCATTTGGCACAATAAGTGGTCGGTAGCCGGAACCGAAGTGGTTTGGGACATGGTGCACTACGATGTGCAGCTTTTTGGTGGCGTGGTGTTGCACCAAGGCAAAATAGCCGAAATGTCCACCGGTGAAGGTAAAACATTGGTTTCTACTTTGCCTTCTTACCTCAACGGACTGGCAGAGCGGGGCGTACACATCGTAACGGTAAATGACTACTTGGCCAAGCGCGATAGCCAATGGATGGCTCCACTGCTTGAGTTTCACGGTATTACCGTAGATTGTATTGACCGCCACGAGCCGCACAGCGAAGGGCGCAAAGCTGCTTACCGCGCCCATGTAACTTACGGAACCAACAATGAGTTTGGCTTTGACTACCTGCGCGACAATATGGTAAGAAGCACCGAAGACATGGTTCAGCGCAAGCACCACTTTGCTATGGTAGATGAGGTGGACTCCGTTTTGATAGATGACGCTCGTACTCCTTTGATTATCAGTGGCCCTATACCCAGAGGCGACCAACATGAGTTCGACATGCTCAAGCCGCGTATCACAAAATTGGCCGAGTTGCAGCGAAAACTGGTCAATGACTTTCTCTCCGATGCAAAAAAATTGCTGGCCAACGGCAAAGAAAAAGAGGCAGGACTTTCTTTGCTCAGGGCGCACAGGGGCTTACCTAAATACAAGCCTTTGATTAAATTTCTTTCGGAGCAAGGCATGAAGCAACTTTTGCTCAAAACCGAAGGAGAATACATGCAAGACAACTCCAAACTCATGCCTCAGGCCGACAAACCGCTGTATTTCACCATTGACGAAAAAAACAATACCGTAGATCTTACTGAGAGGGGCATAGAGTTTATCACCTCCGAAGGTGATGACCCCAACTTCTTTATTTTGCCCAATATCAGTACCGAAATCCACGCCATCGAACACAACCCTTCGCTGTCTGCCGAAGAAAAACTCAAACGCAAAGACGAGACCCTGCGCGACTACGCCACCAAATCGCAGCGCATACACTCGGTAAACCAGCTCTTGAAGGCTTGGGCTTTGTTTGAGCGCGATGTGGACTATGTAGTGCTGGATGGAAAAGTAAAAATTGTCGATGAGCAAACGGGACGTATCTTGGAAGGCAGACGGTACAGCGATGGCCTGCACCAAGCCTTGGAAGCCAAAGAAAATGTCAAAGTCGAAGAACTGACCCAAACCTACGCCACCATCACGCTGCAAAACTATTTCCGCATGTACCACAAACTGGCTGGTATGACGGGTACAGCCGAAACCGAAGCAGGCGAATTTTGGGAAATCTACAAACTCGACGTCGTAACCATCCCTACCAACCGCCCCGTCATCCGCAAAGACCACCAAGACCAAGTCTTCAAAACCATGCGCGAAAAATACAACGCCGTGGCAGAAGAAATCCAACAGTTGGTAGCCGCAGGCCGCCCGGTGTTGGTGGGCACAACCTCGGTAGAAAACTCCGAAATTATCTCGCGCATGCTCAATATGCGCAAGATCACCCACCAAGTCCTCAACGCCAAGCAGCACGCCCGCGAGGCTGAAATCGTTGCACAGGCAGGCCGCCCGGGAACCGTAACCATCGCTACCAACATGGCCGGAAGGGGCACGGATATCAAACTCACCCCCGAATCGCGTGCCGCAGGTGGGCTGGCCATCATAGGCACAGAACGCCACGACAGCCGAAGGGTGGACAGACAGCTAAGAGGACGGGCAGGCAGGCAAGGAGACCCAGGCTCAAGCCGCTTTTATGTCAGTTTGCAGGATGACCTGATGCGCCGGTTTGGCTCAGACCGAATTGCCAAAATCATGGATAGAATGGGGCTCAAAGAAGGTGAGGTCATAGAGCACAGTTGGATTACCAAATCAATAGAAAATGCCCAGAAAAAAGTTGAAGAAAACAACTTTGGAAGCCGAAAAAGACTTTTGGAATACGATGACGTAATGAACAAACAGCGCGAAGTCATATACCGCAAACGCCGCAACGCTTTGTTTGGAGACAGGCTCTCCATTGATATCATGAATTTGCTCGCTGATACCAGTTTTACTCTGGTTTCCTCTTATTCGGATGACTACGAAGCCCTTAAATTTGCCATGATACAAACGCTGGGGCTCGAACCTCCTTTTAGCAAAGAAAGCTACTCTTCTAAAGCCAATCGGGAAACGCTGGGACAACAAGTGTTTGATTACCTGCTAAAAACGTACAAAGAAAAAAATGAGCGAATCGCCCATCATGTGTGGCCTTTTATAGAAGATGTGTACAAAAACAAAGGTCAGCACATCAAAGATGTCGTTGTACCTTTCTCGGAAGGGCAAAAAGTCATACAAGTCTCCACCTCTTTGCAAGAAGCCTATCAAAGCCACTGCAAATCACTCATTAAGGCCATGGAGCAAGCCATAGTATTGGCCATCATAGACGAGGGCTGGAAAGAGCACTTGCGCGAAATGGATGACCTCAAAGAGCGGGTACGTACCGCATACGTTGAACAAAAAGATCCCCTGCTGATATACAAAGGAGAGGCTTTTGAATTGTTTTCCAACTTTTTGGCGCATATCAATATGGAAACAAGTTCGTTTTTAGCCAAAGCCTATATCTACGCCGAATCGCCCGATGAAATCCGAGAAGCGCGACCTGCACGCCGTCCGGCTCGCCCCAAACTGCAAGAAACGCGCAGCAGCGACGAAGTACAAGTGGACAGACCCAACCAAGAACCCAAACAGCAACCCGCTCGTCCCGTAGTTTCACAAAAAATCTATGGCCGCAACGACAAAGTTACAGTCCGCTACTCCGATGGAACCATCAAAAAAGATGTCAAATACAAGCAAGTAGAAAACGAAGTGCTCGCCGGCAAGTGCGAAGTGATTTAAAAAACGGATGGTTTTCTACAAGGCTTTCAAATAATTTGTTTTGCAGCTTGCAATCCGCTGTCCAAGGCATCGAGCATGAGCGGAAGCCTTCCGGTATCTGCACCCGCAAAAACAAAATTGGGCATTCGAGACACAAAATTGAGATTGGCCATCTTCGGAGAAGGGATTGCGATGCCGTGCCCAATGGGGCGAATGTGGACTTCCTGAATAAGATGGCGAATTTCGCAGTCCCAAAAAAATTCAATCGCTTGTACCGTCCGGTCTAAAAATTCAGTTTTAAGCCTCTCTTCCTCCAACAGCAATGGCCTAAGCCCCGGTGGAAAGCAATAGTAAGCCGTCAGCACACGCACATCCTTTTGAGACCCTGAATCCACAAATCCAATCAAATGAGGCGCAAAACCCAACATCTCGTTTTGCCAATAAAACTCTTTTATATCTAAATCTTTGACCACCAGATTAATACAAAGCCAAGGTGAATACTCTATGCTCTGGAAATTGCCGGAAAGTTCGGGCATCACATAACGAAGCGTAAACTTAGGCGCAGCATAAACTACGGCTTTGCAATTGATTTCAAACAAGGTTTGATTTTTAAAATCAGCACAAGTAATCAGATAGTCTTTGTCTTGGCGGTGAATCTTGAGCACCAAAGAATTTAGTCTAAAACTTTGTTTATCAATAAATTGCTCTATTTTTTGGATAAAATAACAATTGCCTTGAGGCGGAGCAAACAAGCTGCAATCCGGTCTGCGGGCAGCGTAATAGACCAGCCCGGCCCAAGCCGTTACTTTGTCAGAGCCGCCACCGTAGTCATCACGCATCTGATAATCAATGGCTTGCAACAATTGCGAAGGAAGACTCAAATTGTTTTCTCGCAAATACTCATAAAAAGTTCCTTGGCTGAGTTGTTTTTTGATTTCAAATTTAGAAGAAGGTAAGCCCACTTTACCCACAAATCCTTTCGTAAAATCGTGAAAAGCCCCAGTAGCCGAAATATCAGGCAGTACGCCGGTTCTGTATTCTCCATCTTCGAGGCAGAGGGTTTCACGCTCGTGGTCAATAAGGTATTGGCTGTCTTTAAACTTCCATTTTTGCGAATAGTTGTCAAAGGAAATGATTTGGGCTTTTTCCAAAAAATGCAGTGTTTCTTGGCCAAACCATTGGGGGTATTCTAAGTCGTAGTGCGCTCCTTGGGGAAGCCAATGCCCTTGGGTACTTTGGCGGGCTAAGGCTGTGCCGCCTGTGGTATTTTCGGGGTCTATGATGGCGGTCTTGTACTTGCTCAAATGAGCCGCCGCCGCCATACCGGCTATTCCCGCGCCTACTACGGCCACATCTACCCGCTCTCGCCTCTCAACCGACCAATTTATCGCCTCACGCAGCAGGTGGGCTTTTGAGGCTATGTTGTGAATAAAAATCGGGTATTTGTGTTGTCTTCGGCAGGAAGAAACCACCGCAAAACCGGCACTGAGCAATAAAAATTCACGTCGGGTCATACCACAAAAACTTTGAAAGATAAAAACAAAAAACGAGGCATCCGAAAAAAGGGAGCAATTCAAAATAAAAAAATAACATTTCAAAGACCAGCTCAGTCCTGATTACACAATGGGATTTTTTCTAATACTTCAATCCGAGACATATCCGCCCGATGCCGTAAGTATCACTGCGGATACGTTGATGGCATTCGACCCCGACTCTATGATGCCGTTTTTCTATAAACATGCCATCCCTACGGGATGAAATACACCCAAGCAATGTGAATGGCTTATTTTCAAAAATTTAAGCCCTAAATGCTGTTTATACCGATTGTTTAATCGGGGTTTATTCGTATGGCTTATGGATAATTGTTTACGCAACCTTTTGGGCCTCTAAATTCAATAGATATTCTACCAAATTTGTTTCGGTAGGCAAGGAAAGTTTTTTGCGCAGCCGATAACGGCTAATTTCTACTCCACGAAGCGATATACCCATGAGAGGGGCTATCTCCTTGCTACTGAGATTCATACGTAGGTAAGCGCAAAGTCTTAAATCGTGCGGGTTAAGTGCAGCATGTTTTTTCTTCAAAATATTGAGAAAATTGCCGTGCACTGTGTTGAAATGCAAAGAAAAATTCTCCCACTCTTCATCTAATTTTTCTTCTTCTGCCAATATTTTCAAGAGTTTTTTGAGTTCTGTACTGTGCTCCTCTACTTTGAGGCTTTTTTGGAGTTGTTGCAGTTCTTTTTTGAGTTTGAGGATAAATTCTTTTTTCTGTATGAGATTCATGGTCGCGTTGGCAAGTTCTGCGGTTTTGTGTTTTATTTCTGCGTCTAATTTTTCATTTTGTAGATGCGTAATTTCATTTTCCGATTTTGCCAATTCGAGTTGGTGTTGGTAGGCAAGCCGCTTCTGCTCCTGCTCAAATTTTTGCAGGTCTGCCAAACGCTTTGTTTCTTGTTTTCGTCGGTATCGCCTTGCCTGATAACGTAAAATAGCCAACAAAAAAACCACAACAAGCAACACATACACCATATAAGCCCAAATAGTTTGGTACCAAGGCGGTCTGACTGTAAAAGTAAACTCGCCTACCGAAGACTCATGCGAAGGGCTTTTTCTGGCTTTTACTTGAAAAGTATAAGTACCTGCGGGCAAATTGGTGTATTCTTTTTCGGTATGGCCATTCCATTCGCTCCATTGTTTGTCAAACCCTTTTAAATAGTAGCTGTATTCAAATTGGTAGGGTTGTCCATCGGCAGGAGCATAAGAAAACAACAAAGAATTAAGGGAGTAAGGTACAATAACAGGCTTTTCAATAGAAAAATACCCACCAAAAAGTACGCTATCTATTGCCCCCGAGGTCTTGACTTCAGAAATATACACCGAAAAAGGACGTATTGTATTTACGTATTTTTCATAGTCAATATGATAAAATCCTACCTCGCCTCCCACCAAAATATGACGGCTATCGTATGGAAAAATATTTTCAAAACCACTTACAATTTTATTTTTAAGTTCCGGTATGTAGTGAATAGTGGTCTTGCCTGTCCCAAAATCTACCACACCCAACATTTTTTCCTGCACAAACCAAATATTGCCTTGTGTGTCTTCTTTCAGATAACGAATGGATTTATTGGCGAAGATAGGCTCATAAATTTGAGATTTTACGAATTTACCGACATTTATATCGTACTGATAAACGCCTTGGGGCGTGGCAAATACGATTTTATCCTTTATTTTGAAAACGTGGTTGTCTAAATTGGTGGGCAAGCCATCTTTTTGAGAATAAAGTCTTACAGATTTGTCGGCAAGGGCTATGCTATAAATACCTCGATACGGGTGCGAAACCCATATATAACTGCCATCTGTTTCTACATAACGGCTTGACTCTTTGAATTTTTCAACCTCGCCTATCTGCACAAGTGCTTTATCTTTCATTTCAAAAAAATCAAGGCCCTTATAATTTCCTGCTATCACTTGCAAGGGACTTGTGTGGGGTAGTGGTAAGCAAGACCAGTAGCCCGTAGAAGGCGAAATAAGACTCGCCTGCTTGTTTTTTATGGCAAATAAGCCATCATCCCGCCCTGCCAAAATTTGGTTTTCAACGACAGATAAGTCCCAAGTCAAACCGTTTAGGATGGTTTTAGCTTCATGCTGAAGATTGTGTAGGTTTGCTGCTGAGGCAGGAGAGACCACCAGGCCCGTAGAAAGTGCGAAATAGATATGGCCATCTAAAATTTTTGTGTCATACCCCGTACCATTGTTGAAAATAGGTGGATTGATATGCGTAATGGCACTACTGTAGTTAAAAAAAGACAGTCCATTGTCCAATCCTACCCAGACTCCTTCGTGCGCATCGGTAAATAAGCAGCGCACTGTATTGTTGAGCAAACCATTTTTGACAGCCAAATTCTCGACCCGACCTGTGTCAGAAATGCGGTACACACCACTGAAATATGTCCCTACAAGCAGACTACCATCAGGCAAAAGCCGCAAGGCTGTAAAATATTCCTTACCTATAGATTGTAGCGGGTAAGGCCTCAGTTCTTTATCAAGCACATAAAGTCCGTTGCTCACTGTACTGAGCAGGCTCACCCCTTTTTGGTAAGGTATCAAATCTGTTATAAAAAAATTGGCAGGCAAGGCATTGGCGGGCAGGAAAGTCTGCCATTTTTGGTTTTGGTAGGCAAGTATGCCCTCTTGTTTGTCATGTGCCAATACTTGCCCTTGGTGTTTGTGAATTGAAAGCCAGCTACTTTTAGTATGGTAGGTGGTTATTTTGCCTTTATTCAGTTTAAAAATTTTGGCATCTGTCCTGAAAAAAACTTCATCGTCTGTGGCAACTATTTGCCATACATCAGTAAAGTTTTGGTCTTCGGCAGGCAAGAGTGCTTTTAGGGACGTAAACTTCAGCTTGCCTGTCGTATCAGGGGCGTAGTAACCCAATTCATCCTGCGCTCCTGCGTATAGCTTTCCATCCGCCCCAAAAACAATAGAGCGCACAATAGTTTTGTTTGGGACAGGGTGCAGCCGCCAATTTGTGCCATTATAGACCAACAGCCCTTCATTGTTGGCTACATACAAACGGTTGTAGCTATCTTTCTCTATAGCCCAGTTTTGTGTACCACCTTGGTATTCACTCTTGGTAAAATTCCTTACCTGCCCCTGCGCAAATCCTGCTGACCATGCCATGAGCAACATTATTCTTTTGTCAAAAGTGAATAGCCGCCAAAATTTCCATTGAGATTTGGGTTGCAATTTTGGTTGATGTAGTGTTGATGTAGCCATAGAGAACCAAAGTAGGGGCTTTTTTAGGATTGTAGTAGTAGTGATGTAGCTTTTTTTTTGGAATTACAGGACTACCCGGAGACTTTTGGAAAAAACAACCGAATACGTTTGCAGGAATACATTTTCCGACAAATTATAGAAAAATATCGCGCCTCATTTTATGTCGTGGAAGATTTAAAAAATTAACCACCCCAGATTCAATGCTTGATTTAACTGTTCAAAAATAATTTTTTATTGTGAGAAAATTACCAATGCTCTTTATCGTATTTTTCCTGAGCCTCTCGTGCACCTACGCACAGCAGGAAAATGTGGCTGTAAAAAAGACAGCAGACGGCTTTATGCTTGAAGTGGGAGGCAAGCCCTTTTTCATCAATGGGATGAACTGGGATTATTTCCCCATAGGAACAAACTACTCGTATAGTTTGTGGACTCAATCTGAGGATGTTATCAAAGCAGCACTCGATTATGAGATGCCCCTTTTGAAAAACATGGGTGTCAATGTGATTCGTCAGTATGCAGGTGTACCTGCCAAGTGGATTGAGTACATCCACAAAAATTATGGCATCTACACCATGTTGAACCACTCTTTTGGACGTTATGGGCTTACGCTCAATGGTGTTTGGACTCCCAATACAGACTATGCCAATCCTTTAGTGAAGGAACTTTTGCTCAAGGAAACCAAAGAGATGGTAGAGGAGTACCAAAACACCCAAGGCTTGTTGCTTTTTTTGCTGGGCAATGAAAACAACTACGGTTTGTTTTGGCGCGGCGGAGAAACCGAAAATATCCCCATACAAGACCGTCAATCTACCAAGGATGCCATCAATTTGTATAGGCTTTTCAACCAAGCAACCAAAGAAATGAAAGCCATCAGCGCAAGTCGCCCTGTGGCCATTTGCAACGGTGATTTGCTTTTCTTGGAAATCATCGCGCAAGAGTGCAAAGACATTGATATATTGGGTATCAACACTTATCGTGGGCTTACCTTTACCGATTTGTATGACAGGGTAAAAAAAGAATTTGACAAACCTATCTTACTTGCCGAATTTGGCACGGATGCCTACAACACCGTAGCAAACAAAGAAGACCAAGAATACCAAGCACGGGTATTGGTAAGCAATTGGAAAGAGATTTATGCCAATGCTTCGGGAATGGGCAAAAATGGTAACTCGCTGGGTGGTTTTACCTTCCAATTCAGCGATGGTTGGTGGAAAACAGGGCAAACTGTGAACTTAGACGAGCATGATGTAACGGCTTCTTGGTCGAACGGAGGCTATCTCAATGATTACGTGGAGGGTGAGAACAACATGAACGAAGAATGGTTTGGCATTTGCGCCAAAGGCCCCAGTGATGCAAGAGGTATTTATCAACTCTACCCGCGTGCCGCCTATTATGCTTTGAAAGAAGTACACACCTTCAATCCTTATGCAGAAGGTGCGCAAGTGTCTCAATTGGACAATATATCAATGAGTGATGCTGTGTTAAAAGCAAGAGGGGATAAAGCAGCCTTGGAGGGCGAAGGTAAGGGCAAATTGTATCTAAGCAACCTGCAAGCCAATTTTTATACTTTCAATACAGGCGGCAGCCTCATCACCACCCCCAACGCCGCAAATCCTAATGTACCCACTTATCCCAATCAATTAGGATTTGACCACATGCAATCCTTCAATGTGGGCGTTACTGCCAAACCCGCGCCCAATATGGTGGCAAACGTGCAATTCAATGTATTGGGACACGTAGCAGAAAACCCTATTGATGAGATTTTTTATGAAAATAGAGGCAGAAGAATGACCGTAAATACTCCTCAAGGCCCTGTTGTGATGAATTCTAACAACAGAATCCAGCTATACAGAGCCAGCTATACTTGGGACGATAAAGACTTTAAAATCACAGGGTTTTATCGTACCGGGCATTATCATTGGGGATACGAGGGCGATTTCTTTGGTTTGTATCCCGAAGCAAATTATGGCCCCAACATTGATATTTACAACGGCGAAGCTCCTTTTGGCTTTGAGGTAGAGGGGAAAAAAGTTATCAAAGGCCTCAAACTTGCTTTTGGTCCTGAGCTTTGGTGGGGCGCAAACCCTGCTGTGTTGGCAAAATACCAACGCAAGGTAGGCAAGTTTGATATTGCAGGCATATTTCACGACGACATTACGCAAAGGAGTGGTTTGCAAAGCTCTTTTGCAGTGCCTGTACCCAAGACAAGACGGGCAGCCTTGAGCATAGCCAGAAAATTTGACAAATTAGGCTTCACCATTGGCGGTCTTTGGGGAGGACAACCACTCAACGGCAGGACTTTCCAACTTACCAGAAACGGCGAAGTTTTCCAAGACCAAATCAAATCGAGCGATAACTTTGGCAGTAAAATCAAACTTACCTACGCAAGCGGGAAAATACAATGGTACGGTTTGGCTTCTTATATGGGACTTGTGGCAAATGGCGGCTATGACCAAACCCAAACTTTCACAGGTTGGAGGCTCAAAGATGTAGGCAGCGGCAATATGTATAATGTATTGAGTGGTTTTACGGTTAATATAGGCAAATTACAAATTGCCCCTAACTTCTTGTACCAAAAACCCATCGAAGGCCCTGTGGCCTCTGACGGGCTAACGCCTGCACGCTCAAGAAATATCTTGGATGATCCTTTCTCAGTGAGGAGTAACCGTGAAACAGTAGGCGGGGAGCTATTGCTTACCTACGACCCTACACCTGCCACGTGGATGTACCAGTGGGACAATGACCGCGCAGAAGATGCCAAATTTGCCGTGAGTGCCAATATTATGTACCGCCACTTGCCTACCATTCAAGATGCAGCCATTGGTATTTTGGGAAATGGTCGTACTACTTTTGTGTTCCCCGGTTCGGCACCCGCGCAAGATTTGTGGGAAACCAACATAAGAGTCGTATCGAAAGTAAGTCCTAAACTTGGTTTTATTGCCAATGTGTATGTGGGCAACGGACAAGCAAACGGAAGCGATGCGCGAACCATCAACCGCCACGGCTTTGATGTGCGCAGTATCTACAAAAGAGTAAAATTGATGGGCGTTGCCAAATTCAATGATTGGGGGCCTTTTGACTACCACCGCGACTTCAACCTTACCTTCCCTTTGCAACTGATTGGCGATATTTCTACCGAATTGGGCAGGCCCGATTGGTTTGCTATGCCCGGCACAAAAATAGGTTTAAGAGCTACCTACCGTACGTTGGATAAATATTCCAACAGATATAACCCCACCCAAACCATCAATGCGGCAGGAGTCTTTGTACCCGACCCCAACGCCATAGGCTTCCCCAATGGCAACGAGTGGGAAATCCGCACTTACATTCAAATCAATCTTGTTAACTAAAACCCTTTGCCCGGCTTGCCTCCATTGAGGCGGCAGCAATGAAAAGCCTCTTTGGAGAGCAGTCGGGCAGAAGACAAAACTTAAATCATTTTCTATTATGAGAAATAAAAAATTCACTACAAAATACGCCCTTCTGGGATTGCTTATCCTATTGGGTTGTCAGATACGGAAAGTTGAGGACTTAAAGCCTGTCTCTTTCCCTACTCTTGCAGACGTTTTTATAGACGACTTCACGCCTGATTTGGGCTATGCCGCATTTGGCGGCTCAAGTGTTACAGCTTTTCAAGTGGATAACCAAGTGGCCTACAACGGCACGCGCCAATCAATGCGCTTCGATGTACCCGATGCCAATACCCCCACAGGCTCGTATGCAGGCGGCGTGTTTTTCAGTAAAATAGGCAGAAACCTATCAGGCTACAATGCCCTGACCTTTTATATCAAGGCTTCGCAAGGAGCTACCATAGGCGAGTTGGGCTTTGGCAATGACTTAGGCGAAAATAAGTTTACGGTTACGATGAGCAACTTGCCTGTAAATACATCTTGGAAAAAAGTCATCATTCCTATTCCTGATGCTACAAGACTCAAGGCTGAAAAAGGTTTGTTCTATTTTGCCACCGGCCCTGAAGATGGCAAAGGGTATAGCTTTTGGGTAGATGAAGTTCGTTTTGAGAAACTGGGCGAGATCACCAACCTGACAGGAATTATCTCCAATGGGCAAGATAGAACCATCAGTGATGCCGAAACAGGCGATAAACTACGCATAGAAGGTTTTCAGGCAAGTGTAACTTTGCCCACAGGGGTAAACCAAACGGTTAATATTTCTTCCAACTACTTTACATTTGTCTCCTCCAATGCCACTATAGCAGGTGTAGATGGCAAAGGCGTGGTATCTATCATAGAAGCCGGCACTGCTACCATTACCGCCAAATTAGGAGCTGCCACCGCAAAAGGTTCTTTGGTTATTAATTCAGTAGGCTCACCTGTGATGCCTACCGCTGCCGCACCTGTTCCCCCTGCACGTGAAGCGACTGATGTGGTTTCGTTGTACAGCAATGCCTATACCAACGTACCCGTGAATACATGGAACACGCGCTGGCAGTACTCTACGGCAGAAGAATTTTTTGTCAAAGTAAAAGATGACGATGTGATACGCTACCGCAACCTAAATTTTGTAGGCATTGAGTTTACCAACCCCACTGTCAATGTAGCCGGTATGACTACCTTTCACATGGACATCTGGACTCCCAACCCTACCGAAGTGCCTAACAATTTCAAAATATTGTTGGTTGACTTTGGAGCCAATGGCGTGTTTGGTGGCGGAGATGATACACAGCACGAGGTTACGATAACCGCCCCTACTTTGAAAACCAACGAATGGGTAAGCCTGGATATTCCGCTCTCTTCGTTTACAGGGCTTACCTCAAGAAGCAAACTGGCGCAAATGGTGCTTTCAGGCTCTTTGCCCAATTTATACATAGACAACGTATATTTCCACCGCCTCCCCGTTGTGCCCGCAACCGCCGCACCTGTGCCTACCAAGCCTTCAGATGATGTGCTCTCTATTTTTAGCGATGCTTACACCAACGTTCCGGGTACGGATTTTAACCCTAACTGGGGGCAAACCACCGTAGTAACACAACCCGCGATTTTGGGCAATACAACACTTCATTATTCAAATTTCAACTACCAAGGCATACAAATAGGCAGCGTGCAAAACGTAGCAAGTTATGGTTTCCTGCACCTTGACTATTATTCTACCAACGCCAATGAATTGAAAGTATATCTTATCAATATGGGCGGGGCTGAAACCCCTTACACGCTTGCAGTGCCTACTGAGGGCTGGAACAGTGTGGACATTCCTCTTTCATCATTCGCACCCGTAAATTTGAGCGAGGTGGGACAATTCAAATTTGATGGTGGCAATGGAAGTGATGTGTTTATGGATAACATTTATTTTTGGAGAAACCCTATCGTGCCTACCACTGCTGCGCCCATGCCTATACACCCCGCTACCAATGTGCTTTCTGTTTTCAGCGACAGCTATACCAATGTAGCAGGCACAGATTTTAATCCTAACTGGGGGCAAAATACAGTGGTAACCCAACAGGCTATTGTGGGCAATAATACGCTGCGCTATTCCAATTTCAATTATCAAGGCGTGCAAATAGGTAGCGCACAAAACGTTTCTTCTTACGGCTTCTTACACCTTGACTATTATAGTGCCAATGCCACCAATTTGCGTGTGTTCTTAATAAGTCCCGGTAGTGAAACCCCTTACACGCTCCAAGTGCCTACTTCAGGATGGAACAGTGTAAATATACCCTTGTCTGCATTCACAGGTGTCAATTTAAGTGATGTCATCCAATTCAAATTTGATAACAATGGCTCGGGAGCAGGCGATATTTTCTTGGATAATATTTATTTTTGGAAATCAGCGGGCGGCGGAACATTTACTTTGAATGATGTCATTGACTTTGAATCCGGTGGTTTTGGGGCAGGCTGGACTTGGAATGTATTTGAAAATGCCAACAATCCTGCCTTGGAATTTGTGGCCAATCCTTTCCCCGGTGGTATCAATACCTCGTCCACAGTCGCCAAATTTACAGCCAATCAAGCCGGCAACCCTTGGGCAGGAACAGAAACAGCGCAAGGACAAATGGGTACATTCAACTTGGATGCAGCACACAAGATTGTAAAAATCAAAGTCTATAAAACCACTAAAAGTGATGTAGGGATAAAATTTGCCAAATCGGACGGTTGGTCAATGGGTGAAATCAAAGTTCCCAATACAGCCGTAGATACTTGGCAAGAACTCACCTTTGACTTCACTTCGCAAATACAAAATGGCTACACGCAAATCGTGATATTCCCTGATTTTGTTGCCCGTGGAGCTAACCATGTGATATATTTTGATGACATTAGGTTTGGCAATTAATTTTTTGTGGCACAGTTACCCTTGCCTGTTGATAAGCAAGTAAGTTTCGCACTACTTAGCGGACAGGCAAGGCATGTGTTGCGATTAAACAGTTTCCAATACTGATGATATAATATTCAAACCTCTTAACTAAATTAATAATCAAATTTCTTATCTCAATTTTTATGACTTTTATCAAAACCAAAAACATATTTGTTGCTGTAATGGCTTTTTGCACGACCGCCTTTATGAGCGGTTGCCAAATAGACGCAGTCCAAACCTTGCCTAAAAGAAGTTGGGAACTCACATGGAGCGATGACTTCATAGGCGCAGCAGGTTCTTTGCCTGATGCTACCAAATGGACATTTGACCTGGGTGCAGGTGGTTGGGGCAATGCAGAATACCAAACCTACACCAACAACCCCGACAATGTTTCCTTGGATGGGGATGGAAACCTACGCATTACGGCCATACGCAATGAAGGCCCAACTTATACCTCCGGCAGAATCAAAACCAAAGGGCTTTTTGCCCAACAATACGGGCGGTTTGAAGCTCGTATCAAAACGCCCACAGGCCCCGGTATCTGGCCTGCCTTTTGGATGCTTGGAGATAACATTGATAGTGTGTCATGGCCTCAGTGCGGCGAGATTGACATCATGGAGCAGCGCGGACAACAATCAAACGTTACCATAGGCAGCGTACACGGGCCGGGCTACTCGGCAGGCAATGCCATCTCAAAGTATTATGGACTCAAAAACGGTCGCTTTGATGCCGATTTCCATATTTACGCAGTGGAGTGGGGCAAAGATTTTATAGACTTCTTTGTAGATAATTACTTGTATCACAGAGTAACCCCAAAAGATGTCAAAGGACAATGGGTATATGACCAACCATTTTTCTTGTTGCTCAATGTAGCCGTAGGTGGAAACTTTGTAGGCTTTCCTACCGACAACACACCTTTCCCACAAACCATGACCATAGATTACGTAAAGGTTTACAAACAAAAATAACACCCGTAAGGGCGAACCTATGTGTTCGCCCTAAACTGAAACCGCGTGTTCGCCCAAACCTCAAAATCTATAAATTAACCTAAAAACAATGGAAACATTGAAAAGCCTCCTAATCAACGGAGAAACATTTTACAAAATAGCCAATGTCCAAAATATGCGCCCGTTCTTCATGAGTATCGTCAGCGACTCCAATCACTGGCTATTTGTGTCGAGCAACGGGGGCATCAGTGCGGGTAGAAAGAACCCCGAATTTGCGTTGTTTCCCTATTATACAGATGACAAAATAACGGATACTGCCGAAATTACAGGAAGCAAAACGCTGATACGGGTGCGCCAAAACGGGAAAACCATTTTGTGGGAACCTTTTTCTATTCGCAGCGAAGGACACTTTACCATAACGCGCAACCTCTACCAAAATAAGTTTAGCAACAAGGTTATTTTTGAGGAAATCAATCAAGAACTTGGTTTGAGTTTTCAATACCAGTGGAATTCGAGCAATCTTTACGGCTTTGTGAAACAGGCCAAAATCACCAATTTATCAAGTGAACGGCAAGAAATCGAACTTATAGACGGTTTGCAAAACGTCCTGCCCTACGGTGTACCAAGTTCTTTGCAAAATACAGCGAGCAATCTGGTCGATGCCTACAAACGCACAGAATTGGTAACTGAAACGGGGTTGGCTGTATTCGCTTTGAGTGCGATAATCGTGGACAAGGCAGAGCCGAGCGAAGCCCTGAAAACCAATGTGGCATGGAGTTTGGGCTTAGAAAAACCAACTTACCTGCTTTCTACCTTGCAACTTTCGGATTTCAGGCAAGGCGCAAACCTAAGACAAGAGGAGGACATCAAAGGTGAAAAAGGCGCGTACTTCGTGGGAAGTCGCTGCACCCTTGAGGCAGGCAAGGAAAAAGAATGGGCGATAGTGGCCAACGTAAACCAAACACACGCCGCTGTTATCAGTCTAAACGAAGAAATTAAAAATGATACACAGTTAGCAGATAAGGTTTTGCAAGATATAGAAACAGGCACAGAGCGTCTAATCGCGCTTATGGCGGGTGCAGATGCTTTGCAATATACGGCTGATGAACTCAAAGACACACGCCATTTTTCCAATGTCTTGTTCAATGTGATGCGAGGGGGCATTTTTGACAACAACTACCAAATCGAAAAACATGACTTTGAGATATACATGCAAAAAGCCAACAAAAAGGCTTTTGAACAGGCAAAAGACGCACTCAAGACCTTGCCTGCCGCGTTTTCGCTTTTTGAACTGAAAAATGCAGTGCAAAAAGTCGCTAATCAAGACTTTGCACGATTGTCAACAGAATATTTGCCTTTGAAATTCAGCCGCAGACACGGAGACCCCAGCCGTCCTTGGAATCAGTTTTCTATCAACACCATAAACGAAGTTGATGGTTCAAAAATCTTGGATTACCAAGGAAATTGGCGCGATATATTCCAAAATTGGGAGGCTTTGGCGCATTGTTACCCCGAATTTATTGAGGGAATGATTTACAAATTCCTCAACGCCTCTACCTTTGAAGGCTACAATCCCTATCGTGTTACTAAAGATGGTTTTGATTGGGAAACCGTTGAGCCAGACAACCCTTGGGCATATATTGGCTATTGGGGCGACCACCAAATCATTTACCTGCTGAAGTTTTTAGAACTTGCAGAACAAAAACAAGCAGGCTGTATCGAGCAACTGTTGGATAGGCAAAATTTTGTGTATGCAAATGTGCCTTACCAAATAAAACCGTACAGCGAGATAGTCAAAAACCCAAAAGATACCATCGTTTTTGATTATGAAAACGAACACAAAATCCAAGCACGTGTGCGGGAGATGGGGGCAGATGGGGCATTGCTGACCAACCAAGCCCAAGCCATACACCGCGTAAACTTTGTAGAGAAGGTATTGGCTACTTTATTGAGTAAGCTCTCAAATTTTGTGCCTGAAGGCGGTATCTGGATGAACACCCAACGCCCCGAATGGAATGATGCCAACAATGCCCTTGTAGGCAATGGGCTTTCGATGGTTACGCTCTACTATTTGCGTAGGTTTTTGAAGTTTTTTGAAACCGTTTTGCACAAAGCAGAGGCGCGACATTTGGAAATTTCGGTAGAAATGCACGAATTTTTTACGCAACTGAACGCCATTTTCGCACAAAACAAAGACGCACTCGCCGCAACCATCAACGCACAGACAAGAAAGCACATCACAGATGCTTTAGGTGAAGCTGCAAGCAACTATCGAGTAAACATTTACAAAAATCATTTTAGTGGAAAAAAGAAAAGCCTCTCGACTGCCGATTTTTCAAAACTGATAACGCTCGCCCTTGCCTACACAGAACAGTCCATCAAAGCAAACAAACGCAAAGACAACCTTTACCACGCCTACAACTTACTGAATTATAGCGAAAAAGGTATCGAAATAACCCATTTGAGCGAAATGCTCGAAGGACAAGTGGCGGTATTGAGTTCAGGATATCTTTCTGCCGAAGAAAGCCTGCAAGTGCTCGATGCCTTGCGCCAAAGTTCGCTCTACAGGCAAGACCAAAACAGTTACATTTTGTACCCCAACAAAAACCTAAAAGGCTTTTTGCAAAGGAACAACATTGGCGAAAACTTATTTGCAAGTTCAAAGCTCTTGATGCAATTATTGACGGACTCCAACAAGGCGATTGCCGAAAAAGATATAAAAGGAGGCTACCATTTCAACGGCAATTTCAAAAATGCGGATGACTTGAACCGCGCCCTCGACCACTTGCCAAACAAGTACCAAGACCTATTGAAAACAGAAAAAACGTTAGTATTAGAGATTTTTGAGCAGGTCTTTAACCATAAAGAATTTACGGGCAGGTCGGGGACGTTTTATGGCTATGAGGGGTTGGGGTCTATTTATTGGCACATGGTTTCAAAACTCCTGTTGGCAGTACAAGAAACTTGCCTGCGCGCCACACAAGAAAACACCGACAAAACCACACTCGATGAACTAAACGCCCATTTTCACCAAATCTTTGAAGGGATTGGCGTGCATAAATCGCCTGAAGTCTATGGGGCTTTCCCACTTACGCCCTATTCGCATACACCTTTTGGCAAAGGCGCGCAACAACCGGGGATGACGGGACAAGTGAAAGAGGATATTTTGAGCCGATTCGGAGAGTTGGGTGTTTTTATCAAAGAAGGTAAGTTGCATTTTGAACCTACTTTATTGCAAAAAGAAGAATTCTTGCAAGAGGAGAAAAAAGTGTTTTTCTTTGATGTACACGGTAAAAAGCACGAAACAACGGTAGGCAAGAACGCCCTATTCTTCACGATTTGCAGTGTGCCTGTGGTGTATGAAATAGCCGACTCTGCCAGCATCGAAGTTACAAACGAAAAAGGCGTTTCGAAGGCATACAACCAGACTTGCCTACCCGCAGAAGATACGGAAAACCTATTCAAACGCAATGGAAAAATCACATCAATAAAGGTAAAAATCCATTTGTAGGGCAAAACTACGTGTTTGCCCTTGTGAATAATGTAAATGTTGGTTTTTACAAAAAACATATAACACGATGGCGAACACATAGGTTCGCTCCTACATTATGCAAAAATTTTGAATGAAAATGAACACCTGTCATCCAAAAAGTCGAACACGTGGGTTCGACCCTACGCTCCTGCTTCTCTTGCTCCTTACCTACACAGCATTGGCTTGTACTTTTATGAAAAATACCCCAAAAAATATGACTGCTGCGCAACTATTGGGCAACCCTGATTACTCGGCTATCTCTTACGGAGGCTACCGCACCCAAAGCAGGCGTGTTACCCCTACGATTGCACAACTGAAAGAAGATATGAAAATCCTTTCGGCGATGGGCGTGCGCATTATCAGAACCTACAACGTCCATTTGCCGGAAGTGAACCATATTTTGTCAGCCATAGAGGAGTTGAACAAGGAAAATTCACAATTTGAGATGTATGTGATGTTGGGCGCATGGATTGACTGCAAAAACGCTTGGACAGGTTTTGAACCCAACCACTACGAAGAAAGCGAAAGAAACCCCACCGAGATAGCCCATGCGGTAGAATTGGCCAAAAAATACCCTGAAATCATCAAAATCATTGCCGTAGGCAACGAAGCCATGGTCAAATGGGCGACCGCCTATTATGTGCAACCTTCGGTTATTCTCAGATGGGTAAACCATTTGCAAGATTTGAAGAAAAAAGGCGACTTGCCCGCCGATTTGTGGATAACCAGTTCCGACAATTTCGCATCTTGGGGCGGAGGCTCTGCCGAATACCATGTACAGGATCTAAACGAACTCATCAAAGCGGTAGATTATATCTCTTTGCACACCTATCCGATGCACGACACGCACTACAATCCTACATTTTGGGGCATCAAGCAAGATGAGGCAGGCAAGTCGAAGCAGGAGCAAATAGAGTTGGCAATGGAGCGTGCTATGCAATATGCCATACAACAATACAAAGCCGTAGAAAAATACATGAAAAGTTTAGGGGTAGAAAAGCCTTTGCATATTGGCGAAACGGGCTGGGCTACGCACTGCAACGAACTGTATGGCAACAAAGGCTCAAAGGCAACAGATGAATACAAAGCAGGTATTTTTTACAAGAAAATGCGCAAATGGACAAACGAAAACAAAATTTCGTGCTTTTACTTCGAAGCCTTTGATGAAATCTGGAAAGATGTATCCAATGCAGAAGGCTCTGAAAACCACTTTGGACTGTTCACCATAGACGGCAAAGCAAAATGGGCTGTTTGGGATTTGGTGGATAAGGGCGTTTTCGAGGGCTTGACAAGAGACGGAAATCCTATCCAAAAGACCTTCGACGGCAATTTTCAGAAGTTATTGGATAGTGTAGAAATACCCAAAAAACTGTAGCGGCAACCCTTGTGGTTAGCCTTCCATTCCCAAATTTATCAAATCCTTAAAATAAATGAAAACAAAATTTTTACATATCGCTACATTATCCTTTTTGATGATGAACTGTCAGCCTCAAAAGACTTTGAAAGTCGAGATTTATGAAACTTCGGCTCAGGGCAACAAATTGATCAAAATTGAGGAAACGTCCGGCTCTGAAAAACCTATCCAAATCAAACTGAAACCGGAGGAGAAATTTCAGAAAATCATAGGTTTTGGTGGTTCATTTACAGAAAGCTCCGCCTATTTGCTCAATAAATTAGGCAAAGAAAACCGCGAAAAAATCCTCAAAGCCTATTTCAGCGAAGAAGGAGCGAATTATTCCCTCACGCGCACACACATCAACTCTTGCGATTTTTCTCTGGGGCATTATTCTTACGCGCCTGTGGCAGATGATATGGAGTTGGAAAATTTCAGCATCAAAGAGGATATGGACGACATCATCCCAATGATAAAAGATGCCCAAAAAATCTCCAAAGAGGGTTTCAAAATCATTGCCTCACCTTGGACTGCCCCGCCTTGGATGAAAGACAACAACCAATGGGTAGGCGGAAAACTCCTACCTAAATACAATGATACATGGGCGTTGTTTTTCTCAAAATACCTAACAGAATACAAAAAACAAGGCATTGACATCTGGGGGCTTACCGTAGAAAATGAGCCTCACGGAAACGGCAATAACTGGGAAAGTATGCTTTTTACACCCAAAGAAATGACAGATTTTGTGCAAGACTTTTTGGGACCCAAACTGGAAAAAGACGGCTACGGTCATGTGAAAATATTGGGTTACGACCAAAACAGAGCAGGCCTGCAAGAGTGGGTTGATGAAATGTACCGCGATGAAAAAGCCGCAAAATACTTTGCCGGAACGGCCATCCACTGGTACGAAAGCACTTACGATTATTTCCCTGATGCCTTGCAATACGCTCACAACAAACGAGCCGACAAGTTGCTCATCGAAACAGAAGGCTGCGTAGATGCAGAAGTGCCAAAATGGAAAGACGATGCTTGGTATTGGAGTAAGGAAGCTACCGATTGGGGCTGGGATTGGGCCAGCGAAAAAGAGAAGTATTTGCACCCAAAATATGTGCCTGCCTTTCGCTATGCCCGAGATATTATCGGCTGTTTGAACAATTGGGTTGATGGTTGGATAGATTGGAATATGGTATTGGACAAACAAGGAGGGCCTAATTGGTTCAAAAACTGGTGTGTTGCGCCGGTGATTGTATCGCCCGAATCTGACGAAGTGTATTTCACGCCCCTGTATTATGTGATGGCGCATTTCAGCAAATTTATCCGCCCTGATGCCGTACGCATAGGCTTTGAAAACCCCGATAATGATTTAATGGTTACAGCCGCACAAAACCCTGATGGCTCTATCGCCGCTGTGATTTTCAACCCTACCGAAACGAAAAAAACAGTTTCTATTAGCCACCAAGAGCAAAATATCAACGTACAAATCGCGCCCAAAGCCATTCAGACCATTGTATTGAAAAAGTAGATTTCCACAATATGCTAACCCAACGAAATTGAAATGAGTGTAACTGCAAATAACGAAGTCCCTTTTGGGCAAAAACTGGCATTTGGTATAGGAATGCTCGCCAACCAAATGTTCCCCGCCATACTCGGGATATTTATGGTCGTATTAATCCAAAATCTGGGGTTTCCGGGCTGGATGTTGGGCGTTATTTATTTTCTACCAAGAATTTTTGATTCTATCACCGACCCAATTATGGGTTTTATCTCCGACAACACCAGATCTCGTTGGGGACGCCGGAGGCAGTATGTCTTTACAGGGGCTATCATTATGGGGCTATCCTTTGTGGTGATGTGGCAACTCTACAAGGAAAATGGTGTGGAGTATAACTTTATCTACTTTCTACTCTGGTCTTTTGTATTTTACTTGGGGCTGACCATTTTTAGTGTTCCTTATGTGGCAATGGGCTATGAAATGAGCAATGATTTCCATGAGCGGACCAGCATCATGGCTATTTCTCAATGGATAGGGCAGTGGGCTTGGGTGATTGCCCCTTGGTTTTGGGTCATCATGTATGATGCCAGATGGTTTGCGACCGCCGAAGCAGCTACGCGAGAATTGGCTATTTGGGTGGGAATTACTTGCACGCTATGTGCCTTAGTGCCTGCCATTTTTATCAAAAGCAAATCTACACTCCAAGAAAATTATTCTCCCTTAACTCTCAGAACCATTGGCAGTAGTGTGAAAGAAATTGTAATCGGTTTCAAGGAGGCTTTTCAATCTCCGCCTTTCAGAAAATTATGCTTTGCTACTTTCTTTATTTTCAATGCCTTCAATACAGTTGCCGGTTTCACTTTCTTTATTGTGGTGCATTACCTGTTCCGAGGAAGTGCGCAAGATGCGGGCATTTGGATACCTCTTTTTGGGAGTTTGGGCGCTTTGGTAACCACTTTTATCGTGATTCCAATCGTGGCAAATATGTCAAAAACAATGGGTAAGAAAAATGCCTTCCTTTTATCGCAAAGTATCTCTATTGTTGGCTATATCTTACTGTGGTTTCTGTTTGTACCGGGCAAGCCCTACATGTTTATTTTTGCTCTGCCTTTTTTCTCTTTTGGCATTGGCAGCTTATTTACCCTGATGATGTCCATGACCTCCGATGTGATAGATTTAGACGAATTGCATTGTGGCAAGCGTAGAGAAGGTGTTTTTGGGGCAATTTATTGGTGGATGGTCAAGTTTGGACTTGCCATTGCGGGTGCTTTGAGCGGTATCATCCTCGATGCGATTGGGTTCAATGCAGCCATTAGTCCCCAGCCCGAAGCAACTCTGATTGGGTTAAGGGCTTTTTATTCGGGCGTGCCTATTGTCGGTACGCTTATCGCTATTGTAGTGATGTGGAACTATGACCTTGACGAAGCGCGCGCCAAAGAAATCACAGACGAATTGGAAAAAAGAAAAAACAAACCCACTCCCACAGGTTCATCATATTATCAAGATGCACGTTTCGAGTGGCTCACAAAAAGCAACTTCGCCTTTCAAGAAGTCATAACCACCGATTTTTCGCAAAAAAGTGAGGCAGAAATACAAGCCATGTTTGCCCGGTCGCTGGGTAGGCAAGTGCATGGGCTGTGCTTCAGTCCTTATTTAAAAGAGCAAACCATTGGCGATATTTTGAGCGAAGCACAAATCCGCCGAAGAATGGAAATCATTCAGCCTTATACCAAATGGGTTCGCTCATTTTCGTGTACCGAAGGAAACGAGCTGATCCCAAAAATAGCCCGCCAGTACGGGTTGAAAACCATTGTTGGGGCTTGGATAGGCAGCGATAAACAAGCCAATGAGCGAGAAATCAATAATTTAATTGCACTTGCCAAAGCTGGGCAAGTAGATATTGCAGCGGTAGGTAATGAAGTTTTGCTGAGAGGAGATTTACCCAAAGAAGAGCTAATCGCTTACATTCTCCAAGTAAAAAATGCCCTCCCAAATACCCAAGTAGGATGTGTGGATACCTATCACCAGTTTATCTATCACCCTGAATTGGTAGGTATTTGTGATGTAATTCTTGCGAACTGTTATCCTTTTTGGGAAGGCTACGACATAGCCGAAGCCTCTACTTATTTGCAAAAAATGTATGCTTTTATGCAGACGGTTGCTCCCAATAAAAAGGTAATCGTTACCGAAACAGGCTGGCCCAGTGAGGGCGATGCCATTCACCAAGCTATCCCCTCGAAAGTCAATGTAATGAAATATTTCATAGACCTAAACCACTGGAGCAAAGAAAAAGATATTGAGGTATTTTATTTTTCCTCTTTTGATGAGGCTTGGAAAGTGCGCCACGAAGGAGATATTGGGCAAAACTGGGGACTTTGGGACACATCCGAAAAACTTAAATACCAAGTATAAATACATTATCCGCACCTTGAGACTACATATTTTTTATATTTTTACGTAATTTGGTAAATACATAATACACCTGTTCTACATAAAAAACCGAAATACTATTATGTCATTCAATAAAGAAAAGCTACTCTCCTTAAAGCCCGACACACACCTTAGTTTTGTAGAAGGTGAGTCGGAAGCAACCCTTACCGATTTGTTCGAGGAAATCCTCCAAAATGGGGTACATGGTTTTTGTTTCAGCCTCTATGAAGATGGGCAAAAACCGGGCGACATCATCTCAGAAGCACAGGTGAGGCGGCGCATGGAAATCCTAAAACCCCATACGCGCTGGATACGCTCATTTTCTTGCACCGAAGGCAATGAGTTTATTCCCAAAATAGCCAAAGAAATGGGTATCAAGACCTTAGTAGGCGCGTGGCTGGGTAAAGATGACCAAATAAACCAACGCGAAATAGCAGGACTTTTGCAACTGGCAAAAGATGGCTATGTGGATATAGCGGCAGTAGGCAATGAAGTCATGTACCGTCAGGACTTGACCGAAGATGAATTGCTCGCCTTCATAGCGAAAGTAAAAGCCGAAATCCCCCATATTCCCGTAGGTTATGTGGACGCTTATTATGAGTTCTCGCACCGCCCGCGCATTACCGAAATCTGCGATGTGGTACTGTGCAACTGCTACCCGTTTTGGGAAGGTTGCCCCTTTGAGACTTCGTTGGATTATATGAAAGAAATGTATGAGCAAGCCAAACAGGCAGCAAATGGCAAACAAGTCATCATTACTGAAACGGGCTGGCCTTCGCAAGGCGAGGCACTAAAAGGCTCAATCCCTTCTTACAAAAATGCGCGGGATTATTTCATCAATACGCAATTGTGGGCATCAAATGAAAATATACCTGTGTTCTATTTTTCTTCTTTCGATGAGTCGTGGAAAACAGGAGCAGAGGGCATCGTAGGGGCTTACTGGGGCATTTGGGATAAGCATGAAAAGCTAAAGTTCTAAAGATGATTTGCCTGTTTACATACGGGTAGGCAAGTTTTTTCCCGCACGCCAAAACAGAAGATAACCTCAGCCTACAAAAAACTACTTTTCCCGGATAAAAAAATCGTTGAAACTTGGGTAAAAACACCATTAACTTTGTTAAATATTGGGGATTTCACCAGTTGAGGGTTTGCCGCTTGGCGAAGGTGGCGGGTTTCTGAGCAAAAAACTGCCAATACACCACAAAAGTTGATAGAAGCACAAACTTTCAATTTTGCACGCAATGCACTGAGCTTGCCGAAGTGTCAGCCCACCTGACTCAAAACCCGTGTTAGCGGTAGTTATATATGCTCAAAAATAGTAAATTTGTCCTATGGGAAAACACTTAAGGTTTATATCGTCCGAATACCTTGATAAATACACCTCAAAATGTAAAATTGACTGGTTAGAAGTATTCCATAAATTACAGTCAAAGTCAAGTTTTACAAGTGAAGATTTTGAATATTACCTTATTGCATCTTCTCTGTATTCTTCAAAGATTGAAGGAAATACCCTTGATGCGAATAGTTTTTTCAGAAACAGAGGAAACAAAAATTTCCCAAAGAAAAAGGAAGTCCAAGAAATCGAAGATTTAGTAAAGGCATACAAATTTGCCTCAGAAAACAACCTTAATAAAACCAATTTTCTTAAGATTCATGATATTCTATCCAAAACACTTTTGCCTGTCAATTTGCGTGGAAAAATCCGAAAGGAGCAAGTGGGAGTGAGAGATTCAAAAACACTGAAACCTATTTATTTGGCTGTCGAACCACAGTTTGTAAATGAAGAATTAAGCAAGTTGTTTAGTGATATATCGGAATTATTGAAACGTGAACTGTCTTATAAAGAGGTATTTTACTATGATTCTATGATTCATCTTTGGACTGCAAAAATTCATCCATTTATGGATGGTAATGGTCGGTCTGCAAGATTGCTTGAAAAATGGTTTTTAGTGTCAAAACTTGGCTTGTCAGCATGGTCAATAAATTCCGAAAAATATTATTGGGATAATCGCCCTGATTATTACCAAAACATTGCTTTAGGTTATAACTACTATGCTTTATATTGGGATAGGTGTCTTCCGTTCTTGTTAATGTTGCCCGAAGCACTTAAAGAATCAATCAAATGATTAGAAGTATTGTAAAGTCAATTGATTGGAAATGGATTGGTATATCTTATATCATTGCTTTTGTTCTTTTCGGTTTAGTTGCATTTATAAAATTGGACTTTGATGTCCTTTTAAACGGGGTTTTATTTTTCTCATTTTTTGTCGTTATGTAATGCCTTAATATAGTTGCAATAACTGTCAAAAATAATTACCGCTAACGCCCGCCTGTGAAAAAACCACCCCACAAAAATAATTCTTATTTTGAAGTCATAATAAAAACCTGTATTTTTGTTACGTAAAAAAACAGCTTGTTGTCATGCCCTTGCAACCCAAAACAGATTGCTTTCAGATGCGTTTTTGAGTTATTTATTGTAATTTTTACAACCTCAAACGGAGCTTAAACATACTTGGTATGCCCAAACTGATAGAAAAGCTCAACAATTGGACACCCGATTATGAAAGGGTACTTTATTTTTTACAAAACAGGCTTACTGTAAGG
>CAZRQL010000023.1:0-19060 GCA_964602415.1 uncultured Roseobacteraceae bacterium
CAAAGGTGTGTAAGTAAACCGAGGAGCAGCAATATCAGGCCCGAAAGTAAAGTTTCCGGCATCCGCACCAATGTCAACAGGACTCAAGCCGGAACGTGCATCGCCATCGTAGTCATTTAGCGAAACAACCAACTCAACGCCTGTGGATTCGACCGGAGTGGTTGAGTTTACATGCAAATCAACCGCTGCCGCACTGCCGGTAGCATTGACAAAAGAAGGCGAACCGACCAAAGAATTTACATCTGCATTGGTTGCGCCGGAGCCGAGTCGGAAGTTTCTGAAACTGCGGAGGTTGTTGTAGTCGGTTGTGCCCCACTGTACCAAATTGCCACCTGTCCCTGAAGCGTTGTATAGATTACCATCCGAAAACACCGTTCCCGTGGCATCGCTGTAGCTGGCGGCATAATGTTTGGCTGTACCGGAAGCGTTCGAGCGGGCATTGACAAATATATTATTGAACACATTATCCGCACCAGTACCACTGCGTCTAAAAGCAGCCGTATTGATAGAACTTGAAGCTATCCCCGAACCACCTACATAGATGGAGTTGTGTAAAAATACTGTGCTACCGGCTTGTTTTTGGTAGCCAAAGATGGCAAGATTGGCACTCAGCGAATTGCCAAGGCCGTCTATGCCCAACCTAATCATATTGTTGGTAAACGTAATCACGCCACCGGCTTGATAAATGCCGACCATATTGGAACCAGTGCCGGTTGAATTCATCGCGAAACTGTGGATAAAATTGCCGTCCACCGTTTTTTGGAAAGTTGTCGTCGAACCTGTGAGGTAAATACCAAAAATGCTCAAATCTCCACTTCCAATGGTATTGGATAAATTGAAGATGCGGTTGCCATTGATTTGGGGAAGCAAGTTGATGCCCACAGTACCGGTGGAGGTAGAGTTGTGGTAAATACCCATCACAGAGGCAGAGGTCAAAGTCCCTGTGCCGGAGCTTGCTCTCAAATCTCTTATGGTGTTGCCATTGACTTGAGAAAGACCAAATGTTGTATAGATACCGACCACCCTTTGTTCTGAGAGGTTGGTAGTAGTGGAGGCAAATGAAGAAGTTAAGTTGCGGATGGTATTGTTTCTATAGTACTGCTTCAGCGAAGATGTTGTAGAATAAATACCGCAGACAGCCGGAATGGTCGCACTGCCTGAAGCCTCTGTGGCTTCCATGCTATTGGCTACCGAGCCGCCTATGGTGTTGTTTTCAAACACCAAACTATCAGCACCGGAAACAAAAATCCCGTTGAGCCTTGTAAAACCACCTGAACTGGCCGCTTTCGCGATTCTAATTCCACCAATGGTATTATTCTTAATAACAGAAAAAGATGGAGAGAATTGAGACATATAAATAGCCGATAAGGCGGGAGTCCCAGTAGAAGTAGAAGTGGACTGGAAGGTGTAGGATATATTGGAGGTAGCTGTTTGGCTGCCAATGGTGTTGTTTTCTACCTCATACCTGCCTGTCGAAATGTTGATGAGTGGTATAATAGTAGAAATATTGGAAGAGGTGATAGACAGGTTGGCTATGGTGTTGCCTTTGATTTCTGTATTGGTAGTAGCGGAGGAAAGCGTAGCAGCATCTATAGGTCTGAAAGAAGTAGATACAGCGGTGGATGTGCCGATATTCAACACAAACTGGCTGCCTCCTGCTTGAGGCTCTGTACCACCTATGAAGTTATCCAAAATCTTAAAGCCTTCCCCATTGGTGGTGTTTGAGATTTGGATACCATAGTTAGTCAAGCCACTGGTAACTGTGCGCGTCGTAGTTTGATAGATGCTGTTGTTTTTGATTGTCCAACCCGAAGTGCTGCCCATAGCCATAATCCCACCAAAAGAACTGGAAGCAGCAAAGAAGTCATATATGTTGCAATCAGAAATGGTAATACCATCATTGGTTAAGCCCGCGCTCGAACCGATGCCGTACACACCAAACCTTGCCAGAGTTGAGCCTTCGCCGTGTATTTCGCAATTGGATATAGTATTGAAGTCATTGCCTTCCGACTGGTTGCTGCCACCAAAGTAAACCATAGCACCAGGCGTAGTAGCAAAGGGCGTAATAGTCGAAGATCCGGCAATCTCAACATAGCGCACAGTATTGTATTGAGCGTCATTGATAAAACTCAGTACCGTTCCCGAGGTTGAGGTATTGACAAACTTAAGGCGAATGTTTGTGCCTGTGCCTCCGGGGCGACCGTCTATCGTCAAATAGTCTCCACCGTCAAACCTAAAAATTGAGTTGGTATTAGAAGCATTAATTTCAAGTGTAGAGCTTACATTGGAGGCAGGCCTCAAAGTAATGCCTCTTGTAGCAGTGGTAATAATGCCGCTGTAATCAATGGGAAAGGTTTCGCTTGTAGAAACATAGGTATTGTTGAGTTGCCAAACCAAGTTGCCGGCCAACTGGTTGGTGCGGGCATCTGAAATGGCTGCCGTAATTGTCTGGTAATCACAACCTGATGGGCATATTGTTTTTGTGCCACTGACCGTACCGTTGAGGGTAGAAAAACTGGCCGTCGAGGAGTTAAGCACTTTACCCTCCGTAAACACGCCCACATAAACTTGATAGTTCGTATCCGGTATCAATCCGGTGATGGTGGTAGTCGTACTGTTGGCAGGAAGGCTTATTACCCTGCTGAAACTGCCACTGCTGATAAAAACATAATACCCCAACTCATTGTTGGCGTTATCTGACCAAGATACAACCGCCGAAGAGGCTGTAATGGAACTGACTGTTACACCGCCGGGAGCACCACTGGGGTCATTGCCCGGTACAAAAGAAAAACGCTTGAAGTTGTTGACCGTTGAGTCCAAATCACTTATTACGCCGGGAGTAGAAATATTGACCAAGCTATTATTCACGCTGGCTGTATTGGTAGTAACAGCGGGTGAAGCCAAACTCGTAACCGACAACACTCTATCATCGGCATCGGCATCAGAAAATCCTATCGAGGCCGTTACTACGGAAGTATTACCGGAAGCAATGACCATTTTGCCGTACACATACTCTATAATACCGGAGGTCTCATAAAGCCTAACTTGGAATGTGGAAAAATCATTTGCATTAGTCGTATTGACATTGTATCTAATGATAAAATCCTTCCACTCGACCACCAAACAGCGGTTGGGGGCTGTACCCACTACTTTTGAGTGAATCAGCGACTTGCTTGGGCTACTTGCTTCGTTGTTCAAATCTTCCCAAAAAGGTGCCAACTGAGGCATATTTGTGGTAACAGTTAAATCATTTGTAAATGCCGCACTCACTGCATTGGGTCCAAACCTCAATAATCCATTGGAATTGGCAGAAAACTGGCTATATGCTGTCCCCATGAAGACAAAAGGAAAGCCAATATTTGCAACACCGGAGGCAAAATCCCCGCCCGCTGAAGTAGGCACGAGCAAAGTAGTAGTACCACTGCTCATGTCAATGGTGTTGCCATTGCGGTCTGTTGTGATGGAAGAAGCCGCCGCGTCAGAAAAACTGTAGTTGGCAGTGCTGGGCGTTTGTGCCCAAACCGTACCCCCTACCCATGTCAAAAGCCCTGCCAATGCAAGAGCCGCCCTACCCCGCCAAAGCAAAATAGGAATTCGTAAGAGTAACTTTTTTCTCATAATATAAAACATTAATTTGATACATTAACAAAAAACAAAGTCCATTTGGCTATAATGGATTTTTTTACAAATTTGTCAAAGCAATTTTGCAAAACAAAAAAAATATCCTCGAAAACCAAATTCATGCAGGCAAAAAATAAAAAAGTTCAGTTTCAAAATTGGGAAACTATTGATTATCAAGAAGCTATTGAAAATCAGACTCATTTATTCAGTTCTATATTAGAAATCAAAGCCCAAAACAGAGGCCGCCAAGATCAGCAACTTGAGCCCTACCCTACCCCCAACTACCTCATTTTCTGTGAGCATCCCCATACTTATACGTTGGGAAAGAGTGGATTGGCTGCACATCTGCTATTAAACCGCGAAGAGCTTAGTGCCATTGATGCCCGTTTTTACCCTACCAACAGAGGGGGGGACATCACTTACCACGGCCCCGGACAAATCGTGGGATACCCAATATTGGACTTGGACAATTTTTTTACTGATATACATTTGTATATGCGCTCTTTAGAAGAAGCTGTAATCTTGACACTTGCGCAGTTTGATATCAAAGCCGGTAGGATTCAGGGGCTTACAGGGGTCTGGATTGAAACAGAAAACCCACAGAAAGCAAGAAAAATCTGCGCCTTGGGTGTCAAAACTTCCCGTTGGGTTACCATGCACGGATTTGCATTCAATATATGTCCGAATTTGGATTATTTTGGTTACATTATTCCTTGCGGAATAAAGGATAAGTCGGTTACTTCACTTGAAAAAGAACTGGGTTTTAAACCTGATTATCATATTGTTAATGATATGCTAAAAGAAAACTTAGCAAAAGTATTCGGCTTTGAATACCTCGAATAAATTAACTTTGCACCTAAAATCAAAAGCATGGAAAAGAAAAAAACAGTTCCCATTTACAAAAACTTTTATTTGATTTCATTTTTGGTTTTTGTAGGCTGGATGTCGTTCTTTGACAACAACAGTCTGACAACCAACCTATACCTGCAAGAAAAGTTTGTCGATATTTCCAGAAAAAAACAATTTTACCTCGAAAGCACAGAAAAATTAAAAAACAGGCTCAAGGAGTTGGAAACTGACCCAAAACTGGTGGAGCGAATTGCGCGCGAGAAGTATTTATTCAAACGCTCAAAAGAAGATATTTTTTTGCTGCGCTAACGCTTTTTGAGGTTCTTACTAAAATAATTTCTAAGTATATTGGCCAATATATTGAGAATCAATATCAACATCACCAAGGTAAAAGCCGTTCCGTAAGCTATGCCCAACGAAACTTCGCGGTCAGTGCCACTGGTAGAAATAACATAAAGGTGGTAAGGCAAAGCCATAACAGGCTCAAAAAGAGAAAACTGGATAACAGGCAAAAAGAAAGCGGCTGCCGTGAAAATAATGGGTGCGGTCTCTCCTGCTACCCTGCCTATTGATATGATAAGACCTGTCATAATGTTGGGAAGCGCGGCGGGCAACACCACGCGCCAAATGGTAATCCATTTCGATGCCCCCAAAGCATAGCTGGCCAAGCGATTGCTGTATTCGACTGCCTTGAGAGATTCCTCAGTCGTGCGTATAAGCACAGGCAAAATCATAAGCCCCAAGGTCAATGAGCCTGAAAGAACGCTCATACCAAAACCAAATATATTGACAAAAAGAGACAATCCAAACAAGCCAAAAACCACAGAAGGAATACCTGCCAAATTATTGGTCATCATGGAGATAAATCGCTTAAAGATGTTTTCTTTGGTGTATTCACTCATAAAAATTCCGGCCAAAACCCCTACCGGAAATGCAAATGTGCAAGCCCCTATAACCAACAAAAAAGTCCCGACTATGGCGGGAAAAATCCCCCCTTGGGTCATGCCTTGTCTGGGAGGTTGGGACAAAAACTCCCAACTCATAACCCCTATTCCTTTGAAAAATATAAAACCAAGCAAATAGAACACCAACCCCGTTACCAAAAATGCCAGTACGCTGAACACCCCGAAAGCAATCCGTTGAGAGCGAACACGATTGCTATCAAAAAATAAAAAGAAAGCTAAAATACTGACAAATAAAACAACAATCGCTAAGTACATAATTAGACGGTTTTAACTACAAATTTGAGTTGAGCTTTCGAGTGTTCCAAAAAAAAGAATAAAATTTAAAAATTATTTTTTTTTAAAGCAACTTAGGCTAAAATAGATGTTATATGTTTGTTCAATGTTCATGTTAAACTTAACTTTATGTCAAATAGCGTATATGAAGATGAGCTAATCAAAGGCTGTTTAAGAAACGACCCCCGAAGCCAAGAGTTGCTTTACAAGTATTATTATGGTTATGCTATAAGCCTTTGTATTAGGTACTTAGGAGATAGAGACAACGCCGCAGAAGTAATGAACGAAGCATTTTTCAAACTCTTTTCAAAAATTCAAAAGTACGACCATCAAAAATCTTTTCGCGCTTGGCTCAGAAGAATACTCATCAACTCATGCATTGATTTCCACCGAAACAACAAAAAAAACACCTATCTAATAGCAGAAAGCGAGCACATTGAAGATACTGATGCCAACGAGTTGCCCCTCCAAGGTCTAAAAGCAGAAGACATCCTAAAACTGCTGTCCCAAATCCCTGATAAATACAGGATAACCTTCAACCTCTACGAAATAGAAGGGTTTTCGCATGACGAAATTGCTTCGATGCTCAACATACCGGCCAGTACTTCACGTTCTAATCTTACCAGAGCCAAGAAAAAACTTCGCGAACTGTTAGAAAAAAATTACTCTTATGTCAAATTCTGAACTCCAAGATATTTTTGATAATTATGAGCCGGAATTTCAAGACAAAGATTGGGCTGACTTAAAGCAAAAACTGGAAAAAGCCAATCGGTCATTTTTATACCATTTCAGGTACGATTTGCTTTCAGTATTGTGCCTCTTTTTGCTTATTGGAGGAGTTTATATCAACTTATACCAAGCCAGAAAGCAAATTTTATCGCTCATCCATCCTGTTGCCATCACCCACTTGGGATTGCAGGCAGGGCAACTGCTATTGGGATGGACAGGCCATGCGCCGCCGCCGGATTTCAATGCCACCCCGTCACCAAACCCTCTTCTCCATCGAGGCAATAAATTTTACCAAAACAAAGCTGCACAACATCAAGAGGAAACCTTTGAGCAGTATCATGCTGATTATGAGTTTTTTAATATCGAAAAATCTAATATTAAGATAGAAAAATTCAATCTCTCTCTCCCTGACGCAGTAGCGCAAATCCCCAATAGCCCCAAAACCTCACCCACTCACAAAGCCAATCCAAAAACCGAAAGTTATTCATTGTCAGGGGGTATGATGCTGCTAAAAAGTAACCGCAACACACCTGTTCGAGAAGGTCTTGATGTGAGGTTGAGTGCGCGTTTGTATAGAAAATTGCATGTGGTCGCCGCTTTTCAACAATACACTCAAGACGGCGTAGGGAGGATATCAGCCACCAGAACACTCGATCAAACTCCTATCCCTGTGCTCTTTGAAGACAACCTTCGTTTTATCCCAAAAACTGCCTATACCAATATTCCTTATTCTTACCACAGCATGTTGAATATAAGTAATTTATCTTTGGGTTTGAGTCAGGAGCTATTTGAAAAGAAAAAGCTAAGATTTAAAGCCACTGCACTGCTGCAAAACAACTACGTAAATAAAGAGCACTACGATTTTTATCTGATTGCGGACGACCGGCTTACCATTCCCAATTACGATCCCAAACAAACAATGGGCAGTTTTCATGAATACTACGGAAGGGATACAAAGATTCATTTTGTCAACTCTATGTATTTGAGTTTGAGTATCAACACCCCTATCTACAAAGGATTGCAGGTTGGATTAGAGCCTTTTTTGATGCTGCCCCTAAAATCCATTGGGGTGCAACAAAATCATATCCAATCCTTTGGATTGACTCTGAGATTGGGGTATTCAAAAATCCTCTAAATCAAGTTTTTGATACAGATCCGGCCTCCTTTGTCGGGTGCGTTGAAGCGATTGCTCATACAGCCACTCTTTGATATTGGCCTCATGCCCCGAAAGCAAAATATCAGGAACTTTACGGCCTTCAAAATCAGCAGGTCTGGTGTAAACAGGCGGAGCCAGTAGGCCATCTTGGAAGCTGTCCGTAAGGGCAGAAGTCTCATCAGAAAGCACCCCCGGCACCAGCCTGGCCACAGCGTCCACCACCACGGCAGCGGCAAGTTCACCGCCCGAAAGCACATAATCCCCTATGCTAATCTCTTGTGTAACAAACATATCCCTAATCCGCTGGTCTATCCCTTTGTAGTGTCCGCAGATGATGAGTAGGTTCTGTTTCAAAGAAAAGGCGTTGGCCATGGATTGACTGAATGTTTGGCCATCGGGGCTGGTGTATATGACTGCATCATAGACCCTTTGGGATTGCAGATGCCTTATCGCTGCGGCAAGAGGCTCAGGTTTGAGAACCATACCGGCTGCTCCCCCAAAAGCATAATCGTCCACTTGTCGGTGCTTGTCCGTACTGTAGTCTCTCAAATTGTGTATGTGTATCTCTACAAGTTGTTTGTTTTGAGCACGTTTGACTATAGATTGATTTAGAAATCCTTCAAAAAGCTCAGGCAGACAAGTAATCAAATCAAAGCGCATAATTTTTTTTTACAAAAATCTGATTTTTTTCTTCAAGAAATTTGGAAATTTATTTTGACATCTTACCTTTGCAGTCCCAAATCAACAAAGGGGTTCATAGCTCAGCTGGTTCAGAGCACCTGCCTTACAAGCAGGGGGTCCAAGGTTCGAATCCTTGTGGACCCACAAAAGGGTTGCCTTGGTAACCCTTTTTTTATTTTGTTGTGTAGGATTATATTTGAAAACAGTCTTTTGCTTTTTTATAAATATCTGAAATACAATGTTTACATTTATTATTATTCTTAGTTTGCTGGTCAGTTTGTTGTTGGTGCTGGTCGTGCTGATGCAAAACAAAGGCCAAGGCATGACGATGAACAGCGGAGCCAACCAAATTTTTGGTGCCAGCCGCTCTACCGACCTCATCGAAAAAACTACTTGGGTGTTGGCGGGTACGTTGGTAGTCTTGGTCATTTTGTCGGCTGCCTTTACAGGCAGTACAGCACCTGAAGCCGAACAGCTTACCTCTCCCAGCATACAGAGAGCCAAAGAGCAAAGCGCACCTGCGCAAGGCGGCTCAGGTGTTTTTGATGCCCCCGCTTCACCCAATGGCGAAAATCAATCTGCTCCTGCGCAAGAAGGCCAGCCGGCTACGCCTGACCCTTTGACAGAATAAAAACAATTCAAACAAAATCCTTTTCCAAAAGCCCTTTACAGGGCTTTTTTATTTACTTGATAATCAATTGCTAACTCAGCAGTCGGGTTTGAATTTGAGCAAAAGTTTTAAAAAAAACGCGCCATTGACCAAATTGTGCCAAAATCAGAATCATGACTGACACGCAAGTATTGGAAATCATCCAAAAAGAAGAAGACCGCCAACGTCGCGGTCTGGAGCTCATAGCCTCTGAAAACTATGTCTCCCCTCAAGTCATGCAGGCCGTGGGTAGCGTGCTGACCAACAAATACGCCGAGGGATTGCCCCACAAACGCTATTACGGCGGCTGCGAACATGTGGACGAAGTTGAACTATTGGCACAGGAGAGGCTCAAGCAACTATTTGGTGCTCAATGGGTAAACGTACAACCCCACTCAGGCGCACAGGCCAACTCTGCGGTGATGCTGGCTTGTTTGAAACCAGGCGACAGGATATTGGGATTTGATTTGGCACACGGCGGGCATTTGACCCACGGCTCTCCCGTCAACTCATCGGGCAAACTCTACGAAGCCCATTTTTACGGTGTCGAGCGAGAAACGGGTTTGATTGACTGGCAAAAAGTCTATAATAAAGCCCTGCAAATCAAACCGAAAATGATCATCTGTGGAGCGTCTGCCTACTCACGCGATTGGGACTACGCCACCCTTCGCGCCGCCGCCGATCAGGTCGGTGCTATTTTGTTGGCTGACATAGCCCACCCTGCGGGACTTATAGCCAAAGGGCTGCTCAACAACCCATTGGAGTATTGCCATATCGTTACTTCTACCACCCACAAAACCCTTCGCGCCACACGCGGTGGCATCATCATGCTGGGAAAAGACTTTGAAAATCCTTTTGGACTCAAATCCCCAAAAGGAGAAATCAGAATGATGTCTTCTTTGCTTGACTCTGCCGTTTTTCCGGGTACCCAGGGAGGCCCTCTCATGCACGTAATCGCCGGAAAAGCCATAGCCTTCGGGGAGGCTCTGGGCGAAGGATTTAAAAACTACGCTATGCAAGTTAAAGCCAATGCCAAAGTTTTGGCACAGCATTTTGTGGACAGAGGCTACGGCATCATATCCGGCGGAACAGACAACCACTTGATGCTCATAGATTTGAAAAATAAAGGCATCACAGGCAAAGAAGCCGAAGCCACTTTGGGAAAAATTGACATCACACTAAACAAAAACATGGTTCCCTTTGACGAAAAATCGCCCATGGTTACCTCCGGCATACGAATAGGAACGTCGGCCATCACTACAAGAGGGCTTAAAGAGTCTGATATGGAGCAAATTGCCCAAATCATTGATGAGGCTTTGCTCGCAAAAGACGATGATGCAAAGCTACATGCGCTCAAACACACAGTAAATGGCTGGATGAGGGACAAGCCCTTGTTTGTCAATCATTGACAATCAAAGCCAATATTTAGCATAATTGACGCAGCCACAGGTTCAAACCCGTGGCTGTTTATTTGGTAATTAATTGACTTTTATCTCCTTACTTGGTGTAAATCATCGCCGAACAATCACCGTCTTGAAATGTTGTTCTGAGTAAATCACTGTAAATTTTGTTGAGAGTAGCTTCCAGCGTAGGCGCACCAACCCCGACGTAAGTCTCTAATACTTTGTTGAGTCCTTCTTGAGAGGCTTTGCGGTAAAACGGACGATTGATGAGTTGGCAAAAGGCTTCAAAATTATCTTTGAGATTTTTGAATTTTTGGTTTTGCTTCAATGGCTTGGCATCGTAGGCGGGTTCTTGTTCTGCCAGCGAAAGTTGCCAGTTTACGGCTGTGGGGTTGTTGTACCATCGCGGGAAAGAGCAAGAGCCAAAGCCACTTTGCGCACTCATGATGGCCACCAAAAAAGCAGGATTGAGCTTGTACTTTTTGCAGGTCTCTACGATAAGAGTTGCAAGTTCCTCTGGGGTTGTCTTGGGCTGTTGGTCTATGGGCATGTGAAAAAAAATGGCCTCAGGATAGCTCTCAGAGATATAACTCCCCAGCCGCGAAACAAAGGCATCGCTGTACACATCCAAATCCTTGCCTCCCGACCGGGGTAATTCGGGTTTCCAAAAATCGTGGTTTACTTTTTCTGCAATCTGAATTTTTTCAGACTTCAACCTCTCTTTGCCCAAAGGCCTTAGGCATCGAAAGCCGGTCTCAAAATTGTAGCTTGAGGGTATGGCGTAGCTTCGGGCGGTGGTTTTGAGTTGCTCCACATCGTGAGATCCCCAACTGCCCCCGCGCTTGGCTTTTGTCCTACCTATCAAAACCCCTTGTGGATCAAGGATTTGCTCATCATTGCCGTACCAATCATTGCACCAGTGCCATACATTGCCACTCATGCCGTACAAACCACACTCACTCTGGTATTGGCTTTCTACGGAGGCAGGCCTCCACCAAGAGCCTTGCAGCACACCTTGTTCTGAGTCCATATTGGCCAAATGCCCATCAAAATCCACCCCCCAAGGATAGGGCTTTGGTTGGCCGCAGGTAGCCGCATATTCAAACTGTGCTTCGGTAGGCAGACGATAGCCGTCGGCGGCGGTATCCAAGAGCCAAATAGGATAGCCCCAAGCATCGGTGGATGTTTGTTTTTGATAGCAAGGCTTGAGGCCTTCTTTGAGGCTGCGCCAGTTGCAGTAATCTACTGCCTGATACCAACTTACGCCTGTGACAGGCTGATTGCGCTGGCGATAATTCGGGTCGTACCAGTTGGAAGTCGGCTGGCCACCTTCGGCCACGTAAAGCTCAAAATCTCTGTTGGTAACTGATTGCTCATCAATATAAAAAGGTGAAAGCTGTACTTTGCGCCCGTCTCCCATCTCAAAATATCCTCCTTTTAGAAGTTGCATTTTTTTGAGACCTTCCAAAGTGTTGGGCATGTTGGCAAAAGAAGGCGGTGACTCACGCTTTGTATATAAGCAGCTTGTCAAAACAAACAAAATCAATACCTTATATCTCATACTTGCATCCTTTGTATATGTAAATGTAATCATTTTGGTACGGCTGTAACAATGAAAAAGAATTACTCCGTACCATAAAATAAGGGTAACTTTAACGCGGATGAAAATTTTTCTAATGCCTTATCCGAAGTAAATGCGCCCGATGCCGTAGGCATCATATCTTTCATGCGTTGGTAGTTTTTCTGTAAACATGCCATCCCTACGAAATGAACGCCCTAATAGCGGTAGGCTATCCTCAAAGATTGAAGCCGTAAATACTGTTTTAGCTATTGGTTAATCCGTGTTTGATATAGAGCACAAAAAAACTTAAAAAAAACTTAAAAAAAGTACCACTTGTAATCATTCATAGCATACATTTGTGGATAAGAACATATTGATTACATCAAATAATGATAGAAAAAATCATTGAGTTTTCGGTCAGACGCTCATGGACAATAGCGGCTTTAACCTTATTGCTCGCCATATACGGTACGTATTCTTTGACAAAGCTGCCCATTGACGCGTTGCCGGATATCACCAACAACCAAGTCAAAATCATCACATTAGCCTCAAATCTCGCCGCTCCTGAAATTGAAAAATTTGTTACCATGCCCATAGAAATGGCTATGGCCAATATCGCAGGTTTGGAGGAGGTTCGGTCTATTTCTAAGTTTGGATTTTCGGACGTTACACTCATCTTTGACGATGAGACAGATATTTATTGGGCACGCTCACAGGTTTTTGAGCGGCTCGACTTGGTCAAACAAGAACTTCCCGACAACATGGGGGGACAGCCTTACATGACCCCCGTAACCACCGGTCTGGGAGAAATCTATCAGTATTTTTTAAAACAAGAAAACCCTGAAAACCAATCTTATACTCCGGCAGAATTGAGAACCATCCAAGATTGGATTATCAGGAAGCAACTCTTGCGCGTAGAAGGAGTCGCCGAAATCAGTAGTTTGGGAGGCTTTGTCAAAGAATACCAAGCCAAAATTTTTCCTGACAAAATGAAAGCATTGAAAGTCTCTGTAGATGAGATATTTGAGGCCTTAGAGACTGGAAGCGGCAACACCGGCGGTGCTTACATAGAAAAAAACAATCAGGTCAATCTCATCAGAGGAATCGGTTTGATTACAGATTTGCAAGATATTGGCCGCACCCTGATCAAAACCAACAATGACGTCCCCGTCTATGTGCGGGATGTGGCAGAGGTAAGCTACGGCAGTTCAGTGCGTTATGGGGCATTGACCAACAATGGTCACGGCGAAGTGGTCGGGGGTATCGTTATGATGCGCAAAGGCGAAAACAGCAGCAAAGTAGTGGAGCGCGTCAAAGAGCGTATCAAAGAAATATCCGCCCAACTACCCGAAGGGATTGTCATTGAGCCTATTATAGACCGATCGAATTTTGTAGGCAGGGCTATAAGTACCGTTGTCAGAAATTTGCTGGAAGGTGCTTTGATAGTAATGTTGGTGATTTTGGTTTTTTTGGGCAACTGGAGGGCCAGCGTCATAGCGGCTTCGGTCATCCCTCTTTCCATGCTTTTTGCCATCATTTTGATGAACCAAACCGAAGTGGTGGGCAATTTGATGAGTTTGGGGGCAATTGACTTTGGGCTGATAGTGGACAGTGCCATCATAGTGGTGGAGAGTGCGGTGCTGTTTTTGGCTACCTCAGTGCAGAGGGGCTACAAAATAGACGACATAAAATCGCGCAAAAGAGTGATTATCAACGCTTCTACTGAAGTTCAGAAATCTGTGATTTTCGGAGGCTTAATCATTTTGATTGTATATTTTCCGATTCTGACTCTCACGGGCATTGAGGGCAAAATGTTTAGCCCTATGGCCAAAACCGTAGCTTACGCCGTTGTGGGGGCTTTGATTTTGGCCATTACCTATGTACCCATGATGTGTGCGGTTTTTTTGCGTGCGCCTAAAGATGCCCATCACCACAGTTTGGCCGAAAAAATGGTGGACAAGTTGTTTTATTACTATCGCCCAATTGTGTCTTACTGTTTTAGAATCAAGTGGGTGGTGGTAGGTGTTACACTTTTGGTGTTTGGTTTCTCTGTGTACCGCTTTTTAAATATTGGTGGTGAATTTTTGCCCAAGTTGGACGAAGGCGACATGATCATAGAAGTCCGCTTGCCGGTAGGCAGTTCGCTTTCTCGAAGCATAGAAGTCAGTGGACTGATACAGAAAGTATTACTCAAAGAGTTTCCTGATGAAGTTGTTTATGTTACCGCCAAAATAGGCACTTCGGAAATCCCGACCGATCCTATGCCCATGGAGGTATTTGATTTGGTGGTAACCCTTAAAGAAAAAGAAAAATGGCAAAAAGCCCACGATATGCAAGACCTGATGGTTGAGTTTGGTAAGGTGATAGAAGAGAACTTTATGGGAGTTACCATATCCATCCAACAGCCCATCGAAAACCGCTTCAACGACTTGATATCAGGTGCAAAAACCGATGTAGTGGTAAAAGTTTTTGGCCCCAATTTGGACTCGTTGGTCAGCTTGGGGCAGAAAGTTTCAAGCGTGCTGCAATCGGTAGAAGGTGTCAAAGAACTACAAGTTCAAAAATTGATAGGCTTACCCCAAATCAATATTATCTACGACAGAGGCAAGCTCGCCAACTATGGAATCAAAATTACCCAAGTAAACAAAGCCATCCAAACGGCCTTTGGTGGAGGGAAAGCCGGAACGGTCTATGAAGATGAAAAACGGTACGACATCACCATACGGCTTCACCCAAGCGAAAGAGACCGATTTGAGAGCGTACAGGGCTTGCTCATCAACGACGCAAGAGGGCGACAAATTCCTCTGGGGGAGATCGCCCGCATCGAAACGGGCAGCGGTTATACCGAAATATACCACGAAAACAACATTCGCCGCATCAATATAGGCTTCAACGTGCGCGGAAAAGACATGGAAAGCGTGGTAGATGAGGCCAATACCTTAATGAGTAGCAGTCTAAAGTTGCCAAACGGCTATCGAATCGAGTTTGGCGGCCAATATGAGAACTTGCGCCGTGCCAAAGCCAGACTCAGCATCGTTGTGCCTATCGCTCTGGCCATCATTTTTGGCCTGCTATACGCTACATTTGGCACTTTCAAAGACAGCATGCTCATTTATACGGCCATTCCTCTTTCGGCCATCGGAGGGATTTTTTCTTTGGAACTCAGAGAGATGAATTTTAGTATTTCGGCAGGAGTCGGTTTTATTGCACTCTTTGGGGTGGCTGTACTAAACGGGATTTTGTTGGTGGGGCACTTCAAAAAATTATACATATCAGGATATACCAATGTTTTTCACCGTGTGTTGGCAGGTTTGAAAGATAAATTCAGACCTGTGATTATGACTTCACTGGTGGCGGCTTTTGGCTTTTTACCTATGGCTTTTGCACACAGTGCCGGCTCTGAGGTGCAACGCCCGCTGGCTACCGTAGTGATTGGGGGGCTGCTGACGGCCACTCTGCTCACTTTGATTGTACTGCCTGTTTTGTATGTGATTTTCAACAAAAAAGACAATGAAGAAGATTAGATATATTGCATTGCTATTGATTTTGAACTCTTTGGGTTTTGCCCAAGAACGTGTGCTCTCCATCCAACAAGCCATGGATTTATCGGCCATTCACCATCCGCAGATTAAAATCCATTTTTCGGAAATAGACAGAGAAAGAGCCTTGTTGCCTTCGGCTTATCAATTCAACAATACCGAATTGATATTTGAAGCCCCAACAGGGCAAGTCATGCGTCCCGGAATCTTGCAGTCTTTTGACTTTCCCACAGTGTACAACAACAAAAGAAAGTATCTAAACAACCAAATCGAAGTAGCAGAAGCCTCTACCGAAATCACCATAAACTACCTTCGCTACCGCGTGCGCATGACCTGCAACGACTTGCTCTACTACACCGAACTAAGCGGACAATACAGCAAGCAAGACTCTGTCCTCAAAGACCTGCTCAGGGTTAGCCAGATTCGTTTTGATGTGGGGCAAATATCTTATGTGGAAAAAGTCAATGCCGAGTCGCAGTACCGCAAACTCCAGTACAGGGTCTATCAAGCCCAAGCCGAACTCATCAAAGCAAGAAACTCGCTGGCTTTTTTGATAGGTTTTCCCAATGACACAGCCATCGTATTGACAGACAGGTTTGAGCGCAACCCTCACAATGTTGGTTTATTGGCTTTTGATACTATTTTCCCACAAAACCCACTCACCTATTACAACCAGAAAAATGTAAAAGCTGCTGAACTTCAGCTCAAATTAATAAAATCAACGCGCCTGCCCGGCTTGATTGTCGGATTTTTAAACCAAGGAACTGACGAAACAGAGCTTTACTACCAACTGAGGTTTGGATTGAGTTTCCCTATCTCGACATGGCTCAACCCCTCAAGAATAAGAGCCTCCGAAAAAGACCTCGAAATCGCCCAAAAAAGAGATTATTACGCCCGCTACTCGCTTTCTTCGGATTTGCAACAAGCCCTCAACAGCTACGCGCAATTTTCGGAAGCCTTGCGGTACTTTGAAGACTTTGGCTTGGAGCAATCCAACCAAATACTCAGCGGGGCAAAAGAAAGTTACCGACTGGGAAGCATCAACTATTACGACTATTTGCTCAATATCCAACAGGCTTTCGATATACAAATCTCTTATTTAGATGCCCTAAAGAACTTTAATCAGGCCATTATCAATCTCCAGTACATCAACGCCCAATAAACCCATGAGAATCATTGTTTTGTTTGTTGCTATTGTGGCACTTTTTTCTTGCGAAAGCAGCCAAAAAGACTCCGAGCCATCAGGATTGGTGGAGTTGAAAGTAGATACTTTTTCTTTGTCCATCAAGCAGTTTGAGATGATGGGGTTGAAATTTACCGCCCCTCAGGAAAGAGATTTACGCCCCGAAATTATCGCCAATGGCGTGATAGCCTCCCTACCCAATAGCCGCGCATCGGTGAGCGTCAATATCGAATCCAAAGTGGAAAGGGTGTACATCCGTACCGGTATGAAGGTAAAAAAAGGACAGCCCCTTTTTAGCATGACCAGTCTGGATTTATTGGAATTGCAAGACAAATACGCCGTCTCTATCAGCGAAGTAGAGCTGTTCAGGGCTGAATTTGAACGACAAACCAAACTGTTGGAAAACAAAGTAGGGGCTTTGGTAGAGTACCAAAATGCCCGCTCCAAGCTCCAAGTAGCCAACTCAAACGCCAGAACACTGAGAAAAAAACTTGAAGTACTGGGCATCAATCCTGACAGCACCGTGAGCAAAACAGGAGAGATGACCTCGATTTTTACGGTTTTCGCGCCCATAGACGGCCAGGTCTATAAACTCAACGCCAAAGTGGGGGACGTAATAGAAAACCACGATATTTTGGCCGAAATCGTCAATACAGAACTCTTGCAGGCTGAAGTGTATGTCTTTGAAAGCAATCTGACTCAAGTAGCTGAAGGACAAGAAGTTATTATTGATTTTACCAACCACCTGACCGAATCCCTCAAAGGAAAAGTTACCTATATCACCCGAGTCATTGACCCGGCTACGCGGGCTTTTACCCTGCAAGTTGATTTTAAAAACCCTGACGGCAACAAGATTTTGCCCGACATGAACATCCGCTGCCGAATCACGGGAAAAGACAGCATGCTCACACCCGCGACCGTACCCATCACGGCACTGCTGCAAGAGGGAGACGCTTATTATGCTTTTTTCGCCCAAGACAAAGGAGACCGCATCGTGTTTAGAAAAAGAAAAATGCAAGTCGGCAGGAAAGACGCGCAGTTTGCAGAGTTGCTCTATATCACAGGCAACCCCACACTTGCCGATAGAAACCTGCTGCTGCTGGAAAATGAGTTCAAACGCCTCAATGTAGCACTGAGCAACTAAACCCAACAAACACTTAGGCCCAAACCTTGCATCCTTCGGTGCAGTTGGTGCATATATCAATTTTGTCTCTGCCCTTCAACAAAGACTCTCTAAATTGTTTGTAGGCTTGGCTGTGCCAAATGTCTCTAAAGCCGGCTTTTTTGAGGTCGCCCAGTTTGTGCAAGGCATCTTTGTCAAAGCAGCAAGGCACCACAGACCCGTCCCAAGTAACCACACATGCGTGCCAGAGTTTCCAGCAGTGGTTGAGCAACTCGTTTTTGATGACAAAACTGCCATCGGATTGTTGTTGGTACCTCGAATATTGGTCAATGGTAGGAATGAGCGGATTGCCGTGCTGATAATCATATATCTGGGCTGTCTTTAGCTTGACTTCGTCAATGCCTATCTCTTTGGCCAGTCTGTATATCTCAGGGATTTGGTGCTCGTTGGGTCGCACCACCAAAAACTGAAAAATTAAATGCGGAGTCTTGGATTTGAGTTCGCGTTTCCATTTGACCATGTTTTTGGCCCCTTGCAGTACCGTATCCAAATGGCCGTTTTTGCGGTAGCTCTGATAGACTTCTTGGGTCGTGCCATCCACCGAAATAATCATCCTGTCCAAGCCGGATTCTACCGTCTTTTTGGCATTTTCGTCCTTGAGGTAGTGCCCGTTGGTGGAGGTGATGGTGTAAATCCCTTTTTGGTGCGCGTACCGCACCATATCCAAAAACTTGGGGTTGATATAAGGCTCTCCCTGAAAGTAAAATATCAAGTAAATCAAGTCTTTGTGCAGCTCGTCGATGGTTTTCTTAAAAAAACCCTCGTCCAAGTTGCCGGTGGGGCGCGAAAAAGAGCGCAAGCCGCTGGGGCACTCAGGGCAGCGCAGGTTGCAGGTCGTGGTCGGCTCAATCGAAACCGATATAGGCAACCCCCACTGGATGGGGAGTTTTGTCCACTTGGTCAGATGGTAAGAGGCAAAGACTTTGGAGGCGTTGTAAAGCCTTCGCGCCGTCAGTTTCGACAAAAAATTTAGGCTGTCGCGGTAATACAAATTCATTATTGAAAGATTGGCACAAACATAGAACGTAAATTGAGAAGAATTAGACAAAGATGCGATTATCATGCCGCCCCGACGGCAGGGCTTTTTTGACGATAACCACGGGTTTAAACCCGTGGTTAATGGATGTCATAACGCCCCACGATGCGGCAGGGAGGCTCTTAGCTCCGTAGGTAGCCAAAACCCGTGGAGCGATGGAATGACACAGCCCCCAAGGGGCTTTTTTGACGATAACCACGGGTTTAAACCCGTGGTTAATGGATGTCATAAC
>CAZRQL010000023.1:19160-54930 GCA_964602415.1 uncultured Roseobacteraceae bacterium
ATGACACAGCCCCCAAGGGGCTTTTTTGACGATAACCACGGGTTTAAACCCGTGGCTGTGGGATTCGTGCCGGGCTATGGGGTAAAAAATCGGTTTTTATTGGGCTGCAAAAAGAAATCCCGTTTTTGCAAACGTTTGAAAATCAAAAAACATCAGCGATAAGTTGGTGGCTGAGCCAAGTATTCGGTTTGGGCGTATTTTTGCGCCATGAATGCGAACACCTATTTTGTGGTAGATTTTGACAGCACCTTTACCAAGGTCGAGGCACTGGACGAACTCTGCGACATTATATTCTCCGGCAACCAAGCCCAAAACATGCGCCAACAAGTCGCTCAACTGACGTTCGATGCGATGGAAGGCAAAATCTCCCTTCGCCAAGCCCTTGTCGAGCGCATCGAACTACTCAAGCCGCGCCCTGAACACTTGGCAAAACTCTCCGAATCGCTGAAAGAAAAAATCAGCGACTCGGTACTGAGAAACGAAGCCTTTTTCAGACAAAACCGCGACCGCATCTTTATCATTTCCAATGGTTTTAAAGAGTTTATTGTTCCTGTGGTCGAAAAATTGGGTATTGGGGCAGAGCAAGTGTACGCCAATAGTTTTCTCTACGACGAACAAGGCCAAATCATGGGGATTGATATGAGCAATCCCCTCTCCGAAAGTCAGGGCAAAGTCCAAGTTATCAAAGACTTAGGCCTAAAAGGTGAGCTGGTGGTCATAGGCGACGGTTACAGCGATTACGAAATTAGAGAAGCGGGTCTGGCGGCTACTTTTTACGCATTTACCGAAAACATCTCCCGCCCTGCCGTGGTGAGCAAAGCCGACCGTGTGGCCACAAGTTTTGAGGAAGTGCTTTACTCCCAACAACTGAAGAGCCATCAACATCCGAGCCGCCGCCGCAAAGTATTACTTTTGGAAAACATTCATCCCTTAGCCATTGAATCGTTTGAAAATCAAGGCTTTGAAGTAGAGCTTTTGAAGGAAGCCCTTGAAGAAGCCGCCTTGATTGAGCGCATCAAAGAGGTGTGCGTATTGGGGATTCGCTCCAAAACCCAAGTCGGTGCGGCGGTGCTTGAGCAGGCTCATCAGTTGTTGGCTGTTGGGGCTTTTTGCATCGGCACCAACCAGATAGACCTGCATGCAGCCTCTCAAAAAGGAGTCGCCGTTTTCAATGCCCCCTTCAGCAACACGCGCAGCGTGGTAGAAATGGCAGTCTGCATGATGATTGGGCTGTTGAGGCAGATACCGGAAAAGTCCTCAAGACTTCATGCAGGCTATTGGGACAAATCCGTAACAGGCAGCCGAGAAATTCGGGGTAAGGTGCTGGGGATTGTGGGGTACGGAAACATAGGTTCGCAACTTTCTATCATTGCAGAAGCAATGGGCATGAAGGTTTTGTTCTACGACATAGAACACAAGTTGGCCATAGGCAACGCCAAAGCCTGCCAATCTATGGACGAATTGCTAAGCAAAGCGGATATTGTGTCGCTGCATGTGGACGGAAGAGCCGAAAACACTGCCCTACTGAGCAAAAACGAACTGGCCAACATGAAAGAGGGAGCTTATTTACTCAATCTCTCAAGAGGCCATGTATTGGATATAGAGGCTCTTGTAGAGGCATTGAAAAGCAAAAAATTAGCGGGCGCAGGCCTGGATGTATATCCCTACGAGCCTGTGCACAACGCCGAAAAGTTTGTTTCGCCCCTCCAAGGACTGCCCAACGTGATTTTGACCCCTCACATTGGGGGCAGTACACTGGAAGCACAGCAAGACATAGCTACTTTCGTACCGGGCAAACTCTTGGATTACATCAAAACAGGCAACACCTCCCACTCGGTCAATTTCCCTTCGGTTCATCTGCCTCAGTTCGGTAAGGCGCACCGCCTGATTCACATCCACCACAACCAGCCCGGCGTGCTGGCAGAAATCAACCAAACTCTGGCCGCACACCACATCAACATAGTGGGGCAATACCTCAAAACCAATGAGCAAATCGGCTACTCCATCACCGACGTAAACTGCCAATACAACATACAAGTCATCGAAGCGCTCCAATCCATAGAAAATACCATCAAGTTTAGGATACTTTATTGAAAGATTTTTTCTGTTTTTGTGTTTTTAAATTGGTCAAATTAGTTTTAGTTAGATTTGCAATATGAATACCCATCCCGTCCTGATTGGCGACTATATCCGACCCAAGTTGAAGGAGCAGCGCATTCCCGTAGAGGGCTATATCGTAGTAGAAACTGTGGTTTTGATGACCTTAGCTGCCAAAATCCAATTAAACTTGCCTTTTTCAGATTTGCCTTTTACCCTTCAATCGTTGGTGGCCATTTCGGCGGGGGCTATTTATGGACATCGTTCTGCCGTTTTGGCTATATGTATTTACTTGCTGGTAGGACTTGGCGGCTTGCCTGTGTTTAGCGGCGAAACAGCGGGTATAGAATATTTCAAGGCCAATAAGGTGGGCTTTCTGTTGGGCTTCATCGCTGCGGGGTTTGCCGGGGGCTATACCGCCAACTTAGGTTGGGGTAAAAAAATATCAAACGGACTGCTTTTGATGTTTGTGGGGCATGCTTTTTTGATATTCATCGGCTTGGCGGGCATTTACATTTTTTCAGCAAACCCAATTTCCTTGTTTGGGATTTTTATGGGTATTTTGCCGGGTGCTTTGCTCAAGTCTGCCTTAGGGGCGTGGATGCTCAAATTGTTTTGGAACTGGCTTGAGACAAATGGCTGAGTTCATCTTCTTGTTTGTACTTCAAAGGCAATTTTACCTGAAAATTTGTTTCTTTTATGCTTGATTCGAGCAGACTGATTTTTCCTCCCAATCTATTGGCCGCTACCTTGGCACTGTAAAGTTCCAGACCATTGTGCAAAGGGTGATGAGAACTGCGGTAGAACATGTTGAATAATTGGTCAAAAGATTCTGCGGGTATTTTTTCTCCTTTGTAGCGAACTTGGATGATACAATTTTCATTGTCTCTATCTCTAATGAGTTCAAAATAAATGGGTTGAGCTGGTTGCTTTGAGTTTTTGACAGACTCTTGGATGCTTTTGAGGGCGTAGCCAAGTAGGTTTTCAAACAGTGTCTCCAAAATCATGGGGTCGGTCTCAATCTCCACATCTTCTTGGGAGGTATTGATATGGACATCGTGAAACTGAACCGTTTCCTTTGCCACTTGTACGCACTTGGCCAGCAACACTTTAATAGAAAATTGGAGGGGAGAAACAAAGGCACTTTTGAGATTGGGAACGGATAGCAGCATATTGAGGATGCCGTCCATCATATCGGCGGTTTCGTTCATGTAGCCGATATAAAGCCGACCAACCGGGTCTTGGACTTCCATCAGGGCAATATTACAAAGCCCCTTAATGCGGGCTATCGGGCCTTTGATGTCATGGGAAGCTCGGTACACGAAATTGTCGAGTTCTTTGTTTACGGCACTCAGTTCACTGACCGCCCGCTCCAAGGCCAACGATCGCGCCATAAGGCCTACCTCAAGTTCTTGATGCGAATCTGATAGTTTTTTTCGGAGCCGGTCGCTTATTCGATAAACAAACTTCATATCTCGAAGCAGCTTACTGTACGCTTCTATCAACCCCAAAAATGCGGCTTGTTTTTCTGTAGCACTTAGGCTGTCATCGTGCACACTTTGGAGGGCTTCTTGCAATAACGATTCTTCTGCTTCGAACATACTTATTTCATTTAGAAGCGATAACACTCAAAAGCTAACGAATTAGCTTCATTTATTTGCAGCAATTTAGTAATTTCCAAGTTCGCGCTTGTACATCTTTATCGTATTTTCCAAACCCAGATAAAGGGCATCGCAAATTAGGGCGTGCCCAATTGATACCTCCTGTAAGAAAGGAACCATCTGTTTGAAGAAAGATAAATTTTGCAGGCTCAAATCATGCCCGGCATTGACCCCCAAGCCTAACTCATTGGCCAATATGGCTGCTTTTTGGTAATTTGAAACCGCCAATTGAGGGTCATAGGGATAAGTCTCTGCATAATATTCGGTATAAAGCTCGATTCGGTCGGTGCCTGTCGCGGCGGCGGCCTGAATCATGTCTTCCACCGGATCTACAAAAATTGAGACCCTGATGCCTGCAGTTTTGAATATTTCTATGTACTTTTTAAGTTCATCGCTGTATTTTATGGTGTCCCAGCCCGCGTTGGAAGTGAGCGCATCATCGGCATCGGGCACTAAGGTTACTTGTTCGGGTTTGATGGAGAGCACCGTTTGAATAAAGCGGGGGCTTGGTTTGCCTTCTATGTTGAACTCGGTATAAACTACTCCTCTCAGCTCTGGCAAATCGCTGTATCGAATATGTCTTTCATCGGGGCGGGGATGAACGGTGATTCCTTCTGCCCCAAAAGTTTGACAATCTTTCGCTACTTGTATGAGATTAGGATTATTTTTGCCTCGAGCATTGCGCAAAGTGGCAATTTTATTGATATTGACACTCAGGCGTGTGTATGCTTGAGAAAGTGGTTTTTGCATATTTTTTTTGATTTAAGGTTGCTTTGTGCAAAATAACAACTATATTTACATGCTTCAAAAGAGATTGAAATAAAAAGTCCCTCCTATTATGAGCCTTAAAGAAAAAATTGAGTCTGAGATCAAGTCGGCCATGAAGGCACAAGACAAAAAATTATTGACCGCTTTGAGGGGCATTAAGTCAATGATTTTATTGGCCGAAACCGAGAAGGGAGCCAGTGAAAACATCTCACAAGAAACCGAAATAAAACTTTTGAGCAAGGCTGCCAAGCAGCGCAAAGACTCCGCCCAAATCTACAAAGAACAGGGAAGAGAAGACCTATACGAAGTAGAAATGTACGAGTTGGGAGTCATCAGCAGGTTTTTGCCTGAGATGATGAGCAATGAGGAACTCAAAGAGGCCATTCAAGCCATCATTGCCCAAACAGGTGCCTCTTCAGCCAAAGATATGGGCAAAGTGATGGGTATTGCTTCAAAAACTTTGGCAGGAAAAGCCGAAAACTCACGAATTTCTGAAATTGTTAAGTCTTTATTACCATAAAATTTACCACAGATTTTAATTTGCCGCAAAATGGACGGTTACCTTAGACTCGTTGATATTTTGATAGCTGCTTTTGTGCTTTGGGGGGGATACAAAGCCTACCGCAAAGGATTTATTGTTGAGCTGATTTCGTTGGTGTTTTTGATTATCTCAGTGGGGCTGGCTTTCTACCTGCTCATCAATGGCTTCAAGGGGCTTGATTCTTATTTGCCTGCTCCCAAGCCTGCAAAGGTGGGGATTTTTTTGCTGGTGTATTTCCTTATCGGCATCATTTTGAATAAGTTCAGTAAGTGGCTCCAAAAAAAGATTGATTACTCTATCTTCGACAGCCTCGACAACTTCGCAGCCACTCTGTTGGGGGTACTCAAATACTCTATTTTTGCCGCTGTTTTTATCAATCTTCTCTACTCTATGGGGCTAAAACCATCAGAGCAAGTCATCAATGATGCCCAACTCTACAAAGGAATGCTCAAATTCCACGATTGGCTCGTAGAAACCGGGGACATCATCTCTCCCGGACTCAAAAAAGGCTACCTCGAACTCAGAAACATGCTTGGCATCAGATAATGGAGCTACTCAAACTACAAATCGAATCCTTGGTATTTTGTAGCGACAAACCTCTAAAAGCCGAAGACATAAAAGCATGTATTGACGAATATTTGGAGGTGCAAGTTCCCTTGGAACACATCGAAAATGTTCTTGATGAACTTCTTAATAAATATCAAGCCGAACAATACCCTTTTGAGATTGTCAAGTTGGCAGGCGGGTACGAATACCGAACCAAGCCCTCTTTTCATGCTGTCATAGCGGTGTTGCAGAAAAACCTCTCTGCGCGCAGATTGACCCGTGCGGCTGTGGAAACTTTGGCGATTATCGCCTACAAACAACCCATTTCCAAGCCTGAGATTGAGGCAATTAGGGGAGTAGGCAGCGATTACCCTGTCAAAAAATTGCTATCAAAAAACCTCATAGAAATCAAAGGAAAAGCACAAACCCCCGGAAAGCCTGTCATTTATGGAACCTCAGAACTTTTTTTGGAATACTTTGGACTCAACTCAATCGAAGAGTTGCCCACTCTGAAAGACTTCAAAGAAGAAGGAGCCACAATAGGGCTAACCGAAAACCAACAAAATGATGTATAACATAGACCTCGAAAAAATCCCTTCTCCTTGCTATGTCATTGAAGAAGAACTACTTGAACGAAACCTACAAATCCTTGAGCAACTAAAGAAAGCATCCGGTGCCACTGTATTGTGTGCTTTGAAGGCTTTTTCTATGTACCACGTCTTCCCTTTGGTATCCAAATACTTAGATGGTACAACCGCCAGTTCTTTAAATGAGGCACTGTTGGGCAAAAATGAGTTTGGCGGTGAGGTACACGCTTACACACCTATTTACCTGCAAGAGGACTTTCCACAGCTACTGGATATTTGCAGTCATTTGACATTCAACTCCTTAAATCAATGGCAAAAATATAAAGACCTTGCCCTACCTTCAGGAAAGGCTTTTGCGCTGCGCATCAATCCCGAAACACCCGTTGCCGACTACGACCTCTACAACCCATGCAGCCCGGGTTCGAGGCTCGGAGTGTCCGCATCCCAACTCAAAGAGCTACCCGAAGGCATAACAGGGCTTCATTTTCATACCTTATTTGAGGCAGACTCCAGCCTATTGGAAAAAACATGGCGGGCAGTGGAGGAAAAATTTGGCCACCTTTTCCCAAAAATATCATGGATAAATATGGGCGGAGGGCACGCCATCACAAGGCAAGGCTACAACATAGAAAAACTCATTTCACTCATCCAAGAAATCAAAAATCGTTATGGTTTTGAGGTCATTCTCGAACCGGGCAGCGCAGTGGCTTGGCAAACGGGGTATCTGGTCTCAACGGTCGAAGATATAGTTGAAAATCAAGGCATTGTTACCGCCATGCTGGATGTGTCTTTTACGGCGCACATGCCCGACTGCCTCGAAATGCCCTACCGCCCCAAAATATGGGGAAGCCACGAACCCCAAGGCAACGAATCAAAGTATAGGATGGGGGGATTGAGCTGTCTTTCAGGCGATTTTATGGGAGACTATGGCTTTCAACAGCCGCTACAAATCGGTCAGAAAATTGTTTTTGACGATATGATTCACTATACGATGGTCAAAACCACCACTTTCAACGGTGTGAACTTGCCTTCCATAGGGATTTGGAAAAAAAACGGAAAATTTGAATTAGTCAAAAAATTTGGCTATCAGGAATTTATAAGCCGTCTATAACTTCACGGGGTGTTCCAAAAGCGTCAGACTGAATGCCTCCGCATTTATAGCTGCCTTAAGCCCAATCGGAACGATATATTTTTCAGCAATGTGGCCTACTTTGAGTCCAAAAAAAGCTGGTTTTCTACATTCGGTGAGGTTGTCGCGCAATACTTCTTCTAAGGTGAGGCTTTTTTCCGGCTCGGGGGCTGCACATTTGTCACAAGTGGCAAAAATGATTCCCGATACCTCATCAAAAATGCCTGCCAGCCTCATCTGGGTCAGCATCCTGTCTATTCTAAAAATATCCTCCGTTACGTCTTCCAAAAACAAAATCTTTTCCTTCCAATTGGGCAAGTAATTTGTCCCAATCAAATCACTCAACACAGAAAGATTGCCGCCATAAATAAAGCCTTCGGCTTTGCCCGGGTTAATGACAAAAGGCGAAACTTCGGTAGGGGCTTCACTCATCAAAATTTTTTCACCCTTTACAAAAATTTGGTTGAAACAGTTGATTGTGAACTCATTGCTCCAATCCGATACCCCCACAGGGCCATGAAACGTTACCAAACCGGTCTGGGTGGTAACGGCATTGAGCAAGGCCGTAATATCGCTAAAACCCATGATAACCTTAGGGTTTTGGGCAATAAGTTTGAAGTCCAAATAGGGCAACATGCGTGCCGTACCCCAGCCTCCTCTGATGGCAATAATAGCCTCAACTTGCTTGTCCACAATCATTTGCATAAAATCTTCGGCTCGCTCTCTGTCAGAACCGGCCAAATAACCATAGCGGCGATGAATATTTTTGCCCAATTTGTACCGATAGCCTAAGGCCTCCAACTTAGAGAGAAAAAGCCCGAGGTTTTCTTCACTAAAATAGGATGCGGCAGGAGCCAACACACCAATCAAACTATTTTTGGAGAGTTTAGGGGGTAAAATCGAGGTCGGCTCACTCGCGCGAGTAAAACCACTAAGCCAAGGACTCACAAGCCCTAAGGACAAAATTTTTAAAAAATCCCTTCTTTCTGTGGCCTCCATAATCCTTCAATAAGTGTCTATGATTTAGACTTATTGTGCTTAGTTTACAACAATATTAGTGATTTATGAAAAACTATCCAAAGATGGGACTCTTTTTTTCGACATTGTTATGTTGCTTTTCGCTGAGCTGTTCCAATGAAAATGCTCAAAATCTTACTCCGGGCATTTCTGATTCTTTTCTGTTTGAGCAGATTAAAGCTCCCGGTTATCGCTTCTACCTCAACGATAGCTCTTTTTTTGAGTCTTTTGTTGGCAGCGGCCACAGCGGGCCGGTACGCATCCGCTTCAACGCCAAAGCACAAGGAAGTTTCGACAGCACAGGCAGACTGCCTGTAAGTGCCACCTTTCCTGATAAGTCTATGGTTGTAAAAGAGTTATACTCAAACGGTATGCTTCAGTCTTATGCCTTTATGTACAAATCAGCATCAGACCCAAATTCCGCTGGTGGATGGCTTTGGGGGTATATGAATCTCAGTGGAGTGGTTACAATAAGAGCCAACAAAGGTCAAGGGTGCATAGGATGCCACAGCATCGAAGGCAATAGAGACCTTGTCAGGGTTATGGGAATCCGATAGTCAAAAATTTTCACCGACTTCATTTTTTACCGCCTCCAGGACAGCAGCCGTAGGTTCTCGGTTTTCATTGATAACAATATCAAATATTTTTTTGGCCAGTTCGATAGCTGGCGCGTCTTTGTCCACAACTTGGGCGGCATAGTTAATAATGCCTATTACTTCTTCGGTGGCCGCTTTTACCCTGTCCCAGATATTTTGAGAAACATAAATCTGCTGTGAAATATTGTAACCATACTCCTCCCGAACCGACGCAATCAAGACTTGATGAAACTCTCTTGCCGTAAAAGCCGGATCGTTTAGCCTCATAATCAAAGCGTTGAGAGAAATTCGCTCCAAGTAAATCGCCAACCGTTCATAAGCCTGCAAACGCAAGGGCAACACTTCTTTACTTATTAAAGTCTTGGCCTTGAGCGATTCACTGCTCTGTTGCCCCGCCAAAAAGGCTTTGATAATAGAAAAAGAGCCATAGGCCACTATGGCAGCAGGTACGATAATTTTAAGCAACTCAAAAATTTCAAACATCAGCAAGCTAATTTGGCACAAAGGTAAAAGCCTACAATTTAGAACTCAGACAAAAGACCACAAAATGAAAATCTTTTCAAAAAATAAATCTAATACGGAATTGAATCGGCGGTCTGAGAAGTAATATGAATCCTTCGGTTGGGATAGCTCAACGCAATGCCTTCTTTGTCAAAACGCGCCTTGATGTGCCGGTGCAAATCACAAAACACCACAAAAGCCGTAGGTGCATCTTTGCCCCAAACACTGATTCTCACCGTAATACCGGACTCATTGAAAAGAGTAGTCCGAATAATCACTTTAGGAACACCCGACTCAATCTCCTCAGCGGTGCGGCGATCCAGATAATCAGTATGAGAACCTGCCACTTCCCTCAAAATCTCAATAGCCCTATCCAAATCTACATCAAACGGCAGAGACAAAAATAAAAAACGACAAACCGCCTCATCTACAAGGGCATAATTAATAATTGTATTTTGCCCTATCACTGCGTTGGGTATGACAGCGCGGCAATTCTCATAGTTGCGGATAACGGTGTGTCTCAGTGTAATATCCTCAACAACCCCTTCCACGTGATTTTCGACCTTTATCACATCACCCACCCTGAAAGGCCTAAAAATCACCAAAAAAATACCGCTAATGATATTGCTGAAAGCCTGTTGAGAGGCAAAGCCCACTACGGCAGCAAAAATACCCGCACCCGCAAAAATGGTGAGTGCAATGGACTTAAACTGGGGGACTGTATTGGCTATAATGACCGCAACAATAGAGTAAACAATCAGCGTAGTGGCATTATTGAGGAATCGGTAGCGAGTCTGGTCTAAACGAATGGCTTGAGAAGACTCAAGTATGAACTTGCGATTGGCTACCCGTATGAGCCTCAAAGAGATATAGCCGCAAAAAATAACAAAAAGAGAAAAATACAAATACTCAAACTCAGATAACCATTCAAGAGTTGCTTGCAAATCCATTATTTATATTGTTGGTTTGTTACAAAGATGATAAAATACCCACACCCGCCAAAGAAAGAGCCTCCAAAGCCTGTTGGGAGTCTTGAGGGTTCAGGTTCACCCCTGCACAGGCACTGCTGAGTACAAAAGTCTTAAAACCCTCATAGTGAGCATCCAAAGCCGTTGCTTTTACGCAGTAATCAGTCGCCAACCCGCATACATAGACTTGCTCAACGCTTTTATCTTTCAAATAGCCGCTCAAGCCTGTGCGCTTTAGTTTGCCGTTGTCAAAAAAGCCGCTGTAACTATCTATCTCGCTATCAACGCCTTTTCTGAAAACAGCCTCGAACCGCTTGCTGTCAAGCTCATTTACAAACTCCGCACCATAACTCCCCGCTACGCAATGCACAGGCCAAAGCACCTGACTAAGCCCGTTCAAATCAATGACTTCTCCAATACTTCTACCTATTTGATTGACAGCAAAACTTTTATGATTGGCAGGATGCCAGTCTTGTGTGGCTACCACCAAGTCAAAGTGAGACATCAACGCATTGACAATAGGCACAATAGCTTTGCCCCCTGTTACTGCCAAGGCCCCGCCTTCCACAAAATCATTCTGCACATCAACCACAATCAACGCTTTCATCAAAAGAAATAGTTTTTGTAAAGGTATAAAAAAAGCACCTAAAAAAGGTGCTTTTTTGTAGAGAGAGAGGGATTCGAACCCCCGGACCGGTGAAGGTCAACGGTTTTCAAGACCGCCGCAATCGACCACTCTGCCATCTCTCTATTTGGGAGCGCAAAGTTAAGATAACCCAATGGGTATTTCCAAATTTTTTTTAAAAATTCATTTTGAAGTCAACCTTTACAGCAGAATAGAAACTTTGCAAAATTTATATTCCTGTGTAAGCCACTGAGAAAACGAAAGTTATTTTTGAATCGTCTTATTAAAAATATTCATCCCAATGTTCAAATCAAAACAGATTTTTGCCTTTGCTATGCTCATGGGCATCCTTTCTTGCAGCAAAGAAGGCTCACAACCCTACTGGGAAATTACCCTGCGCCTCACTCACAAGGTTGGAAAAGAATTTTTGCAACTTCAAAATAAAAAATACCTCAACGCCAACGGCGATACCTTTACAGTAAACCAGTTTGACTACTATCTGAGTAATATCAAGTTGCTTTCTAAAAACACAAGCTATTCAATACCAAATAGTTATCATCTTATTAGAGTGCCCTCACAAAATCACATCGTAGAACTAAAACTAAAAAACATACCCAAGCACGAATACCAAGCATTGGAATTCGGACTGGGAGTAGACAGCATCGCCAACTCAAAAACCGACAAAATCGGGGATTTAGACCCCAACAATCCAATGGCTTGGAATTGGCTAACAGGCTACAAATTTGTGAGATTGGAAGGTTTCCACTTCAAAAAAGATGGTACAAAGGGCGGAGTGGTTTTCCACATCGGAACCAACCCCAACTACCGCACCATCTCGCTGCAAAAGCCTGTTTCAGACAGCAATACAATTGATATTGAGGTAGATATCGCCAAAATGTTTGAGGGCAAAAACCTAATTGATTTCAATAAAATCAACGAGGCCATGTTTGGCGAAGACGCAGAACTGATTGCCGAAAACTACGCCGCTATGTTTCGATAACCTCGCCCAAAACCTGTCTGTACACACTTTTGTATCTCTGTATGCCTGTTTTCAAACCATAAAATTCCAAAGCACCTCTTCTGATATTTTCTTTGGGGATATTTTTAAGATTATCTATCTCCTGCCAAGCATCAAATCCCGCCAAATCATGTATCAATAAGCCACATTGGTATTTTTCAATAACGTAATCCGTATCGCCTACGCCCGCATTGCAGATAATGGGCAAGCCCATCGCCATCAACTCACCCTGCTTGGTAGGCGAACTGGCCTGCTTGGAAAAAGTAGGCAAAATGAAAAAAATAGCGGCATCCGCCTGAGTAAGATACGAAGGCACTTCCCTGCGAGTGGCTTTAAAAATACTAATTCTTTCTGAGTCAATTCCGTACTTTCTTGATACCGTGATAATAGATAGAGGTTGTTCTTGGGTTACAAATAAAAATCTCGAATTGGGCTTAATTTTTAATAATTTAGCAAAAAACTGCATCATCTCATCCAGCATATACCATGTGCCTATGGCTCCCAAATAGCAAATAACAAACTCATCAGGCGATTTTTTAAAGGGAATTTCGTCATTTTTTATGTTGCTATAATCAAATAACTCAGTATCTACACAACAAGGAATCACCTCAACAGGGGCATATTTTGGAGAGTCAGGCCATGAACAGATGATATTTTTTGCTTTATGAGTAAGGGTTATGGTATAATCAGCATTTTTTAAAAACTCTTGCTCTTTTCTTTTAAAATAATGATAAATTAAATTAAAAATAGGGTTTCTAATATTCCAAATCTTACCATCTATACGCTCATCTGCCCAAAAACCACGCATATCAAATATAAAACGAAGGCCGTATTTTTTTTTGAGATACATCCCAACCAAAGCCGTGATATAGCTTCGGCAGTGAACAATGCTAAATTTATGCTCTTTTTGTAATTTGTTTGACAATTTGCGCAATAATACAATATCTTTAATTGTTGATAAAACAGGTGGTTTTTTGGTGTAAGATAAAGGATGCCAATTTATGACGGCGGACTTTAATAGCTCAGAAACAAACAAAAAATCAGGGCTACCACAGTTTTTTTTTTCAAAACTCACCAAATGAATCTCATACCCTTCTTTTGTCAACCCTGCCAAATAAGGAATCACCTGGGACTGACCCAAAGGATCTGTCATACCATCATAAGATAAATATAATACTTTTGTCATCCTATTTTTGGGGGAATAAACGTCTGTAAATTCTATAAATAAATTCTAATCTGTCTTTCTCATTTTGATAAAAATAATACCATTTTGGTTCATCTGATTCAATTTTTTGGTATTCTTCCTTAGTGATACCAAATTTTTTAATCATGTACTCTTTATCGCTTTCTATTTTATCGGCATCGTAAGGCAATTTTTCGAGTTCCTCCAGTGCCTGTTCGCGTGTAACTTCACCAGTGCAAATCTGGGTGGACAAAGTAGCTTTCCGATAGTCTATTTTGAATTTGACGGGCAAAAAATAACTATGCAAAAAAGCCGTAATTTTAGATTCAAAATGTTTGCCTCCATAGTACTTCCAGCCAAGTTCTGTTTCTAAGAGCTTCATAGCCTCTTTTTTGTTGTAGGGCACGTAATTGAGGATGTAGATTATTCTAATCCCTTTTATCAATTTATAGTATGCCTCTTGTTGGTATCCAAATAAAGGAAAACCTTTCAAAGATGCTTTACCAAATTTTTTGTGGATATCTCTCAGATAAGTAACATCTTTGGCATTGTAGTGCCAAATTTTGGGTAAAATTCCTTCTGTTGCATAATTACCGCCACTTAAAACGTATTTCACACCGTATTTGGCAGCTACTTGATGCAATGCACCGGGTATGGCAATATCGGTGGGAGTCTCTATCTCAGGTACAGAAGCGCGCAAAAAAGAGAGTTGCAAATCCTTAAACTGTTCCCAGTTCAGCACATAGCTTTCGTAGTCAAAGCCCAAAATAGAGGCTATATTTTTAATATTTCTGACCGAAACTTCAGAATTCCAACCATTGTCCAGATGAACGCAAAGAACCCGCAAATCATGATTTTTGGCTATGTAGGCCGCATAACTGCTGTCAATACCTCCACTAACACCCAACACACAGTCATATTTTTTACCTCTTCCTGATTTTTTAATTTTTTCTACTATCTCAAGAAGTTTTTTATCGCTTTCTTCGCCTTTATAGGTGTAGTTAGATGTTTTTTCAATGTATTCTGTACAATGATTGCAAAAACCATTTTCATCAAATGTAATTTCAGGATCACTTGTATCCATAACGCACCGGTTGCATTGCCTGTAATCTTTATTCTTCATAAAATAAATTCTTTATTTGTTCTTTATTGGGATAATTAATTAATACGCCTCTGTTTATTCCATGATAGACAAATAAACTGCCCGCAGCCAAGCCACTGACTCCGCATTCAGTATAAACCCGCTTCAAATCTTCAAGCGATCCAGCCCCCCCCAAAGCAATGACAGGAATGGTCAAAGATTGAGCTATACTTTTAATAAATTCAAAGTCATATCCTTGCATTTGGCCATCTCTATCAACAGACTGTAAAATCAATTCGCCCGCTCCTTTTTCCTGCATCAGTTCGGCAAATTCTTTTGGTACATATTGAGGAATTTTTTTTTGTCCACGGTATAAAATTTGCGTGCCACCAAAAAACTTTTTCTTACAATCAATACAAACACAAATTGTGGAAGAGCCAAACTCATCCGATGCCTGTTTGATAAAATCAGGATTTTCCAAAGCAGCGGTATTGATGATAACCTTCTCCGCGCCCGCTGCAATAACAGAACGTATATCTGCAAGCGTACGGATACCTCCGCCAACTGCAAAAGGCATATTGGCCTCTTCCCCTACATTGCGAACAAAGTCTATGGAAATAAGCCTTTTTTGTTGGGTAGCCAAAATATCCAAAAAAACAAGCTCGTCAGCCCAGCAATCGTTGAATATTTTAACGGCATTGATGGGATCACCAATATAATGATAATCCTTAAATCTTTTGGATTTGACTAATCCTTGCCCCTTAAGAAGCAAAACAGGAATAATTCTTGGTCTGAACAAGTAAGAATCAATTTAATTTTAAATTAAAATAAAGTTTTTAAGTAATTGCTCGCCAAAGACATGACTTTTTTCAGGGTGGTACTGTACTCCAAAGATATTATCTTTTTCTACAGCAGAAACAAATTTATAGTCGTACTCGCTTATATTAAGCACATCTATTTGTTGATTGCATACAAAATGATAAGAATGTACAAAATAAAACTCCGAGTTATCGGGTATTTCCTTCATTAAAAGGCTATTTTTTTGTATAGATACCTGATTCCAACCTACATGAGGGACTTTATATTTAATCGTGTTGTTTACATTAAATTTCTGGACTTTGGCATCAAACCAGCCTAAACCGGCTGCATTTCCCTCTTCGCTTTCCAATGCCATGAGTTGCATACCTAAACATATACCCAAAATAGGCTTTTTGTGCACCAAAACAACTTCATTTAGTGCATCTTGATACTTCATCTTAATAAGATTATTCATTGCTTTACCAAAATGCCCGACACCGGGCAAAATGATTTTATCGGCTTTTTGTAGATCAATATATGAATCAGAAATTATCGAATTTATTTTAAAATTAGATAATTTTTTACTTAGGGAATGTATATTTCCCATTCCATAGTCCAAAATCAATATTTTTTGACTCATATCATTTCTCGAAGGGATGTTTTGAAAGAGGCAGACGCAGATAAGGGTGATAATCTCCTGTGAGAGGCGATAAACCAGCATTCCTTATTTGATGTGCCAATTCGATTGAGTCAATTACTTCAGTTAAACCAAATCCTCTGCCATCCAAAATTTCTTGATAGCTTTTGGTGTGCAAATCAGTAAATCCATCGCTAAATTCATACTCTTTATTTTCTATCAAAAGAGAGCGAAAGGTTCTTTTGCCACTATTTTTGACTTCTTCAGGAAGGGTATCGCTGTTGATGCTCAAAAACCATCTGATTGCGGCTTTTTCCAATTCCAAATATCCCCCTGCCCTATCATGCGTATGAACGTGAACTTTACTGCTTTTAACCTTGCCAAATATCCATATAAGCATATCAAAAAAATGAATACCAATATTGGTGGCTATGCCGCCGGATTTGGTTACGTCGCCTTTCCAACTGGTATAATACCAGTTTCCCCTCGAAGTAATATAGGTGATGGTAATATCAAATATTTTATCCGGTGGTGAATTTTCTATTTCTTTCTTTAAAGATAAAATACTTTCGTGCAATCTCAACTGAAGTATGTTGTAAACCTTTTTGCCTGTTTGTTTTTCAATTTCTATCAATGAATCAATATTCCAAGGATTCAGAACCAAGGGCTTTTCACAAATAACATCGGCCTGATTGCGAAGCCCAAATCTAATATGAGAATCGTGTAAATAATTTGGTGAGCAAATCGATAAATAATCAATTTTTTTGTCTATATGCGCCAGTTTTGAAATATGCCTGTCAAATCTTTCAAATTCGGTAAAAAAATCTGCGTTGGGAAAATAACTATCCAAAACACCTACCGAATCAAACTTGTCCAAGGCAGCCACTAATTCATTGCCTGTTTCTTTGATGGCTTTCATGTGTCTGGGTGCGATGTAGCCCGATGCACCTATTAAAGCAAATTTTTTCATGATAGTTTGGTAACAAGATTATTTTCTAAATGATAAATTTCGCCGGTAGTTGGGCAAGTAGCCAATAAAGAATCGTTAAATATAAGTTTTTGTCCGTTTTCGCTCATCCAACCTATTTGGCGAGAGGGATTGCCCACCACCAAAGCATAATCAGGTACATCTCTAATCACGACCGCGCCTGCTCCCACAAAGGCATATTTGCCTATCGTATTGCCACACACTATCGTGGCATTTGCACCAATAGAAGCCCCTTTTTTAACCAACGTTTGCATATATTCGTCCTTTCTGCTGACCCCGCTTCTGGGATTGAATACATTGGTAAACACCATAGAAGGGCCTAAAAAGACATCATCTTCACAAATAACGCCGGTATAAACAGAAACATTATTTTGAATTTTAACATTGTTGCCAATAATTACCTGAGGGGATATAACAACGTTTTGGCCTATATTGCAATTTTCACCTATGCTGCAATTGGGCATAATATGGCAGAAATGCCAAATTTTTGTCCCTTTGCCTATTGTGCAGCCCTCATCAACATAAGAAGACTCATGTACAAAAAAATCCGCCATTAATTTTTCAATATATTTAATAAACTATCTGCAATAAAAAATACTTGTTCCTCGCTCATCTCCGTATGAATTGGCAAAGATAAAACCGTTTTGGATAAATTTTCACTCACCGGAAAACTGCCCATAGGAAATTGTTCATCATAATAGGCTTGTTGCAAATGCAAGGGAACAGGATAATATATCATAGAAGGTATTTGTCTTTGCTCCAATTCAGATTTAACCTTATCTCTATCAAAAGGGGGAAGTATTTGAATGGTATATTGATGAAAGACATGGGTAGAATAATCGGCTCTTTTAGGGACAATCAAATAATCGCTTTGAGATAAAAAATTATCATACAAGGCAGCTACCTGATTTCTGCTTTTATTAAAATCATCAAGGTATTTTAGTTTAACGTTTAAAATAGCGGCTTGAATGGTATCCAATCTTGAATTGCAGCCAATTAAATCGTGGTAATATTTCTTTTGTTGGCCGTGGTTGGCTATCATTTTGCACCGAAGGGCTATGGTTTCGTCTTTTACAAACATAGCTCCCCCATCGCCGTAAGCACCAAGATTTTTAGAAGGAAAAAATGAAGTCGTCCCAATATCCCCCAAAACACCGGCAAATTTTTGAGAACCATCGCTAAACTTGTAAATAGCCCCCAAGGCTTGGGCGGTATCTTCTATCACGTGAAGATTATACTTTGAGGCGATATGCAATATGGATTCCATATTAGCACATTGTCCGTACAAATGAACAGGAACGATTGCTTTGGTTTTAGAGGTAATTTTATTTTCAATTGCTTTTGCATCTAAAGTAAAAAAATCAGGTTCTACATCACAAAAGACAATTTTGAGACCCAATAAAGCTAGCACTTCCGCAGTAGCCACATAGGTATGCACAGGGACAATTACTTCATCTCCTTGCTTCAAATCCAAAGCCATAAACGCAATTTGCAAAGCGTCTGTGCCATTGGCGCAGGTAACTACATTCTCTGCATCTACAAATGCTTTAAGAGATTCTGCAAACTCAAAAACATCATTGCCTTGAATAAAATTACCCTTATTGAGAACGTTTTTGATGGCTTGATCAATCTCTGACTCTATCCTCTTGTATTGGTTGACCAAATCAACCATTTGGATATTCATTTTCATTTTATGTTTTTAATTATATCAGATAGTTTTTTGGTTTGTCCTTTCCGTGAGTGGAGTTCTATTTCTTGATTAATAGAATCACATTTCACCATCCCATCTTGTTTAAATTTTTTAAAGTAAAAATTGAGCGTATCAAATAAATGTTCCTGATCTTTTATACAAACTCCTGACTGAGTGGATAAAATAATATTTTCTTGGACATTTTCGACATGTTTTTTCTTAGTTGATAGCAACTTTTCAGCAAGAATAAGGGATTCCTTATCTTGAGTAAAGCAAAATAATATTTGCCGCTTCAATGCCAGGTAATTGTATATTTTAGTACCTGGATAAATGTAATCATTGAAAAGTAGAAATAAATGACATTTTTGAAGTTCCAATTTTAATTCTGTTGTAGTTACTTTTGGATGAAAAAATACGTATTTATCTGCATAAGGATACTTTTTTAAGATGCTATTTCTTAACTCTACCGAGATATTGACCCCATAAAAATGAATTTCTGCTTTTGATTGGATTTTTTCAATAAATTTAAAAAAAACATGAATAAAAATATCAATGGGGTGCCAGTAATAAATTGTCCCTGAATAACCTATTTTAAAAACTTCTTTGTCTTGAGACCCATAATTTTCTTCTATAATGTCGTAATCATAACCGTTCGTAACTATATGGTATGGTTTTGTTTTATGAATTCTGATTTCGTCAACTACATATTTTGAAACCGTAGTAATACAAGAAGCTGTTTTTGTATGTTTTTTCTCAAGTGCTTGGGTCATCAAATAAAATACAAGATTGCTTTTAGTCTTAGTATTTTGCAGCCAAGGATCTCTATAGTCGGCTATCCAAGGGATGTTGTATTTTCTACTTAAATCTGAGGCATATTTAAAAAGTACAAAGGGGTCTCCAGTTGCTATAATGGCATCAACAGCGTTAGATTTCAAGTACCTGTCTGCTTCTTTATAGATTTGTGATTTTGTACCTATTGAAAAAAAAAATTGCATCAATTCATAATAAAAACTGATTATTTTTCTAAAAAAAACATATTTGTTATCTCCGTATTTAAGTATAATCCTGTTAGCCAAATTAGGCTTGTAAGGTGTTCTAATGATAGTCCCATTGTCCGAAGTGTCAACAATAGGATAAACAGACTCCCCGGCAGATATGTAGTCCAAATGATTGCCATGTCGATTAGACCATTGCCGAGTAATTACGATAGGATAGATACCAAATTCGTGAAAATATTTGTACCAAGCATAAGGCCTAAGCCCCCCCACAGAAACGTAAGGAGGGAAATCATAAGCGAGAATAAGTATTTTTTTCATCGGAAAAAGACATAAATTTTCGGTAGAACCATTGTAATAACCAATGTAAATAAGATAAATAAACTTGGGTTGATACGATAAAACGAGCAAGAGCTTTTAAGGAAATACTACCGTAAGCTCAGTGCCTCTGCGCATACCCAAAAGCTGAGAGGCATTGCCCGATACCACCGCTATCTCCAACAAATTCAAACTGTTGAAAAAGGCCACTATTTCGCCCGGTGATTTGCTGTGGTAGCCTTCAGATAGCTTAGTGATTGTTTCAATTCCTACATTGAGCGAAAACTTGGACTGTGAGATATATTCTCTGGAGAAATTAGTTACCAGATTGCCAAAATGATCAATATACAAAATATGCCCTCTAAAACCATCTCTAAATTGAGTTACTCTGGGCGAGAGTATAAAATTGGTTGATTCGAAAGGAATTGAAGGCTTCGCCAACGTGTCCCCCATTGAGTCATTTGGAAGCCGATTGCAAAAATAGGTTAAAAAGGAGCAAAAAAAATCTTTGCAAGCAAATGAAGGAATTAAAATAGCTGGCAAGGAGATAACTGCTACATTATCAATTTGTTTATCTTTTGTTATCAAATGTAAAACCTCTGTGGAGTTGCTCACAAAATGTTGATTTTGGCAATAAATGTACCAAAACTGCAAAGACGTGCCCACAGCGATAAAATGCAAACTATCTGCCTCAAACTCAAAACAGACCGCCCGAGCCTGAAAACCGGCAGAAAAAAAATCATCCGGTTCGATTTGATGTGAAATATCAACAATGGTAAGGGTTGGAGATACTTTGAGCAGTGATGCTTTTAGTGCTGCCACATAAAAGTCTTTAGTCCCAAAATCGGTAAGCAAAGTACAAACCACAGAATCAATCGTTTAGCTTGTCTAAATATTGCGCTGCCACAAATCCCCTTGCTTGGCGGGTTTCGACTTTGCGCCAATCTCCGGCTTGGTCTATGATAACGAGTTGCGTGCCACGGGGAAGCGGAGGGGCAACCACCTCACCGTTGGGCATATCTCTGATGTTGAGGGAAGAGGCGGTTACTTCGGCTTGGTTTCCATTGATATTCAAAAACTTAGCCGATACCCAGCCTTCTATTCCGATGACCTCGACTTCTGCCCATCCGCCCAAAATCCTGATTACCTGAACAATCGTTCCTTTGGCCAAAGGTTTGGCTACGGTGGGGGACTTAGGGTCAGGGGCTTGACGAATGTTGAGCGAAGTAGCGTCCACTTCGGCTTTGTCTCCGGGTTCGATGGCGGCTTTTTCGATGACCACAGGTCGGTAGGGCACGTAAACGGTCTTGCCTTGGTTTCTCAAAGCCCTGAGTATCTGCTTTTTGTTGTCTTGGGCATTGTAGGCTACATGCACCCAGTCAGGCTCAAGTTCAGTACCGAACTCCCAAATAAGCTGCCTAAAAGGCAGATTCAGCTCTAAAATGGTATCAAATATAAGCCGATTGTTGGCTTGTCCATTTGGCAGGCGAAGTTGCAAATCCACTGCACGGCCAAAAGAGTGGTCGCTGTTGCGCGCCCCCCCAATCAGGCGGTTGAGGCTGGGGCTTCGATAGCCCGAAGTAATGGTCAGCGGTTGTCCAATTTTGGCGCGTACAGGCTCTATGACGTGGGTGGCCAATTGCCTGAGTGCCTCTACGACTTCCGGTGAGGGGTTGTATTGGTCAGTGAGTTTATTGCGTTCAGCCGTTGCAGAGCGGACAAAGTCAAAAAGAGTATAATTTGTAGAAATCTGCACACGCTTTGCATCTTCAACCATGCTCATATTAATTGATTTATTCGTTAATTTAATTGGGTCAAAAATACTGTTTTATCCAAATTGCACAACCTGAGATTGACAATAATATCTTTGCGAAATAAATTTTACAAAAAAACCATGCGAGGCTTGATTATTATTTTCATCTTATTGATTGGTTTTCAAAACTTTAACTTCGCCCAACAAAAAACAGCCCAAGACAGCCTCTTTGTCAAAAGCTATTATGACGATGTGTGTGTGGGATTGCACAACAACTTCAACAGCTATGGGCTTTCAGTGAGTCAAAGTGAGACAGAAAACATGATTAGTTTTCAGACGGATGCGCCCCTCTCAACGGGCATCAGTGTGGACTACAAGTGGCTGACTGTCAGCCTAAGCAAATACATAGGTAGTGCCAATATATCGGGCGACAGGGTCAGCAAATTTAGAGGATTGCAGGTGGGCATCATAGGCAAAAGATTTTGGTTTCAAAGTGCCTTACAAAATTATAGCGGCCTGCATATCACTGATATTGAGCTATCTGATGGGCAAATAATCACCTTAAACAGCCCCAGAGCAGATATTGAAGTCAATTTTTTTAAAGCCGGTTTGCAGTACTGCTTCAACCCCCGCCGCTATTCCCACATGGCCACCATCTGGCAGTTGGAACGCCAACTCAAAAGCGCGGGCAGTGCCACCGTGGGGGTCGTTTTCAATTTGTACCGTATCAGTTCAGACTCTTCACTAATCCCTCGCAGGTACTCTGAATATTTTACTCTTGATAGTACCAAAACTTTCCGACACAATACAAACCTCTTCATCAACGCAGGTTATCACCACACGTTTGTAGTGAAACAAAAGTTCTTTTTCAATCTGGGGGCATCGGCGGGATTGGGTATGCAGAGTAATGCTACAAAGCTAAGCATCAATGACATGTCCATGTATTTTGATGCAAACTGTGCCACAGGATGGAACTCGGACAGGTACTACTTAGAAATCTTGTCTAATCTAAAACTTTTTAGCGACAGCGTTATGGACAAAGACCAATTTCACCAAATTTTCATCCAAATCAGGGCTTTTGTGGGAATGAGAATCAGTGTCAGAAAAAATAGGCGCGCAGATCATTAAATCTACCTCAAAATCGTGAGCGCAGAGGCCGTCCTGCCCCAAGTTCCGTCAGGAAGACGGTAGCTGAAAATACAAAAATAAGTCCCCTCCAAGCCGTCACCCTGCCAAGTGTTGTCATATCCTGCCTTTGAATAAACCTTTTGTCCAAATCGATTGAGTACAATCAACTCATTGTCAGGATACCTGCTTAAACTTTCTACCACCAATCTGTCGTTGAGACCATCGCCGTTTGGGGTCAGAAACTCGTTGATTTTGACTTGGTGTTTGAAGCGCACGCACACAGTGTTGGAGTTGCTTTGCAGGCCATTCTGGCCGATGGCTCTGACCCTAAAGCAATGCAAAAAAGCATCGTTGCCGTTGGCAAAAGTTTGGGATAGCTCATCTGTCGTTATGAGAAGTTTGAAGGCATCGCCGTCTTGACTTGTCCATATTTGATAGGCGGGCGGCTCAGGCCAATTGATATACGGATTCCACTCTAAATCAATGGTTTTTTCTGTTTCGCTGAATGCAACCCGAAGGGCAATGTTTTGATGGGAAAGAGATTTGACAGTGTCTGCACAGCGGTTGTAGGTAGCGAGGCTGTACAGTTGCGGCCTGCCCAAATCTGCCGAACTATCACGATAACGCCCCTGAGACTTAGGCACTTTACCCAAAAAACGTTTGTCCCTGTCAATGAGTACATTTTCGCTGGTGTCCTCGCCCTCAATGCGCCAAAAAATATCTACGGCGTTGTCTGTTTCTACGCTGACGCGCACCAACTCCACGAGGGTATCCTTGGCGGGGGCAATCTGCACTTCCAATTTCGGCGACCGGTCAAAACAGATGGTATCAAGCACATGAGAAGGAGCAAGATAGACCGCACCCTTGCCGCTTTTGAGCCAACGCACAAAAATCCGCTCCGTCCCTTGTCCACTCAAAATCTCGCCATTTTCGACCTGCCACTCATAGCCATAACCCACAGTCGGCAGCACCGAATAACCCCTAATTGGGTCGTCTAAGCATACAAATGTCTCTCCAACAGGTGTTTGGGTAACGGGCGAAGGCCATATTTTGATGGATAGGGGGTCGTATGGATAAGAGCAGCCCTGTACGCTGGTAACCGTAGCCTCCAAAGAGTGGTAAGTACGATTCTTGAGCCAAGCGACCCAAACAGTATCCCCTGAAGTGCGCTCAATCAGCCCATTGGTAGGCTTCCAATCCACCGAAGCCACCTCAAAGCGGGTGTCTGGCCAATATTTGCCCACAGGCCGATAAGAACATACGTCCTTTTCGCCAACAATTTGACCAAAAGGGAAAGAATAAATCTCAATAGTTTTGCGAAGCGTATCCACGCAAGTAGCCCCACGAAAAGCCCTGATACCCACCTGTCTAACACCGGGAAAAAGAAAAACGGTATCCGGAGTAAAGTTCACTGGTCTGATACGGGGGTCATAGTAGCCATCCCCGTCCAAATCCCACTGCACGCGGGTAGGTGGATTGACAAAGGTGGGGATAAACTGAATCCTTTCGCCCATACAGGCAAAAGGCCTTGCCGTAAAAATCTCAGGTTGGGTAGCTTCGGTGATGGTAACACTAAAAACAGTATCCCTAAAACAGCCGGTTGTTTTATCAACGACCCTCATCCTGACGGGATGCGAGCCTAATTTGGGAAATTGATAAAATAATTGAAGTTTATCTACGACCTCAAAACTGCCGTCATTGCCGATGTCCCAATTTACCTGCTGGTAATTGCCGGCTATGATTCGGGTGGTATTGCCATAACAAGTGCCTGATATTTGTTCAATTATGAATTTAAAGGACGGATTGGGCGAATTTTCGGCTCTGATGATTTTTTTCTTCATCGTAAAAACACAGCCCTTGCGGGTTTTGATTTTTGCGAGTACCCACGTGGATTTGGTCAAAAAAACATCATAGTGATTGCCTTTGTGCTCGAAACTGCCGTCTGCTTCTATATCCCATTCCACCTCGTCCACTTGGTCGGCAGAATTGGGGTCAAAGTTTTGAACGGAAAGCGTAATGCCGTACCCGGGACAATAAAATCTCGGCACAATCTTCAAATAAGCCAAGTCAGGATAATAGACCACCGAATCAATGCCTTGGCAGTTGGTGGCATCAAGACTTGCCCTCACTTTATAGACACCCGGCTCGGTGATGGTGATGCTTGAGCCGCCCTGTCCATTGCTCCAGTGATGAAACTTGAAGCCGGGCTTGGTTTTTATTAGTTTGGGAGAGCCTGTAGGGCAGCCGGTTATTACTTTCGGGGGTTCGATGATGTTGCCCAAAGGGCTGGTATTGGACAAGGGGGATGCTTCGTCTGAGCACTTGAAGTAAAAGTAAGCATAAGCCAAATGCTCGCCCATACTGCAATCGCCTGTCTCTACCTCAATGATAATTTTGCGCCCGAAAAAAGGCTGCAAATTCAGGGGTAGTTCCCGCCAAGCTGTGTACAGTTTGCCTAAAGGCGATATAGAGACTCCCGGCATACCCTCTTCAAGCACATACAAAAAATCATCAAAACAATACAAATTTTGGCGGTTTTCGTCCATCACCCTGATTTTCAGGTAAGGATATTGCCCCTCTTCATGGTTTTCGACTTTGTCGGCTACCATGCGGTAGTGTAGGCTTACTTGCTCCACGAGGCAAATTGTTTCTAAACGCACCATACCGGCTTTACTGCCTGCCTGTTTGTCCCCTACCCTCATACAACGCCCAACCCCCATCGGTAAAATCGGCTGGGTGGGGTCTATGAAATTGTCTGTGCCGCCTGTTATTAGAGTGGCTTGATCTTTGCCCGATGAAGGATTTTGCATCACGTAGCCCCCAAAGTGTTCGCCGTACTCATAGCGATAAAGCGTATCGGCAAACTGAACCAAAAAATTGCAAATGGTGAAATCATTGTTAGGAGATTGTGAGAAAACCTGATTGGCATCTACTGTCAAAATGAAAAAAAACAGCAATCCGAGTGTGGTTTTATTCATAATTTTTTTGAGTCATAACCATTAAAGGACAAGTCGTTATTGAATTAAGTAAAGAAATATTAAAAAATAAAAGATTTTATTTAGTCTTAATAAGAATTAGATTTGCGTTGTAGAATCCTAAATTTATGAGATTATCTTTTATTGCAATAGCTTTGGTACTGCTATGGGCATGTGAGCAAAACAAAAGCCAAAGTCTGAATTTGTACACAAGCCGCCATTACGACAGCGATTTGGCTCTTTACCAAGAGTTTGAAAAAGAGACAGGTATCAAAATCGAAATCAAACAAGGCAAAGACGATGAACTGATACGCACCATCGAAGAGCAGAGCGAAAAAACCCCCGCCGACGTACTCATTACCGCCGATGCAGCCCGATTGTACCGCGCCAAAGAAAAACAACTTTTTGCGCCCCTGAAAAGCGACCTACTGGCAAAAAACCTGCCCGCTCAATTTCTCGATGAGCATTGGGTAGCCCTTACGTACCGCGCCAGAGTCATAGCCTACTATTCAAAAAACATACAACCACAAGAGTTTGATTATGACTCACTTTCTTGCAGACGATACAAAGTTTTGGTGCGCTCAAGCGACAATATCTACAATCAGTCGCTCGTGGCTTGGATGATAGAGAAAAGAGGCGAAGCCCAAACCGAAAACTGGGCTAAAGGAGTGGTGGCCTCTATGGCTCGCCCCCCACAAGGCAACGACACCGACCAAATCAAAGCCCTTGCAGACGGAAAAGGCGACTTGGCTCTTGTCAATTCGTATTATTTTTTCAAATTATTGAATGCAGAGCCGCAAAACACACAGCTTGCAGATTTGCGCTTGGCTTTTCCCAAGCCTACCCATATCAACATAAGCGGGGGCGGAATCATCAAATTTTCTAAAAATCAAGCCAATGCACTCAAGTTTTTAGAGTTCCTTTCGCGTGCCGACATACAAGAAAAATTTGCCGGAGGAAACTTTGAATACCCCGCAAATCCTCAAGCAAAAATCCCTCAGATGCTCAGTTCTTACCCCTTGCCTACCATCGAAGCGATAGATTTCAACATACTGGGCAAAAACAACAGCCTCGCTACCAAGATTTTAGACAGAGCTAACTGGAAATGAATGCAGTTTCGTGGCTTGGCATAGTGGCAGATTTTTTGCAAAAAAAAGTTCAACCCAAGCACCCCACTTGAACCAATAGCAAAACTGTCATACAACTGCACTCGCACTTCAAAAAGTTCAGTGTACCAACATTACGCTAAACCAGTGTTGGCTGTTGGTGTTGTTAATCTACCGACTTATAAACAACCGTACTATTATTTTCAGCCCATTTTTCAGTAAATCCCACGTGGGAAATAGAGTTACTACTTCTATCAAGTTGTCTTTCTGTTTCTTCTACAAGAACATTTGGTTCTATCTCATATATTACTTTGATTTTCAATGGTTTATTTTTGAAGAAAATAGCAAAATAAATCTTTTTGTTTCTCCAAATTCTATACAGAGATTCTTCTCTTTTTTCCTTCGGATCTTTAAACATTCTATCAAGTTGACCGGAACCACCTTCATAACATGAAAGATATTCGTATTTTATAGTTGGGTCTTTGGGGTCGCAGGCATCAGCATCGCGCTTTGAATGAATTAATTCATGCCCCAAAGTTTCTGCAATAATCATTTCTTTAACGAGACCGGGTTGCAGTATATTCGGAATTCCAATCTTTAATGCAAGATCTTGTGCTTGAATAACCAACTTGATTATTGTTTGTATAATTTCTTTTTTCATCGAAATAAACTGTATTCTTGTTCTATTTCAATTTTGCGAATTCTTTCGTTTGTAATTTGAATGTAATCGGGATTAATTTCAAACCCAATAAAATTTCTATTTAATCGCTTACAAACAGCAAAAGTAGTTCCTACCCCGGAGAAAGGGTCTAAAACGATTTCACCTTCATTAGAACTTGCTTTAACAATTCTTTCAATCAATTTTTCTGGTTTTTGAATGGTATTTAGTAACTCTCTGTTAATCAATTCTTTTGACTTGTAAGTAAGTTGTTTAATATCGCCCCAAACGTCACCCGGATTTTTCCCGTCTTCGTTAAACTTTGTTTTGCCATATTGTCCATTTGTTACAGAGGGTACTTTTTCACAACGAAGTCTGTGTTCAAGTTCTACCAATTGCGGAACTCTAATATCATCAAGATTAAATGTTTTTGCCCTTCCTTTTGAAAAGTAAGCTATTAAATCATAGTTGTTCGTGTAGTTAAGCCTTCCTTGTGCCAAACGACTAGGCTGATACCAAATAATTTTTCTATTAAGTTGCAAGTAAGGCCTGTAATCAATGAAATCAATGCAGTCATCTTTACCAAAAAGGTATAACGCTCCGCCGGGTTTTAAAACCCGAGAGAAAATCTTAATCAAGTTCAAATTGTATGTTTGGATGTCAGTAACTTTATCCCATTCGTTTGTTGTAACGCCATAGGGTCCGTCACAAACTATTAGGTCAATACTTTCACTGTCTATCTGCTCAATGAATTGTAGTGCGTCGCCTTGATGTACTTTATTTAACATGGCTTTTCTTTTATGCAAATCTAAGTACTCTGCTTGTAACTTTAATTTGGCTATTTTTATTTTTACACATTTACAGCCAACTAATCTGCTTTCGCAACTCAGGCAGCACATCTTGCTCAAACCAAGGGTTGCGCTTTTGCCATAGGCGGTTGCGCGGCGAAGGGTGCGGCAAAGGAAAACAGCCTTGCGATATAAAACTGTCCCATAACAAAACATTGTTTGTCAATGAGTTGTTGGTGTTTAGGTAATATTTTTGGGCGTAGCTGCCCACGAGAAGTTTCAGTTTCAGATTGGGCATTTGTTCCAGCACTTTGGTGTGCCAAGTAGGTGCGCACTGCGGACGTGGTGGCAAATCGCCGCTTTTGCCCTTTCCCGGGTAGCAAAACCCCATCGGCACGATGGCAATGCGCGGGTCGTGGTAAAATTGCTCTTTGTCAATTTGCAGCCACCGCCTTAGTTCGTCGCCGCTGGGGTCGTTCCAAGGAATGCCCGTTTTGTGAACCCTCGTCCCCGGAGCTTGCCCCACGATGAGCAACAAAGCCGAAGCCTTGATGCGCAAAACAGGATTGACCCCCAAGGGCAAATCGCTACACACCTGACAACGAGCAATTTCAGCGAGCAATGCTTCAATTTTGTGATTGCTTATTGTCATAATCAGCCCGCATCGCTTTTGTCAAAACACCAAGGCCATCACCTTGGGCAAAAAAACCACCAACCCAACCAGTGCGGCAAATCCCGAAGCCAAGAGCACTGTGCCTGCGGCTATGTCTTTGGCTTGGGCTGCCAGAGGATGCTGCTGAGGCGAAGCCAAATCAACCACCTTCTCAAGGGCGGTATTGAAACCCTCGCAAACCAACACCGCCCCAATCGCCGCAAGCAGCCAAAGCCACTCTTGCAAAGAAACCCCCAGCAACCAAGCCGCCAACACCACACAAAAACCAAAAAAAACATGCAGCCGCATGTTAAAATCCTGCCAGAGCAGCAATAGCCCACGCCAAGCAAATATAAAACTGCGAAGTCTTTTGTAATAAGGATTCATTTTTCGGATTGTCTGACCAGCCAAATAATAGGAAAAACCCCCACAACAGCAATCATAATCGAAGGAATCGCCGCCTGTGCCAGTTGCTCATCAGTCGCCAGCTCAAAAGCACGTGTCGCCAGCGAATGAAAGCCAAAAGGCCTGAGCACCAACGTCATGGGCAACTCTTTGAAAATTTCGACAAAAAGCAAGACCACCGCCGCCCAAAATGATTTGTGCAAGAGCGGATAAACGACCAGCTTCTTGGCCTGCCATTTCGTTTTGCCCAACATCCACGCACTCTCTTCAAGAGCAGGGTTGATTTTGAGCCTTGCTGCCTCAATGGGCGCAAAGCCAACCGAGAGAAAACGAACCACATAGCCATACAGCAAAGCCAAATAACTGCCACTGAGCAAAAAAGGCAAGTATTTTTCCAACCTTGAAAAAAATACCACAATACCCATAGCCAACACAGCCCCCGGTACGGCATAACCGGCCAACAATAGCAAAGAAAGCCGCTTTTGCCCACTGAGCAACAAAGAAAAGAAAGCCGTCAAAAATGCCCCAACAGCGGCCATCAACAAACTGGTCAATAAACTTTGTACCAAGTTCATGGGAACAACCGCCCTGAGAGAGAGAGAAAATAAAATCCCGAAAGGCAATACAAAGCCCAAAAAGAAGGGCAACCAACAAACCAACCAAATCACAATAGTCTGTAAGCCACCCGCTTTGATTCTGGATATGGGTTTGGGCTTTGAGGAAAAGTAGCGCAAGTTGCGGCGTTGCCATTTTTCAAAAGCCACCAACAAAAGAGTGAAAAATAGCAGCATAACAGCAAGCCTTGCCGCCACGCCCCTATCGTCCATCGCATTCCAAGCCCTAAAAAGTCCGGGGGTTAAGGTATTGACTCCAAAATGCTTAACCGCACCATATTCGTTTAAGGCCTCCATAGCCACCAAAGCCGCCCCCACAAAGGCAGAAGGCCTGACCAAAGGCAACACCACCCTCCAAAAAACCTCCCAATCCTTAACCCCCAGCATCTGCCCCGCCTCCAGCAAAGGCAAACTTTGGGTCTCCAACTCGGCTTTGACACTCAGATAGATATAGGGATACAACACCAAAGACATAACCAACGAACAGCCCCAGAGGTTTACGATGGAATCAAAAGACAAAGAAGCGTAACAGTAGGCTACGATGTAGCCGGGCATCGCCAGAGGCACCACCAAAGCCCATCGCCAAAAACTTCGTCCAAAAAAATCATACCGCGCTACCAAATAAGCCGTTGGAAATCCCCAACACAAAGAAAGAACAACGACCAATCCCCCAAACCAACCCGTCTCAATTATGTAGTCCGATAGAAGATAGCGCGAAAAATGCTCCCAGTTGTCTGCTTTTACCTCGAAAACCTCACTCCCAATGGCCAACAAGGGCACAGCTAATACCAAGCCCAACAATCCGACGGCTATCCATTGAGAGAAAGATATGCTTTTAGTCATCCCCGTTAGGCAAGAGCCTCTACACAAATACGTGTCTTTCAGCGTGGTACGAAGAGCGCACCAAAGGGCCTGACTCTACGTACTTTAAGCCTCTTTTGAGACCCTCTTCTTTGTAGGCCTCAAACTGCTCAGGTGTAATGTACTCAATGACAGGGTGATGTAGTTTGGTGGGCTGCAAATACTGCCCCAGCGTGAGAATATCCAACCCGTTGGCAACCAAGTCATCCATGGCTTTGTGGACTTCGTCAGGAGTTTCGCCCAAACCGAGCATAATGCCCGACTTGATTCTTTTGCCGTAGTCTTTGGTTCTCTTGATTTGCTCGAGGCTGCGGGTGTAGCGGGCTTGGGGACGAACAGGCCTATAAAGCCGCTCTACGGTCTCCATGTTGTGGGAGACTACCTCCTGTCCGGCAGAAATCATCCGCTCCAGTGCCACCCAATCGGCTTTGACATCGGGTATCAGTGTCTCTATGGTCGTTTGGGGGCAGGTCTCTTTGACTGCCCTGACGGTTTGGTACCATATCTCAGCCCCTTTGTCTTTGAGCTCGTCGCGGTTTACTGAGGTGATGACGGCGTGCTTAACTTGCATGAGCTTGATGGCTTCGGCCACGCGGCGCGGCTCGTCGGTGTCGTATTCTGTGGGCTTGCCGGTGGCCACGGCACAAAACGAACACCCTCTGGTGCAAATATTGCCCAAAATCATAAAAGTAGCCGTTCCTGCGCCCCAGCACTCACCCATGTTGGGACAGTTGCCACTCTCACAAATCGTATGCAGTTTATATTGATCAACCAGACCTCTTACCATGCGGTACCCTTCACCAACCGGGAGCTTGACCCTCAACCAGTTGGGTTTACGAGAAGGCAGTGTAGGCAATTCTATCATTTCAATTTTTCACGCAAAGATAGGTTTTAAAGAAAAAAATACAATACAGGGAAACTTTTTAGACCTCACTTTAGTTTGTGGGGGGCTTTTATCCTCCCTACGACCCATGAAAACACGACAAGAAACATTCGCCATTTATGAGGCTGCATAGTATTTTGGCTAATTATTTGACAACCAATAAATATCCTACTCTTAATTAAAAGTAATTTATTTTAACTTAATAGTCAAGAATAAAATTTGTGTATCCACAGTAGCTGAGGATATTTTTTTTACAAAATATTTCAAAAAAATTTGGCTGCTTACAATTCAATAATATAATTTGCATTCGAGATAATTATACACTCTAATCAGTCTTATCCTTTCGACAAGTTACCACCAGCAACGTATTCAACCAAAATAATACTTTGCTTATGTGAGTGGCAGTAACGAAGCTATCAAAAAATCATCCCGCTCAATCCCTAATAAAAACAAACAATTGAGTTTATGCCGCTTAAGTTTTTTGCGCAGCAACAACCGAAACAAATTAATTTTCAAAGTCTATCCCATAATATAACATCGCTAAAAAAGCGGTTTTTATTGCGTTTATCACTCATAATATTGAAATAAACGAATGTTTTATGATAAAAGCCAGCAAAATCATTCATAAAGAGCAGCAACGAATTAAGATAGATTTTCCCTATAATCAGGAATTTATCTCACTACTTCGCAAAGTTGATGGCGCAAAATGGAGTGCTACGCACAAAGCCTGGCATGTCCCTTACACAAAAGAGGCTTTTGCCAAATTAAAATCTCTTTTTCCTGAAATCACGACAGATAAGCCCGAAAAGTCGGAGCAAACAACAGTAAAGCAGCAAATTGTTAATATTCCTGTTAAACAACAAGATGAAATTGTTTTACCGCAAGTCTCTTCGGTTTTGGCAGAAGTAATCGGAAAGAAAATTATTCTGAAACTACCTAAAAACGAATTAGATATAAAATTCATCTTGACTTTGCGATTTTCTAAATGGGACAAGGTGCAAAAAGTTTGGCTCATCCCTAACTATCCTGACAATCTGGAAATTATCAAAGAATACTTCAAAGATAGAATTTCTAATATTACGATTCACCAACAAATAGAGGTAACAAATGCAAGCACAACCCACAAAATAGGTGAAAAAGATGTTTCATGCATCAAAACCCGTCAAGGAAGACTCAAATTGGTTTTTGGATTTAACAAAATGCTGACTGTTGCCATCAAAAAAATGCCTTTTTGGTCTTGGGACGCTAAAAATAAATGGTGGACAATTCCTTTTTCGGATAAGTTATTGACTCAAATTCAGGAAGTTGCACGCAAAGAAGGTTTAAATTTTCGATACGAAGAAGAGCAGGCTGAAAATAACAAAATTGCCCGTAAAACAGCTTATGACGTTCCTAATTATCGGCACTGTCCTGAAAATATGCTACTCAAACTCAAAGAGTTGCGATACAGCGAGCGAACGATAAAAACCTATAAAAGCCTTTTTGAAGAATTGATAAACCACTACCCTACCACCGAAATAGACAAAATAGATGAAGCTAAAATCATTGCATTTTGTCAGTATTTGGTGATAGACCGCAAAGCCTCTGCCTCTACGCAAAATCAGGCGATTAATGCGATTAAATTTTACTATGAAAGAGTGCTTGGCGGGCAAAGTAAATTCTATTTTTTGGAAAGACCCAACAAGGAAAAGGCTTTGCCAACGGTGCTGAGTATGGAAGAGGTTACAGCGATTTTGAAAGCCGCCGAGAACCTTAAGCACAAGGCTATTCTGACGGTAATCTATTCGGCGGGCTTGCGAATTGGTGAAGTTATAAGTCTGAAAATCAAAGATATTGATCCCGAGCGAAGGCAAATTCGGATTGAGCAAGGAAAGGGCAAAAAAGACCGTTATACCTTGCTTTCCGCCAAAACCCTCGAACTTTTACGAGCTTATTTCAAAGCCTACAAACCCAAAGAATATTTGTTTGAAGGGCAAGACGGCGGGCAATATTCGACAAGAAGCATACAAGCATTTTTTCAGGAAATATGCCGAAAAGCAGGCATCAAAAAGAAAGTGAGCGTACACACCTTACGACATAGTTTTGCTACGCATTTATTAGAAAACGGCACAGATTTGCGTTACATTCAGGCGTTATTGGGGCATGAAAGCACGAAAACCACCGAAATTTACACCCACGTAACCACCAAGGGCTTCGACCAAATAAAAAGCCCCTTAGACGGTTTGGATATTTGAAAATAAGTATTTATTTTTGGAAAATTACATTTTAAAGTAGATGCGTGGCTTAAACAAGGTTACATTGATAGGCAACTTAGGTAAAGAACCAGAGGTACAAACTTTGGAAGGAGGAATTACTGTTGCTAAGTTTTCCTTAGCTACTACGGAAAGCTATAGAGATAAGGAAGGGAACGTGCAGTCAGAAACGGAATGGCATAACGTTGTGGCTTGGCGCAACTTAGCGGACTTGGCAGGAAAATATTTGAGAAAAGGAAGCCATATTTACTTGGAAGGCAAGATTAAGACTCGCAGTTATGAAGATAAAGATGGGAACAAAAAATACGTTACAGAAATTATTGCGGACAGCTTTATCATGCTTGATAAGCCCTCCGATAAAGCGGAAATAAACGCAAGTTTTGAGCAATAAACGTAAGTGTTGCGTTTATATAGATGTTATGCGTTACCATAAAAAGACGACCGAATGAAAGAATATTCAGGATTTGACACAAAAGTAAACGGACAACTCATAGAAGATTTGCGAAGGACAAAAGACGCAAACACACTTTATGTTTCTCATTACTTTTTTGCTCTAAATGACGGCAAAGAATTGATTTTTTATTACAACCCATTACACTTTTGGGACAGAATTCCTGTTGCGAAAATAGACACTGATGTTTGGGATAGATTAAAACAAGAATGTTCAATATTTATAAATTTTGACCCTGACAAAGATTATGAACAAAAGACTTTTGACCAATGGCAACCTCACACCTCATTTTATCCTGAAACACCAAAAATTGGAAATCATTATTCTTGCTTAGGAGACAGAATTGTATCACACCACGGCCATTATTATTTTATTGGTAATTATGGTGGACCTTTAAAACAAAAATCTAAAAACCTTTCAGAAGAAGATGTAACAACGCTTTTATTTTGGGCTGTTATGACAAACACACCACATTATATTAAGTCTATTTATGATTTAAAATGCTTTAAAAAACCAATCAATTCAAATTCAAATACGATAATCGGTGCAGTTATCGGAGATGTTATAGGTTCAGTTTTTGAGTGGAACAATATAAAAACAACTGACTTTGATTTATTCAATCCAAAGTGTGATTTTACAGATGATAGCGTTTTGACAATTGCCATTGCTGACTGCATTTTAAACAAAAAAGATTTTGCAAAGACAATTTGGGAATATGGAAGAAAATATCGTGGACGTGGCTACGGTGGCAGTTTCAGAAATTGGTTACAAGAAGACAATCTGAAACCTTACGGCAGTTATGGTAATGGTTCTGCAATGCGAGCCAGTGCCGTTGGATTTGCTTTTAACGACATTGAAACCGTTTTGAAAGTTGCTAAACAATCAGCAGAAGTTACACACAACCACCCCGAAGGAATAAAAGGTGCACAGGCAACAGCGACTGCAATATTCCTTGCAAGACTGGGAAAATCAAAACAAGAAATTAAGGACTACTTAACCGAAACTTTCAAATACAACCTTGACTTTACGCTTGACGAGATTAGACCGACCTATAAGTTTGACGTTACTTGTCAGGGTTCAGTTCCACAAGCAATTGTAGCGTTTCTTGAAAGTGCAGACTTTGAAAGTGCTATTAGACTTGCAATTTCAATTGGTGGCGACAGCGACACAATAGCTTGCATAACGGGTGGAATTGCATCAGCTTTTTACAAACACATTCCGACAGAAATAATGGATTTTGTGGTGGACAAATTACCAAGCGAATACATAGAAATTATGAACAAATTTGAAGAACAATATGACAGAAAATAAAGAATGGCAAACGCATAACACGGGTTTGGCAAAAGTGGCGGTTCAGTGCTCCGCAGACACATTTGTGGTTAATCAAACATTGGTTCTCCGCATCAACATTTGTGGTAAAAGTCCCGCCCTTCGCCAATGCTTTTCCGTCAGGCTGTGAAAAAACTCAGCCCCTCAATCATTAACTGCGATTTTAGCGCA
>CAZRQL010000024.1:0-17684 GCA_964602415.1 uncultured Roseobacteraceae bacterium
ATCGTGGTTATCTACGGGGCTAAGATGCTCTCTGCGCCGCATCGTGGGTTGGTATGACATCCATTAACCACGGGTTTAAACCCGTGGTTTTACAGCCGGAAATATTTTATTTGCAGCTAAACAACAAAACTGATGGGCTTTTTGGACAACATCGCCGCCATGAACCGCTTTGAGAGCGAAAAATTTGTGGATTTTTGCCTCAACAATTTGAAAATAGGCCATATACACAAAGACTATGCTTCGATATTGCCCAAATTGAACTTAGGGTTTGGATGGAAAGACCAAAAGATGGTGCTTTCAAGCACCAACTCCCAAGCAGCCGGCTGGGCTGTCGCTCAGGCAGTCGAAAAACTCAGCAACGAAGTCGAGATGCACCTTCGAGATGAGTTTTGCGATGTAAAGCCCTATTTTTCAGATGTTTCGCTTCTTCAGATACAGCGCGGGGCGCATGAGTTTTTTGGGGTGAAAGGCTACGGGGTTCATGCCATCGCCTACGTAGAAAATCGTTTCGGTCTTTGGATATGGGCAGCCCGACGCTCCGCTCACAAAAGCAAATACCCGGGTTTATTGGACGACACCATAGCCGGCGGGCTGGTCGGTGGGGGCTACTCGCCAAGAGACATCCTGCTCAAAGAAGCATGGGAAGAGGCCTTCATGCACCCTGAAATAGCCAACACAGCCACCGCTTGCGGTATGGTAAGCTACAAGCGAAACGTGGGCTACCTGACCGAATGGGCTACCCTGTTTGTCTATGATATTGCTGTGGATGAGCGGTTTGTACCCAAGCCCAACGACTCTGAAGTGGAGCGGTTCGAACTGCTGCCCGCCCAAACAGTCTATGACTTGGTGCAACAAGGTACACATTACAAACCCAACTGCCATTTGGTGCAGACCTATTTTTTGCTCAGAAAAGGACTGCTGGAGTCTCATGCCGACTACGAAAAAATTTGCAAAGCCTTAATAAAATAAAGTTTCAGGCTTTGGAAGTTTGGCAGGTTTTGCACAATCCCAACACCAAAAAATGGTACTCTTTGGCCAAAAAACCATCCGGCAATGAAATAGGTACTATAATGGTGGGATGCAAGCAAACCGTCTGCTCGCATTGGCTGCACTTGAAATGCACGTGCCTGTCTGTGTGCTTGTGGGTTTTGCAGGAAAAGCAGCGGGCATATTTTACAATAGCTTCGTTGTCAATAACTTGGTGTATAATACCCATATCGTTGAAAGTCTTCAGCGTCCGGTATATGGTAACACGGTCAAACCTATCGCCAATCTGTCGCTCGATATCGGCCTGAGAAAGAGCCACAGCGGAGTCGAGGAATATTTGCAGTATTTCTTGGCGAATGACTGTGTTTCTTACTTTATGTTGAGATAAAATGGTTTGGGTTAAAGTCATGGCATCACTGTCAAAAAATCCTTCAAAAGTTCTTTGTAAGAAGTGTCGTAAATATGTCGTTGCGCATCTCCTATTACGATTTGCTCAATTATAAGTTCTTTTTTCACAAACCCAAATTCCAGCATTGCCCGCTTGAAAAAATTTGGTTTGGTAAAAATAAGGGCTTTTTTGTTTAGAAACAAGCCCTGTTGGTTGGCCAAATTTTCTACCCGGGCACATTCTTGGGCAGGCACAATGAGGCTGCAAACTCCCTTGGGGCTCAAAAGCAGGGCGGCGCGCCTAAAAAACCCCGAGAGAGGCAACTTATCGTCATGGCGGGCAATGGTTTTGCGCTTGTCGGCAGCGCGTAAACTTTGACTAAAAAAGGGGGGATTGCTCCAAATCAAATCGAAGCAGTGGCCAAAATCAACATCCAAAAAATCGCCTTCGATAGCCCTCAAGCGGTCAGACCATGGACTGGCTGCAAAATTGCCTTGCGCTACTTGCACACAAACGGGGTCTATATCCACCGCCCAAACCCGAATACCCAGATTTCGTTGCGCCAACATCAAAGCCAACACCCCGCAGCCCGTGCCCACATCCAGTGCCTTTGTGCCTTGGGGGTTCGCCCATGCCCCCAGTAGGGTGGAGTCGGTGGTCATTTTTTGAGGCACACCTTCTTGGTTTAGAGAGAATTGCTTGAATATGAACAAAATACAAAGATTTAAAACTTAGGTTTCGAGGCCAAAATTAATTCTTATCTGTTTGTCAATCTCTTTGACTTGCTCGGGCAAATCTGAATTTTGCCCGTTGTCAATCACGTAGCGTGCAATCTTGAGTTTGTCTTCATCCGAAGCCTGTTTGGTAATGATTTCAAGGATTTGTTCTTGGCTCCGGTGGGGGTCTCTTTTTTTAATCCTTTCGATTCTGAGCTCAAGAGGCGCAAGCACCAAAATCACGGCATCCAGTTCTGTGAAAGAGCCTGTTTCGTAAAGCAAAGCCGCTTCTTTTAAGACGTAAGCCGCATGGGCTTGGGATTCGAGCCAGCATTCAAAGTGTTGTTTGACAGCGGGATGGACGATTTGGTTGAGGCTTTCAAGCAATTCTTGCCGAGTGAAAACGCGCCCCGCCACCCAGTTGCGGTTGTAGGAGCCATCGGGCAAAAAAGCCTCTTTTCCAAGCAAGTCCTCAATTTGTGGCCGCAATACAGTCTCAATAAGCTCTTTGGCGGCGGTATCGGCATCGTAAACGGGCACAGACAGTGCAGCGAAAAGATTACAGACGGTTGTTTTTCCGCTTCCTATCCCTCCGGTGATGCCTATTTTTACCATAAATACTTGTTGGCTTCTTGTTGTAGAAGCCCAAACTACTTATTGAGAGATATTAAAAACTCCTCATTGCTTCTTGAGCCTTTCAAATTGCTGAGTATAAACTCAGTGGCTTCGTTGGTTTTCATTTCGGACATAAACTTTCTGAGTGCCCAAATCCTTGCGATGGTTTCTTTTTCAAGCAATAGGTCTTCTCGCCTTGTTCCTGAGGCATGTATATCAATGGCGGGGAATATGCGTTTGTTTGCCAAGCCTCTATCCAATTGGAGCTCCATGTTGCCTGTTCCTTTGAATTCCTCAAAAATCACCTCATCCATCTTGGAGCCTGTGTCTATCAAGGCGGTGGCGATGATGGTCAGCGAGCCGCCGTTTTCGACATTGCGGGCGGCACCAAAAAACCTTTTGGGCTTGTGCAAGGCGTTGGAATCCACGCCGCCTGTCAGAATTTTGCCCGAAGAAGGGGCTACGGTATTGTAAGCCCGTGCCAATCGGGTGATGGAGTCCAACAAAATCACCACATCGTGTCCCGCTTCTACCAATCGTTTGGCTTTTTCTTGCACCATAGTGGCCACTTTGACGTGGCGTTCGGCTTGCTCGTCGAAGGTGGAAGCAATGACTTCGGCTCTCACACTGCGCGCCATATCCGTAACCTCTTCGGGTCTTTCGTCTATGAGCAGCACAATAAGATAACACTCAGGATGGTTTTTGGCAATGGCGTTGGCTATTTCTTTGAGCAGCACAGTTTTACCTGTCTTAGGCTGCGCCACAATCATGCCCCGCTGGCCTTTGCCTATGGGGCAAAAAAGGTCTATGATGCGGGTAGAAAGCGTGCCCGAGCCGTTGGATAAATTGATGCGCTCATCAGGGAAAAGAGGGGTCAAATGCTCAAAAGCGACCCTGTCGCGGGTTTGCTCAGGTGTTTTGCCGTTGATGAACAACACGCGGTGAAGGGCAAAAAATTTCTCACCTTCTTTTGGGGGTCTGATGGTGCCTTTGACCATGTCTCCCACTTTCAGGCCAAAAGTCTTGATTTGAGAAGAGGAAACATAAATATCATCGGGGCCGGACAGATAATTGTAGTCTGAAGAGCGCAAAAAGCCGTAGCCGTCTTGCATGATTTCAAGACAACCTTCGCTCTCTATAACACCCTCTAACTCTTTGGGGTAGAAATAGCGGTTTCGATTGGGCTGACCGACAGGGTTCTGTGGGTTAGTTCTGGGTTGGAAAGTTTGTTCGGCAGCCGTTTCTTCTGAAGAAGCCAATTCAACCGATGAACGCTCAACTTTCTGAGTCTGCAAAGGGTTCTGCTCCTCGGGCATTTCAAACAAATCATCATCGCTTTCAGATTCTGTATCTTCTTCGATAAGTGCCTCTATTTCAGGAAGCAAAACCAACTCATCGTTGAGTATTTCTTTGGGTTTGTCTGAAAGAGGTTTTTCAGGCTGCGGATTTGAAGCCGTAGCCTCGGTTGGCTTTATGCCAATCCTTTTGCGTCCTCGCCTACTTTTGGGATTTGACTCTTCTTGTTCAGGAGCAACTTCCATGAGTTGCTGTACAAGTTCTCGCTTGGTGGTTTTGTTTGTGGTTTTGATGCCGTGAGACTCAGCCAACGTTTTGAGTTCCGACAAAAGACGAACTTCGAGTTCCTCTAATTTGTACATGAATAAGCAATAATAAATGAATAGATTGTTGTTTGTAAGGACGAGCGAAAAAGATTTACGCCACTTTTAGATGCACAAAGGTACTAAAAATATAATTGATTGCAAATTTTTTGTCTTGTTTTTTGATGAGGAACAAAAATTTAAGTCAATTGACGGAATTTAAACTCAAATCGGGCTGTCAATGTTGCATGTAACCAAAAACTATTTAGCACCGCCTTGAAAAAATCAGCTTAACCTGAAAACCCATTGCCAACCCGTACAATCAGACGGCTGTACACTTATTTTTGCGTCTTGCTAAATGTATGAATTTCAAACTCAACAGCCATTACCAGCCTTCCGGCGACCAGCCACAAGCCATCGCACAACTTGTCAAAGGGCTACAACAAGGTGAAAACCACCAAGTTCTTTTAGGTGTTACGGGTTCGGGCAAAACTTTTACTATGGCCAATGTCATCGCCCAAATAGGCAGGCCGACACTGGTGCTGAGCCATAACAAGACCCTTGCCGCTCAACTGTACGCCGAGTTTAAGGGCTTTTTTCCCGACAATGCCGTTGAGTATTTTATTTCTTACTACGACTACTACCAGCCCGAAGCCTACCTCCCGACATCCGGTTTGTACATAGAAAAGTCCCTCAATATCAACTCCGAAATAGAAAAATTGCGCCTTTCTGCCACTTCCGCTTTGCTATCAGGGCGCAGCGATGTGCTCGTGGTGGCCTCTGTCTCTTGCATCTACGGCATGGGCAACCCCGAAGAGTTCGCCAAACAGGTCATTGCGCTCAAAGTAGGGCAGCGATTGGCCATGCACCCTTTTTTGCACAGGCTCACTGACATACTATACAGCCGCAGCACTGGCGAGTTTCGCAGGGGCAACTTTCGGGTCAAAGGCGACAGTGTGGATGTTTTTTTGGCCTATGCCGACTTTGCTTACAGAATCGTTTTTTGGGGCGATGAAATAGAATCCATTACCCGCTTTTGGCCGGAAACAGGCGAAACCATCGGCAAAGAAACCGCCGTTACCATCTTCCCTGCCAATCTGTTCGTAACCGGCAGGGACGGTCTGGTACAAGCCATCCACGAAATCCAAGACGATTTGGTCGCGCAAATTCAATTTTTCTACAACGAAAAAAAATCCGAAGAAGCCCAACGCATTAAAGAGCGCACCGAGTTTGATTTGGAGATGATACGGGAGTTGGGCTTTTGTCAGGGGATTGAAAACTATTCGCGCTACTTTGACCGCCGCAAACCCGGGGATAGGCCTTTCTGTTTGCTGGATTTTTTTCCTGACGACTTCTTGCTCATGGTGGACGAGAGCCACGTTACCATCCCGCAAATCAGAGCTATGTGGGGCGGCGACCGTTCCCGCAAAGTCAATCTGGTGGACTATGGCTTCCGGCTGCCTTCCGCACTGGACAACCGCCCCCTTACCTTCCAAGAATTTGAGTCGCTTGTACACCAAACCATCTACGTCAGTGCCACCCCCGGCCCTTACGAACTCCAAAAAACCGAAGGCCATGTCATCGAGCAAATCATCCGCCCTACCGGACTGCTCGACCCTGAGATAGACGTGCGACCCACCGCCCACCAAATAGACGACCTGCTCAACGAAACCGAAAAAACCATACAAGCCGGATTTAGGGTACTCATCACCACCTTGACCAAGAAAATGGCAGAAGAACTGGCCGACTACCTCGCCTCCATAGGCATCAAAACCAGGTACATACACTCCGAAGTCAAAACCCTTGACAGGGTCGAAATACTCAGACAACTCAGAACGGGCGAATTTGACGTATTGGTGGGCGTGAACTTGCTCAGGGAAGGGCTGGATTTGCCCGAAGTGGCACTGGTGGCCATCATGGATGCAGATAAAGAAGGCTTTTTGCGCAACGAAAAATCACTTATCCAAACCATAGGAAGGGCAGCCAGAAACTCAGAGGGAAGGGTCATCATGTACGCCGACAAAATCACCGACTCCATGCGGGCAGCCATAGGCGAAACCCGCCGCCGCCGACAAAAACAAATCCAATACAACCAAGAACACGGCATCACACCCCAAACCATCATCAAAAGCACCGAATCGGTGCTGCAAAAAACCCTTGCAGAAAATACCCAAAAACCAACCCTTGAGGTCGCACCCGAGTACAGCATCGAAAATGACCCCGTCTTTCTGGCCATGAGTGCGGAAGAACTCGCCGCCCGCGAAAAAGAAACCCGCCGCCTAATGGAAAAAGCCTCAAAAAACCTCGACTTCACAGAAGCCGCCAGATTGAGAGATGAATACTTTGGGCTTATGGCACTAAGAGAGAAAAAAATGGCGCAAAAAGGCAAAGCCAAAGTCAAAAATTGAGACTGAATCTACGGCTCATTTGTTGAGAATGGGCTATGGTGTCAGGGCATTCATCCCGTAGGGATAACATATTAACAGAAAAATGGGACTTAATCACCACGGGTTTAAACCCGTAGTTATCTGATGTGCGACCCCATCAATGTGTGCGCGGGCTACCCACATGCGATGCCTACGGCATTGGGCACATGTATTGCGGATTGAGCTTTAGAAAAATTTCTGTTGCCTAATTTGGATTAAAATATGGAATTTTAATGGATTAAAATCATGAATGTTATTGAGGAAATATGGTTTTTTATAGTTTGAAGGTTTCAGGATTTGGACAATGTAACCCGATGGCATCAGTGGTGGCATTCAATCGCGCAGAGACAGCTACCTTAGCCCTCCCGTATGAACGGCAACCACCGTTGAGCCTCTTTTAAAAAAACCTTGCCGCATCAAATCGTAAAGGCCAAACAGCATTTTTCCTGAATAGACAAATTCCACTTGGATGTTGTGGGTTGCCGCAAACCACTGCATAAATTGCTGCAAAGGCGGCGAATTTTTGGCATAGCCCCCAAAATGATAAGCAAAAACCTCATATCCGCTTTTTACGCCCGTCAATTCGGCTACTTGTTGGGCTATAAAACCGCCTTTGAGTACCTCTATTCCTATGGGCTGCTTGGCGTGGGCACTAACCAGACCCGCCAAGGTGCCACCTGTCCCGCAGGGCACTACAATGTGCTCAAATTCAATGTCTATCTCTTTGACCAATTCTGCCACCCCTTGCAGTGCGAGCGGTGTGGTGCCGCCTTCGGGGATGAAATAATCCCCCGACTCCAAAAATGCCCCAAATCGTTTTTCTCGAAACTGTGAGCGCGGCACGGCTTTTATTGTGTGTCCATTGGTGGCGATTTTTTCTAAGGTCGGCGAGTCCAAATGCCCTTCATCGCCCCTTACCAAGGCTGTGAAGGGGACATTGAGTCTTTTGGCGGCAAAGGAAACCGCATACAAATGATTCGAGTGTGCCCCTCCTACACTTACGATGCGCTTAAAGCTTTCTTTACAAGCATGTAAGAGGTTGTATTTTAGCTTTCTAAACTTGTTTCCGCTTATGTAGGGGTCAATGAGGTCATCGCGTTTGAGCCATAAAGAAACACATGCCTTTCGGGTGTGGATGTCTTCGATAGGCTCCAAAGGCGAAAAAGGTAGGCACTCAAAGAAGGCCAACCCTTCTTGAGAGCAGCACATCAAGGAAATTTTGGATATTTGCTAAAGTCAGGCTCGCGTTTTTCTAAAAAAGAACGCGAGGCTTCGTGGGATTCTTCGGTCATATAATAGAGCAAGGTAGCATTTCCGGCGAGTTCTTGGATGCCGGCCTGCCCGTCCAGTTCGGCGTTGAAGCCGACTTTGAGCATCCTCAGAGCCAAGGGCGAACGCTTGAGCATGATTTTGCACCATTCGACTGTGGCTTGTTCGAGTTGCTCCAAGGGCACGACTTTGTTGACCAAGCCCATTTCCAGGGCTTCTTGTGCGCTGTATTGCAGGCACAAAAACCAGATTTCCCTTGCTTTTTTTTGTCCTACGATGCGCGCAAGGTACGAAGCACCAAACCCGGCATCAAAGCTGCCCACTTTAGGGCCTGTCTGTCCAAATTTGGCATTTTCGGAAGCAATAGAGAGGTCGCAGACCACATGCAAGACATGGCCTCCTCCGATGGCGTAACCGTTGACCATGGCCACCACAGGTTTGGGTAGGCTGCGGATACGTTTCTGAAAGTCAAGTATATTGAGACGCGCCACTCCGTCGCCGCCCACATAGCCGCCCAAGCCTTTGTAGTTTTGGTCGCCGCCGCTGCAAAAGGCTTTGTCGCCCTCGCCGGTCAAAATAACCACGCCAATTTCATCGCGGTAGCGGCACTCATCTATGGCATCGAGCATTTCCATCACTGTCTCGGGGCGAAAAGCATTGTGAACTTCAGGGCGGTTGATGGTGATTTTTCCGATTCCTTCAAAAAATTCAAACTTAATATCTTGGTAAGATTTGAGGGGTTGCCAAGCAAATTGTTGCTCCATGGGTGATTTTTTATGAAAAGACGCAAATTTATCTCAAAGCCCAAATTGCTCCAAATGGTGGTTGATGTGCTTGGCATGGAAGATGCACCATTGGGCGTAGTCCAGTGCCCCAAAAACGGCATTGATGGGTTGGGCTTGCGGGTTGTTGGCAAAAAAAGCCTGAAAGTCGTTGTACTCTTGGTACATTTCTTCAAGAGCCGTTTGCAAGTCTTTGCATCGCAGAGCGGACAACTGACCAGCGGGCAAGAGCGGGCTTAGGGTGTTTTGCGGCCAAGGCCGGTCGCTGAAAAGTGCCTTTTGACGGTAGGCTTCCAGTTTTTCGATGGGTGTAAAGAGTTCCACTTTCCTTTTGCCGTTGGAGATTTGGGCTACATCGGCAAGGTGCTCGGCAAGGTGTTGAGCGGTCATCATGCCCCATTTGGGTTGGGTAAATGGCTTCAAATTGTCAAAAACAGCCCGCAAAATAGGCTCTTCGAGTTCGTCGGGCTTTATTTTCATCGTTTCAAATCATTATAAAAACTCATTAGTTTTATCATATCTTCCACTTTTTTGGGGTTTATAGCTTGGTTTTGTATAAAGTCGGCCATTTCGCTGCGGCGGTCAGGAAACTGCTCAGGCAATTTTTTTGGGTCGCTGTCCAGTGCGATGATTTCGTTTGAGTTGGTAAGCATAAAAAACTGGAATACTTCTTGTCGGATGTATCGGTAGCCCGACTGTGCGCCGGACATCCATATTCCGTAAGATATGGTTACCGGGATTTGGTCTTCTATAATTTCTTCTCTGCAAAGCAAGGCGAAGTTGTCTTCGTAAAGCACTTCAAAAAATACCGGACGCTTGTAGCTTTTGTCGGTTTGGTAAGGGATGGAATAAAACTCCCTTCTTTTGCCGCTGTTGGCATCCGTAATCACAAATTCCCCCACCCTGACGGCAGTTAGGGAGAGGGTTTTGCCTTCGGTGCTTTTGAGTAGAATCGTATTTTTAGGAATATTGTACAAAATCTCGCCTTCTATCTCTTGGTCAGAGTTTTGCATCATTACTTTGCCTCTGTGCCAACTTTCCATTGAGAAAGGTTTTTGGCTTTTTGCTTCATGGCAAAGCAAAAAAAGCGGTACTAAGAAAAATATAAGTTTCATCCTGAATGTGTTTTCAGAGGATTGCTTACAGATTGCGATTCTTTGCAATTCCTTGTTACTATTAAGACGATTGAGAAGCGGTTTGCGTTCAATCGCTAAGTCAAGTTGAATTTTGTAGGCATTTAAAGATGTTTATTTTTACATCAAAATCAACATAATGACCCCAAATTTTACAGGCGCGTATCTTGGCGAATTGCGCACGCAAGCCACTCATTTGTACTCCGGCAATCAGATTATTACCGATGCCCCTTTAGACAACCAAGGCAAGGCGCAGGCTTTTTCGCCTACCGATTTGCTGTGCGTGTCGCTGGCGGCTTGTGCGGCCACCACTATGGGCATCAAAGCCCAAAGCATGGGCGTCTCAATCGATGGACTTACTTGGCAGATTCAGAAAATTATGACTTCTTCTCCGCGAAGGGTAGAGAAAATCATCATTCATTTTGGGCTTACCAATAGTTCGTTGAGTGAGAAAGACAAACAAATCCTGATTCAAACCGGACTCAACTGCCCCGTAGCCCGCTCACTTTCAACGGAATTGGTGCAAGAGATGGTCTTTGATTTTTAGGCTGGGTCTTAGAATGAACGGCTGTTTTTTGTTTGCCATTGGCAATAAAAAATTAGCAAAAAAACTATTTATGTCTCTTTTGGCTTGCCTTTTATTTGTTGGGGTGCAAGCACAGGTTCGCTATGGTGCGAGGCTCGGTCTCAATTACACCGATGTCAGCATAAAATCAGGAGGCGAAACTGTGAATGCCGATCCGCGCTTAGGCTTCCATTTCGGTGCGGTAGGCGAGATTGCCTTTGGCGATGTGGTGTCAATTGTGCCCTCTTTGACTTTTAGCCAGTATGGAGCAGCTATTAAGCAAGAAATCCCCCTTATTGGAAAGGTTGAATCCAGTATAAGACTAAATTACCTTCAGTTGGGATTGCCTGTTGGTTATAAGATTGATTTGGACAAGGTAAAAATCCATATTGCAGCCGGCCCTTATGCCAGTATGGGCATCAGCGGTAAAGGTAAGTCAGAAGTATTCGGCTCAACTACAGAAGGAGATGTCAAATTTGGCAACAACGACGATTCTGACATAAGAAGAGGTGATTTTGGTTTGTTGTTTTCGCCGGGAATAGAGTTTCCGGTTGGCGATGGTGCCTTACTCATCAATATCAACTACGGTCTGGGTCTTGCCAATACTGCACCCAAAGGTGACTCAGACAACTCTTCCAAAAATACCATGATAGGGCTGTCTGTTTCTTATCTTATGGGTGGGAAATAAGCTAAATATTTTTTTTGAGAAAGCCACGGTTTGAAAACTGTGGCTTTTTTTATTGCTGGGCTAAGAATTTGTTTTTGCTCGTTTTAGTACCTTTGCCCAAACGAAAACAACCATGACCGACCGCCTTCGCAGCTTGAGTTGGCGCGAGATAGCCGCCAAAGGCCAGTCCGCTTCTATCCCTACAAAAGTGCCTGTTTGGAAATCGGCAGAGCAGATTGCTGTACCCTACGCGCTGGGTTATGAGCAGATAAAAGACTTTGACCACTTGGGTTTTACGGCAGGAATACCGCCGTTTTTGCGGGGGCCTTATACCACTATGTATGTGAGCCAGCCTTGGACTATCCGCCAGTATGCGGGCTTCAGCACCGCCGAAGAATCCAATGCTTTTTACCGCCGCAATTTGGCAGCCGGACAGATGGGGCTTTCGGTGGCTTTTGATTTGGCTACCCACCGGGGCTACGACTCTGACCACCCCCGCGTGAAGGGCGATGTAGGCAAAGCGGGTGTGGCCATTGATTCGGTGCTGGATATGGAGATTTTGTTTTCGGGCATACCTTTGGACAAAATGTCGGTCTCTATGACCATGAACGGGGCGGTGTTGCCTGTGATGGCTTTTTATATTGTAGCGGCTGAAAATCAGGGAGTCCCTCAGCACCTGCTGTCAGGCACTATCCAAAACGACATCCTCAAAGAGTTCATGGTGCGCAATACCTACATCTATCCCCCCGCACCCAGCATGAGAATCATAGCCGATATTTTTGCGTATTGTTCCAAGCACATGCCCAAATTCAACACCATCAGCATCAGCGGCTACCACATCCAAGAGGCCGGAGCCACGGCAGACATAGAGTTGGCCTACACGCTGGCCGATGGGATGGAGTACATCCGCACGGGGCTTGCGGCAGGCTTAGACATAGATACTTTCGCTCCGAGGTTGTCTTTTTTTTGGGGCATTGGCATGAACCATTTTATGGAAATAGCCAAAATGCGGGCAGCCAGACTGTTGTGGGCAAAAATTGTAAAAGATTTCGGGGCAAAATCGCCCAAATCATTGGCTCTGCGCACCCACTGCCAGACATCGGGTTGGTCTTTGACAGAGCAAGACCCCTTCAACAACGTAGCCAGAACGGCCATTGAAGCCATGGCGGCGGTCATGGGCGGTACACAGTCTTTGCATACCAATTCTTTTGATGAGGCCATTGCTTTGCCTACGGAATACTCGGCCAAAATAGCCCGCGACACGCAAATTTACTTGCAGCAACAAACCCAAGTAACCCGAACCGTTGACCCTTGGGGCGGGAGCTATTATGTGGAATACCTCACCCATCACTTAGCCCAACGCGCTTGGGTGCTTATCGAAGAAATTGAGCAACTCGGAGGCATGACCCAAGCCATCGAGACGGGCATTCCCAAACTGCGCATCGAAGAGGCCGCCGCCCGCAAACAAGCCCGCATAGATGCCGGCAGGGACGTAATAGTGGGGGTAAACCGATACCAGACCGACCAAAAAATCAATTTCGACATCCTCGAGGTGGACAACACCGCCGTGCGAGAAAAGCAAATCGCCCGACTCAAAGAACTGAAGGTATCCAGAAACCAAGCCTCTGTAGATGAAGTACTTTCGCAACTGACAAAAGCGGCTGCCGAAGGCGGCAATTTGCTGGAGGTTTGCATAGAAGCCGCAAGGCGCAAAGCCACGCTGGGCGAAATCTCCGATGCCATGGAAAAAGTCTTCGGTCGCTACAAAGCCTCGAGCCGCACGGTGAGCGGCGTGTACGCCCAAGAAGCCGCCCAAGAGCCTGTATTTCGCAGAGCTTTAGAACTTTCGGACAAGTTTGCAGAACTGGACGGGCGCAGGCCGCGTATTTTGGTGGCCAAAATCGGGCAGGACGGACACGACAGGGGGGCTAAGGTGATAGCCACGGGCTTTGCCGATTTGGGTTTCGATGTGGATTTGAGTCCTCTTTTTCAGACACCTCAAGAAGTAGCCCGCCAAGCCGCTGAAAACGACGTGCACATAATAGGGGTCAGCACATTGGCCGCCGGACACAAAACCCTTGTCCCTGAGTTGATTGAGGAACTTAAAGCCATTGGCTACGACCATATTATGGTGGTAGTGGGCGGCGTGATTCCTCCTACGGACTACGATTTTTTGTATCAAGCCGGCGCAAAAGGCGTATTTGGCCCCGGAACTGTGATTGCTGAAGCAGCCTGTGATATATTGGAGAAATTGTTGAAAAATGAGGCGTAGGCCTAAAAAGCAATGACTTGCTCCAGCACTTCTTTGACCGTGGTGGCGGTTTGTATTTTGATTTTGAAATTTTCTTTTGAAAATTCTTTGATGTTGTATTTGGAAACAAATACGCGTTTGAATCCCAATCTTTCCGCTTCTGCAATTCTGTTTTCGAGCCTGCCCACAGCTCTAAGCTCGCCCCCCAGCCCAATTTCTGCTGCATAGCAGTCTTGCGTGTTGAGTTCGCTGTCTTTCATAGATGAGGCTATGGCCACACAAACGGCCAAATCCACGGCAGGGTCTTCGATGCGGATGCCTCCCGCCATGTTCAAAAATACATCGCAGAGTCCCAATTTGAGGCCGCATTTTTTTTCCAGCACGGCCAAAAGCATACTCAGGCGGCGCGAATCAAAACCCGTGGCCACTCTTTGGGGGGCTGAGTAGGTGGTGGGGCTGACCAGTGCTTGCACCTCCACCAGCAAAGGGCGCGTACCTTCGATAGCCCCCGCTATGCTCACACCCGATGCCATAGGGCTATCTCTTTGGGTAATGAGCACTTCTGATGGATTGGATACCTGACGCAGCCCATTGCGCTGCATTTCGTACATACCCAGTTCCGCAGTAGAGCCGAAGCGATTTTTTAGTGTTCGCAACATCCTGTAAGACAAATGCCTGTCCCCTTCAAATTGTAAAACCGCATCCACCATGTGCTCCAACAATTTGGGGCCAGCGATTTGTCCGTCTTTGGTTACGTGCCCAATGATAAACACGGTGCAGGCGGTTTCTTTGGCAAACCGTATGAACTCAGCGGTGGCCTCTCTGATTTGGGAAATCGTGCCGGCTGAAGAGCTAATAGATTCACTAACAATGGTCTGTATCGAATCCACCACCACCAAATCCGGCTTTTGCTCTCGCAGGGTTTCGATGATGGCATGGCAATCGGTTTGGGCAAGGATGTAGAGATTTTCCGACTTGCTTTCCAAACGGTCTGCCCGCATTTTTATCTGGGTGAGGCTCTCCTCGCCTGTGATGTATGTACAGCGCAAATCCTTCATAGACAGACACATTTGCAGTACCAGTGTTGATTTGCCGATTCCGGGCTCTCCCCCTACCAACACCACCGCACCCGGTACGATACCGCCACCCAATACCCTGTCAAGTTCGGCATCTTCGGTTGGGATTCGGTACTCGTGGATTTGTTCTATTTCGTGCAACAAAACCGGACGAACCGCCCGCCCTGTGTTTTCGATTTTTTGCTTTGAAGAAGAGGTTTTTTCTTCCAAAAAAGTATTCCACTCGCCGCAAGAAGGGCATTTGCCCACCCATTTGGGGCTTTCGTGTCCGCAAGCCTGACAGAAAAAAATTGTTTTGACTTTTGTCATTAGAGACTTATTTTCAAGTGATTGTTTAAAGAATCAATGCCATCGAATCTCTCAGTTTGTGTGATGAGTTTTCGCGCAAAAAGCAAGGCTTCTCTTTCACTCAATGCCCTTTTTTCAAGGTTTTCGATGCTCTCAAAATCTTCTACGTGTGCCAATCCCAAAATCCGGCGTATGATTTCACAGCCCGCAAATCCCAAAGACTCAGTCCATAAGTGTTTTAAAATCAAGTCTAAAGCCTGCTTTTCATCGCGCACCACGCGGTGGCGGTAAATGGCCGCATCGGGGCGTTGAGGCCATAGCAGAGCGAAGTTTTCCACAAAACTCAGCCAAATGGCCTCCGGTTGGCTTGCAAGCCATTCCCTGTATGCCTTGCGGTCTTGGGGGTAGTTTTGTTGTGCAAAAAAAGCCATCATAAAATTGGCCAAAATGCAACCCACATCAAAGCCCATAGGCCCGAAAAAAGCAAACTCAGGGTCTATCACCTTTGTATCTGAGGCAGTTACCATCACCGAGCCGGTATGTAGGTCTCCATGCAAAAGCGCATCGGCTTGGTTTACAAATTTAGCTTTTAGCTCTTGTACCTTGAGGATGAGCTTGTTGTCTGCTCTCAACGCAAGGACTGTGTCTGCCAAATGCGGATTGTGTTTGTTGAGGGGGGCATCGAAAAAAGGCTCATCAAAGACCAAATCTTCGGTGATTTGGCACATGGCTGTATTTTTTAGAAACTGCTCTGTCTTGGCTTTTTTTTCTTCGGAAGAGAGCCAAAAACACGAATTTTTCAGCAAGGTATGTGCCAAAAAACGCCCCAAATCACGGCCTACTTTTGGGTATATCTTGCCTTGTATCAGTGCTTTGCGCAAAATAATATGCGGGCTAAGCCACTGCATGGCCGTGAGCGACATATCCGCATCGTGGTAAAAAACAGCGGGCACCAAGTCGGGCACGCACTGCCCTTGCGCGACCAAAGCCAGATGTTCGTAGTGCGCCCTTGACAGAGGCAGAGGCCAACTTTCGCCCACCAGCCGCACGTAAGGCAAGGCTTGCTTGATGACAATGCCCCCTTTGCTGCCTTCCACGATAAAAACCAAATTCAAATTGCCGTCCCCTACCTCACGGGCGCGGTAAGGCCGGCTGCCCAGTTTTTCTGACAACTCACTGATTTGGGCTGCATAACTCAAAACCGATTCGCTATCAAGCGCGACATATTTTTTTGACATAAAAAAACGATTCAGGGCAAAGCTAAGTAAATTTTTATTTTAGTCTGCTTCTTGCGATTTAGGCCTGTTTTTTCGTAAAGAATCAGTGTTTTTATAGCTTTGAGCCGCCTGTAATCCATAGGGAATGAAAATATTGCTTTTAAACTACTATTGGCCGCCTTGCGGAGGCCCTGCCGTACAGAGGTGGTTGTATATCATCAAACACCTCAGCGAATTGGGGTTTGAATGCCATGTTTTGACGGTAGAGCCTGAGTTTGCGGCTTACCCCATGTTGGATGAGACCCTAAACGCCCATATTCCCGCAAGTGCCCACATCTACAAAACCAAATCCACCAATTTTTTGGGTTTTTATGCCCAATGGTTCAACAAAGGCAAAATACCCTCTACCGCTACGGCAAAAGCCACAACATGGAAAGAAAAAATGGCTCGTTTTATTCGCAGCAATTTCTTTTTGCCCGACCCGCGCCGTGGCTGGAACCGATACGCTCTGCCCAAAGCCCTCCAAATCATCGAACAACACCAAATCGGGCTTGTCATTACCGCCGGGCCGCCTCATTCTACCCATTTGGTCGGACTCAAACTCAAAAAGCAAAAAAACATCATTTGGATAGCCGATTTGCATGATTATTGGACAAATATAGCTTATCTGGCCAATTTTTACAGAACGCCGCTTGCTTCTTGGATAGATTCTAAGATGGAAAAAAGGGTTCTATGCGATTGTGATGCAATTCTGACTCATTGCCGTTCGTCAAAAGAGTATTTTTTTAAAAAATACGCATTAAACCCCCAAAAAATAAGGGTTCATACCATAGGATACGATGAAGAACTCTTCAAACAATATGAGGCTGAGAAAAATGAGTTTTGGATGGCTTATACGGGCACGATAGCGGGTTTTTATGGGGTAGATGCTTTTTTTGAAGCGTTGGCTTTAACTCTTAAAAAGATAAATTATATTATAAAATTTATTTTTGTGGGCAAAACAGACGATTATATCCAAAATTTACCAAAAAAATATGGATTGGAGGGAATAGTTGAGTTTTGGGGCTATCTGAGCCATAGCGAATCGGTGCGGATTTTAAAGCAGTGCAGCGCGCTTTTTTTGGTCAATCCAATATGCGATGCAGAGAAAATACACGTTCCCGGCAAACTATACGAGTATTTAGCAGCCCGCAAGCCGATTGTCAATTTAGCTCCCTTGGATAGCGAAGTAGCCCAAATCATCGAACAGTGCCAAGCAGGCAAGACTTTTACGAGAAACCAAGTTTTTGAGATAAGCAATTATCTTATAGAATTAATAAATAACAAAAAAATGGGCAAACCATTGCTGCCTACCCTTGATACTTACAGGCTCTATGGCAGAAAACGGGAAACGATAGGCTTGGCGCAGTGGCTTAAATACGCCTTAAATTAACTTTAGCCCTAAAATTGAAAGAATACCTGTTGTACTTTTACATTTGGAATCGTTCCACAACAGACAAAAACGTACAATTTACATTCAGATACCCAATCCAAGGAGAATGTTTTCCATTCTGAATTGCTAATATACTGTTTGTCAGTATTATATGTGCTAAAGCACGGCATGTATGCCGGCAGCCGCTTAGACATAAATTCAATATTAAGTTAAGTTAACAAAAATATAACAAAAAATTCACATAAGAATTTTGGATTTTGAATTTTGAATTTTG
>CAZRQL010000024.1:17784-48270 GCA_964602415.1 uncultured Roseobacteraceae bacterium
ATTTTGAATTTTGAATTTTGCCAATAAATAAATTGAATGTAGAATGAAAAAAATTTTATTGGTAAACGTATTATTCATGCTTGTAATCTGGCTGGGTGAAAGTGGTTGTGGTTCTAAACAACCTCCCATATCTTCAGGAGCGAAGACACCTTCTCAACTTACTTTGGGTAGCACGCCTATTGAGGCAGATGGTTGCCCATTTGATCCAATTAATCTGAACTACACGATTGTTTTCTCTATTGCAACCTATCAAGGTGGTGTAAAAGTTGCTTTTGATCCTGTAAAGTTTCCCGATAAGACCATAAAACATAAAAAAGGGACTCCGGGTGGTGTACATGGCATTGATTTTCCTTCCGATGGAACTTGGGGAGTGCTTATTACTGTCTCTATCGCTGGGGATGAAGGTATGATGGATTGTCATTCTTGTTGCGGCTCGAGGTGTGTTAACCCGTCCACCGGTCAAAGGTTATTTGAGGTTTTTTATGAACCCGGAAATGAGGCACTGCAATCTCCAAACGGTTCATGGACAGGTCTTTTGGAAGTTAAGCATTTCGATAAAGTAAAATGTAGTTGTTGTTTTTAAATATAAAAATTTATGAAAAAAAATTCTTTTTTTATCTGTTCAATCCTTGTAATTGGATTGTCAAGTTGTGGACAAGAAGTTTCGAAGATGCTAAATCCATCTGAGCAAGGCATTGATTATATTGCCAGAACATTAACGACTGGCGGTATTTCAGAAGATTCACTTCGAGGCGTAATGGTTATGTCTGCCAATCATTCCCCCAGCGGTCTTAACAACGATAGTTCGACCATTTTTGGTTATACACTTGCTTTCCATCAAGGTTTAAAACTCACAGGAATGGTCATGAATGTGGGCAATGCCTTTGTCGGGGTTCAATCCTATTTCCCAAAAGGAATAAATTTAAATTTATATGGTGTGAGAAGTTATGATTCCGTGTACCATGCACAGAATTTTGGGAAAACGATTCATTTTGGTTTTGACGGCCATACTCCTATTGGATTATTACGCGACTCGATTTATGTTCCAAAAATAATCAGTATTGACCTACCTAATGGCGCGCAGACATCAAAAGCATCCGGTGGTTTAGTGGTTGATTGGGAAAGTGACAGCAAAAGTGGTTGGGCTTGTATGCTACTTGAATCCTACAATATGAATACCGACGTAAAAAAGAGCAGCCAAAAGATTTTACCCGACAACGGTCACTACACGATTCAACCATCGGATTTAGCTATTTTTGATGAATATTCAAATGTTACTGTCCGTATGATAAGAGGTAATGCAAAAATTGGCAAAACAGTTACCGGTGAGAGTGTTTTATTTATAACATACACATTCAGTACCGAAACTTTTAAACTTTATCCATAGTCTTAATTTTTTATCGGTGAATTGTCCTAAAATAGGTTTATACTTAAAATTGTAAACTTATTTTAGAATAAATCAAGTTTATGTTTTTTATACCCCACCATTTAAATCGTGGGGTTTTTTTATGTTAATCTTTTAATTTATTTTTTCTCCTTCTTCTCAAATCAAAACTTTTTGTGTGCATAAAACTGACTCCGGTGGTAGTTCCTACGCCTCCTGCGGTATTGATAAATGCGCTCAGGTTTTGACGGTGGTACATTTTGAGCCGCAGCGATCCGTCATTTTTGACCATATATTCTACCACCCAGTCACCCACCACACTGCTGACGTTGGATTGGGTTCCGGCTTGTTGTCCTGCTACCGTTCCCTCGCGGGTGATGCGAATCCTTCCACCCAGGGCCGTGTAAGACAGCCGTATGCGGGCACTGTTGAGGGCTTCACGTGTCAGCCCTTGCAAGTCCACGTCCACCTCGAGGTTGTTGTCCACCTGCGACACCCAATAACTGAGCTGGTTGGCCAGCAGTTCCCCGATACTACCCCCTGCAAAATTGCCGCCGCTAAATGTATTGCGGGCAGAGAAGGTTTTAAGCACCAATAAACTAAAAACCTGTCTGTTTAGCTCTTGTTCATTGTTTTTGATGGATTGTTTGAAAGCCGACACTTGCGCATCTATCGAAAAAGGGATTCCCGCTGCCAACACCACCGGCGGATAGTCCAATATGGCAATATCATAGCCAACAGTGGGCTGCATCATATCGCCTTTCAAAAATAAAATAGTTTCTACCGGATAACGGCGGCGCACTTCGGGGGTTTTTAAAATAGCACTGTCTGCGCCCTCCAAAATAGGAATCAGCGGGATATTTTGACGATAAACAGCCATGATATTCAAATCGGCTTTTAAAGGGTCGCCAGACCAAGACAAAGAAGAAGGTTGTCGAATATCAAATTCCTTGCTAATTAAATTAATAAAACTCAGTCTGTATTTACCGGTTTCTATTTCTACCCTGCCAAACATGGTCAGTTCGTCATCAGAGTTGGTTTTGATAGACAATTTGCCTTTGCCATAGACTTCTATCAAATCGCCCGTTTTTTTATTGATCATAATTTCGGCAAAAGTTTCTGAGCCGATTTCTAAGTTTAGGCTCATTTCAAAGCCTGTAACTGAGACTTTCTCCTTGAGTTGTTGTTGTATGACTGCTTCTACGCTATCTTTGACAAAACGAACAAAGTCCTGCTGCTCTTCGACGGTGGTGGAGGTTTCAAGCGGCATATAAACCTTTGTACCGCGCTCTGTTTTCAAATCCATCTTCAAATCGGGGTGCTCTGCCGCACCGCTGATTTGGGCAGTTCCACTCATAAACACCGTTCCATAAAATAAAGAATAAGGGGTTTGTTTGGTGGCCAATACTTTTAAATTTTGCAAAGAAGCCGTTAAATTGAGCTTGAATTTATCGAAATAATGATGCTCAATCGTGCCATCCAGTCTGCCCACATTGCCCAGATCATCTTTGAAACGCACATTTCTGAACTTTATACTTTTTTCATCAAAAGAAAAACGGTCGCTAATTACGTAGGTAACATTGGAATAAATAACTTTAAAATTTGTTTCACTTAAAAAGATGTCTCCCTTTATTTTCAAGTTGTCGGAGTTTCCCCTGAGTCTGATTGCGCCCAATGCCGTGCCTTGTGAGACAGAGATGAAATCTGCAACGAAGGGATTAACTATTTGCACCGGGGCATTGTCCAAAAACATATCCAAATGCAAAAAGTCTTTTTCATTTTTAAAATCAAGGTATCCTTTAATTTTTATTAAATCTTCATTGGCTTGTTTGAGGCTTAGTTCGGTATTAAGGTGAGAGTTTTCGGCATCCCATTGGGATTGGGCGGTCAAATCCCCAAGCAGAAAGTTTTGCAATTTGATATTTTCGGCATTGCCTTTAAAAATGAAGAATGGTGTACCATATAGGTCTTGCAGTTCGGCACTCAGATTGATATAGCCACTGAGTTTTGCACCTACGTATGGACTCAAGGCATTAAGGTCAAAGTTTTTAATCAGCAGAGAAAATTTATCTTCCTTTCGGCTTGAAACCACCCCGTTGATACCCAAGGTTTGTCCCTGCGTACCAAATAAGATATTATCAAAGAGCAAATCTCCTTCGCCCCAATCATAAATAAACTTATTTTTTCCTTTGGTTTGCCATATATTATCCAGCAAACTAAACTCCGTATCCCTACCCAATACCACCACCAAACTGTCATTTTCAAATTCAAATAGCCCATCAATCAATATTTTATCTTTTGATATGCTGTGCTCTACTTCGCAAACAAAAATAGTTTGCTTTTCTATGTTGAAAAGGGTGGTTTTAAATTTACTTAGTTCAAATCCCGAAAAATTGGCATGTTTGGGAGTAAATAAAACATCAAAGTGATAAGGATCGTATTGTTTAGAAGAATCGTATTCCAATAAAAACCATAAATCTGGTGTGTGTAGCTTATTTGACAAATAAGAAATTGAATCTGATTTTAGGTTTAAGCTAAATTTTGCAACACTATCCATTTCAAAATACCCTCTTAATTCAGAGCGATTTGATATTCTCAAAGGATAGTTGATAAACTTGGCAAAGTTATCCGGCTCAATTAGCTTTACAGAGTAAGTATAGCGGTAATTTTTATATGAGAAAGAGTTTTCGGTAGGTTGTTTAAAGATATAATTGTAATAATTTTTAAAAAGTTGATTGGCATCTGCGGCAAAGCCTGTAAAGCTGTAATTCCCTTCCAGTTTAGCCCTAATCAAATCAGAGTTTATCACAAAGCGTTTTTTGTTTTTTTCTAAATCAGTAATACTGGTAAAAAACTCTTTGAGGTAAAATTTTCTGTTCTCATAGTCGGCTTTTATATCGGTTATTTTCAAATAACCGTCAATATTGTCAGGTTGGAGACCTTTGAAATCTGCGTCTATTTCAAAAGAAGCCACAATAGGCAAGTCGAGCAAATGAAGAGGCAAAAATTTAAGAGTATCAAATTTTGCCCTGAAGTCAAAAGTACTGTCCCCAAAGTTTACTTTACCTTCAAACTGAAAACGGAGATTGGTATCGGCAACAGTCAACCTTCCATCAAATTCATTTCTTGCAAACTTGAAAGAAGCAAATGAGTTGTGATAACGATAATTCAACAGTTCTAATGAAGTTAAATCAACAGTGGCAGTTACGCTATCTCTTTTTAGCAAATCAAAACCGCTGCCCATCAATTGGGTACTTAAACTAACCGAACCCAAAGCAGGTACATTTAAAAAACCGCCTAAATTAAACTCTTTTAAAACGATATCGCCTTGGTATTCTCCCTTCAACTCAAAGTCTGTTTCTATGACTCCTAAATTTGTTTCAAAAACACCATCTGTAATAAAATCCGAAAGAGTGCCATAAAAATCAGCCGTAAATACGACCGTTCCTAATTTTAAAACATAATCTTGGCCAGATTTGGGCACAAACCTCAAAATATCCTCTGCCAGCACTTGGCTGTTCTCAAAATCAAAAATAAAAATGGTATTATTTATATCCGGCAGATTTCTCAACTCAATTATCCCTTGTAAATAGGTATTTTTACCCATACAAAGAGAAAAATCAGTGCCCATAATTTCTCTGGTAGGTCCGGTAAAAGTTCCGCTTACGTTTACTTTAAAAGGGTATTGAGACAAAGAAGGAGCAAACGGCAGCAGGTCTCTTGAATCTATTATCGAATTTGCCAAATGACAATCCAAGCTGATTTTTTCAAAGAAATACCCCAAATCTTTGTAATTAGAATAATTGAATCTGATTTGTTCTGTGAGCAGGCTATATTTTGTTTTTAAGTATAAGTTATCTAAATTAAGACTTGTCGGGCAGATTAGGGCATGGGTTTTTATTTTCTGCAATCTAAGACCTGAGTTTATCTCTATTGCTCTTAGGTCTTCTACATCCATGACGATTGTATCCGAAATCAATTGGAAGTGATAAATGTCTCCATAAATAGAATCCAAAATAATTTTATCGTTATTGAATAAGCCTAAAGGCATATCCTGCGCATTTTTTGTACGATAGGTGAATTTACTATTGGACAAAGTAATTCTCTGGATTTCAAAAAAAGAACCGGAAGAATCACTTTCTGACTCAGATGACAGTTTATTGATAAATCTCGAAAAATTAATCCCGTTTTCGTCCTCTATAAAATTAACTTGGCTATTTTTTAGTGTAGCTCCAGTAATAGAAGTTTTTTTATTGAAAATAAGACTGAATATACTGAATTTTAGTTTTAGCTCTTCTACATCCATCATTTTAGAATTGTTATCGTCATAGATAGATGCGTTTTTTATTTTCAAAGAATTAAACCAATTGAGGTAAATTTCTCCAATACTCACACTCATTCCGGTCTCTTTATTGATGTATTCCACAACATAGGAAACACAGAAGTTTTGGACATACTTAAACTGCAACAATATTGATATCAACAAAAAGCAATAAAGGCTCACATAAGCAAGCCTTTTAATGAGTCGAATAGCCTTGTACCAAAGAATTAAAAAAATAAGCATCAATAAAATTTGATTGGTTAGAAGTTTTTTAATAAAGAATTATCTTTATAATAACTCTTCCTAATACAACTTTCTTTTACAGATTTAAGATACTTATCCCTTCTTTTTTTGTAGGTTATGATAACATAAATCAAGCGACTAAAATAAATAAAAGCGATAATATGCCATTTATTTATCCATGTATCAATACTTTCGTAATATCGAACAAAAAACGGACTTTTTTCGCTTAAAGAAACAATTTCAGCGACTATTTCTATAAGAAAAACACAAAACAAGAATACAAAGAAGAAGGGAATTTCTCGTTTTAAAATTTTTGTTCTACTTATTTCTCTACTCCAGCGCATAATTTTTCTATTTAAGACAGATAAAATTCGGTATTGGTTAGTCGCAATTGACTTTCATACACCCGAATCTAAATTCCGGTGAGGTTTTCATTGCCTCAAGGCGGGTTCTGATTTCATTTTCTGTTTGTTTTTTGATGTCAACTTCTCTCAAAATAGCTTCTATTTCTGTGATGACTTCTTTTTTTTCCATGCAGTAAAATTTGTTTTTCATCAAGTCGTACATAGCCATTTTCTGAATTTTGACCAGTTCGTTTTCAAATATTTTTGCTTCCATAAGAACCTCGTCTATCAGTTTTAGGGCTTTTAGGTGCTGTCCTGAACCTAAATTTGAGCAATAATTTGATGATTTGTCAATTTTCAACCATTTTGGATAGATTGAACTTGGCTCATAAACTACTTCGAGCAGTTTTACAAATTTATCATCACCGGTTTCTTGGGTTACTGAAGCATGCACTTTAAAATCTTCATAGTCTAAGAAAACGCCGTACCCGTTGTCTGTTTTTTTAATCATCAATCCTTTAGCTACCTCGCTGAACCAGTTTAATTCATAAAGCGATTCAACCGATAAATTATGTTTTTTTATGTAGTCTTTCAAAGATTCATTAAGTTGGCGTTGTAATTCGAGTGAGTTTGCATAGAAGTGATAAAAGTCGTCTAAGTTTTTGATTTTTTCATGATTGATGTGGTACTGTCTCACCAGTTTGACCTCTAATTCGCTGAAGTATTTTTTTAGGCTGTCTTTGTATTGGGTAAATTCTGCACTTGGGTCAGGCTCTTCGTTTGACTCGTAAGATGAAATATCAGCGGCACGGGAGTCTCCGTATTTTTTGCAGGCACAGAGGGTTCCTGCAAGCAAAAAAATTAAGGCAAAGTTTCTCATGACTAAGGGATTAGTATTTTGAAGCGCAATTTAACCAAATCAAAAACATACAAAGCACATAATAATTCTTAACACGCTTATTTTTGTCGAAAATAAAATCTCATGCGCCATATAGAGACTTGTCTTTCCCCTGATTTGATACACTTGCATGACTTGGCCGACAGGACAGTTGTTATTATTGACATCTTGCGAGCAACCTCTTGTTTTACAGCGGGTATAGCCAGCGGAGTTGAGCATATTGTGGCCAAGGCTACTCCTGAGGAATGTATCCAACTCCGCAAACAAGGCTATCTGACTGCCGGCGAGCGAAATGGTATGAAAATAGAAGGATTTGATCTGGGCAACTCGCCTTTTGAATATATGAAGGCCGGCGGCAAAAAAATAGCCGCTACCACCACCAATGGCACAAAGGCTATTGTGGCAACAAAAGATAGCAATAATGTTCTAATTGGCTCATTTTTAAATATATCCACTATTGGTGAATATATTAGAGAGCAGACCAATGATTTGCTTTTGGTTTGTTCGGGATGGAAGGGGCGATTTAGCATGGAGGATGCACTGTTTGCAGGGGCTTTGGTAGATATTCTTTATGAGGACTTTATGCTCACCGACGACGCTTCGATTGCTTGTCATTCTTTGTTTCTTTCGGCCAAAAATGACATGTTGTTGTTTTTAAAAAATTGCTCTCATTTTAATCGACTCAAAGGCTACGGCCTGCACGAGGACTTGCAATTTTGTATGACAAGGGACAAGTTCAATGTGTTGCCTGTGGTGGTGGGAGGTATCATCACTAAAGGCTAAATAATCCCCAATTCTTTGGCAATGCCCTTGGCTGTCAGCAAAGAAGCCCCTTCGCCCTCCAACAGTCTTTCAATTTCGGCATACCCTTCCAAAATTTCTGCCTTTTTAGTGGTCAGTACTTTATTAAGTTCGGAAGCTAAATTTTCTTTGTTAAGCTCATCTTGAATCAATTCCCTAAGCAAGGGTCTGTCTAACAGAAGGTTAGGTAGGCAGATGTATTTGACTTTGATGAGCAGCTTGGCCAAAAAATAAGTCAGGGAAGAGGTCTTGTAGCAAACCACTTGTGGGACTTTGAAAATAGCGGTTTCCAAAGTGGCTGTCCCTGAGGTAACTAAGGCCGCTTCGGCGCAACTGAGCAAATTGTACGTTTGCCCGAATACCACCGGTATTCCCGCTGAAAGAGCCGGCTCATAAAGTGAAGGATTGACAGAAGTTACGCCTGCCACAACAAACTGATGCTCAGGAAACTGTTTTTCTATCTGTATCATTAGCCTGAGTATGAGCGCGATTTCTTGTTTTCGGCTTCCGGGTAGAATGACGATGAGTTTTTTACCCTCTAACTCATACTCTTTGAGGAAATTAGGGTTTTTATTGAAGTTTTTGATGGCATCAAGAACGGGATTGCCAACATAAACTACTTCATAGCCAAACTTGGCGTAAAACTCTTTTTCAAAAGGCAAAATGACAAACATTTTGTCAATGAGTTTTTTCACTTTGTAAGCCCTTGAGGTATTCCATGCCCATATTTTGGGTGAGATATAATAGAAAGTTCTGATATTGAGCTTTTTAGTGTAGGCGGCTATCTCAAGGTTAAATCCTGCAAAATCCACCAATATCACTGCATCGGGTTTGTATTGGGCTATATCTTGTTTGCAGAAAGCTAATAACTCCCTGACGGTTAGGATGTTTTTAAAAACTTCCCAAAAACCCATGAAAGCCAATTCTTTGTAGTGTTTGCTGAGCCTAAGACCGGCTTGCACCATATCGTCGCCTCCAAATCCTTTAAAATCACTTTGATTGTCAAGTTGTTGTAACGCTCTTATCAGATTAGCAGCATGCAAATCGCCTGATTTCTCTCCGGCAACAATGTAATATTTCAATTTTTTGAAAATTTAACTCAAATTGTCATCAGAATAGCTTTTTGGGGAGTCATTGCTTTGTGTGAGATCTATTTCGCCCAAAAACTCTTTTGCACTCCTCTCGGCAAATTCACGCTTGATTTCATCTACCATTCTCTGAAGTTGTTGAGCAGTGGGGTATTGAATATCAGCGAGAATGTCGGCCAAAATCTTTGCTTTTTCGTCCGAATCTACCGAAACTTCAATCTCTACAAACTCCGCTTCTTTCATTTATTTTGGTAAGTTTGACAACTAACTATTTATTTTGCCACAAATTTACGATTTCCTAACAGAGCAAAAAGTTTTTATGGAAAATTCTACCTTTCATTCTTCCAAAGCCCCCGAACCTGTGGGTCTATACCCTCATGCGCGCCGGGTTGGGAATTTGCTGTTTTTGTCCGGTGTGGGGCCTCGCCAGAGAGGTAGCAAGCAAATTCCGGGTGTCAATCTGGATGAGGAGGGTAAAATAGTCAGCTATGATATTGAAACTCAGTGCCGTTCTGTCTTTGACAACGTGAGAACCATTCTTGAAGAGGCAGGCAGCGATTGGAAAAACCTTGTTGACGTAACGGTTTTTTTGACCAATATGAAGGATGACTTTCCCATCTACAACCGTCTTTACGGCGAATACTTCAAAGATTGTCAGCCTTGCCGCACTACCTTAGAAATCAAATCCTTACCCACTCCCATAGCCATCGAACTCAAGTGCATTGCCACCATCGAATGATGCCAATTGCTTTTCATTTGTCAAATTATTTGAAAATCATAAAAACATGAAAATAACTCAGATTTTTATTGCGGCCATGCTCTTTGCAGGCTTTGCCGTCGCACAGGACAAAATCGCCCATATTGACTCTGACAGTGTGTTGAGGGCTATGGATGAGTATAAAGTCCAAATTAAACAACTCGAAACCTACCAAAAGCAACTTGCGGCTCAGTCCGAAAAAATGCAGAACGACTTCAAAGCCAAGTACGAAGAGTTGCAACGGAGTGAAAAAGATTTGGCTCCCATCATACTGGAAGAGAAGTACAAAGAACTCCAACAAATGGAGCAAAATATCATTCAGTTCAACCAAAAAGCCCAAAATGATATGATGAAAAAGGAAAAAGATCTTCTTGAACCACTTATTTCGCGTGTCAAAAAGGCAATACAGGAAGTTGCCAAACAAAAGGGATACACTTATGTAGCCCCGGCAGAGACTTTTCTTTATGCTGACCCGGTGCACGATATCACTGAAGAAGTAATAAAACGAGTTAAAGCCAAATAAATATCGGTCATAACAAAGTCAAAAACACAGAAACTTCTATAAAATAAGTAGTTTTTGTGTTTTTTAGTTTATTTTGGGTTTGTTCATAACATTTTGTCTTCATTAAAAAGATGAGTCATAAGATTAGGGTTGCTATTTTTGTTGGGCTGTCAATTGCTTTTATCACAATGACAGCTTATTTTTATCAAGTATTTTTCTCTCCCAATGTGATGTTGAGTGGGGGAGAAGGGCTTGTTTTTATCCCCAAAAATGCCACTGTCAAACAACTCCAAGACAGTTTGCGCCGCTATAAAATGGTTGATCAGATGGTGCCTTTTATGTTTGTGGCACGTGTACTCGGCTACACCGACAACATAAAACCCGGGGCCTATTTGTTGTCTCCGCGCATGAACAACCTTCAGGCTGTCAGGCATTTGAGAAGTGGTAAGCAGGTGGCACTCAACCTAACCCTCAGCAACGCACGCACCAAACATGACCTTTGTGTCAAACTTACCAAAGACTTGCCCTTTTCTGCTTCGGAGTTGTACGATTTGCTCAATAATCAAAGTTTTATTGATTCACTCAATCTGGAAATGGATACCGCCACGGTTGTAACGCTTTTTTTGCCCAATACCTACCAAGTATATTGGACAATCACACCCAAAGAATTGGTCTGGAGGTTCAAGCGGGAGTATGAGGTTTTTTGGAATCAAGGCCGCCAAACACTTGCCCAACAAATAGGCCTCACTCCCATACAAGTATCTATTTTGGCCTCAATTGTGGATGCCGAAACGAATAAAAATGATGAAAAAAAGCGTATTGCCGGTGTTTATATCAATCGGCTCAACAGGGGCATGGTGTTGGCGGCAGACCCGACACTGGTTTTTGCGTACGGCGATTTTGGTATCAAAAGGGTACTGAATGTTCATAAAACCATAGAAAGCCCTTACAACACCTACAAATACAGCGGTCTGCCGCCCGGTCCTATACGCTTGCCCCAGCCCCAAACTATAGACGCAGTGCTGAATTACGAAAAACATAATTACCTTTATTTTTGTGCAAAAGAAGACTTTTCAGGATACCATAATTTTGCCTCTACCCTTTCAGAGCATAATCGCAACAGCAGCAAATACCATTCGGCACTAAACAAAGAAAAAATTTTCAAATAAAATGAATTTAAAAGACCTTTTTGAGTTTATCGCGGCCATTGCAATTATTTTTGCTGCCGGACAAATATGGATAAACAGGAAGCAATTATTTTTGTCCACCATAGCCAAATGTATCGCTGATTATCGTTCGGTTTTGGGGCTTGAAAAGGAATCTGTTGACAAAACCGCCATCCTCAAATACCTTGATTTGTGCAATGAAGAGTTGTTTTATTTTAAACACCGCTATTTGCCTCTAAAAATCGCTTACGAATGGGTGGATGGTATGCTCAACTACATACCCATCACAGACAAACAAACAAATATATTGAATCCTAAAAATTGCCTCCAATACCTCATGGACAATCCTCACATTTTAAACCAATACCCAAGAATTTTGGTTTCTTTTGAGGTAAGCGGCAAATATGATTTTGAACTCATATACGACACAGACTTCCTAAATCGCAAACGCAGACAAGCAGAGAGAAAAAAATTGACACTTGAAATTGTTCATAATAATCAAATTTTTGAATATTTTTAGTTGTACAAACATGGATTAAAATTAATTCCAACTACTTGATTTTTTTAATACAGATTATATGGACGATGATATTTTGTAGGCAGACCTTGAGAAAGATGATTCGATATATGGAGTTTAAGTGCGTGCAAACACTATAAAATTGTCAAATAGAACAAAAAAATCAACCTCATACAGCCATCACATACCAAGAAATTCAAAGATTAAATAAATTGAGGAATTAAATAGAAAATTATGAAAGAGGTTTTGAAATATTACAGGGATAGACTCATCAATACCTCTCAGCGCAATAAATCCGTTTTTTTGCCCAAAACGTACACAGGCTATTTTTTTGATTTACATAGGGTAGATTTTTTGGACAATCGTTCCAGTTTTGATGTAGTTTCACAGCTTATAGCAGGCCAAAAAGTTACCCTATCCAGGGTCAGCGATTCAAGAAGCGAAGAAAATAATTTAGTGGCGGGGGAATTGAAAAAACTTTTTCGCTCCGCCCAATTTACTCTGGAGGAAAGCGGAGCCAAAAACTTGTTTGTCGGTTGGCCTTATGTTAGGGCCATCACCAACAAAGGAACGCTTGTCAGAGCACCTCTTTTGCTGATTTCGGTAGAGATGAAAATAGAAAACAGCAAATGGGTTATCTTTTGCGATGCGCCTATTTCTTTCAATAAAAGCCTTCTTTATGCCATATCCCGAGACGAAGGTTTACCTTTGGAGCAAAGTTTTATAGAGCAGGATTTTAGTTCATATTCCTCTGACTCTATCGAATTTCGCACCCAACTTTATAATTCAATTAAAGAAATTATTATTGATATTGATTTTGGTACGGATACATTTAGAGACGTTTTGATTCCTTTTGTCTCGTTTGGAAAAGAAGATTTTAAGCACAACCATAAAATTGGACGCTACAAAATATTCAATGAAGCCATATTGGGCATATTTTCTACTACGGACGGTTATCTAATGCCGGATTACGATGAGATTATCAAAGATGCAAATAGGATAAATAAATTTGAAGAATTACTTACAAAAAATACAGACGCATCAGATTTTAATATTTTAACCCCTTTTCCCTGCGACTCTTGGCAAGAAGAAGCCCTAAGCAAAGTATTGTCAGGCAAATCGTTGGTGGTACAGGGGCCGCCCGGAAGTGGCAAATCCCAACTCATCAGCAATCTTATTCTCAATCTTATTTCCAAAAATAAAAAGGTGTTGGTAGTTTCTCAGAAAAGATCGGCTTTGGAGGTTATTTATAAGCGGTTTTGTGAAAACGGATTTGATAAGGCGGTTTGTTTTGTACATGATTTTAAAAAAGACCAAAAAAAGATATATTCAGAACTGCTCTCATCTATTGAAAAACAAGATTATATTACCCAACTTTCCACAACCCCAAATGGGGCTGATTTGGAGTTTGCAGCCTCATGGGAAGAGATATATTCGATTCAGTCAGAGTTGGAGGCCTTTAGAAATGCGCTTTTTGATGAAAGCAGGTTTGGTGTTTGTGCCCACGATTTGTACCACAAAATTAATCAAAATGTACCCACAGTTGCACTTGGAGCATCCAAAGAGTATTTGCATCTTTCTGTAAAGATAGAACTTGAAAAAAAATTGAAAATAATCTATCTCTATCGCCAAAAATTTGAAAAAAGCGGTCATTTTTTTTCAAACAGAGTTAGTTTTTCTGCATTCAGCCGATCAGAACTTAATATATTTAAAGAACAACTACAAAAAATAGATACTTTAAAAGCCAAACAGGATGAGTTTTATCAAAGAATGATACCCAATGATTTGAATTATCAAATCACATTATCAGAGGTTGATTTTATTATTTCTCAAAAAGAAAAATTGATAGAAATCGCCTCCATAATAAGCGAAAAAGATGTATTTGAATTGTTTAGAGGAATTTTAGAGTTTAAATTCGATTATGAAAAATTCATAGAAGAATATCATTTGTTCATAAAATTTTTGTCTCATCCAAATTTGGAATACTCATCACTTGAAGAAGTTTTGGAGTTGCAAAGCAAGCTAATAGATGCCATAGAAAAGCAAAGAAACTTTTTTACCGGACTCACATGGTCATTTTTATCAAAAGATAAATTATTTATCAATCGTTTTATTGTCAAAGAGAATCTTAATAAACAAAAAAGACCCTTACATACTCTTTTAACTTATATTGACAATCGTCTCAATTTTGAGCATTTGCGCAGGGGCATGGCAAACAGTCCATGGGCGTATGGCTTTCCCGATGGTTTTGATAAGACTTTTTACCAACAGTGGTTTGAAAAAGTAAATAAAGCCAATCGTGCCAAAGAATTATTTTTATCTTTAAAGCATTTGACTTCTCTTTTTGAGATGAAGGGAGCAGATTGTGAGCTTATTGTTAGAAAGTTGGACAGGATTTATATTTTGGCTGAAGAAATTAAATTATTTTATGATAAGCTGAATAATTTTTTGACTTTGGAGCAAATAGACTCTTTATTGGGCCAACCGGAACTCAAATCAGTCTGTTTGCAAGCCTTGGAAGATGATTTTGATGATTTGGTTTATTTTGATAAGTTTTTGGAATCTCTACCCGCTTGGCAAAAAGAGCTTTTTGATGCTTGTTTTCAGCTTGAAACCAACGATTTTGAAGAATTGCGTTTTGTGTTGGAGCAAAATATATTCGCTTATTTTTTAAAAGTATTAGAGTCCGAATCGCCTGAGTTGGCCTTGGTATCAACGCAAAAGTTTGAAGTCTTGCAAGACATATTGCAGTCCAATATTGCTAAAAACATTCAATTAAGCCACAAAATTGTAAAAAGGAGTATAGAAAAAGCAGTCCGCTTTCCAACACAACAAAAACAAGAACTTATGTTTCAGTTGCAGAAAAAGCGGAATTTGTTGCCCATTCGCCAACTTATTGAGCAGTACGCTTCCGGTGTTATGGATATGCTGCCTTGTTGGATGGCTTCTCCCGATGCGGTTTCGGCTATTTTCCCGCTTGATTTTTGTTTTGATGTGGTAATTTTCGACGAAGCCTCTCAGTGTTTTGCCGAAAAAGGCATCCCTTGTTTTTTTAGGGCTAAACAGGTGGTGATATGTGGAGACCCCAAACAGTTGCAGCCAAGCAATTTTTATCAAGGGATAGCGGATGAAAACAGCAATCAGGCGGTTTCTATTCTGGAGTTTTCGCAGCGTTATTTTGAACAGGTCATGCTCAAAGGGCATTATCGCTGTGAAAACCCTTTGATGATAGAGTTTTCCAATCGCTTTTTTTACAACGAACAATTAAGATTTTTGGAGCATTACAAAGAATTTGTTTCGGGCAATAGACCAATTACGTATGTAAAAGTGGAGGGTAAATGGGAAAATCAGTCCAATGTCGTTGAAGCCTACAAAGCCATAGGACTGGTCAAAGAGTTGTATGCCCAAGGAGAATACAGCATTGGGGTAGTGAGTTTCAATTTTGTGCAGCAGCAACTCATAGAGGATTTGGCCGAAGAACTGCCTGAAAGCCCTGAAAAGCTACTGATTCGCAATATCGAAAACATACAAGGCGACGAGAGGGATTTTATCATTCTTTCGATAGGCTACACCAAAAACGAGCAAGGTAAGCTGCGCAATTATTTCGGTGCTCTCAACCAGCCCGGGGGAGAAAACAGGCTCAACGTGGCCGTAACGCGAGCCAGAAAGCACATTTACGTCGTTACGGGTTTGGATTACGGAGACTTTGACTTTGAGACCACCAAAAGCGAAGGAGTCAAACTATTGCAAGAGTACCTCAAGTTTGCACAGTTGGGTGTGCAAAAAGGCGGCACAGAATTTGACTTACAGCCCACAGAATCACTGATTTGGCAAACTTTGGACTGTCCCAAACAGTACCGTTCGGGGCTTGGAACTGTTACGGGAAAAGGTCTTTTGGCCAGCGACGATGCTTGTTATTTGCGCTTTGCCGATGTAAAGGATGTATTTGGCTACTTGCCGATAGAGCTTTCGCGCAAGGGATGGCCTTACAAGAGATTTTTTGCCAGAGAACGGTGGGTTTCCGAGCAAAAGTTTGAGTTTGAAGTCAAAAAATTTAGCTGATTAAAAATAAAAAACCTGAAATCAAATAATCTCAGGTTTTCCGGTTTATGTCTCTAAGCGATGCAACTACAGCCAAATGCTGTGTAACACGATTGGGTGATGCAAAGGTGGTTGAAGTGTCAGGAACAATTTTGTTCACTTTGACCAAAGACCTTTTTGGGTTTACAAAAGATGGTTTTTGGTTTACGAACCCGAAAGAGCGACCAATACATCGTGCTGTGTGATGATGTGTACTTCTTGTGATTCGTTGCGGATGAGTACGGCTCTATGTTGTTTGGCAAGCATAGAAGAAAGCGCGTCCAACGTAGTGTCGGGGCTGATGAACATAAAGGGAGGCTTCATAACCTGCTCAACTTGAGCGTTTTTGAGTTGCGGGTCTTCCAAAAGCATAGCCAACAAGTCGCTGTCTGTCAGGCTACCTACAATCTCTTCTCCTTCTTTGACAATGAGTTGTGAGATTCCGGCGCGGTTCATCAGGGCGACCACCTTTAGGACAGGGTCTCTTTTTTCTACAGCCACTATGGTGTCCGGTCCCCTGCCTTGTATGATTTGGCGGGCGGTTTTGAATTCTCGTTGCTCCAAAAAGCCGTGGTCTTTCATCCAAGTGTCGTTGTAAATTTTATTGAGGTAGCGCGTTCCGTGGTCGGGCAGTATCACCACCATCACGTCGTTGGGTTGGAGGTGGTGCTTGGCATATTCCAAAGCACCAAATGCCGCCCCGCCACAAGACCATCCCACGAAAAGACCCTCTTCACGAGCCAAACGCCTCGTCATAATAGCGGCATCTTTGTCGGTTACTTTGATGAACTCATCTATGAGATTGAAATCCACATTTTTGGGTAGTATGTCTTCGCCTATGCCTTCGGTCAAATAGGGGTATATCTCATTTTTGTCAAAAATACCGGTCTCTTTGTATTTTTTGAAAACCGAGCCGTAAGTATCTATGCCGAGCGTGTAGAGGTTGGGATTTTTTTCTTTCAAAAATTTTGATACCCCGCAAATGGTGCCACCCGTCCCGACCCCTGCCGCGTAGTGGGTAATTTTTCCCTCTGTCTGCTGCCAGATTTCGGGGCCGGTGGTGTCGTAGTGGGCGGCGGTATTGGAGAGGTTGTCGTATTGGTTGGGATAGAAGCTGTTGGGGATTTCTTTGTTGAGTCGGCGGGCTACCGAATAATAAGAGCGCGGATCATCAGGCTCGACATTGGTGGGACAAACCACTACTTCCGCGCCCACTGCCCTCAAAATATTGATTTTTTCTTGAGACTGTTTGTCCGAGACCGTGAAAATACATTTGTATCCTTTGGCTACTGCCGCCAGTGCCAGCCCCATTCCCGTGTTGCCTGAAGTGCCTTCTATGATGGTGCCGCCCGGTTTGAGGATACCCGCACGCTCCGCATCTTCTATCATACGGATACCGATACGGTCTTTGACAGAATTGCCGGGATTAAAATATTCCACTTTGACCAAAACCAAACCTTTAACACCTTGACTTACACGGTTTAACTTCACCAAAGGAGTGTTGCCGATGGTCTCGACAACCGAATTGTAGTATTGCATTTTTTTTGGCCAAATATAGAGATTTTTATGGAAGGCAGCCACATAAAAATTTGGCATCAAATAGGCATCTCACCGGCAAAAAGTATTATTTTTGAAAAAAAAATTACACATGCGGCTTATTTTATTTTGTGGCATTGTCTTTTTTTGTACTTCACCAATTGTACAAGCTCAAAATTTTAGGTTTTACGCTTACACTACCGAACAAGGTCTTGCCACCAACTTAGTAAAATCTGTCCAAGCTGATAAAGAAGGGTTTATTTGGTTGGGTTCAGACGCGGGTGTCAGTCGATTTGACAGTAAAAAATTCTTGAATTTTAAAAAAGAATTTCCCAATCCTTACATGAAGAATTTGGTACTCACCAAGGCAGGCAGGATTCTTATAGTCAATGATATGGGTTTGTTTGAAGCCAATGGCACTGATTTTAGTTTAGTTTTGGATGGGGCAAATTCTCCCCAAATCAACAAACTCAACTATCCCAAGGATTTGTTGGAAAGCTCTAAGGGTGAATATTGGATAGCTGAGCCTCAATCAATTGTCCGATACAAAGACAATCAAGTCAAACGATACACATTTGCAGAAAAGTACCGTGCTCAGAGTTTTTCACGCTCTTTTCAAATTTTTGAATTCAATGAAAAAATTTATGCGGCTGCCTTTAGCGGTCATTTTTTTGTTTTCAATCCCGAAAACGATGATTTTGAAACGCTGCCTATTGAGACTCAGAGTCAGACCCACTGTATTTTGAAGTTGCCCGATAGTAGTAGTATTTTGATTGGCACAAGCGATGGGATTTTTAAAGTTGATTTAACATCCTTTAAGTTACAAAAAGTATCTTCATTGGGCGATATTTCGGTTCTTACACTGATAGACAACCGGATTTTTGTAGGCACTTGGACATCAGGTCTTTATCAGATAGAAGATTTTTCTCTTGGTTTTGAGCCGGTTAAGATTAAAAAGTTTCCCTGTAAGCATGTCAATGATATTTATATTGACCGAGAAAAAGGCGTTTGGTTGGCTTGTGATGAGGGGCTGGTTTTGATGAAGCAAACCTTTTTCTCAGGTGTGGAAATTCCCCAAACCGATGCTTACATACAAGGTATCTTCCCGGTTTCCGGCTCTGAAGTGCTTGTAACAGAGGGTTCTCGTATTTGGAAAGTAGGCAAAGCCGTGCAAAAGGTATTTGAGTGCCCCGACGAAAGCGGCTTGCTGGGAGCCGGAAAAGTAGGAGACTGGATAATAACAGGGAGTTTGAGCGATGAATTGTACGGCTTGAACAAGGGTAAAATCTCTAAAATTGAAGGCCATAACAAGGGGGTGGCTTTCAATTTTCACCTTGACAATCGCGGTTTTTTGTGGGCTTGCAGGCACGGAGAAGAAAATATGGTTTATCGTATTGACTCAAAGGGCAAATTGAAGATTTATTCTGCCGATGAAGGTATCAAAGGGCGAACATTCGTTTGCAAAAGTACCAAAGACTATCTCTACATAGCGGGCGAAGGAGTAGGGCATTACCTCTACCGATTGAATTACAACAAAGATGTACTTGAAAATATTAGTTTACCTCTCCCTATTTCCCAAATAGCGGTCAATGATATGTACGTAAAAAACGATGACAGCATATATTTAGCTGCCAACGAAAGATTGTTTTTGTACCAAAAAAACAATATCACTCTGATAGACCTGACAAATCTTGATGGAGAGCCAATCAAAGCCATTTATCCTGCTACAGGTGGGGGACTTTGGCTGGGTACAAATCTGGGGCTGTTGAGGTATTTGAATGGCAGCCTTATGTTTTTTGATGAAAGAGATGGCCTGCCGACCCGCACCATAGTGTACAGGGGAGTGTACCAGGACAGCAGTGGCAGGGTTTGGGTCGCCACAGCCAACGGACTGGCAACTACTCAACTTGCTATCATTCAAGAAGCCCCTAAAACCATCGCACCTTATATCTTTTACGCTAAAGCAAAAGACTGGCAGGCTCAACCCAATAGCCAACACGAATACGGCACAGATTGGGAGTTCTCGTTTGCCACTTTGAGTTATCCCAACGACAACGCCCGCTACCAGTACCGCTTCAATGGTGGTGATTGGATAGAGCTAAAAGAAAACCGCTTGTTTCTCAACCGCCTGAGCTGGGGTAAGTATCGGCTTGAAATCAGGGCTTTACAACATGGACACTATTCTTGGAGCGACCCAACTGCTTTTACTTTTGAAATAAAAAAGCCTTGGTATATTAGAGTATGGTTTATTGCCCTTGTGATGTTGGGTTTGGCAGGCTTGATTTATTTGATTGTGGAATTTTATACTTACAGGCTCAAATTGCAAAAAGCAGAACTTGAGGACAAAGTCAAACAAAGGACGCTGGAAATTATAGCCCAAAAAGACCAGATAAGCCAACAAAAACAAGAAATAGAACGCCAAAACGAAAGGGTACAATCCAGCATCAACACTGCCAGCCGTATTCAGCAAGCCATTTTGCCCTCACAGGCCAAAATGCAATCTCTTTTTAAAGAACACTTTGTCATTTACATGCCCAAAGATGTGGTTTCGGGAGATTTTTATTGGGTCTCTGAGGTAGAGGGCATTAAGATAGTGGCGGTTGCGGATTGTACGGGACATGGCGTGCCCGGTGCGCTGATGAGCATGATTGGGGTTACTTTGTTGGATGAGTGTGTGCAAAGGCAGCGTATTTTTTCACCTGAAAAAATATTGGAATACTTAGATACCAGACTTGTTGAGGCACTGCGCTATGAAGGAAGCAATTCAATAGAGGGCATGGATATGGCGATTTGTTCTATTCAAGGCAATACATTGGAGTTTGCGGGAGCCAAAAGACCTGCCCTGATTTTGACCAAGGATGGCGAACTGACCAAATTGCAAGGCATATCCAGACCTTTGGGGGGCTTTGCCTCCGAGCGCACCAAGCCTTTTCATAAAGAAAGCATTGCTGTGCACGAAGGAGACTGTTTTTATATGTTTTCAGATGGTATCACCGACCAGTTTGGTGAAAATAACCGCAGCAAATTTGCCATAAAAGGCGTTTCCAGTACTCTTTTGGCGTACCACCGCAGCCCTCTTGCTCTTCAAAAAGAGCAACTTCTCAAAAGTTGGGAATTGTGGAAGGGCAACAGCCGAATTTTGGATGACATCCTTGTGTTGGGGGTGAGATTGTAGTCCAAACTGCTCGCTTTTTCAAATAATTGTTAAAAAGAGACCTTCAGGTCTCGGTTGCGCAACTTCAAGGCACATGATGCGTCTTGGCTTTGTTGGGTAGTGTCTATCTTTGTAACAAAGTCAGGTTGTGCGATGAGAAAAATAGTTGCTTTTGTAGTGCTAAATCTTGGTTTGGTTACATTGCTAAAATCACAAGATTTTGGCAATGAATGGATTGAGCCAAATAAGCCTTATCTTAAAATGACCGTTTCTACAGGCAGCGGCATTTATCGTGTCGGCTTCGCCCAATTGTCTTCTTGGCTGCCCGCTGACGTAGATCCCAAAACGTTGAAACTGTTTTTTAGAGGTCGTCAAGTGCCCCTACACGTTGAGGGAGAGGATGACGGAGTTTTTGGCAGCGGAGATTTTATTGAGTTTTACGGCATAGCCAACGATGCTTTTTTAGACAAAATGCTCTACGAAAAGCCCCAAGACCATACCAATCCTTACGCTGTTTTGTACGACAACAAGACTTATTACTTTTTGAGTTGGGGCGGTGAAAAAGGGCTTAGGATTCCTGTTCAAAAGTTTGATAGTCAAGAACAAGCGCAATCATTTGTTTGGGCAGAGACGCTTACGGTACTCGATGAAGAGATGACAGCCGGACAAGAGTTTGCAGGCCAATTTGGCAAATGGGTTACCCATTCTCACTTTTTTACCAACAAAGGCCGTACCGGCAAAGCCATGCCCAACAACGCCAACCGTAAATTTACCCTTACTTTTCCGGGGTTTTGGGCTTCTGCACCGCTCAATCCTCGTCTCGAGGTGATGGCCGTAGGCAAGCGACCCGGGCAAAGCAGTTTTTCGCTTTTTGTCGGTAGCACAGCCATTGGTTCGGCTTCTTTTTCGGGCTATACCAATTACATTCATAACCAAGACATGGGCGCAGGGTTATTTGTAGGCAGCTCGCTCGAACTGACCCTCGTCAATACATCGCTTTCCGTAAATACCCCAATAGCAATAAGTTATGTCAAACTCCGCTACCCCTGCAAGACGGCGGATTTCAATACTCAAAGGCAGACTTTTTACACACAGCCATCGAGTCAATTGGCAAATTTTTATTTTGAGAGCAGCCGATCTTCGTTGAGGTTTTTTGATGTTACGGATGCTTATTCAATTAGACAAATTTCAACCCAATTTGAAAATGGAGGGTATAGGTTTGGTTGGCCCAACGATACTGAGCGCGCGATTATGTCAGTCGCTGAACCTTTGGGTGTGGCGACAATTGAGAGAATAGATTTCAAACCATTTCAAAGCGATGCCAATTATTTGATTGTTACTGAAGCAAGGCTTCGCCAGCCTTTGGGGGATAGCGTGGATGTGGTGAAAATGTACGCCGACTACCGCAGCAGTGCTGTGGGCGGAGGTCATAAGGTCAGTGTGGTCAACGTCAATGATTTATATGATTGGTTTGGGTTTGGTGAGGCGCATCCTTTGGCCTTGAGGAGGTATTTGGCTTATATGCTCAAAAACGGCAGTCCCGAATACCTCTTTATCATTGGTCAAGGTCTGAAAGCGCATTACAATTACGAAAAATCCAAACCGGCCAGTTTGGGATGGGCTAACCAGCACTATGTGCCCGGTATGGGCTATCCCGAATCGGATGTGTTGCTCAGTGCCGGACTTTTGCCCGACAGCAGCCCTTTTGAGCCGGCCTTGGCTACGGGTAGGCTGCCTGTGCAACGCAGAGAGCAGGTGTACGATTATTTGCAAAAGGTCATGCAGCACGATACCACCTCCTATATCGGAGGCGGCAAAAAGAATATTTTACATTTATCGGGCGGCAACAACGCCTTTGAAATAGGCACAATCGGCAATTTTATGAAATCCTCTGCTCAGATAGCAGAAGGTCTTTTTGTGGGGGCAGACGTAGAGACCATTACCAAAAGCACCTCTGAAGCCATCCAATCGGTCAATATCAGCCCGCAAGTCAATAGAGGGCTTTCACTGTTGGATTTTTACGGGCATGGCAGTTTGACCAGCACGCAGTTGGATTTTGGAAGGCCAAACAGTGCAGAGCGAGGCTACCAAAACGAAGGCAAATACTTTGGGCTTACGCTTTGGGGATGCGCCGGCGGTGATGTCTTTGATTACAATCAGGGCATCCTCAGCGACTGGGTATTGGCAAAAAAGCGCGGCGCAATTTTGGGCTATGCCCACAGTTCATTGGGTTTTTTGGTGGATTTGGGCAGGATGCACGGGCACTTGTACGAGTCTTATTTTGCAGACTCCGTTGCCTACAAACAGCCTTTTGGGTTGTTTTTGAAAAATTGGAACAGCAAATTTTACAAAAGTTCAGCCACCTTATTGGGGCGTGCTGCTATTCAGCAGTTTATTATGGTGGGCGATCCGGCGGTTCATCTGCTGACCAATCCGGGTGTGGATTACGACATTGCCCAAACCAAGGTAAGATTTTCGACCGAAAACAAAATTCCTCTTACGGCTTTTGTGGATTCTTTTCAAATCGAGCTTCCCATCCGCAACAACGCCAATTTTGACCCCAAAACTTTCTCTGTGTTGGTGGAAAGGCGTTTTGGCGACGGCACAAGCAAAATCTATCCCAAAGTTGATGTAGCTCCCTTTGTCAAAGAGAAGCGAATTGTTATCACTATTGTCCAACCACTTGCAGAAAAAGAGCGGGCAGCCGGAGTGAATTACTTCAAATTTGTAGTAGATCCCGACAGCCTGATCCATGAACTTCGCGAAGACAACAATACTTTTGTTAGCACGTTGGTTTTGCCCAAAGGCAGCGTAACGGCGGTGTCGCCGCTTGATTTTTCGATAGTAAACGCTCCCAATGTTACGCTCTATGCAGTGGACAATGATTTGGAAGGTGGACAAAAAAACTATCTTTTTGAGGTGGACACAGCCGACAGCTTTGACAGCCCGCTAAAAAAGACCTATTCTGTATCGGCTTATTACAAAATTACCCATACAGTTAGTCTCAATGTGCCCGACAGCACGGTGGTTTATTGGCGGTTACGCCCTGAAAATGGGACAGATTTGGACTGGGAAACTCGTTCGTTTATTTACATACACAACGGCCCCCGGGGCTGGTCGCAGTCCCATTTCCCTCAGTTCAAATCTCTTTCGACAATAGGCTCAATTGTTCGCAATGACCATCGAAGAGATTGGGGGTTCTTCTCCAGAGATATCAATATGGAGGTGCGTTCGCTGGGATTTAGGCATCCTGATTCGATGGGGTATTATGTCAAAATTGACGGGGTTACCTATTTTGAGGCCCGTGCCGGAGAGCCTTGTGCAGAAGATGCGTTTGCGTTTGCGGCCATAGACCCCCACACCTTCAAGCCGTATTCTCCTTACCGAAACCATTGGTTCTGGAACAACCTGTTTTGCGGCAACACCAGCGATTTTAGTTATTTCCACAACAGCTATTTGTTGGGCAATTGGGGCGGGCCTATCAACTCTTATATTTTTAAGCAATACTACGACCGCTACAAGATTGGGGACTTTGTAGTAGCCCTTTCTACCCTCAACTACTACCACGCCGATGTACCCAGCAACCGTTATTTGCGCCATTTGGAGCTTATGGGCATAGACGAGGCCGAATACCTGCAAAAAGCCAAACAAGGCTATCCCTTCATTGCGCTGGCTACCAAAGGCAACCCCCAACAAAAAGCCCAAGTGCTCTATGCAGACCCCAATGGCGACGTGCCGCCTATTCGGCAGGAACTCAAAGCCACTTTCAAATTGGCTACTTTGGTGGATACTTCGGGCAGCTTGGTTTCTCCCCCCATCGGGCCTGCCCTCATTTGGAAAAGGCTTTATTTTGAATTTGAGGGCATAGACAGCGATGCCGACATTGCCAATGTTGAGGTTTGGGGATTGGACAAAGAAGCCAAAGCGGTTTTGCTCGTCGAAAATGCCAAGCACGGAATGGCTCTTGATACCCTCATTGATACCCAAATCTACGCCTATGTGTACTTGGTGGCTCATTTGCGCGACTCAAAAGCCAACACTCCGCCTCAACTCAAATACTGGCGTGTGGTCTTTGAGGAATACCCTGAAGCCATTTTGACCTACGAAGGTGAGGGCTCGCGCAAAAAGACCGCCATGCAAGGCCAAAAGGTTTCATTCGCTTACAAGTTGACCAATACTTCAATGGTTGCTTTTACCGATAGCATTCAAGTGGAGCACGTACTCGAAGAAGTCAAAACAGGCACTGCACGTAAGTTTGTGCAAAAACTGCCTGCACTTTCACCCGGCCAAGCCACTGTTTTTGAGTTCAAGCCCAATTTGGGGCTGGATTTTGCAGGGCAAATATTGGTGCAGACCTTTGCCAATCCGTTTTTGCAGCCCGAACTTACATTTGTAAACAATGTGTTGAACGATGAATACTGGGTCAATCGGGACTCTATCAACCCGATGTTGGATGTGCTCTTTGACGGCACTCATATAGCGGACGGGGATTTTGTGGCCGCCCAGCCTAACATTGAGATTAATTTATGGGATGAGAATGAGTTTTTTGTTTACAGCGATACCTCTTACTTGGAAGTGTATCTTTCTCCTTGTCCGGGCTGTGAACCTGAAAAATTCCCTCTTTTGGGGAGTGAGTTGGAGTTTTTCAAACCCAACGGCCTAAAACTGACTTTGAAGCCATTATTCAAAGAAGAAGGGGTCTATCAACTCAAGGTATTGGCTTATGACATTAGCCGCAACGCCATGAGTTACCAAATCAGTTTCAGGGTTGATTTTTCTGAGCAAGTTTCTTATTTCCAAGCCTACCCCAATCCTTTTTCGGATAGGATTTATTTTGATTTTGTACTCAAAGGCAAAGAAAAGCCTCAGCAGGCTGTTATCGAGATTTTTGATGTGATTGGCCACAAAGTAGCGGAGTTGGATATGGCGCAGTGGTCGTCTTTGCGCGTAGGCCGCAACGAAAAAGTCGCCGTTTGGGACGGTAGAAATCAGTCCGGTACACCGATGGCACAAGGCTTGTATTTTTATCGTGTGCGTTTTGTGTCTGCTTCAGGTGGCACCTACCCCAAAGGCTCGGTTTGGCCTTTGGACAAACCTCTGCGCGATAACGGCAAAGTGATATTGCAGAGGTAATCCGATGCGGATATTATTGCAAATAAATTCTAAAACAGTCTTGTTGGCTGTTTTTTATATTATTGTACAAAAATATTCATTATGAGAAAGGTACTATTTGTGGCTTTAGCAATCACGCTATGCTTGGCGAGCAATGACATTGCCGCGCAAAAAAAGAAGAAAAAAACCACCCAAGCTGAGGGGATGAAGCCTGTGGATACCCCCAAACCCGCTACCCCACCTACCAACGACAAACCCAAATCCATTGCGGAGCTGACCAAAAAATGCCGCAAAATAGAGGGGCTTTTTACTCTTTATCGGGATACTACCGATGGCAGTGTTTTTATGGAAATCAAACAGAGCCAACTGGGTAAGGAGTACATTTATTTTGGCTACACCGAAAACGGCACAGTCTGGGCGGGGCATTTTAAAGGCAATTTCCGCGACAACTACATATTTGCCATAGAGAGGCACTACGAAAAAATCGAATTCCATAAGCGCAACACCTCTTTTTATTTTGATCCCCAAAATCCATTGAGCCGCAGTGCCAATGCCAACATACCCAACTCCATCATCACAGCCCCTAAAATCGAAGCCAAAGACAGCGCGGGCACTACTTTTTTGATTAAAGCCGACAATATTTTTCTCTCCGAAGTGCTGCACAAAATATCTCCTACGATGGTGCCGGGGCTGAGTTCGCCTTTTCAGTTTAGTTTGGGAGGCATCAATCCTTCCAAGACCAAATACGACAACCTGCGCAATTACCCCCAAAATATGGATATAGTGGTCGAATACGCCTACGACAACGGCGCACCCATCAACGGAGGCGGCCCCGATGTTACAGACCCGCGCTACGTATCCATCAAATTCCAGCACAGTATCATCGAAGTTCCCCAAAACGACTATGAGCCGAGGTACGATGACCCCCGCGTAGGGTATTTCAACGAGCAAGTAACCGACATGACCACCACCGAGGCCATTCCTTACCGAGATTTGATTCATCGTTGGCATTTGAAGAAAAAAGACCCCAACGCCGCCCTTTCCGAGCCTGTCGAGCCGATTGTTTGGTGGATAGAAAACACCACCCCACATGAGTTTAGGGAGACCATCAAAGAGGCTGTCTTACAATGGAACAAAGCCTTTGAAGCGGCGGGTTTTAAAAACGCGGTGCAAGTCAATATCCAGCCTGATGATGCCACTTGGGACGCGGGCGACATTCGCTACAACGTCTTGCGCTGGACTTCTTCGCCTTATCCTCCTTTTGGGGGCTACGGGCCGAGTTTTGTCAATCCGCGCACTGGCCAAATCTTAGGGGCCGACATCATGCTTGAGTACGTTTTTATGACCAACCGACTCAAACAAGAGAAACTCTACAAAGCCGAGCCTTTTTATCGCTCTATTTCCGACATGATTGAGCAGCAAACCAACCAACATCAGCACGGCGAACACGTACCCAATCATCATTTTTGCAACAACGGTGAAATCATAGAGCGCAACCTACACTTCGGGCGCGAATTGGTGCTGGCTCGCGGCGGCAATGCTTACGACTTGCGCGAACTCACCAAACAAGCCCTTACCGAACTGGTGATGCACGAAGTCGGCCACACCATGGGACTCATGCACAACATGAAAGCCTCTCAACTCTACAACCTCCAAGAACTCCACAACAAAGAACTCACCTCCAAAACCGGCTTGGCAGGCTCTGTTATGGACTATATTGTCATCAACGTAGCAAAAGACAAAAACAAACAAGGCCATTATTTTTCTACTTCCGTAGGCCCTTATGATATATGGGCTATCGAATACGGCTACAAGCCCGATGCCGACCTCAAAGCCATAGCCTCTCGTTCTGCCGACCCCAAGCTCACCTTTGGCAATGACGCAGACGATATGCGCGCCCCGGGCAAAGCCATAGACCCCAGAGTCAATGTTGAAGATATTTCCTCAGACCAAATCGGGTTTGCTCTTGAGCGGTTCGAGATTGTCAATGAGCTTTTCAAAGACCTCAAGGCTCGCTATGTCAAGCCCGGCGCTTCTTATCAAGAACTTCGGGGTGCATTCGCTTCTCTTTGGGGGCAGTACCTCAATGCGGCTGCGGTGGTGTCGCGCTTTGTGGGAGGGGTGTACACAGAGAGGGCTATGGCGGCAGAAAGCGGCGCAACCATGCCGTTTAGACCTGTGCCCTACGAGCAACAGAAAAAAGCAATGGACGTGCTGGCTTCCAAGCTATTCAGCAACAAAGCCCTTAGTGCCCCCCAAGACCTTTTCAATTACTTGCAACTGCAAAGGCGGGGTTTCAATTTCTTTGCCGCCACAGAAGACCCCAAAATCCACAGCTATGTGCTCAGTGCTCAGATGAATGTCTTACTTCACTTGCTTTCGCCTTCTGTTTGCCAACGTATGGTGGACAGCGAACTCTACGGCAACAAATACAGCCTGTCTGAGATGATGAGCGACCTCAACGATGCCATCTTTTTAGCCGATGCCCGCACAAGCGTCAGCAGCATGAGACAAAACCTTCAGATGGTTTACACTGAGATGCTTCTTGACATAGCCTTTGGCAAATACGCTTCCATGTATGCCACTCAAGCCAAATCAATGGCCGTTTACAACCTCAAAGCCATACGAGCGATTGCTTCAAACGGACTTGGCGACCGACAAACGCTGGCGCACAAAGAAATGCTCAAAACACTCATAGACAGAGCCTTCAAAAACTAAGAAACCGTTGTTTATGCAGCCGTCAAAGTTCGTAAAGATGGATTTTGACGGCTGTTTTTATTTTACAGCATACTACCAATCAATTTGGTTTTAATCGTTTTTTAAAATAAACACTTAATTTTCAAAACTTTAACTATTATTAATATTACAGGGTGAAAAATTCACAAAAAATTCATATTGTATTTTTGATTTTTGATTTTTGATTTTTGATTTTTGATTTTTGCTCCACTTTTAATGGCCATCAAAGTTAGTTTCCCTTCTAACCCTAAGGGGGCGTATGCGAAAAGCCTTACGAGTAGCATAATTTTTAAATAAAAATCAAAAAATTAGCAGTTTTTACTGCCCTTTATGTCGCTCTTATGTTTGGTGTTTGGGCTTGTAGCGATTATGCCGGTAGAGATTCAAAAATTCCTCTGTCTAAAAGTATTGTTTCAGAGCCGCTTACTGCATACGAACTTGATGCGATAGATAGACCAAGAAAAATTAAAATTTTAAAAAAGGGAACGCATACCGGAAGTCCTTGTGGTTTAAGCCTACCCTGTGGTAATTGCGCAGGGATTTGTTTAATCCGCTTCAACGCCACAGCCCCTGAATTTGACGAAAGTAGTGCGACTTTTGTTCTGATGAACGACTCAACTATGCGACTTTATTTTGAAAATGACTTTTTCTTGGGCGCAAACCATACGGTTACAATTCAATCCGATATTATCTTTGACGAACTTGAAAGTGCCGCATTTGGAAAGAATATGATTAAAATACCTGCTGGAAACTATTCTCTTCAAGCAAGTGTAAATCCCCATGGATATATCTCAATAAATGTTGTAACTGAATAATTTATTTGGTAAGGTTAGCTTTAAAAGCTAAACTTATTTTATTAATTGAAAATATATGAAATTATTATTAAATAAGTTTTTTCTTGCATTATTCTTTGTATTTTTTTTCTATTCTTGCAAGAGTTTAAATTACTTTGTATATGCTGTAAGTATCTCAAGACCAAAAAACTTGATGAAAGCCGATCAAATCCGATATCTTAAGAAAATGAGAATTGATTTTGATACTGCCAATTTATTTTCATTAATTCCAACTTATGCTGATAGTCTTAAAGATTCCACTTATTGCCTTGATACGTACAATTTTAGAAATCGTTCTTATTCAATACCTCAAATCAGAATCTATGAAAAGTCAGGTAGATTCATTACCGGATGGCAAAGTTGCTTTGGGATGCCGAAACAGATCAATCCTTTTTTACAAGATACATCCTCAAACAAAAATAATATTAATGAGTTATTAAACAGAAGTTTAACTTTTCAAAGAGACTCAAAACTATTCATTAAAGATATTAATATTTGTATAGATAATTACGATAAAATAATAGTTATCTATTGGGCTAAATATTTAGGTAAATACAATAAGGATTTCCTAAGAGAAATTGAAAAATTTAAAAAAAATAATAAACAGAGAAAATTTTTATATTTATACGCTAATTTAGACTATATTCAAAAATAATATTGGTATTTAGAATCCTAAACCGATATTTTTTATATCATGAATTTGAACATAAGAATATTTCCGGCTAACGAGTTGGAGTTTGATGCAAAATTCGCTCAAGAGTCTGCTTGCTAAAAGTTTTATGGTAGTATTCTATATTTACTTGATTATTTTAAATATCCATGTTTTTTTATTTGCATAAACATGTGTTAAAACCGAATGCGAGGACTAAATAAAGTAACTTTGATAGGCAATTTGGGGAGCAGTCCCGAAATAAAAATGCTTGAAGGCAGTATCAAGGTGACGAAATTTTCCTTAGCTGCTACTTTGAGCAAGTTTTACATCGTGAAGAGATGTTTTTTGGTATCCCTCGTCCC
>CAZRQL010000025.1:0-46293 GCA_964602415.1 uncultured Roseobacteraceae bacterium
AAATTATTAATGTTCAAATGGAATAACGATTTATCTATACTTTTTTAGCAATACCCTTGTAAACAAATAAACTGTCATTAAACCAGAAAGACACTACAAGGAAATCTTTTACCACGCTTACGTTTAAAGTCCCTAAATCAAAAAAGTCTTTGCCCTTATGATAGCTCTCGGGGTGCTTAACAAATCCCTGTTTATCCAACTGTCGGGTTCTCAAATCATATACCCAAAGAGCACTCGGGTCATACCGCTTTTCCAGCGGCTCGGCTCGTGGTTCATAACGAATCAAAAGAGTTGAATCATAAAGTTTGTTCATATGAACAGGTGAAATCAGGTGACCATCTTCATAGCCACTCAACTGAACCTTTACACTAAAAACAGGGTTGCCTTCAAAATCACAATAAACAAGGCTGTTTCCTTTAGGCGATACTGCATCAAAAGAACCTATACCTATCCACTGTTGATCGTGTATATATCCTACGTATAACAAATTATTTTCACCTCGGTCGGTAGAAAAGATTTTGGCAGCTTTATCTAATTTAGTTTTTCGTACCGTGTTTTTTGACAAATTGTATATTGTCAGTATGGTATCGGATCTCCTAAAATGATAAAATTCGGCATCGTTTTTATCATTTAGCCCTACATGGTATTGGTTGTGTCCAACATTTGCATTAAAAACAGGTTTTTCAAGAAAAAAATTAGCCTTATCCACCAATGTGATTCTTTTTTCTTGGCTGTTGCAGGATAAAAGTATCGTAAAAAAAATTATTGTGTATCTCATATTGATAAAAAAAGCCTGATAAGGGTTTCCCCTTATCAGGCAAAGATAGTGGTTACTCTGTAATAGTAGGCAAAATAACTACGGCTTGGGCTATATTATTGCTGGTGGCCAAAAAGCAAAAATATTTACCGGAGTAGTCATGCACGTAAATGGTCAGAGTCCCATTTGAAACGGCTTGCAACTCGGTCGTTCCAGCAAAAATAGGGTACACATCAAGCAGATTGGCTGCGGCCTGCGTGCCGGTAGTGCCGTGTAGCAGAGAGACTAAGTCACCTTCGTTATCTGGATTTACTTCTGCATCCTCAGGAAGACAGTTACCTACAGGAGGCTCACAATCTGATTTTTCTATGCTAAAGGTTCTCCAAGGTTTCTCGGTATAAGAAAAAATGCTTGAAGCCGATGCATTCTCGTACACTTCGGGCTGTGCAGGGGCCGGCTTCACCACTTGAGAAGAGTCTTGGCAGGAAGACAACATGACAACCATCCCAACAATAAAATAAATTAAGTTTTTGATTTTCATTGATTTTTTTTAAAATTAATGCTACTCGTAAGGCTTTTCACATACGCCCCCTTAGAATCAGAAGGGAAACTGACTTTCATGGCCATTAAAAGTAGAGCAAAAATCAAAAATCAAAAATACAATATGAATTTTTTGTGAATTTTTTGTTACACAAATGTTAATAATAGTTAAATACTTAATAATCAGATTAATATAACCTAAAAGTATCAGAAGCGGGCAGTTCGGGGTTGCTGACCATCAAGTCAATAATCTGGCCGACCTTGAGTTGGGCATCTTTGCGTGGGTAGGGTTTTTGATGGACGACCGTATTTTTGGGGCTGAGAGGAATAGATATACTTTGTTTCACCCACCAGCAGCCCTACCCCGATGATATAAAAGTTGCATGCCTATCAGATTGGGGACGTTCTTCATGCCTTTGTCAAGCCCGTTGAAGGTGCGGTTGCCGATTTTGAGTCTCCTAAGGAAGAATATCTAATTAAACATTTTATTATCAAATACTTTAAGAGACAAAAAACAAACTATTTGCCTCTTTTAGGTCTGTTTTGTTGTCATAATGACTATTATTGCACGAAATTTTAGTTCCTTAATGAAACTGTTTTCCAAAAAAGAAAAACCTAAGAAAGGCTCTTTCAGAGATTGGGTTGATTCGATTGTTTTTGCCGTTGTGGCCGCCACGATTATTCGCTGGTTACTCTTAGAGGCTTTTACCATCCCGACTTCGTCTATGGAAAAATCCCTTCTGGTAGGTGACTACTTGTTTGTCAGCAAGATACACTACGGCCCCCGCAGCCCCAAAACCATCCTGACTTTGCCGCTTACGCACCAAAAAATATGGGGAACTGAGATACCTTCTTACCTCGATTGGATTCAACTACCTACTTTTCGTTTGCCCGGATTTGTAAGCATCAAAAACAACGATGTGGTGGTCTTCAATTACCCTATGGATACGCTCTACCCCATAGACCAAAAAACCAACTACATCAAACGCTGTGTGGCTATTGCCGGCGATACCCTCCAAATCATTGACCAACAAGTTCATATAAACGGAAAACCCTTGCCCAACGCACCCAAAGCCCAAGCAGGGTACATAGTCAAAGCCAAATCCACCCTCAACACCGACAGGGTACTGCTCAGCCGCGACATCACCGACTTTTTTCTTATTGCTCCCAATACCTACAACGTAAGCACCTCCCCGGTGATGGCCGAGGAACTCAAAAAACTGGACTACATAGAATACGTAACCCGCATTACCGATTCGATTTCATCGGCTACCATGCTCAGTTCCAAACTTTATCCCGGCAACAAAAGAATCAAGTGGACAATAGATGACTTTGGCCCTCTTTACGTGCCCAAAAAAGGCGATAAAATAACCATCAACGACAGCACATTGGCTATTTACGGGCCGGTAATCAGGCTTTACGAATTTCACAAAAATGTATCCGTGCACAATGGAAAACTCTATATAAACGGAAATTCTGTAAATGAGTACACCTTTGAGCAAAATTATTATTTTATGATGGGCGACAACAGAAACAGCTCTCTGGATTCGCGGTATTGGGGTTTTGTGCCAGAAAACCATGTTTTAGGCAAAGCATGGATGATTTGGTGGTCGGTACAGGCCGGAAACTCTTGGATAGATCTGCCTACACGCATCAGATTGAGCCGTATGTTCAATTTTATTTATTAACTATTTGAAATCAAAGCCGTAAGGCTTTTTTGATAAAAGTTTCGCTGTACTCGCGCAATTCGCCGCTCTTGAAGCCCTCAATGGTCAAATCTTCAATGCTAAACCTCACCAGACGCAAAGTAGGGAATCCAACCGCAGCGGTCATTTTTCTGACTTGGTGGTTTTTGCCTTCTGTCAAACTGATTGACAACCAGCTATCCGGCACGGTTTTACGGAAGCGAATGGGAGGAATCCTCTCAGGCAAAGCAGGGGTTTCGATAAGTTGGGCATGGGCAGGTTTGGTCAGATAGCTTTTCTTTTCAACCGTAATATTGACACCCAAACTCAACTGCTGCAAGGCGGATTCGGTAATCGAACCTTCCACCTGAACACAATAAGTCCGCCAATGCTCTCGTTTGGGATTCAACAGGTTATGATTGATTGTGTGGTCATTGGTGAGCAAAAGAAGCCCTTCGCTTTGGGCATCGAGCCTGCCCACAGGGTACACGTCTTTGGGTAAGCGACACACATCGGAGAGCGTATTGCCTTCGCCACTAAATTGACTTTGAACCCCATAAGGCTTGTAGAGAACAAAATAGCAGAGTTTGGACATAACCAGTAAAGTTTGCGCAAAACAAATGCACAAAAGGCAATTTATCTGAAGCTAAACTGAGTTTTTCAGAAATTCCCCAAATGAGTTGAACTAATTAACCAAAAAAGCATCTGTGTACTAAAATTTTTGTCTGTATGAACTTATTGTGAATAATACAATTTGTCCACCCTTGTGTCTATAAACTGATTGTCAATTGATTGTAGAATGGGTGGTTTTTGTACTTCAATAATCAATCGAGGTTTTTTTTGAAAAATTCAGGGTATGGTATCTAAATCTTTTCTTTAAGATAGCCTACTAAAACATTTATTTTCAGCCATAAAAAAAGAGTACCCATCTTTGTCTCCATCCAATTTTTGACAGAGGGCGATTTGGGCTTGCACCTTTGCGGCACAATCGCAAAAACATGAAACGATTAGTATTAGTGCAATTGTTTGTGGTGTTTCAATTGGCTGCTTTGGCGCAAGGCAGACTCAAAGGCACAGTAACAGACCAACAGACAGGTGAGCCACTGGTAGGGGTAAGCATCAAACTTACCGGCGAAAAAGATCAAACCATTTTAGGGGCTACCACAGGATTGGACGGCAGCTTTGCTGTGAAAAATCTCTTGCCGGGCACGTACAGTCTTAGTGCAACTTTCATAACTTACAAACCACACAATCAAAATATTACCATCGCCAATGAAATCAGCGAGACCACCGTAAAAATCTCGCTGGCCGAGATGAGCCAAACCCTCAACGAAGTGGTCATATCCGAAGCCAATAAAACCGAAGAAGAAGGTGGAGCGCGGATTTTTGAGCAGCGTGCCGACCAATTGGTCAATGTGGTTTCAGCCCGTGCCATTCAGATTTCACCCGATTTGACAGTGGCCAACGTAGTGCAAAGAGTATCAGGTATTTCTATTGAGCGCAATTCTAATGGCGACGGCCAGTACGCCATCGTCAGGGGTATGGACAAACGATACAATTATACCTTGGTCAATGGGGTCAAAATTCCCAGCCCCGACAACAAATACCGCTATGTGCCGCTGGATATTTTCCCCTCCGATCTTTTGCAAAGGCTGGAAGTCTATAAGTCTCTCACCCCCAGCATGGAAGGAGATGCCATTGGGGGAGCCATCAATATGGTGATGCGGGATGCCCCTGATGAATTCACTTTCAGCATCAATATGGCAACGGGCATGAACCAACTGTTTATCAATAAGCCCTTTGTCTCTTTTGATAAAGGGGCCATTGAAAAAAAATCACCTTACGAGCGCAATCCCACCGGCTACAACGCCGTGAGCACGGACTTCGCGCCCGGACTCATCGAGTACCGCAGCCCGCTGCCGGCCAACTTCATAGGCGGGTTGGCCATAGGCAACCGTTTTGCCAAAAACAAACTCGGCGCAATAGTGGCACTGAGTGCCCAAAATACCTTTCGCGGGGCCAATAGCTTGTTTTTTAGAACCGAAAATGTGGACACCATGATTGTGCCCGTGTTGAATAAAATGATAGAGCGCAATTTCTCAGAGCAGCAGCAGCGGTACGGTTTGCACGGCAAATTGGATTACAGTTTCAACAGCCGACACAAATTGAGGTTTTACAACGCTTATATGTGGTTTTCAAATACTCAGGTGCGCGAAAGTAAAGTGCTTGAGCTTTCGTTTGGTTATTTTCCTGACCAAGGCAGGGCAAATCTGGAGTACCAATGGCGTTCCAGACGAACCATTCAGCAAATTTTGACCTCGACTTTGCAAGGGGAACACAATTTTGGTAAGTTAAGTCTCAACTGGTCAGCCGTGTATGCCTTTGCCAAAAGCGAGCAACCCGAAAACACAAATCTGGAAATATACGGCGACCGTAGAAACAACAAAGACCGCATCACAACCCCCAAAGAAATGACCCGCCGTTGGGAGCACAACGACGACAATGACCTGACTTTTTACGCAAATTTTACATACCGTGAGAATATCGGTGCAGGCCAACTTGAAATTATGTCAGGGGGAATGTTTAGGGATAAAAACAGAACCAACTTCTACAACAACTACCGCTTTAGCCCTATCAATGCCCGCGATACGTTTGGCATACAGTTTACCCGTTTCAACCAAATCCGCTGGAATGTATCCAATCCACGAGGTAGTGTGGCCACGGCTTTGGCCTACGATGCGACAGAGCAAATCTCGGCGGGGTACACACAGTTCAAATACACACTGAAAAAACTGCAAATCATCACCGGAGCGAGGGTAGAAAACACCAACCAAGGCTACAAAATGCGCTTTCCTATCGGCGAAGACCGCCCCCAAGGCACTCAAAACTACACCGATTTGCTGCCGTCTGTGCACATGAAGTATTCCAACACCCCAAAACAAAACATCCGCGCGAGTTATTTCAGGGCTATCAACCGCCCCGGGTTCTTTGAGATTGTGCCTTATCGCATTGTCAATGAGGACTTTCAAGAGCGCGGCAATCCCGATTTGAAAAGAGCCGTTGCAGACAATTATGACTTGAGATATGAACTGTTTCCCAAAGCCGGAGAACAGTTTATGATAGGCATATTTTACAAAAACATCAAAGACCCTATCGAATTTACCCTGCAAAGAGACCCTACCCGTGGGCAAGATATTTTTGAAGACCCCGGCAATTTTGGTACAGCTACCAATTTTGGACTTGAGCTGGATGTAATGAAATTTTTCAACTGGTTCGGAATCAAGGCCAACTATACTTATACCCTCTCAAGAATCACCACCCCAAAGTCAAAAAGAATACGCAACGAAAACGGCGATTTACAAACCATCTCTGTAAGCCAAACCCGCCCACTATATGGCCAATCGGCACATATCGGCAACTTGACCTTTATCGTCAAGGACGTAAAAAGAGGCCTCGATGCCCAAATCACCACCAACTACACGGGCGAAAGGATTGTAACGGTTTCACAATTTATTGATGGCGACCTCTGGCAAGTGGGCTTTATTCAAACCGATTTGTCCGTGGAAAAGCAATTTAAAAAGTACTATACAGCATTTGTTAAAATAAACAACATACTCGATACCCCACTTAAAATTTACGTCAAAGGGACAAACTCTGTAAATAACGACGTTCCCAAGCAAGATTTTGGGCAAAATACTCTGATAAGAACCGATTTCTATGGTCAGGCCTATTTGATTGGAATTCGATTAAAACTCAACTAAACCGCATTTTTTGTGCTTTTTTTTTAAAATTCAATAATTATAAACTTTTAATTTTTTTTATTATGCAAAGCAAATTTGCCTCTTTCGCAATTGTAGCATTGGCTACGTTAATTTTCGCTTGCTCAAAGAGCAGCGACGACAAAAAACCTGTGGACAAATCCGAAACCATTGACAACGTCGGTGGCATCGTGTCAGGCACATGGAAAAAAGGTAACACTTACAAAGTTACCAACCACATCGAAATCGCAAAAGGTACTTCTTTGACCATCGAAGAAGGCGTAACGGTGCTCTTCAGCGACACAGTTGTACGTCCTGAGTTTATCGTAAAAGGCAATCTGTATGTGTATGGAACGGCCAACAACATGGTCAAATTTACCGTGCCCGACGAGCTTAAATCCGGCAAAACTTGGGGCAAACTCTGGGGCGGTATCATAGCCGGCACTGAGTCAGAGGCTATCGTATTGGAATACGCCGAATTGGCCTATGGCGGTGCGGTAACTACCGAAGAATCGCCCTCTGTGAAAGGCGGTCTTTTCAAAGCCAAAGCTGGTGAGGGCGTGCCTGCCATCTGGTTTGGTAACCCTAACGGCACTTTGATTGTGATGAACTCAAGAATCCACAATTTCCACGAAGACGGTCTCTACATTGACGGCGGTAAATTGATTGTAGCCAACAACTACTTTTACACCACAGGCGAATCGGGCGGCGATGCCATCAACATCAAATCTGGTACCTTGATTGATGCGGCCTTCAACGTGATATTCAGCCCCAACACCAACGCCGTGAAAACCTCTAACTCAGGCGACAAAACTCCACAAGCCTACGTAAAAGCCTACAACAACACACTCATCAACGCAGGCTGGAGAAGACCAACCATCAAAGGCGGTTCGCTTTGGGTTGAAAAGGGCGTAAGAGCCGAGTTTCACAACAACCTGCTGGTAAACAACCGCTTTGGAATCAAACGCGATAGTAAAAGCGGCGAAGACGAGCGTTCGACTTTCTCGCACAACTTCTTCTATGGCTACAACCAAACTTGCGTTGACCAGTTCCAACCCGACAAAGAAATCATAGACGGCTCAAACAACGTAAGGGGCACAAAAGCAGGAGAAAACGACCCTCAGTTTGAAAATTTCCCACTTTCTACCGATATGAGCTCTGCCGCTTTCAACACCTCTTGGAACTTCCAGCTCAAAGCAGGTTCTCCCGCTTTGAGTGGTGCCAGCACAAGCATCGCTCCTCATTTCAGAACCACCGGCTTGACCGTAAACGGTAAAACCTACAACTCACCAGCCCCTGCTGCCTATTTTGGCGCAATGGGACAAAAAGTACAATAAATTTAAAAAGCAAACAAGCGGTAGCCCAAATTGGGTTATCGCTTTGTTTTTCAAATAACTTTTAAAATTTTGATATGAAAAAAATTTATTTACTCCTCGTGCTATGGCCTTGGATGCTTTGGGCACAAAAACAGCCCAAACCCATCGAACTCAATTTGCCTACCAAAAACACATTCAATTTTTATGTGTTGGGGGATTGGGGGCGTTATGGGGGCTACGAACAAACCCGCGTAGCAACGCAAATGGACGTGTACAGCGAGCAATTTGACCCTAAATTTGTTATTTCAACCGGCGACAATTTTTACACCAATGGAGTAGCCAGCACCCAAGACCCTCACTGGACGCTTTCTTTTGAAAATATTTACGCCAAAGGTGGTTTGACTTGCCAATGGTTTCCGGTTTTGGGCAACCACGACTACCAAGGCAATGCCCAAGCCCAGATTGAGTATTCCAACATCAGCCGCCGCTGGGTGATGCCCGCGCGTTACCACACTTTCGCCCAAAAGGTATCCGATGGGATCGAAGCAAGATTTGTCTTTATAGACACCAGCCCTTTTGTAGAAAAATACCACAAAGAAGCGCGAAAGTACGGTGATTTAACCAAGCAAGACACCGCCAGACAGTGGTTTTGGATAGACAGCGTCTTGGCAGCCAGCACCGAGCAATGGAAAATCGTGGTCGGACACCATCCTGTTTTTTCTTCCGCCCCCAAGCACGGCGACCAAATCGAACTCCAAAAACGTCTCAAGCCGATGCTTGAAAAATACGGAGTCCAGTTGTACCTCTGTGGACACGACCACGACTTACAGCACAACCAGCCCCAAGGCTCAAAAGTTGCCTACATCCTATCCGGCGCAGGCTCCGAAATCAGACCCTCTGCCCGCTACGAGCACACCAAGTTTGTCATCAGTGCCGGAGGCTTTGTGGCCATCTCGCTGCAAGGGCAAAGCGGTGAAGCCTTCTTCATAACAGCAGACGGAAAAATACCTTATCGCCTCAAGCTCAACGCCAACGGCGCAAAATAGACCCACACAAAAGCCGCTTATCCACTCCAGCGGCTTTTTCAAAAAATACCTGCTCTCAAATAAATCCATTGCCTAACTTTGCCACCAAATAAACATAGAGTGGTATCCTTGCGGCAAATAGTATCTAGAGCCGCCGTGTGCAGCGGCTCAATTGATATTGAGATTTCAGGACTAAGCCTTGACTCCAGACAAATTGCCGGCGGGTATGTGTTTTTTGCATCAGGCAAAGGCAATGAATTCATAGACAGTGCAATAGCCTCAGGAGCGGTTGCGGTAGTGAGTGAGAATGCACCCAACACTTCTTTAGGCTGTACATGGGTACAGGTGGAGGATGTGCCCCAAACAATGGGAGAAATGGCCTCTGCCTTTTTTGGGCATCCCGCCCAAAAAATCAAAGCCGTTGCCGTAACGGGCACAAATGGCAAAACCACTACCGCCACGCTGCTACACCAAATGGCACAGGCTCTGGGCGAAAAAGCAGGTCTTATTTCCACCGTCGAAAACCGAATCGGCAACAAAGTGTTGCCCGCCACCCATACCACTCCCAACTCCATTGAAGTCCATCGCCTGATGAGTGAAATGGTTGAAAAAGGCTGCACTTATTGTTTTATGGAAGCCTCTTCCCACGGATTGCACCAAAAGCGATTGGCGGGTGTCAAACTGGCTGGTGGCATCTTTACCAATATCAGCCACGACCATCTGGACTACCACAAAACTTTTGACAACTACATAAAAGCCAAAAAATTACTATTTGACCAATTGCCCTCAGATGCCTTTGCGCTGGTAAACAAAGATGATAGACGCTGGGCTGTCATGCTGCAAAACTGCACCGCCCGTGCCAAAACTTACGCACTGCGCTCCACAGCCGACTACCAAGCCCATATATTAGAAAACACCTTCGAGGGATTGAACTTAAAAATCCAAGGCACGGAACTCTGGACACCTCTGATAGGCGAATTCAATGCCTACAATTTGCTTTGTGTGTATGGGGCAGCCATAGAATTGGGATTTGAGCACCAAGAGGTGTTGGAGCACCTGTCTCAGGCTCAGGGAGCTGCCGGACGATTTGAGCAAATATTTGCGCCCAACGGACTGAGGGCTGTTGTGGACTATGCACACACACCCGATGCGCTGGAGAATGTACTGAAAACCTTAACAGAAATTAAAAACGGCGGTCAAAAAATTATTTGCGTGGTAGGCTGTGGGGGCGATAGAGACAAAGAAAAAAGACCGCTGATGGCATCAATATCTGCTCGTTATGCTCAAATTGTGATTCTTACCTCAGACAACCCCCGCAGCGAAGACCCTCAACAGATCATTGATGATATGTTAAAAGGGATTCCAAAAAACTTAGAGCATGTTTTTTGTGAATTGGATAGGGAAAAAGCTATTGAGCTGGCTGCAAAGAAAAGCAATGTGGGGGATGTAATCTTAATTGCCGGAAAAGGACATGAAAACTACCAAGAAATAAAAGGGATAAAATACCCTTTTGATGATAGAGAAATAGCAAAACGCAAACTTGAACAAAAATAAATGCTTTATTATTTATTTGATTATTTGGATAAACTCGATGTACCGGGAGCGGGTTTGTTTCAATACCTTTCCTTTCGGGCATCGGTAGTGATGATTTTGGCTTTGCTGATTTCGACTGTTTTTGGTATTAAAATTATTCGCTTTTTGCAAAAAAAACAAATCGGCGAAACCATACGCGAGTTGGGTTTGGAAGGGCAAATGCAGAAAAAAGGCACGCCGACTATGGGGGGAGTTATCATTATTTTATCCACCCTTATACCCGTTTTGCTCTTTGCCAAATTGGACAATATTTATATTATTCTGCTAATCATTACGATTTTTTGGGCGGGTGCTATTGGGTTTTTGGATGATTATATTAAAAAATATAAAAAGAATAAAGAAGGCTTAAAAGGCAAATACAAAATAATAGGCCAAACGAGTTTGGGGATTGTGGTGGGAAGTGTGCTGTTCTTTCATCCCACAGTTACCATAAGGGAATACAATACTACGGTGCGCACCGACAACATACGTCAGGTTTTGGAGCAAAAACAATTCACAGACCACAAATCTACCTCCACCACCATCCCATTTTTAAAAAATAACGAGTTCGACTATTCGGTTTTGGTGAGTTGGCTTCATCCTTCATTGACTTGGCTGGCTTATGTGCTCGTCATTACCTTTGTGATTACGGCTGTATCGAACGGGGCCAATATCACGGACGGGCTGGACGGCTTGGCTGCAGGGGTCTCGGCCATCATCTTGTTTACGCTGGGGATTTTGGCCTACATATCGGGCAATATCATCACTGCAAACTACCTCAATATCATGTACATACCCGAAAGCGGAGAAGTGTTTATATTTTGCTTGGCGGTATTTGGGGCTTGCATTGGGTTTTTGTGGTACAATGCCTTTCCGGCTCAAGTGTTTATGGGCGACACAGGCAGCCTTTCGTTGGGGGCGGTCATAGCGGTTTTGGCCATTATGCTGCGTAAAGAACTGCTGCTGCCGCTGTTGTGCGGAGTCTTTTTGATAGAAAACCTCTCTGTCATTTTGCAGGTGAGTTATTTCAAATACACCAAACGCAAATACGGCGAAGGAAGAAGGATATTTCTGATGTCGCCTTTGCACCACCACTACCAAAAACTCAATATTCCCGAACCCAAGATTGTATTCAGGTTTTGGGTGGTGAGTATATTTTTGGCTGTACTGACTTTGATTACTTTGAAAGTTCGCTAAATTGGGCGGTTGATTTTCGGCGCATTTTGGCCTTGTAGGACAGCTCTTCCAATTCCACATCCACTTTGAAACGGCCTTTGAGCAGGCTCTTTCCCAATAAAACGGGGTATTTCATCTTCTCGCGATTGGCCAGCGTAAATTCGGTGGTGATTTTGCGGCCTTTGATGATGACTTTGGTTTTGATGCTGTAACGCAAATCAACGTGTCCCGAAGACGAGCGCACGATTTTTTCTTGAAAATTGGAAGTAACAAAATTTACTTTTCGCTCTGTGTGCAACAGCCTGAAACTCACATACTCTTTGCCGTTGCGCTCGATAATTTTGACTTTGTGGCAGTGCAGGGCGGAGGTCTCCGCGCCGGTATCTATTTTACAAGGTACATCTTCGAGACCAAACTCGGGGAAATCTATCTTGTCAATAGAACCGAGCAATTTTTTCTTTTTGGGTAAGGCAGTAAGGGATGACAATTTGACACGAAGTTTGATTTTGCAAACTTATTGATAATTTTGAACTCAAATTTATTTACATGGATTTAGGAAAAGAATTTTTCAAGTACGCCAAAGGTCACAGGGGTATGGGCAGCTTAGGTTTAGAATCTTACATAAACAACTCGCTTACGCCCTACATTCTGGAAGAACGCCAGCTCAACATGGCACAAATTGATGTGTTTTCGCGTTTGATGGCCGATAGGATTATATTTTTGGGCACGCCCGTAGATGACTACATCGCCAACGTAATTACGGCGCAACTGCTGTTTTTGGAATCAGCCGACTCCAAAAAAGATATTTTGCTCTACATCAACAGCCCCGGTGGCTCTGTGTATGCGGGATTGGGCATCTACGACACCATGCAATATGTGCGCCCCGACGTTCAGACGATTTGCACAGGTTTGGCGGCCTCGATGGGTGCGGTACTACTGACGGCAGGCCAAAAAGGCAAACGCGCATCACTTCCCCACTCCAGAATCATGATACACCAACCTATGGGGGGCGCACAAGGCCAAGCCTCTGAAATTGAAATCATGTTTAGAGAAATGCAAAAAACCAAAGAAGAACTCTATAACATTTTGTCCCAACACTCAGGCCAGCCTTACGAGAAAATAGAGAAAGATTCTGACAGGGACTGCTGGATGCGCGCCATCGAAGCCAAAGAGTACGGCCTCATTGACGAAGTGTTGGAAAGAAAATAACACTTTGGTTCAAAAAGCGTTTACTTATTTGATGCAAAACTTTTTCATAAAAAGCAGAGTCCCAAAAATTGTGGTTCTGCTTTTTGCTTTTCTACCCGCTGCCGTACAGGCTCAAAACCAACCAAATCAAACTTACAGCCAAAGGCTGATGTGGATGAGTTATTTTCAGAATATTGAGATAAGTCCCAAATACCACGTACAGGCAGAAGTAGGCCACCGAAGGCTTGTGGATAGCTGGAGCGAAAATCAGTCGCTTGTGCGCATACACGTACGCAAACCAATCAACAACATAGAACTTTCAGCGGGAGGAAGTGTGTTCTGGCATCATCCAAGCACTCTGAAATCTCCATCCAAACTGACCATCCCTGAGTTGCGCCCGCATTTGGAGTTGATGTTGCGGCAAAAGTTCTCAACAATCGGCATTGACCACCGCTACCGTATGGAATCCAGATTTTTTCACCAAACCAACGGCGCTCAAACCGAACTTGAAAACGGGTTTGAATTGCGAAATATCCGATTCCGATACCGACTTCAAGTCATTGTGCCTTTGAAACAAAAAACTGACACCTACCACTTGTCATTGAGACTTTTTGATGAAATACTCCTGCAAACCTCAACCAACAATACTATTTTTGACCAAAACCGAATAGCCCTTGCATTGAGCCTAACTATCAAAAAAAATCACCGCATTGATGTTGGATATATGCACTACTACCAACAAAAAAATGCAACCTCTTCCTTTGTCGGAAATGTTTTGTACGTTAATTTATACCATACTCTTAAAATTTACAAACATTCTCTTAAAGAAGAAGAGAACTAAGATAAGCAAAGCGATACGAGCGAACACTCAGAGCTTTTTGATGCTGTCAAGCTCTATTCTGAATATCAAATTGCTGTTGGCAGGAATGGCACTGCCTCTGCTGGTGCTGCCGTAAGCCAGATGAGCGGGTAGGTAAAATGTAAAAATCTCTCCAGTTCTCATCAAACCAACCCCCTGATCAAAGCCTTTCACCACAAAACCACGGTTATAGGGAAATGAAAAAGGCTCACCGCGAAAGCGCGAGTTGTCAAAAATTTCTCCATACATCACCCTACCCTCGTAGTTGACAAAGACGGTATCGCCGGAAGAAGGCTTCAGCCCTGAAGGATTGGAAACATCAACTTTGTAGCGCAAACCACTCGGCAAAGAATCGGTTTGAATCCCATTTTCTCTAAGGTATTGGCTCACCACCAGATTGTTGCGCCTGATTTGCTCATCTTGACTGACAAGCACATCCTTTTGGCAAGAAAGATACAAACACAAAACCGCAAGCGATGCAGACAATAAGAGTCTCTTTTTCATATTGTAGAGATTACGAAACAAGGGGGTTTTTCGCTCAAAATTGGATAAAAAACCACAAAAAGCCAAATTATACTTGCTTGACACCCAGCAGATACAAAACAGCCATTCTGACAGCCACTCCGTTTTCTACTTGTTCCAAAATCAGCGAATGTTGGCCGTCGGCTACGGCACTTTCTATTTCTACGCCCCGATTGATAGGCCCCGGGTGCATGACCACAATCGGTTTGTCGAGTTGCGCCAATCTTTCAGCCGTCAAACCAAAAAAGTGGGTGTATTCGCGCAGCGAAGGGAATAATTTCTCGTTTTGGCGTTCCAACTGAATACGCAGCATATTGGCCGCATCGCACCAGCGCAAGGTGCTGTCTGTGTCATGGCTTATTTCTACTCCCAACGTACCGATGTGCTTGGGAATCAAGGTCGGAGGGCCGCAAACCCTGACCTTTGCACCCATGAGCTGCAACAAAAAAATATTGGAAAGAGCCACGCGAGAGTGGGATATGTCGCCCACTATGGCCACCTTGAGGCCTGCAAGCGTCCCAAATTTCTCCCAAAGGGTATAGGCATCCAGCAGGGCTTGGGTGGGGTGTTCGTTGGTGCCATCACCGGCATTGATGATGGTGGCTTTGACGTGCTTTGCCAAAAAGTGAGGCGCACCGGGACTGGAATGACGCATCACTATCATATCCACCTTCATGGCCAAAATATTATTGACCGTATCGAGCAAGGTTTCGCCCTTTTTGACCGAAGAAGAAGAAGCCGTAAAGTTGAGCACATCGGCAGAGAGCCTTTTTTGAGCCAACTCAAATGAGATGCGGGTACGGGTAGAGTTCTCAAAAAAAACATTGGCTACCGTAACATCGCGAAGCGAAGGCACTTTTTTGACGGGACGCGCAAGCACTTCTTTGAACCTTGAGGCCGTGTCAAGAATGGTCTCGATGTCTGTTGGGGTTAAACCCTTGATGCCCAGTAGGTGTTGAGTAGAAAGAGTAGCCATATCGCCACAAATATAAACAAAGTCAAACCAGCCCGTCTATGCCTCTGTTGATTTCGACGATGGAGCCAGACTGAGCACCAAAAGCCTCCAGCAGAAATTTGTAAGCCAACAAATGGTCAATCGGGCCGCAAGTAAATATGTCTATGGCAGCAAAGCGGTTTTCAGGCCAAGTGTGTATGGCGATATGGCTTTCTGCTATCAAGACCACCCCCGAAACGCCCTGCGGCGCAAACCGATGAAGAGAAACCCCCACCACAGTAGCCCCGCAAACCCCGGCTGCTTGCAAGAGAATGCGCTCGACAGCTTTCTCATCGTCCAATATTGCCGGATCGCAACCATAAAAATCTGTCAAAATATGCCTTCCCAGTGCTGCCATAAATCATTTGAGTGTGCTTGATAAAATTCTATACTATAAATTAAGTGGTTTTATATTTTTTTTAGAATTAAATCCTTGAAAATCAAGCGAATCAATCCTTAAAATCTTAAAAATCACTTAAATCTTGGTATAATTATCAAATATTTTTTAATGCCGCCGCAAAAATAGTGGTTTGGTTTTTTAAGAGCCGAAAAATCAATACGTACTTCGGATAACTAACTGCTTTGTAACAGGTCTTAAAAAGAGAAATTCAAAAGAGTTAAGCCCCATCGCTGTAACACCGACAAATAGAAACCCTCCATAAAACCCTACCCCATCACCACCAGCCTCTCCACCGACCAGGCTTGGGGCTTGTCATCAAAAAGGGCTTTGGTTTGTCGCCATACCTGCTCAAAAAGAGGACTTTGGCGGTAGTTGTCAAGGTCTTGCGCACTGCCCCAATAGCTGTAAGTAAAAAACACAGAACCCTCGTCGGTATCCCTGAGCAATTCCAAATGCTCACAGCCCTGAAAGCCCCTAATCAAGGCTTTGTGTGAGTCGAAAAGGGAAATAAAGTCACTAACTTTGTCCGCCTTGAATTTCATTTTGACAATTCTGATAAGCATTTGGATATTTTTTATTTTTTTGCTGTGCAAATATCAAATCTATGCCCAAAATACTCATAGTGGACGACGAGAAAAACATCCGCACCGCACTGCGCGAAATACTCGAATACGAGAAATATGAAGTAGATGAAGCCAAAGAAGGCGAAGAGGGCTTGAAATTGTTGCAAGAAAACCACTATGATGTGGTGCTGTGCGATGTAAAGATGCCCAAACTCGATGGACTCGGGCTTTTGGCCAAATCTCAAGAGTTGAGAATTGATACTCAATTCATTATGATTTCCGCGCATGGCAGCATCGAAACCGCCGTGGAAGCCACCAAAAAAGGGGCTTACGATTTTATCTCCAAACCACCTGACCTAAACCGCTTGTTGCTGAGTGTAAGGAATGCGACCGAAAAGTCGAATTTGGTACAAGAAACCAAAACACTGAAGAAAAAAATCTCAAGGACTTTTGACATCGTGGGCGAATCGGACGCCATCAAAGCCGTCAAAAATACCATAGAAAGAGTAGCCCCTACCGATGCGCGGGTATTGATAACAGGCCCCAACGGGTCGGGCAAAGAGCTGGTAGCCAAATGGCTACATGCCAAAAGCGCACGCTCCACTCAGCCGCTTGTTGAAGTGAACTGCGCAGCCATACCCTCAGAACTCATTGAAAGCGAACTGTTTGGCCACGAAAAAGGCTCGTTTACCTCGGCCATCAAACAGCGGATAGGCAAGTTTGAGCAAGCCAATGGAGGCACGTTGTTTTTGGATGAGATTGGGGATATGAGCCTTTCGGCGCAAGCCAAAGTGCTGCGCGCCCTACAAGAAAACCGAATCACCCGCGTAGGCGGAGACAAAGAAATCAAAATCAATGTCCGTGTGATTGCGGCAACCAATAAAAATTTACAAGAAGAGATTAAAAACCAAAAATTTAGAGAAGATTTGTACCACAGACTCTGTGTGATACCCATCCACGTACCTTCGCTCAACGAAAGAATCGAAGACATACCCCTGTTGGTGGAGAGGTTTTTGGAAGACATAGCCCAAGAGTACGGAGAGGCAAAAAAACAAATTACCAAAGCCGGCATCGCACGCCTCCAAGCCTACCAATGGACAGGCAACGTGCGGGAATTTAGAAACGTCATCGAAAGGCTTACCGTGCTTTGCGACAAAATCATCGATGCAGACGATGTAGAAAAATATCTTTAAATGAAGTTTTTTTTCGCTTGGTTTCTTTGCTTAGGTACTTATTCGACTTATATTTCAACTGCTTGGGATTGGGGGGTGTACGCAAGAGTGTGGGCACTTACCACTCCTATTTGGCAAGTGATGTGTCTGATTTACTGTATTTTATTTTTCAAAACCCTGACCTCTCTGCTTACATTAATGCCTTTGGTCATGGATTTTGGATTTTTTGAGTGTAGCCTATCGAGTCATCTTTTTGAAAAGAGAAAATCCGATTTTAGGGTACTCACTTGGAATACAGAAAGTTTAAATTTTTATGAATCAAAAAATAAAGAAAAATATCTATCTAAAAAAGCCCTTGATTGGCTTATTGAACACCCCGCAGACATTAAATTCATGCAAGAGTTTATTGATATGCCCAAAAATCCTGATTACCACACCCAAAGGCGTTTTAGTCAAGCCGGACAGGATATGCTTTTTTTGTCCCAATTTGATGATATAGAAAAAAATAAACACGGCATAGCCATAGCTACGCGGGGGCGTATCATAGAAGGCGGGAAAGTACCGGATTCTACTAACATATTGAACAACAAAGCCCTATGGGCGGATATCGTTTTGAAAGATGATACCCTCAGAGCCATTTGCGCGCATTTGGAACCCATGAGCTTCACAGACCGCACCTTTGAGCCTGCCAATTGGCAATACGCCCTCAAAAGGTATGTCTCTTTTAGTAAAACCCGAACACTACAAACCCAAGCCCTGCTCGCCTTTATCCGAAAAAGTCCTTATCCTGTCGTTTTGGGAGGCGATTTCAACGACCCACCCTACTCTCACAATCATTATTTGCTGAATCAGCATTTACAAGACAGCTTCCATGCCTCAACAGGGCTGGGGTTTAGCCTAAAGAAAAAACCGCATGTTGTTAGGATTGACCGCATATACAGCAGCCGTCATTTTAGGGCTACTAAGAGCCGCATTCTAAAAAACATACCCATATCAGACCATTTTCCGATTGAATCTTTTTATACAAAAAAATGATTTGTTTTGTAGTAGCATTTTTCTGACAAACAATCGTTAAACTACAATATGTTTTATGATAACCCAAATATTTCAACACGGCGACTCAAAATGGATTGATGTCCAAATGCCTACGGCGGAAGAGCTGCAAACCTTGTCTGCCGAATACCACCTCCATCCGGCGGCTGTCAAAGACTGTTTGGCACCCATGCACCTGCCCAAAACCGAAAAAATTGGAGATACGATTTTTATGATTGCAAGGGTGTATGATTTTAACTCCCAAGATGAATCAGATACCATCCAACAACTCACCAACAAAGTTGCCATCTTTATTCAAAAGAATCTTATCATCACCATCCACCGCCGAGATGAGCCTTTTTTGAAAGAGCTAAGAGACAAATGGGGCAATGGACACAATTTCAACGAAGAATCCTTTGATTTTTTGCTCAATCAACTCTTGGACAGGGTGATACACTCTTTTGACAAAGCCATTAACACGGCGACAGCCGAGTTGGATGCTATGGAAAAAACTATTTTTGATGGTACAAAAGACGATGTGATCATTCGCAAAATGTATGTGGTCAAAAGGCGGGCTTCTGTGTTTAAGCGCATGATTTTTATGAGCCGCGAGATGATAGAAAAATACATCAAAATCACCGCATCCTCAGACCCTTATGCCCAAGACTTGGTGGACTCTACCCATAGCTGCTTTTTTTTGGCTGAGGAACTTCACGAAAACGCCAACAACTTGTTGAACCTGCACCTTTCCCTCTCTTCTCACCGAACCAATGAAGTGATGAGTTTGCTGACCATCATATCTATATTCTTTTTGCCTCATACTTTTATTGTGGGGGTTTATGGGATGAATTTTGAATTTATGCCCGAACTCAAAAGCGAATACGGTTATTTGGGTGTTTGGGTGTTGATGGTGGCCATTTGGATTTTTCTATACATTATAGTCAAAAAGCGAGGATGGCTTAAATAAAACATCAAATAAACGTTAATATAATTGACAATAAATACTTGAAAACCAAATAGAATAAAAATTACTACAGTCGTTTGGCATTTCTTAGGTAAGGGTTAATCTTCTGGAAACCTATCTAATACATGAGGAGTTATGAAAGAAGAGATTGTTATAAATGATCTGCCAAGCGTTGGGTTAGCAGACAATGGTGGTAATTGGAGTGATAGAAACGAGGAGCCAATGCAGTTTGACAGCAAAAAAGCCTTTGACCGACTTAGTAAAAGAATGGAAGAAGAAGGGTTGAATCAACCCCAAATACAAGTAGCCAATAAACAAAATTTTTCGCTTACCAATAGCAATTCAACTATGGTAAAAGCCCTTAGGGCATTTGCTGTCTTTATCGGCATCGCAATCGTTGCCTATGTGCTTTGGGGATGATTTTTTTGCCTATTTTTGCAAAAAAGAAAACCAATGGCACTTATAGAAATGGTGATGCCTAAAATGGGCGAAAGCGTAATGGAAGGAACAATCTTACGCTGGCTCAAACAAGTAGGCGATAAAATAGAACAAGATGAATCGGTTTTGGAAGTGGCAACCGACAAAGTTGATACCGATGTACCGGCAACCCATGCGGGCGTACTGCACCAAATCCTTGTCAAAGAGGGAGATGTGGTAAAAGTAGGCTCTCCGATAGCTTTGATAGCCACCCAAAATGAACAAGCCGCTGTCCAGCCCGACCGAGCACCTTCTGAACCAGTTCCTGTACCCACAACTGTTTCAAATTCAGCAGCTTCTGTGGCTACACAAACGACAAGCTCAAACGGGGACAGGTTCTATTCGCCTTTGGTCAAAAATATAGCCAAACAGGAAGGCATTACTGAGCAAGAACTCTCCCAAATACAAGGCAGCGGGCGAGAGGGCAGGGTTACCAAAGAAGATATATTGTCTTATTTGCCTACCCGAAAAGCCATTCAGCCGATGGCCACCGTAACAACCCCTGTGGCAGAGCCCAAACAAACAGTAGAAGTCGTTGCAGAGCCTATAAAAACAAGTGCTTCTTTGTCTGGTGAATACGAGATTATAGAAATGGACAGGATGCGCAAAATGATAGCCGAGCGCATGGTAGAATCCAAGCGTATTTCTCCGCACGTTACTTCTTTTGTCGAGGCGGACGTTACCAATCTGGTCAAGTGGAGAGATGCTAACAAAGCCAAATTCAAAGCCAAAGAAGGGCAAAACTTGACCTTCACACCCATTTTTGTAGAAGCCGTTGCCAAAGCGATTAGAGATTTTCCGCTTATCAATATTTCAGTTGAAGGAGATAAAATATTGAGAAAGAAAGAAATCAATATCGGTATGGCCGTCGCACTCCCATCGGGCAACTTGATTGTGCCGGTGATTCGCAATGCCGACCGCTACAACTTGCGCGGGCTGGCTCTTTTGGTCAATGACTTGGCCGAGCGCGCCCGCATCAACAAACTCAAACCCGACGAACTTCAGGGCGGCACTTACACCATCTCCAACGTAGGCACATTTGGCAATGTGATGGGTACTCCTATTATTGTGCAGCCGCAAGTGGCCATCATGGCTTTGGGGGCCATCCGCAAAAAACCCGCCGTCATCGAAACACCCCAAGGCGACCTTATCGCTGTGCGCCAGATGATGTTTTTGTCTCACTCCTACGACCATCGTGTGGTGGATGGCTCTTTGGGCGGCCAATTTGTCAGACGTGTGGCCGACTACTTAGAGGAATTTGATGCCAACCAAGGCATTTAGGAATTTTTAGAGCGTAAAGGAAAGTGACAGTTTGTAAGCCAGGTTGGTTTTCCAATTTGTGCTTGCATAGTGTCCATGACGATAAAAAACGCCTACTCCAAAACCGGAAAAGCGGCTTACCAACAAGTTCTGAAGGATTAAGCCGCTTTCAAATAAGCCTTTTTCGGCAGTTTGGAGAATGTAGTTAGAGTGCAATTCAGGACGGCTGTCCCAAGACCAAGCTCCCGCGCCATAAAGAACAAAACGAGGCTTAGAGTATTTCCTGAAATCTATCTGCTTGAATTTGTGGTAATAGATGGAATACAGTTGCCTGTTGCCATAAAACTCATTCAAACCCACGGTTTGCAGCGCGTTGGGTGCTTCTATCTTTGTATCTTCAACAAAACTACCCGGCAGGGTATAAATGTGAGAATAAGGCAAATCTCCTTGCCATACCATCGAGCCAACTACCGAAAAAATTGAAGTTCCCAATCCTTTGATTTTTAAAGATTTTTGAATTTTTGCTTCCGCTTTAACGAAGTCGAACCCACCACCAGCCAAACCTTTGAAGCCTTTGGTGAGGTTGAGCCAAAGAACGGGGTATTTGAACTCGGTGGGAAGCTGCTCTCCCAAAAATTCGACGTAAGTCGTTCTAAATGCGTACCTAAGCCCAAGGTGAAGTTGTGTAAAAGCAAACAAACTGCTGTCCACTACCTCGCGTCCATCCAAAGGGCGAAAGCGGTACGAAGTGGTGGCTCTTTTCTCTATACTTTGCAAAGAAGCCTTGAAATCCAAATACTTAAGTGCATAACCGGACAAAGAAACCGCTGCTTTGCGGGTAATATCAAAATTGTTGATGAAGTAGTTTCTGATTTGCTCACCCCTGACAAAATCAAGACTTTTGTAAAACTCTATTCCACCGGCTTCGGTCAAATCATGGCTGTAACTTACATTGATTGTCAAGGCGTTGCGCTTGGTAAGAAACAAATTGACATCTGAGCCGTATTTCCATTGGACATCCTTAAAGCCGTAGGCGGCGTATGCCCCTACGTTCCAATACTTAGATACGCGGGCATTGGTGCGCAAACCCAAGCCCAACCTCAGCCCTTCGCGTCTGTTGGCAGAGAGCAAGTGTTTGAGTTCGACATCCACAAAGGCAACCGGCACACGTCCCTGCATCAAGTAACTGAGAGTCAAGAGTTTTTTCTCTACTTTTCCTTGTTGAAAAAGCGTATCAATGTGAGTATAAGTATTTGATTCTGCGTATGTAAGTTGTTCGCTTCTGTATTTGTCCAAGACGCGGTTTTTTGAGTCATTGGCATCGGGTTGCCATTCCATGGCCAGCCTGCCAAACTCCCTTGCACGCAAAGGCGGATTGATTTCTACCTCGCTCACATAGCTCCGTCCCACCGCTTTGAGGGGGCGCGGTTTACCGGCCAGCACAATTTGAACACCCTGCGTGCTGTCGGTTTCATTTTTGAAGATAATATCTGTATTTATTTGCTTTGGAAACCAATACTTTGAGTCTATTCTTTCGTATTGTTGCTGTATTTGCAACTCAAAATTGGCATCGGCTCTGGGCTTAGTGAGGGCAATGATATTTTGCAGGGCGTAGCCTTTGGTGTTGATGTAAAGCACTCCGCGCAGGTTTTCATTTAGTTTTTGAGGCTCAAATGAGATGACATAAACCGTATCGCTGTCTTTGTAAAGCGTGTCTTCTATTTGGTAAAAATACTTTTTCTCTGCACCTTTTGATATGGGGTTGGTGTAGATTTTGCCAAGGAAATGCAGCTCTTCGGCATAGAAAGAAAAAGGCTGAAAACTATTGGCCATGGTGGTAAAAAAAGGCTTTTTGAAGCCGGAAACTTTGTTGGCCAAAACGGTCTCCAAGGCACGGTCAGGGCGTTTGTACTTGCGCTCGGTTACGGATTCCATCATAAAAAAGTGGCTGCCATTCAAAAAAACAGCCTCTTGGGCATCAGCCTTGCCCAAACTCTCAAAATCACCTGCAAAAGGGTCTAAATTGGGAAGCACTTTGTCTTTTTCTACCGTGAGAAAAAACTTGTTGTAGGTTTTGCAACGGTAGGAGTCCAGAGACTCGGGGTCGTTGATTTTGCGGTTTTGGGCTGCCAATCTGATGATTTTGAGGGCAGGATTTTCGCTGGCTTTGATTTCCACTTCACTCAAGGCTCTGATTTCTGCCTTCATAGCTATCCTAAGTCGTTGACTCTGGAGGGTATCAAGTCGTTTGATGGTCTTGCGTTCGTAGCCTACATAGCTGAATACCAACGAGTCGGGAAGCACAGAAAAAGACAATTCAAAAGAGCCATCAATAGAACTGCCTGTCAGAACCTTAGTACCGCCTGAGCTGATATTGACAAAAGCGAGCGGCTGATTGTTCTTTTGGTCAAATACGTATCCTTTTAGCACAAGCTGGGCAAATGAATGTTGAAAAAATAGCAAAAAGAAAACTGTTTTCAGGTATTGCATAGAGAAATTGCGGGGTAGGGTATTGATTGGTTAATTTAATTTTTTAAAAACTAATGGTCATAAAGGTCAACAATCATGCAAAGTTGTAGAGTAAATGCACATACACCTGCTTTTTTTGAAACAATTTGCAAATTGGATTTAAAACCTGTTCTTTGATTTATCCACAAATTAAGACACTTTCACAAACAACTTTGCTGATTTGAGAATCAAAAAAAAACAATCCCTCAGATTTTCTTTCGTGATTCGGATAGCTAAACCAACGAAGCCCAAAGGCTGTCCATTTCTAAAATTCTTTTCGCTTTTGAAGCGAACCTTGTATTTTTACATTCAAAACACCAACAAACTTATGCTTGCAAGATACCATCTCCTACTTTTTTTCTTTTACACCGCTTTTACTTATGCCCAAGTCCCAACCGGCACGCTCATCATCAATGGAGGCAGCCCGCAGACCAACGACACCAAAGTAACGCTGAGTATTACCGGAGAAAACGCCTCAAAAATGATGATTTCGGGAGACAAAGAGTTTAGCTCTGCTTCTTGGGAGGCTTTCAAAATGGGTACAAGAAGCTACGTATTGCCTGCGGGAGATGGTCGCAAACAGGTGTTTTTGAAGCTCATGGACGCAAAAGGCAACCAGTCCTCTGCAATAGAAGCCGAAATCATATTAGACCAAACTCCTCCAAGCGGTTCTTTTACAATTGAAAATCAAGAAGATAGTCATAATGCTACCATAAAATTCACTGCCGAAGGCGCGGCTCAATACCGACTCTCCAACCGCGAAGACTTCAAAGGCTCGGAATGGAAAAGCTACCGCTCAATCGTAAGTGGATGGATACTAATCCCCGGAGACGGCGAAAAAACAGTCTATGCCCAGCTCAAGGATGCGGCAGGCAACATATCCCCAACATTGACTGCCAAAACTCAAATCTCCAGAGCTGAACCAAGCAATGTCTCCTTGCTCATCAACAACGGAGAATACTACACCAACAAGCGCGAAGTTACTTTAAGCCTCTCTGCCCAAGATGCCAAAGAAGTGCTCATAGGCGAAAAATGGCAACCTTTCGCCTCGTCTATACCCTACACCCTGCCCGAAGGCGACGGTGAGAAGATGGTGGAAGTTCGGGTGCGTGCCGCGTCGGGCAAAGAAAGCAAGGCAAAGGCCAAAATCGTGCTGGACACCACCCCACCCTCTCAAACATCTATTTCAATATTACAAAACACCGATGCACCTCTGAGTTCACGGAAAATAGACCTGAAAATCAACGCTTTGGATGCAGAGGAAATGATGCTATCGAGCGATGCCAACTTTGGCGGCGCACGCTGGATGCCCTACCGCAAAAACTACTACGGCTGGGATTTGGGTGCCGATGGCGAAAAAGCGATATTTGCCAAATTCAAAGATGCCGCCGGCAATGTATCCGAACCCGTTTCGGTAAAAGCCTCTCTGGACAGGTCAGCCCCCGAAGAAGCCCGCATCGAAATCAAAGCCCAAGACATGGGAATCATCGAAGCCACCAACCAAAAAATTACCAACAAAATCAATCAGCCCGTTACGCTCATCATCTCTGGCCAAAACGCAACAGAAATGCTGATTTCTAATTCACCCAATTTTAAAGATGCCTCATGGCAGCCATTTCAAAATAAAGTTGAAAACTGGAATTTGCAGGCAAAAACTGACGGCGACCACTTCATCTATCTCAAGTTGCGCGATAAAGCAGGCAACCAAACCCGCCCCGTCGCCGACAACATCACCATCGACACGCAAGCCCCTTTTGAGAATAAAATCTCAGTGGCCAAAAAGCCTGCTTATTGCACCACAAAAGACAGAACTGTAAATCTGGTTCTTTCCTCAAACGGAGCCGATTATATGCTCATCTACAATGACGGCAACGAAGAATCTTCGGACTGGGAACCCTACGCCCCCACCAAAGTATGGCGGCTGAGCGAAGAACAAGGCCCAAAAATCATATCAGCCAAGTTCAAAGACTTTATCGGCAACGAATCAGCCCCCGTATCCACCAAAATCATATTGGACAACCAAGGCCCCACTTCACCGAAAATCCTGATTAACAATGGTGAAAAAATCACAAACAGCCCTGATAAGCAGGTGCTTGTATCGGTAGCCGCCAACGATGCCAGCCATTTTGCGATAAGCAATTCACAGGATTTTTCCGCTGCCAAATGGTTGCCGCTCTCCCAAGCCAATTTTTTGCATACGCTCGAAGGAGGCGACGGTGAAAAAACATTGTATGCCAAATTTAAAGACGAAGCCGGAAACACCAGCGAAACAGTATCTACCTCTATCATTTTAGACCGAAAACCGCCCGTTGCGGCCTCCATAAAAATCAATGAAGGCCAAAAAATCACCAATAGCAGCAAAAAAGTTAGACTCACTCTCAATGCCGAAGGCGCATCAGAGATGCTCATATCCAATAGCTATGACTTTGCAGATGCACAATGGCAGCCCTTCAAAAAAGATTTGGAATGGATACTCAAAAGCGGGCAAGGCGACAAAATAGTCTATGCGCGATTTAAAACAGCCGCCCAAAACACCTCAGGAATCGTATATGCCCAAATATGGGTGGACGAAGAAGCCCCAAAAGACGGCAAAATCATCATCAACGAAAACGCGCGGTTCTGCACCGACCCCTCTAAAAAAGTTACACTCAAAGTGCTTGTCAATGAAGCAACCGAGATGATGATTGGTTGTAGTCCCGACTTTGCGGGGGCACAATGGCGACGCTATGAGAGGATTGTGCCCGGATTTGAGCTTTGCGGCGAAGACGGAGAAAAAACACTCTATGCCAAATTTAAAGATGAGGCCGGCAATGAAACAGAACCTGTGTCCGCCTCTATCATTTTGGATAGGCAAACGCCTGTCATAGAAGAAATTATAATTGATAAAGGTGCTGCTTACACCAACCACCCGCAAGGAGTGGTGCAAATTGACCTCAAAGTCAGTGGGGCAACCGAAATGATGATTAGCAACAGCGACAAATTCATGTCTCCTGCCCTGTGGGAACCCTTCACTTTCACCAAAACATGGACTTTGGGAAAAGGCAGTTTTGGCAAAAAAGAAGTCTATTTCATATTTAGAGATGAAGCCGGCAATACTTCTTTGCCCATAGCCAAAAGTATCATCCACGATGCGCAACCTCCTATCATCCGCAATTTCTCTATCAATCAAGGCAAATCTACCACCACAGAGTCAGGGGTACTTTTGGGTATAGATGCGCTGGGAGCAACAGAAATGATGGTTTCCACCAATCCGAGCTTTGAGGGGGCAGAGTGGCAGCCCTTTACCCGATTGCTTCGATACGAACTTGATTCCCAGCACGGCCTAAAAACGATTTATGTCAAACTCAGAGATGCAGCCATGAATGAATCCATGCCCAAAACCGCAAGCATCACGTTTGTAGAGGTGGAATAAAAAGCCGACAACTTGACTGCTAAAGTGTTAGCGGCGGCTGTACATAAATTCTTGTAGCATGATGGCGGCGGCTATTTTATCCACCTGCCCTTTTTGTTGGCGGGCTTTTTTGCTCTTTCCGCTTTGTGCCAAAACTTTTTCAGCTATTTTTGAAGTGAACCTTTCGTCTATCCGGTGGATTTTGATTTTTGGAAAAACCTCTATCAGTTTGAGTAAGAAATTTTCCAAATCCGTTGTAATCTCGGTGGGATTTCCGTCCAGACCTGTCGGCTTTCCCACCACAAAGGCTTCAACAGGCTCTTTCTCACAATAAGCCTGCAAAAAAGACAAAGCCTCTTGAGTGGGTACTGTTTCTAAAGGCGTGGCTATAATTTGCAGAGGATCGCTGACGGCCAGCCCGATTCGTTTGGTTCCGTAGTCTATGGCCAAAATTCTCATACAACTTGTAGTTGGGTTCTCAAAGTTAGGGCTATTTTTACACAAAACAGATTTTTGGCTGATATGCACATACACCGCACCCCTTGGTTGTTGAGAACTCTCTTTCCACAATACCTGTGGAGGGTCAATGACAGTGAAAAAATTTTTCTCACTTTCGACGATGGCCCTATTCCTGAGCTTACACCTTGGGTGCTGGATACGCTGAAGGAATTTGGTGTAAAAGCCACTTTTTTTTGTGTCGGCAATAATATTGAAAAGCATCCCGATATTTTTGCCCGATTGCTTGACGAAGGGCATTTGGCTGCCAACCATACCCACAACCACCTAAAAGGCTGGAAAACAGCCACTGATAAATATTTAGAAAATACTCTTTTGTGTGAAAGCTACCTAAGGCAAGACAAAAAACTTTTTCGCCCGCCTTATGGGCGAATTTCATCTGCTCAAGCCAAAGAGCTGCGCAAAGACTACCAAATTGTTATGTGGGATGTTTTGAGTTGCGACTACTCACCCTCACTCAACGAAAAGGACTGTTTGCAAGCCACCCTGCGCTACACAAGAGCCGGCTCAATTGTGGTTTTTCACGACAATATCAAAGCAAGTCGCAACATTCGCTACACTTTGCCGCGCTACATTGAAGCCGTTCTAAAAAGCGGAAAAGAGTTTGATATTTTTTAGATGGGCATGAAAGTAAAAACAGGTTTTGGCTATTTTTGTGCCGTCATCTAAGTACATACCAAACAATGCCTCAAAAAGTTAAGGCCATCATCGTAGATGATGAGGCCAAAGCACGTAGAATTTTAGAAGTGCTGATCAATGAAAACTGCCCGGAAGTTGATATTGTAGATATAGCAGAAGATGTGCCCACAGCGGTCAAAAGTATAAATAAGCACAAGCCTAACCTTGTTTTCTTAGATATAGAGATGCCCAACTATACGGGTTTTCAGTTGTTCGATTTTTTTGAAAAACCCGATTTTGAAGTCATTTTTACCACCGCTTACAGCGACTATGCCGTCAAAGCCTTTGAAGTATCCGCCATTGGCTACTTGCTCAAACCCATAGAAATCGAACAGCTCGTTCAAGTAGTAAACAAATACAAAAATCTAAAAAACAAGGAGTTGTCTCTACAAAAAAGATTAGAAGTTCTCAAGATAAATATCGGCAACGAAGACCAAGGGGTGCAAAAAATCGCTTTACCTGTTTCTGATGGCTTACTTTTTGTGGCCGTTGAGGAGTTGTTGTACCTAAAAGCGGATGGCTCTTACACCGAAATTTATATGGTGGGAGCAAATAAGATTCTGGTAAGCAAAAACTTAAAAGAATTTGAAGGATTGTTGAGCAACTCTCTGTTTTTCAAAGCCCATAGGTCTTATATCATAAACTTGTCGAGGGTCAAGCAGTGGGTGCGCGGTGATGGAGGATACCTAATCATGGAAAACGGCGACGAAGTTTCCCTATCAAAAGAGCGCCGTGAAGATTTTATTAAATCTATCAAATCCCCAATTTAAGGCCTAAAAATTTCAAAATCAGTTCCTTCTTTGGCCTTAGAGAAGATATTGTCTTGAAGTTTTGCCCTGAGTTGGTTTTTTCTCTGGTTCAAAATAATGGCCTTTATTTGCCCGGTAACATAGTTGAGAGGCGAAGTCTGGTCAGAGAGTTTGTATTCATCAATGCGCAGGATATAAATGAACTCATCGTCTGTGGTTTCAAAATAACGGTTGTTTCTCAGTGTTTGCGACCTATTCCTCAACTCCTGCATAAAAGGAGTTCCCGCAAGTAATTCATTGGCATCCACCCAAACGGAGTCATTGAGATGGTAATAATCGGCATTAGAAAGGGCATAAGAAAGCAAATTGTCTTTATTTGTGCCTTCCCTCATCATTTTCTTTATTTGAGCGAGCTTTGGGGCGACTTTGGCTACTTTGAGCATTGCGGCACGTAAAATATCTGTTTTAAGCACAAAACTTTCTTGATTGGCTTTGTAGTAGGATTCTATTTGCTCATTGGTAACCTGAGTATCGAGTTGCTGTTCAATGATTTGCTTCTCATATTCGTATGTGATGAGTTTGTATTTGTAATCTTCAAGCCTCCTTTCGAGTTCTTTCTCATCTATGGCCAACTTGTTGGCTGCCTGAAGCATAAGTTCCTTTTTAATCCAATTGTCTATATACCTGTCAGTGATATTGGTGCTATCCGAGGGGGGGGTTTTAGAGGGTATCAAACCTTGCAAATCAGTTGAATACAAATATTTATCCCCTACTCGAGCAATGGCTTTGCCTTTATTTTCACTAAAATTATTGCAGGCTGTCAGCCCAAAAATCAAAAAATAGAGCAAAGATTTCATCAGCAAAATTTGAGGCAAAGATAGAAAGCTGTTTTCACAAAGAGCTAACCCAAGCCGAATAAGAAGCAAATTGACTATTGCTGTTTACAAACCCAGCGGTCTTGCTTAATCTCAAAAACCAAACCGGACACTTCCGAAAGCAAAACAGCTATTTTACGCCTTTCTAAAGTGGGGTTCAAACTCAAATTCAAGCGGATTTGTTTTTGGTCGGGCGAAGTGAACTCTATGACAATCCCCAACTTTTCTCTGAGCACATTGGCTATCGCTTCGACTGATTCATCTTTGAAAATCAAATCATTGGCTTTGGTAAAGGTTAGATTTCTGCCATCAAAACGAGCGGCCTCACCCTCAACGAGAACCACTTGTTGGCTAAGAGCCGAAAACTGAACTTTGCCACTCATCACTTCTATTGAGGTAATTTCTTGTCTTTCAGATATGGTAAATTTAGTCCCAAGTACCTTAGTCTCTGTGTCTTGAGTTTTCACAACGAAAGGACGGGAGGCATCTTTTTCTACTTCAAATACAGCCCTACCTTTCAGGGTTACTTCACGATTTTCTCCGTTTAGCCCTTTGCGAAAACTGATGAATCCTTCTTCTACTCTGACAGTGGAATTATCGGGTAAAACTTGGGCTGAAGCTGTAACTGCCAACTTCTCATAATCAGACGATTGCATCAAATTGAAGACAGAAAAAGCTATTACGGCAGCCACAGAGGCAGCCACTGCGTACCTTGCCCATGAAATCGGCTTCGATTTTTTAGCCACCAAAACAGGGCGAGGAGTAGATTCGATATTGAGTTTTGCTTTCATCCGGCCAATGGCATCTTCTACGTCAGGGACTTGAAATGCCCGAACATTGCCGCTATTATACCAGATGGTGCTTGCAAAGCGAACGTCTTCAGAAGACTTTGTCTTAACATCTTCAAATTCAGATTTATCTGGCTCGCTTAAATCTCCTTCAAGCCAAGACGCTATCAACTCCCATTTCCTTGTTTCTTCCATTTCGTTTTTTATCTATATCCACTCAATGACAACCGAAATTAATTTAATGACAGTAAATTTCCAATTTATTTACAACCCCCTGAAAACAGTTCCACAATTGCCCAATTCAGGTGTAGAAGAAGTCACCAGACAACCTGCCGAGCCAAGAGAGAATAAGCTACACATTGAAAACCAAAACTTTAAAAATAGGCAATATGAAAAATATAAAAAGTAAATGTTGCCTATTCAGGTATTTTACGTTAAGCAAAACAAAAAGTTTTTGAATCTGAATAAAGTTTAGTCTAATTTTGCGCACGACAATGACGATCATAAACCCAATTCCAAATGTTCCAAATGCCGATAAATAGATTGATATTATTTTTTTGTGCAGTTCTTTGTGCTTTTTTTTTCGGCTTCTACTACCAACAAGCAAATATTGAGCCTACATGTTGCCATGTACAGTTTGCAACTTTTGGAAGCGATGCCCAATTCAAGGCTCAGCACCAAACCCCAAAAAAACTGTGGCGCGAAGATTCTCTGGGTCGCACTGAGACCTTTGTAACGCCCGATGGCAAAACGGCATCCGCTTACTGGGTTAGAAATCCCCGCTCTGAAAAATTCTTGTTTGTATTCCATGAGTGGTGGGGACTCAATGAGCACATCAAACAGATGGCGGATAATTTCGCTAATGAGCTAATGATTAATGTGATAGCTTTAGATCTATACGATGGAAAAATAGCCTCAACCCCCCAAGAAGCCGCTAATTTGATGCAAGCCAACAAGATCGAACGCAGCCAAGCCATCATCAAAGGGGCTTTGAATCTGACGGACACAAAAGCCAAAATTGCCACCGTAGGATGGTGCTTCGGGGGAGGTTGGTCGCTGCAAGCTGCCATGCTTGCGGGAAAAAAAGCGACCGCTTGCATCATGTATTACGGAATGCCTGAGACCGACGTGCGAAAATTAAAAACACTCAAATGCGATGTCCTCAATATAGTTGCCCTAAAAGACCAATGGATTACGCCCCAAATCACCACACAGTTTGAAGCCAATATGAAGGCCTCTGGTAAAAACTTGACTATCAAAGCCTATGATGCAGACCATGCCTTTGCCAACCCAAGTAACCCCAACCACAACGCTGATTTTGCAGCCGATGCCTTTGCACTTAGCCTAAAATTTATCAAAGACAGATGGTAATAAAAAACATCTTTTCACATCTACCTATTTAATAATTTTTACAATCTTCGTATTCACAAAATTTGCAGAATGAACTCTAAAGAAATCAAAGACCTTATCTCATTTATCTCAAATTCAGGACTTTGGGAAGTTAATCTTGAAACTGAAAATATCAAACTGAGCATAAAACGAGGCGTTGGCTCCAATGCCCCTGCCGTACCTTTATCGGTTGTTGAGTACGTACCACAAACACAACATACTCAATCGGCTCAAGAGTTGCCTCAAGCAAACCCTAACGTCCCTACCCCTCAAGAGTCAGCCCCCTCAAAATCAACCAACACAGTAACCATAAAGTCACCAATGATAGGAACATTCTACCGCTCCTCAAGTCCTGACTCGCCACCTTTCAAAAATGTAGGTGACCCAGTCAAAAAAGGAGAAGTGGTCTGCATCGTTGAGGCCATGAAACTCTTCAACGAGATCGAGTCTGAAGTTAGTGGAAAAATCGTCAAAGTATTGGTGGACAATGCTTCACCGGTTGAATACGACCAGCCTTTGTTTTTGGTAGAACTCTAAAATCCAGATTGAAAAAGTTCTTTTTTGTCCGCTTCAACTCTTTGAAGTGGATTTTGTCATTTTGAGCAACAATCGTTGCCGCCCATCCCGAATTTTAGCAACATATATCAACTATATTTGCAAAAAAACTACTCCTATATGTTCGTGGACTTCTCAAAACTGACTCCTGAGGCAAGAATATGGCTCTACCAAGCCCAACGAGAAATCAATGAAGAACAGCAGCAGCAGTTGTTGGAAGACATGAAAAAATTCATTGCTACATGGCAAGCACACAGAATCGTACTTTATGCAAGTGCCAACATATTGAATAACAGATTTTTGGTAATCGGCTTAGATGAAAGTACGGGGAAAGCCAGCGGATGCGGGATAGATGATTTGGTAGAGGTCATCAAAGCATCGGGCAAGAAAATGGGATTAGATTTTTTCCAAAATTCAAAAATTGCTTTTTCTAAAGACGGTGAAATTGAATACGTTGATTTTAAAGAGGTTAAATCTAAGATCCAGACCGGGGAAATTAATCCCCAGACCCCTGTTTTTGATTTGAGTGCCCAAACAAAAAAAGAAATAGAAAACTGGCCAAAGCCTGCTCAAGATACGTGGTTAGCCCGCTTTTTTATGGTTGTGCTGTTTTTGCTCATTGGTGCTGCCGGTCTTTATGCTCAAAAGCAACATTTCAAAAACCTTACCATCCACGTGGGCAATGGCCAAATCATAGAAAACGGCTTTCTATCTATAGAAAACAATAAAATAACGAATGTGGGACAAGGAAATCCCCAAGAGTCCGATGGTATTGATATGGGGGGAGCACATTTGTATCCGGGACTTATCCTGCTAAACAATACACTGGGAATAAGAGAAATAGATGCGGTGGCTGCTACTTTGGATTATAGGGAAGTGGGAGAATTGAATCCCAATATCTCCACCCATGTGGCTTTCAACGACAAATCGGACATCATCCCTACCCTGCGGCAAAACGGAGTGTTGTTTGTCGAAGTTGCCCCAAGAGGAGAACTTTTCGCTGGGCAGTCATCTGTTTTCTGCTTAAAACAAGAAAAAGGAATTGTCAAAAAAGACATTGCACAGCACCTGTATTGGAAAAGCGAGAAAATCAACGAAGTGGTATCCATTTTAAATTCAGCCAAAACCGAAACCAATCCCACAAAAAACCTCAAAATCTCAGTGCTCAGAAGCCTTTTTGATGGCTCGCAAATCCTCTTTTTACACTGCGAACAAAACGAAGAAGCCATCAAAGCCATAGGCATATTGCAAGAGTTGGGCATCAAAAAAATTGTTCTCGTGGCCGGGCAACAAGTAGATAAAATAGCGCACTGGCTCAAAGACAAAGAGATTGCTGTGGTGCTGCCAAGGGTTTTTGGGCTGCCCCAAAACCGTGAATCGGTAGAAGGTGTTTTTGGCTTGGCAGCAAAATTAGTCAGTGCAGGCGTGCTTTGTGCCCTGAACTATGAAGGCGATATGGAAGCGATGGGGGCAAGGAACCTGCCTTTTTCTGCTGGTCAAACTGTTGCTTACGGACTTAGCCAAGAGCAAGCCCTGAGCCTGATAAGCTCAAATCCTGCCAAAATATTGGGACTTGACCACCAAATCGGCACAATAGAAGTAGGTAAAACGGCCAGTTTTTTTATTTCTAAAGGCGACGCATTGGATATAACCACCAACAATTTGCAAATGGTATATGTGGAAGGCAAAAAAATAGAAATTTCTTCGCGTCAAATTGATTTGTATAAAAAATACAAACGCTAATAAGAGCCTTGGTTTTTGCGAACAGCCCATTCTGCTGAAGCAAACAAAGTCAAAGCCAACATAATCCACCAGATATTTATCACATAATCGGTTTTTTGTTCGGTGTGAATTTTGGTTTTAAACTGTGTTTTTAAAAGTTCTTGGTACAACTTTTCTATATCGTCGGCATAAAAAAACTTACCTCCCGTTTTATTTGAAAGTTCGCGAAGCATATTAAAATCTGCTTGGGTTACAATATCCTCCATTTGGGTTGGGATAATGGAAAACTTGCCTTCAAATACCTCCATTTTATCATTGAGCATTGTTTTGGCTTGGTAGCGGTAAATACCCGAAGGTAAACTGCCGACTTCAAACTTGCTGCCTTGTTGATTGGTATAGCTAAAAGAACGATTGAACGATTTGCTGTCTGTGATAGATAGTTCAATATTTTGCCCATAAATTTTTTCGTAAGAGTCATTGTAAACCTCCGTGATCATCAAAACAGGCTCCGAATCGCTCATTTCGTTTGAAGTAGGATACACCCTAAATTTGCGTTTGTCTTCTTTAGATGCCAAATAAAGCACCATTTTGCTGATAATTTTGTCAAATACTTCGTGGTTATTGTGGACTCTGAAATTTTCAAGCCTCCACTGCCACAAACCCTCTGCCAGAAAAAATCCCATTTTAGACTGCGGTTCTACGGCCAATAGCGGCAAATCGGTAGTCAGATTGCCTATTTTTTGCTTGATAAGAACCTGTAAAGGTACTTTGGCAGATGCCCCACCAAAATTGGTAACAATGGGCGGAAAACCCGAAACCGCAGCCGCCCAATTGTCTTCAAGGGTAAAAGATTGAAATGAAGTATTGAGAGCAGCAAAAACCCTATCGGGTCTGAAAGTACTTTCTTTAAAACCAATCGGCAGATTAAGTTTGTTGAAAGCGGCGTAATCCGTTTGGCTACCCAAAATAAAGCAAATGGGCACTTTCATAGACAAAAACTTTTGCATCAATGCGTTGCTTGCACTATTGGAAGAAGGCAACTGATGGCATATCACCAAGTCAAACACTTCGTTGAAGTCGGGCTTATCCAATTGATTGGCGGCATCCAATTGGGGCAGATAAGTAACCAATTCATAGTTTTGGTTGGTTTCTATGGCTGCCTTAATGGCTTTTATGTCGGGGTGCACCGCCGCACCAAGCAATAAAATTTTCTGTTTGCTTTTGAGAATTTCAATAAATATGGTCTTGGAATTATTTTTTGTTGAAAATTCACCTTTCAGTGGTTCGATGCTCAATGTGTAGGATTGAGTGCCTTGTGTTTGCGCCTCGACCAAAAAATCCACATTCAAAAGCGGCTCGTTCAAACTTATGGTCTTGCGGGCTACGATACCCTGCTCGCTTTTGAGCGTCATATTGACAGTTTGTTTGTCGAAGCCTTCTTGCAAAATCTCGGCAGAAATAGGGAATAAATTGCCTTGATAAGCTATTTTATTGGAAATCAATGATTTGATGGCTATATCTTTGCGCCTCGTCGTATCGCCTACCCCGATGGTGTAAATGGGTTTGGTAAATGAAAAAAACAGCGGGGACATGCCTCTGTTGACAATGCCGTCGCTGTAAAGCACTACGGCACAGAGATTTTGGTTTTCGTACCGGGAAGCTATGTTAGACAGTTGGGCTGTGAGATTGGTTGATTTATTTTGAAACTCTATGCTTTTGAGGTTTTCAATTGGACTGTTTAAATCAAAAAAAGTGAACTCGTAATCGAGTCGCGCAATCTTTTGGAGGCCTTCTAAATGTTTTTGAAGGGTTGGGGTTGGGGTGATGAGCGGCAAAGATTCTGAGTTGTCTATGGCAATGGCCACTTTTGGCTTTTCTTTGACAAATGTTGAAAACCGAAGGTGAGGCCCCAGCAAAAGAAACGAAAGAAAAAAAACAAGCAAAAATCTAAGCACAGAAAGGAAGTAATTCAGAGCTTTTCCCCATGGATAGCTGCGCGAGTACATCGCCCATGCGTATAAAAATGCCACCGAAAAACATACAATAATATAAGCAGGGGAGACATCGAGCAAAAGTTGGTTCATTATGAGTTTGTTGATTCACTGTATCGACACAAAAATAGTTTTTTTAGGCATCTCACAGGCATTGACTACGACAAGTTAGCGTAACTTTGAGTCAAACTTTAGATAAACCAAACAAACAAGATGAACACCTTGGACATCATCACCATTTTACTTTTTTTGGCTTCATTTTTCACTTTATTCAATGAACGATTTTTAAAAATATCTCCTACCATAGGGCTTATGATACAAGCCTTTGCGCTTTCTGTGATGCTGCTGCTATCCGGGCTTATTTTTCCTTCCTTTGAAAAGGAAGTTGAGCAAATCGTTCGTGGTTTTGACTTTGCAGAGATTTTGCTGCATTTTATGCTGAGTTTTTTACTGTTTGCCGGTGCGCTACATATTGATTTAGAGAAACTTAAAGAAGAAAAATGGCCTATTTTGGCTCTGGCAACCTTTGGGGTACTCGCCTCCACTTTTATAGTGGGCAGTTTGACTTATTATTTAGTTCAATTCATTGGTTATCAAATTGATTTTATTGCTTGTTTGGTATTTGGGGCATTGATTTCACCTACCGATCCTATTGCTGTGTTGGGGATTTTGAAGCAAACCAACATGTCCAAAAATCTGGAGATCAAGATTGCAGGCGAATCGCTGTTCAACGATGGTGTGGGTGTGGTTATATTTTTGACCATGCTCGCTATTTTGGAAAAGGGCGTGGCCAATGTAAGTGCTGTATCGGTCTCTGCGCTTTTCCTTCAAGAAGTGGCAGGAGGTATCGTACTGGGTTTTGTTGGGGGGTGGCTCTGCATCAGAGCCTTATCGCTTATATCCAACGAAAAACAAGAACTCGAAATCCTTTTTAGCGTGGCTATGGTGCTTGGGGTGTACCGTTTGGGAGAAATTATCGAAGCATCAGGGCCTATCGCCACAGTGATTATGGGTATTTATGTGGGGCAAGTAGGGCACAAAAACGATTACATGGGCAACCACTTTTATATTTTTTGGGACTTGATTGACTCCACGCTCAATGCCATTTTGTTCATATTGATTGGCTTTGAAATTATGATTATCCACTTTGAACTCAACTACCTACTGGCGGGAGCCCTCGCAACGGCGGTGGTACTGGTTGCCCGCTTTATCAGTGTCGGCATCCCCATAAAACTGATGAGCATCAGAAGAGAATTTACCAAAAACACCACCGTGATTTTGGTGTGGGGAGGGCTTAGGGGCGGATTGTCTGTGGCACTGGCCTTGTCGCTGCCCGCCCAGCAGTTGGGTTCGCAAAAAGATTTGCTGGTATCTATGACTTATTTTGTGGTGATATTTTCTATTCTGGTGCAGGGGCTTACCATAAAATATTTGCTGGAGAATAAAAACCAAAACACCGCACAGCAAACCAACGAATAAATATAATAAATTTGCAAAACCAGATAACTCATAAATGGCACTCATCAAATCTATTTCAGGAATCAGAGGAACAATAGGCGGCAAACCGGGGGATACCCTCTCTCCCATTGACATTGTAAAATTCACTTCCGCTTACGGTCAGTGGCTGTGCGAACAACACCAAAACCGAAAAATCGTTGTCGTCGGAAGGGATGCAAGAACCTCAGGAGAGATGGTCAGCAGCTTGGTTTGCAATACCTTGCGGGCTATGGGCATTCATATTATTGACTTGGGGCTTTCTACCACCCCGACCGTAGAAATGGCTGTCGAGGCCAAGCAAGCCTCGGGGGGCATCATCATCACCGCCAGCCACAACCCCGCCAACTGGAACGCCCTAAAACTCCTGAACTCCAAAGGCGAATTTGTCTCTGAGCAGGAAAGTCAAAAAATATTGTACTACGCCGAAAGCTGCGACTTTAACTACGCCACCCACAACCAAATAGGCTCCTATCAGTACGACGATACTTTTTTGGATACGCACATCCAAAAAATCCTTGCCTTGCCTTTGGTCAATGTCGAGGCCATTAAGGCCAAAAACTTCAAAATTGCGGTAGATGCCGTAAATTCTACGGGCGGGATTGCCGTGCCCAACTTGCTCAGAGCCTTGGGCGTTGAGCAGGTTGTAGAAATTTTTTGCGAACCCAACGGACACTTCCCCCACAACCCCGAGCCTTTGCCCGAGCACTTGGCAGAGATTTGCAGGGTGGTCAGCGATGATGATTGCCACTTGGGCATTGTGGTAGATCCGGACGTGGACAGGCTGGCTTTGGTCTGCGAAGACGGCAGCCCCTTTGGCGAAGAATACACTCTGGTGGCCGTAGCCGACTACGTACTCAAACACCAAGGCGGCAACACCGTCTCCAACCTCTCTTCGACACGCGCACTGAGGGACATCACCCAAAAACATGGCTACCAATACTTTGCTTCTGCCGTTGGCGAAGTCAATGTCGTGGCAGCCATGAAAGAACACAAAGCAGTGATAGGTGGAGAAGGCAACGGCGGTGTCATCTATCCCGAACTGCACTACGGAAGAGACGCGCTGGTAGGAATCGCTTTATTTTTGTCTCATTTGGCTCAGTACCAAGGAACAGCAAGCCGACTGCGCGCTACTTACCCCAGCTACCACATCTCGAAAAACAAAATAGAACTCACCCCCGAAATCAACGTAGATCTGGTGTTGGAAAAAATGTTTGAGCGATACAAAAACCATCCAATCAGCCGCATAGACGGTGTCAAAATTGATTTTGAAAACGAATGGGTGCACCTGCGCAAATCCAATACCGAGCCTATCATCAGAATCTACTCCGAATCTGTCTCAATGGCCACCGCCGAACACCTGGCACACAAAATCATATCCGACATCCGGGAGGTCATCAAGTCGTAACAGGCTATAAAAATTCGGTAAAAAATGAGTATTTCAAATTCGATGCAAGCAAATCCATCTCAAAAGTAAATCAAGAACATTTGTCAAGAATTTTTTGAGTGAGGAGTTTAAATTCCTCGTAACTTCGCTGAACTGCGTACACATGCGCCCCTATAGCCCCATCGGCAGGTTTCAATAAAAATATCGGTTTATGCGACTCCATGGACATAGGCGCAAGGCTCCTGTAATGTTTTAAAAGCGCAATGCAATTTTCGTCGCTATCCACGCTCTCCACATGGCTATCGGGAAGGCCAAGTACAAACGAACGAAAAATATTGGGAATCCTGTTTGCCCATTTTAAATAAGATTTAACAGGGCGGCTTTCTTTTGCAGAATACTGCATCACAATATATCCAATCGGATGGGCAGCATTTTCGGGGATGCTTGTTGATAAGTCTCTTGGCTTATGTTCTTTTCGCTGCTTCCATTGCTCCTTCCACTGATATAATGTTGAGCCAAGATTTTTGATCCCCTGTAGAGAAAACAAATCCGAAGCCACCGGCATAATAATATAGTCTGAACTGATGGTGACTGCCCTGTTGATGGCACCTAAATTGGGGCCTACATCTATCAACACAATTTCTGCGTCAAATCTCTTTGACGCATCATCAATTAGTGTTTTGAAAATGCCGGTTATCTTAAATGAATAAATGTCACTGTTCAAACATTTGAGCCATGCATCACTGAGCTTGTCTTCAAACGTAGAAAGCGCAAGATTGCCAACTATCAATCCTAATGTAGAATTAATCTGCTCTATATGCACCGGCAAAAAAGGGTCGGCATTTACCACGGGGTTAATGGCATGAAAAACCGTAAATGGTTTATTATTCTCATATATTTCTTCCAGACGGTCTTCAGTTAAAAACATAGACGTAAGATTTGATTGTGGATCTAAATCAACAGCTATGGTTCTGATTCGCAATTCCGAAAGCATCCATGCTACATGATAAACCGTTGTGGTTTTTCCTACGCCCCCTTTGTTATTGAAAAATACTATTGTCCTCATATCCAGTTCGGGTGTATGGGTATAGATACTTTAAACTTGGTGGTCAATGTTAAATCAAAATCAGGCTCTGTATTGCCGTTTTTTAATAATTCGTCTTTGGCTCTTTTTACCCCATAGTTAAATCGGTTTACGTAACCCAATACTTTCATCGCCTCTGCCAACACCACGTTTCTGTAATCGCTGGCATTGGGAAAATTTTGGGGTGTGGCTTCACCAAACAAGCCACCGGAGTTGATGATTTGAATTTGATTGGAAAACTCATAAATATAAATTGGTGCGTTGGATTCATAACTTCGGTGCATAATTGCATTCATCACCAATTCGCGCAAAGCCCAATAAGGATAATTGCGTATCAACTGCTCTCTGAATGAATCTTTTCTGACAGGACGCTCTTTGACAATGCTGCCTTTGATAAAATCATCTATTTGCCTTAATTCGGTTATCAAAGCACCTGAGAATTTTTTCTCAAATTCCACATCACTCATCATGTCTTCGCCCCTGAATTTTATGTATTGAAGATATGCGCCGGGTAAATAAAACTCAGGATTCAACCCAAATAATAAAATACCAGCATGAGTAGGGCAGTTTTGTTGGGTATCATAAAACCGCAACGAAGCAAGCTGGTCTCCAAGGCTTCTTCCATTTTCTGCAAGGGTTTCTTTGTCAATAGCTGAGGGCAAATAGTTCGTTTTAAACAGTTCAACACTCAAATCATCAATGGCAGCACCAAGAGCAGGCATCAAATCATAAGTTCTTGCATAAGATGCCCTGCGCTCGGTCAATATACGTTCTTCTTCGATAGATGCCTTGTCTTTGCGGGGACCCACCCTAATCCAGCAGCGTCCATCATACCTGACAGGGGGATAAGTGGAGGGCTTAACTTCTACAACTATCACTTCGCCTTCCTCAAATTCAAACACAGGACTTACCACCAATGAAGGCTGTGGCAAAATTTTGCCGTTCGTTTTCATGCCTCCAATAGCGGCAAGTTCTCGGTCACTCCATCTCATACCCGCCGGTTTGCCGTCGTCCCCAACCCCCAACAGCAAATATCCGGGAAGCCTATGATTGGGAAAATCATTGCTGAAAGCACAAATAGCCGGACCCAACTTCTCATCGGCAATCGAACGCGTGCGCTCAATGAGATTGCTTTCCTTATCTGCCATAAGAAACCTTACCTGCTCTTCACTTATCATATTTCTATTGCTGCAAAATTGTTGTGTCATCGAAAACTAACCTAAGAACATCCCAAAAAAAGCAATGTCGGCAGTGAGGAAAACTATTTTTTGAAACTCTTTCCATGACAATAACGCTTCTATAGGTGCTCGAAGTGATTTCCAAACGTATCTGACTTAATTCGCCCAAATCTACAATTTATTTCGCCATCTACCGCTTGTATCGGGGCGATTTGATGGCTTGCTTGATGTGCGCAAAATTATTGTCGGAAAGCAACTCGGCAGTGAGGCTGTTCATATCGGCCAGCCAAGCGGATAGCTTACCAAAATTTTGTTCGATTGATTTTACCCTCTCGTACATCTCATGTTGCGTGCCTTTTACTTTGTCCCATCCCGCAAGCTCTTTTTTCCAATAACGCTCGTATTCTTTGATGACCTCAGGTTTTGAAAAATCCACAAACTCCACTGCTATCGGCAGCACACACTCTCTGAAATCATCTTTTTCAAATTTGCAGTTTCTGGCTACTTCGTAAAGCTCAAATATCCCATACAAAACGAACACACCCATAGCCGGCGGCATCATAATAATAGCATGTTTCTAAGGGTTTTTGTTATTTTGCAAAATCATTTATCCCACTCCTGTGGAGCTGACACCCCACTATGACCACACCCCCGCCCCATTGCTACAAAACCATCATCGAATCGCACTATTTCCCTTCTGTGCCCTATCTGAGCCTTTTGTTGGAAGACATTAGGCTCGAAAAACACGAAAACTACCAAAAACAAACCCACCGAAACCGTACCCAAATCCTGACCCCCAACGGGGTGGATACCTTGGTCATCCCCGTGATGCACAGCGGCCAAAAAATACCCATCACCGAAGTACGCACCGACGAGAGCAAAAACTGGCGCAACCGGCACTGGCGGGCTATGGCTTCGGCCTACGGCAAAAGTCCCTTTTTCGAGTACTTTGAAGACTCGCTCAAAGAAGTCATCTACAGCCCGACCGATTCGCTCTGGCAGCTCAACCGACTGACACTGGACTACTTGCGGGATTGCTTCAGGCTCAAAGGCCGTATATTGGAGACCGAATCCTACCAAAAAAGCGTGCCTCAAGACCTAAGAAACTATTTTGAGAGTCAGCCCGATTTGTCTTACCGCTACCGGCAGGGGCTTTACCCCCTGTTCAGCAAGGGGCTGAGCGGCTTAGACCTGTTGTGTTGGGTGGGGCCTCGAGAGGGGCTTGAGGTACTCGAGCAAGTCTATGAGCAGGTAATAAAAGTATTTGAAAAACAATAATTTGTATATTTTTTTAAAAAAATATTTGCTCACTTGTCTGCCAAAGCCTTTATTTGGTAAAATCATTTTTTATGAACCGAGAAATACATGCTTGGTGGAGTCCCCGCCTCAACAGACAGATGGAGATAGCCGTCTATGGCTACTACGGAGAGGCACTGCTGTTGCTTCCCACCGCCGCCGCCGACTATCTTGAGTACGAGCGTTTTTATTTGATTGATGCCATCAGACCTATGATAGAGTCCGGCAAATTTAAGGTGTTCTCCATCAACAGCATCAACTCAGAGAGCTGGCTCAACAAACACATGCACCCCAGAGCCAAATCCATCCGCCACCAGCAGTTCAATGAGTATGTATTTCAAGAAGTCATTCCATTTATTTTTAGCCATTGCGGGGGTCATTGGGTGCCTGTCTATACCAGTGGGGCATCTTTTGGGGCTTTGCACTCGGCCAATCTTTTCTTCAAAAGACCGGATTTGATAGCGGGTACGATTGCCATGAGTGGTATCTACGACCTAAGCTACTATACCTCAAACTATTGGGACGACGACTGCTATTTCAACTCCCCCGTGCACTACCTGCCCAACCTCAACGACCACAACTTGCTCAATACCATCCGCCGCTCCAACCACATCCACATTACCGCCGGCCAAGGCCCTTACGAAGACCCCGATGCCTCAAGAAACCTATCCAATATCCTGCATGGCAAAGGAATTGGGCACGATTTAGACCTTTGGGGGGCTGATATGAGGCACGACTGGCCGACTTGGCGGGCGATGCTGCCTTATTTCTTAGAATCAAAGTTTTAGCTCATTTCAAGGATACAAAGGGAATGATCATCTCTTCGAGCGATATGCCTCCATGCTGGAAGGTGTCTTTGTAGTACTGGACGTAATGGTTGAAATTGTTGGGATAGGCAAAGAAATAGTTGTTTGTCGCAAAAACATAAGAAGTAGATACATGAGGCTTTGGCAAAAACGCTGCTTCAGGGTTGTCTATGGTGAGCACATGCTTGGGGTCGTAGCTGAGTTTTTTGCCTTGTTTGTAGCGCAGGTTGGTGTTGGTTTCGCGGTCGCCTATGATTTTGTAAGGCTCTTTGACCAAAACAGTCCCGTGGTCGGTGGTGATGATGACCTTGGGTTTGCTCAGTGAGATTTGTTTGAGCACATCATAGAGCGGCGAATGCTGAAACCAAGACATCGTAAGGCTGCGGTAGGCGGCCTCGTCGTTGGCCAGTTCTCTGATGACCAAGGTATCCGTTTTGGCGTGCGAGAGCATATCCACAAAGTTGAATACCATGACATTGAGTTGGTTGTGCATAAGGTTAGGCAGGTTGTCCAACAGTTGCTTGCCTTGGTTGGAGTGGATGATTTTGTGATAGGAAAACTTGATTTCCGAGCGCAAGGAGGTTTTGAGTTGGTGCTGAAGCAATTCGCGCTCGTAGTCGTTTTTGCCTCCTTCTTCGTTGTCATCTACCCAATATTGGGGAAATTTTTTGATGATTTCCGAGGGCATCATCCCCGAAAAAATGGCATTGCGGGCAAAGCCTGTGGTGGTGGGCAGAATAGAGTAGTAGGTTCCTTCTTCCTCAATATCAAATAGTTCTGCTACCAGTGGCTCAATGGTCTTCCACTGGTCGAAGCGCAAATTGTCAATTAAAATAAAAAAAACGGGCTGTGTTTGTTGGAGCAGGGGCAAGACTTTGGCTCTAAAGAGTTCATGGGAAAGCAAAGGTCTGGAAACAGCCGATTTGGAAAGCCAGTCAAAATAGTTGTCTTTTATATATCTGGAAAACAGCGCATTGGCTTCTGTTTTTTGGGTTTCCAGTACGGCGGCCATATTTTCGTTGTCTGCCTTTTCGATTTCCAGTTGCCAATAGACCAATTTTTTGTAAACTTCAGCCCATTGCTGGTGGTCAAGTGGGTCGTTGAGGGCAAGGTTGAGTTTTTGGAAATCTTGCATGTAGTGTTGGTTGGTTTTTTCACTTTGGATTTTTTTGCCTTCCAACAGTTTTTTGATAGACAAGAGTATTTGGTTGGGGTTGATGGGTTTGATGAGGTAATCTGAGATTTTTGAGCCGATGGCTTGCTCCATGATGTGCTCTTCTTCGCTTTTGGTTATCATCACGACGGGGGTGTGGGGCCTGCGCTGTTTGATGAGGACAAGGGCTTCTAAGCCGCTCATGCCCGGCATATTTTCATCCAAAAAGATTAAGTCATAAATATTTGATTCACAAAGCTCTACGGCCTCGACTCCACTGGAAACGGCTTTAATTTGGTAGCCTTTTTTCTCTAAAAAAAGGATGTGCGGCTTGAGCAATTCGATTTCGTCGTCAGCCCAAAGGATTTGATAGCTCTGCATGATTGGATTTTTGCAAAACTACTAAGATTTTGAAAAGCATCTTTTTAATCTTTGGCAATGCTTATTTTTGATTTGGATATTTTATTATGAAAAGTGCTTTGAAAAGAAACTTGTGGTTTTTGGTGGTTTTCCATGTGTCTGTGTTGTGTGCCCAACAACACAGTCGGCTCGGACTCAACCCGCACCGGCTCAGTTGGCAGCAAATCAATACCGAAAAGCTGCAAATCATTTTTCCTTCATCTTTGCACAAGCAAGCCCAACGCACGGCTTCGCTGTTGGATTACCTGTGCGACAGCGGCTTTGCGTCCATCGGCCAAAAACACACGAGAATCAGCGTCATCCTGCAAAACCAAACGACACTCTCCAATGGTTTTGTGGCCTTGGCTCCTTGGCGCAGCGAGTTTTTTATGACCCCGCCGCAAGTGAGCTTTTTGGGTTCGGGCAACTGGGCAGAACTGCTTGCCATTCACGAATTTAGGCACGTGCAACAGTACAGCAATGCGAGGCGCGGCCTCACGGGGCTGGCCAGCTACGCCTTCGGCAACTTCGGATGGGGGACTTTTTCGTACATAGCCACCCCGCGCTGGTTTTTTGAGGGCGATGCGGTAGGCTACGAAACGGCTCTCTCCGCTTCGGGAAGGGGAAGGCTGCCTTTTTTCACCCAAGAATGGCTGGCTTTGCTCAGAGAAAAGCGGTATTTCGGCTACGAAAAAGCCTCCGCAACCTCGTACAGGGATTTTGTGCCCAATCACTACACGATTGGCTATTTTATGACCACCTACGCCAGAAAACACTACGGAATGCAGATTTGGGAAAAAGTCTTTGCCCGAGCCAATGCCTACCGAAGTCCTTTTTATCCCTTTAGCCGCTCCCTAAAAAAATATACCGGCCTTTCCACCCGCAAACTCTATTTCAAAATGATGAATGAGATAGATTCAATCATAAAATCAGAAGACAAAAATTATCCCCTCACCCTATCAAGAAAATTAAATACACGATTTAAAAAACGCTTTACCAACTACGAAACAGCGCAGTTTTTGGACAATGAAACCATAGTAAAAAAAAAAAACAGCTTCCAACAAATTCCTGCCT
>CAZRQL010000026.1:0-42282 GCA_964602415.1 uncultured Roseobacteraceae bacterium
GAACTCCAGTCACAGACTTCTCAACAAGAAGTTCTTAATCAGTCTCTTGTTGTTTCAGAAAAAATTAAAATCTGCTCTCTTGAATTTTTGATGTGTTATGGAGGACAAAAGGCTTACTCTTTGGCACAGGGACAGTAGTTTTGAAGTATAATCCATTTCTTTATGAATAAGGTTTTTATTATTGCTAAAAAAGAGGTTTCGACTTTTTTTGATTCTCTGATTGCCTATGTCATTTTGTCAATTTTTTTGCTCTTGACGGGTTATTTTACTTGGGTGTGGACAAACAATGTGTTTTTTGTCGGTCAGGCTTCTTTGCAGGTATTTTTTGAGATTTCTTATTGGACTTTTTTTGCTTTTGTGCCTGCCATTACGATGCGTGCGCTTTCGGAAGAGATGCGTGCCGGAACACTCGAGCTGCTTAGTACCAAGGCTGTAACCGATTGGCAGATTGTCGTGGGTAAGTACCTGTCTTGTCTGGCTCTGCTGGGAGTGGCTTTGCTTTGTACGTTGCCTTATTATATTACGTTGAGTTACTTGGGCAAAGTAGATCATGGAGCCACCGTAGGGGGTTACTTTGGTTTGTTGTTGCTTAGTTCGACTTATATCGCATTGGGTGTTTTTTCCAGTAGCCTCACTTCCAATCAGATAGTAGCTTTTTTGATTACCTTGGGTTTTGGCTTTTTGTTTTTCTTTATTTTCGAGTTGGCCTCTGTTGGCAGTAAAGGATTTTTGCGTGATATGCTCAGTTTTTTGAGTTTTAGAGTGCATTATGAAAGTGTCGCCAGAGGGGTTTTGGACGTTAGAGACATAGTTTATTTTGCTTCAGTAACTTTTCTGGCTCTTTGGGGTTCGCAAATCATGCTTGGGAGTAGAAACTGGAAGAGCAAGTGAAATTTTCCAAGCCCAAGGTTTTACTGTTTTTAAAGCCTTTGCCATGTGCTTAAAAGTTTTTGGGATGCCCTTAACAGCGCTTTATTATGAAAGATGTTATCCAACTTCTGCCGGAGTCTTTGGCCAATCAAATAGCTGCTGGAGAGGTCGTGCAGCGTCCGGCTTCAGTGGTCAAAGAGTTGCTTGAGAACTCAATTGACGCTTCGGCCACAGAAATATCACTGATAGTAAAAGATGCCGGAAAATCCCTTATCCAAATCATTGACAACGGCAAAGGTATGTCAGTAACCGACGCGCGAATGTGTTTTGAGCGACATGCCACATCCAAAATCGCAACCACCCAAGACTTATTCAATATCCGCACATTTGGGTTTAGGGGAGAGGCTTTGGCCTCAATAGCGGCGGTGGCGCAAGTAGAACTCAAGACCAAGCGGGCTGTAGATGAAGTAGGTACGCGGATACTCATCGAAGATTCCAAGGTCTTGCTCCAAGAGCCTGTTGCCACCCCCAATGGTACGCAGATTTTTGTCAGGAATCTTTTCTTCAATGTTCCGGCGCGGCGTAACTTCCTCAAATCCAATACAGCAGAGTGGAGGCACATTTTGGAAGAGTTTGTAAGGGTGGCTTTGGCGTATCCGCAAGTAGGGCTTTCTCTTTACCACAACGAAGAAGAAATCCACCAACTCGCTCCCCAAAATACCCTTGCCAAAAGGATAGTCGCGGTTTTGGGCAAAAGCTATCAGACCCAGCTCATCCCCGTAGAGCAGCAAACCGGCCTAATCAAGGTCAAAGGCTATCTTGGCAAGCCTGAAAATGCAAAAAAAACCAGAGGGGAGCAGTTTTTGTTCGTAAACAACCGTTTTGTCAGGCACAATTACCTCAACCATGCTATTTTCTCGGCCTATGAGGGCATTCTGCCCAAAGATTGTTACCCGTTTTTTCATCTAAACATCGAGATTGAACCCTTACATGTTGACATCAACGTTCACCCCACCAAAACCGAAGTCAAATTTGACGATGAGAATTTTGTTTACAATTTTTTGAAAACAAGCGTACAAATGGCTTTGGCGACGTTGGGTGTAGCTTCGGCTATTGACTTTGGTCTCAATGTCAATTACATAGAGGCTTTAGACAAACCTGTTAAGCCTTCTTATAGGCCGGATGTTCCGTCCAAAACTCCTGACTCCTCCCCAAAGTACTGGGAGAGATTGTTTCCTGCAATTGAACAAGAAACACTTGACAATCAGCTAACGATAAAAGGATTGGATGACATTCCTGCACAGCCTCAAAAATGGCAAGCCCTGCAACTAAAAAATCGCTATATTGTTACTACTCTGCGCTCGGGTTTGGCTTTTATTGATTTGTTGGCTGCTTTGCAAAGAATTGATTATGAAAAAGCAATGGCTGCCTTTGACCGGATGGCGGCTTCTCAAAAGATTGCTTTTCCGGTAAGGGTAGAATTGGACGCTGCGGATGCAGCCCTTTTGCAGGAAAGATTGACCGACTTTAATTGTCTGGGCTTTGATATTGAGGTGCTTGGCAAAGGCTCTTTTGCGATTTCGGGTATTCCGGCAGAGATGCCGGAAGGCTCTGAGAGTCAAGTCTTGCTTGAAGTGTTGGAACAGATTAAGGCTTCAGGCGAGAAAACCCTTCCCTTTCGGGAAAAGTTGGCGCGGGCTTATTGTCAGCAAGTGGCTTGGCGCAAACTCAAAAATTTTACCCCTCCTCAAGGGGAAACGATTGCTCAGCAACTGTTGGCTTGTCAAGCCCCCAATTACAGCCCTCAAGGGCAAAAGGCTTTGCTTATCGTTAGTTATGAAGAGATAGAGGAAATGTTCAAATGATTGAGGTCAAACAACTGTGCGTAAAAGCAGGCAAAAAAGTCTTGCTTGAATCCATAAACTTTACCCTATCCTGCGGTAACATAACGGCAATCTTGGGAGCCAACGGGTCGGGTAAAACTACCTTGTTGCGGGCAATGGCCGGTAGTTTGAAGTCAGAGAGCGGCGATATTCTTTACTCCGGTCGTCCTTTGGCCGGCTTTACAGCCCTTGAGCTTGCCAAAATTAGGGCTGTCATGTCGCAAAGCAATTCCATCGAAATTCCTTTCAAGGTTCACGAAGTGGTAATGATGGGACGCTACGCCCGATTTACCTACAAGCCTTCTGAGTTTGACCGCGATTGTGTGGACATGGCCATGAAGACTACAGGCGTTTATGGTTTTGCCGATAGGAATTTTAGCTCCCTATCTGGCGGAGAAAAACAGAGAGTGCATTTGGCTCGTGTATTAGCACAGATTTGGGACACAGAGAAAGGCTATTTGCTGCTCGATGAGCCAATTACTGCCCTTGATATTTATCACCAACACCAGATGATGGAATTGTTTTCTGTTATTGCAGCCAAAAATTTTGCCGTACTTTGTGTGCTCCACGACTTGAATATCGCCATGCAATACGCCAGCCATGCTTTGCTGCTTCATAAGGGCACACAGATTACATTTTCAACAGTCAATCAAGCACTTGTCCCATCTATCGTATCCCATGCTTTTCAAGTCCACTGCGAGCAGATTTACCTCAAAGACCAAGACCGACATTTGATGTATTTCATCGGAACCAGCGACCCGCTGGGGCGCAAAGCAGAAAAGGTCTGAAGGCATCTAATCTTGGGGTTTGGATTTATTGTGTTTTAAAGCATTGAAAATAAGCAATATATCTTGGTTTTAAAAAAAATATTAGATTTGTAAGCAAAACTCAAGACTATGAAAATGTTTTTGATGGTTTTTGTGCTGGCTTCAAATCTTTATGCCCAATCAGACCGCCAAACCTATGAAAAACTCATAGAAGAAACCAATGAGTTGCTCAATCAAATGCGTGAGGATCATTCTGCCAACCTTTCCCAACTACGGCTGCTCAACATCCAGTTGGCCAATAGGAGTAAATTGCTTGAGGGCATTCGCAGTGAAGTCAAACAAATTGATTATTCTATTGAACAGAGTAGTATCATTTTAGAAGCACTGCAACATGACCTCACACAGATTAAAAAAGAATATGCACACATGCTTTATACCAGCTCAAAATTGCAATCGGCTGACAAACTCTCTTACCTTTTTTCCAGTCAGAGCTTCAATGAGCTTTGGTCGCGATCTACCCACTTCAGGCAATACGCCCAAATGAGACGCAAGCAGATTGAGATCATCGAGAAAATAAGCTCACAGATTCAGGATAAAAACCAGTCTTTGGTGGCTTCGCGGCAGGCCAAATTTGTGCTGTTGCAAAAAGAACAAACCGCACTGAACGAATTTGCCAAGTTACAGATTGCCCAAAGGAAGATGGTATCCGACCTCAAGTTCAAAGAAAACCAGTTGCTCAATGAACTGGAAAAATACCGCAAGCGGCTCCAAGAGACCGATAAAATGCTCGAAATTCAGGTAGAAGAGGGGCTTGAGATGGTATCGGGAGGCAGAACGGCAGAAGGTGATATCCGCCTGTTGCCGGAGGCGGGCAAACTGGCCGCAAGTTTTCAAGCCAACAAAGGCAAGCTGGGTTGGCCTGTGCGGCACGGGGTGATTTCCTCAGAGTTTGGCAAGCAGCCTCACCCGGTTTTGGAAAACATATTTGTAGAAAATAAAGGCATAGATATCAGAACCCAACAAGGAGAGGTGATTCGCGCTGTTTTTGAGGGTAAAGTAACGGCTGTTTCTACCGTGCCCGGTATGAACTATTTGGTACTTGTACAGCATGGAGACTATTTTTCTGTTTACGCCAACTTGGAAAAATCCTTTGTCAAAATAGGACAAAAGATTTCCGAAGGTCAAGAAATAGGAATTGTGTTTACCAGCCCTCAGGGTGTTAGTGAATTGCAGTTTCAGATATGGAGGGGCAACCAAAAGCTCAATCCTGCTTTATGGCTTAAAAAAACAAGATGAAAAAAATAAAACCTATGAGGTATTAGAACCTCATAGGTTTGGGTATTAAAACAGGTAGATTTATTTGCTTACTTCTTCGTATTCGACGTCAGTTACATTGTCGCCGCCTGATTTTGTGTCGTTTTGCGTTGGTTCTTGAGGTGATTGTTGTGCACCCGGGTTTGAATAAATTTCTTGTGAGGCAGCCGCCCAAGCCTGATTGAGTTTTTCCATGGCCAAATCAATGCCTGCCACATTTTGGGTAGCATGTGCATTTTTCAGGTCGGCAAGAGCGGATTCGACAGCCGATTTGTTGGAAGCTGACATCTTGTCTCCAAATTCTTTGATTTGTTTTTCAGTCTGGAAGATCATGGAGTCAGCTTGGTTGATTTTTTCAATTCGGTCGCGCTCTTGTTTGTCCCGCTCTTCGTTGGCTTTGGCTTCGTTTCTCATGCGCTCGATTTCCTCTTTTGAGAGACCTGAGGAAGCCTCGATACGAATTTTTTGCTCTTTGCCTGTGCCTTTGTCTATGGCGGTAACATTCAATATACCATTGGCATCAATATCAAAAATAACCTCAATTTGCGGAATTCCTCTGGGTGCGGGCGGAATACCGTCAAGATTGAACAAGCCTATGGTTTTATTGTCTTTGGCCATAGCCCGCTCTCCTTGCAGCACATGTATCTGTACGGAGGGCTGGTTGTCGGCAGCCGTTGAGAACACTTGCGATTTGCGGGTGGGTATGGTCGTATTGGATTCGATAAGTTTGGTCATTACGCCCCCCAAGGTTTCTATACCCAATGAAAGCGGTATTACGTCCAACAGCAAAACATCTTTGACTTCGCCTGTGAGCACACCGCCTTGTATGGCAGCCCCAATAGCCACAACTTCGTCAGGGTTTACGCTTTTGCTGGGTTTTTTGCCAAAAAACTTTTCAACTTCTTCTTGTATGCGGGGGATACGTGTCGAACCACCCACCAAGATGACTTCGTCTATATCGCTGGCTTTTACCCCTGCATCGGCCATGGCCTTGCGGCAAGGCTCAAGACAGCGGCGGAATAGGTCATCGCAGAGTTGTTCAAACTTGGCGCGGCTAAGTTTGCGCACCAAGTGCTTAGGTATGCCGTTGACGGGCATGATATAAGGGAGATTGATTTCGGTTTCGGCAGAACTGGAGAGTTCAACTTTCGCTTTTTCGGCGGCTTCTTTGAGTCTTTGCAAAGCCATAGGGTCTTTTCTCAAATCAATGCCTTCATCACTTATGAACTCTTGTGCAAGCCAATCAATGATTTTTTGGTCGAAGTCATCTCCACCCAAATGAATGTCTCCATTGGTTGATTTCACCTCAAATACACCGTCGCCCAGTTCAAGAATGGAAATATCGAAAGTGCCGCCTCCCAAGTCAAAAACAGCTACTTTCATGTCTTTGCCTCTTTTGTCCATGCCGTAAGCCAAGGCGGCTGCGGTAGGCTCGTTGATGATGCGCCGCACATTCAAGCCAGCGATTTCACCTGCTTCTTTGGTGGCTTGGCGTTCTGCATCATTAAAATAGGCTGGTACGGTAATTACGGCTTCGGTTACGCTGGTTCCCAAATAGTCTTCAGCAGTTTGTTTCATCTTTTGTAAGATCATAGCTGAGATTTCTTGCGGGGTAAAATGACGCTCCCCGATTCTGACGCGGGGGGTATCATTGCTTCCTTTTTCCACTTTGTATGAAACCATGCTTACCTCATTGACCACCTCAGAATATCTTTTACCCATAAATCGTTTTATGGAACTGACGGTATTGATAGGGTTGGTGATGGCTTGACGCTTGGCAGGGTCTCCAACTTTGCGCTCTCCTCGCCCTTCGTCAAGGAAACCAACAACTGATGGGGTAGTGCGCTTGCCTTCGCTGTTTTGTATCACAATCGCTTCGCTACCCTCCATGACGGCGACACAAGAGTTGGTTGTGCCGAGGTCTATTCCAATGATTTTGCCCATATTATTAAGCTATGTATGCAGTTTTAGATTTAAATAATTTCAATCACCAATTGTGCCAATACAAACAACCGTGACAGAATGGCAGTTTGGGAAAAGGGCAAGGCATAGATAAACAAAAAGCCCGCTTTTCAACAAAGCAGGCTACTTATTGATATGAGTGGATGTTAGTTTTTGGCTCTCTTAAACAGGTAGCGGGTCAAAAATATACCAGTGCTTTTGTCTGCGCTATAAGAACCTGTTACCACTGAAGCCAATTCCCAGCCTTGAGAAGACAGTTGGTTGATTTTGGTGGCAATGGTTTGGTCATTGGCTCTGATGTTGCCAAAATTGATACCCACCATACTGAAAAAGTTTTCAAGTTTGATCTCTTCCAATTGGCCTTTGTCATCGGCAACCAAAAGGCGCGAACGTCCAAGTCCACCGGGTACAACCGATTCAATGGTAGTGATTTGAAGAAATTCATAAACGGTTCTGTTGCCTGTGTTCTCACCTTGGGCAAAAATTGAACTTGTACTAAGCAACACAAAAAGGAAAAGGGCGGAAATAGCTTTCATGTGTTTAAAAATAGGTTTTGTGAAAATAATTTTTACAATAATAAGACAGAAATAATTTTCTCACAAAATAAAAGGCAACAAAAATTCATAATATAATTATTTTTGACCCATGAAATTTAATATATTGCTTTATTTCAAAGGCTTGGCTATGGGTGCAGCCGATGTGGTGCCGGGTGTTTCTGGGGGGACGATTGCTTTTATCACGGGTATTTACGAAGAATTGCTCACATCAATCAAATCCTTTGATGCCAAAGCCCTTAGGCTGTTGCTTCATTTTAATATCAAAGATTTTGTCCAAAGGGTAAATCTTTTCTTTCTGGCAACTCTTTTTGCGGGTATATTGACTTCTATTGCATTGCTTTCCAGACTGATTTTGTATTTGTTGGCTACTTACAAAGAATTGGTATGGGCTTTCTTTTTTGGGTTGGTGTTGGCATCTACTTTTTTGGTTATCTCACAAATCAGATCAAAGACAGTAGCGGTTTTTTTGTTTGGGCTTATTGGGGCTTTGGCGGCATACTTTATCACGGAAATGGGGCAAACCGAAACCCCCAACGAGTTGTGGTTTATATTTTTATGTGGCTCAATTGCCATCTGCGCAATGATACTTCCGGGTATTTCGGGCAGTTTTATTTTGGTTCTTTTGGGCAAGTATGAGTACGTCTTTGGAGCTGTGAAGGAAGCCAAATTTGATGTATTGGGCATGTTTGCAGCGGGTTGCGTGGTAGGGCTTTTGGCGTTTTCGCATGTGCTGACTTGGTTGTTAAGAAAGTACCATGACCTAACGGTCGGGCTGTTGGCGGGATTTATGTTCGGCTCATTGAACAAAATTTGGCCATGGAAGCAGACTTTGCAAACTTATGTGGACAGGCACGGCGTTGAAAAGCCTCTTATCCAAATCAACGTCAGCCCCTTTGCCTATCAAGGCGAATCCTATTTTTGGGCTTGTGTGTTGGTTTGTGTATTGGCGTTTGGTTTGGTCTATGCAATCGAAAACTTGGGTAAAAAATTAAAACTTGGCTAACATCAATTTTAGGTTTGAGTATGATTTTGAGTTGTTGGCTTTGGTTTCCCATCTGAGGCCGTATCAAGTGGCTTGGCATCTCGGCAAATTGCTTGAAGTAGATTTTTATTTGCAGCCCATTGCCAAAATAGAGCTTAAAAGCAAAGAAGAAATAGAGATTTACTGGTTTTTGGCTCAAACCTACGTGCGCAGGTTTGAGCTGGTGAACAATAACTTGCAAAAACCTAAAGGGATGTATTTGGTACCTGAATTTTCTTATTGCGATTACCTGCTCAAAGTTCAAAGCCACAACAATGAGGGATTCGATTCAAGTCTTCTCAAATCAACCGGCCATATTACATGGCTGGAAAAGATTTCCTTAGACAAACTGAAAAGAGCGGACTTGCTGGTTTTTGATTGACAAAGGATAAATCAGTCAAGATATTCTCTTAGAACCAAAAACCGAGCTGTTTAACCATTAATCTACCAGCTACACAACAAAAACATGCTTTAGCTTATCAATAAAAGAATATCAGATTTTACTCCATATTAGAACCGCCTTAAATTAAAAACAGCCACAGATTTGATTCTGTGACTGTTTTAACTATTTGATTGGCTGTGTATTAGCCTCCAAAGTCATCGAATGATACTTGCTCTGGAGGAATTCCGAAGTCATCACACATTTTGATGACAGCGGCATTCATCATAGGAGGGCCGCAGAAATAAAATTCTATTTCCTCCGGCTCAGGATGCTTGCCGAGGTAGTTGTCTATCAAAACTTTGTGTATAAATCCAACAAAACCGTCTCCTTCGCCGTCGAGTCCGTTTTTGACTTTCCAGTTATCCTCTGGAAGTGGCTCGGAAAGAGCAATGTAGTACTTGAAATTGGGAAATTCTCTTTCGATAGCCCTAAAGTCTTCTGTGTAAAACAACTCTCTCTTTGAGCGTCCACCATACCAGAAAGTAACTTTTCTATCGGTTGTTTTCAATGTGTGGAAGAGGTGGAAGAGGTGAGAGCGCAGAGGAGCCATGCCCGCTCCGCCACCAATGTAAATCATCTCACGTTTGGTGTCTTTGATGTGAAATTCTCCGTAAGGGCCTGAGATGACTACTTTATCGCCGGGTTTTCTGGTGAAAACATAAGAAGAACAAATACCCGGATTGACATCCATCCATTTGTTGTTGGCTCTGTCCCAAGGAGGGGTGGCAATTCTTATGTTGAGCATGATAATATTGCCTTCAGCGGGGTGATTGGCCATAGAGTAAGCCCTGAAGATAGGCTCAGTATTTACCATTTTCAAATCCCACATTTTGAACTTATCCCAATCGCTTTTGTATTTGTCCGCACCGTCAGGATCATCGGGCCTTGGCGCAATGTCTATGTCGCTAAACTTGCAGGTAATCGGTGGCACATCGACTTGGATATAGCCGCCCGCTTCAAATTTAAGTTCTTCTCCCTCAGGTAATTTTACAACAAATTCTTTGATAAAAGTAGCTACGTTGTAGTTGGATACCACTTCGCACTCCCATTTCTTGATACCAAAAATAGCTTCAGGAATTTGAATCCTCATGTCATTTTTGACCTTGACTTGGCAAGACAAACGGACTTTTTCTTGCATCTCTTTGCGGCTTAGGTGTCCCACCTCTGTAGGAAGCACATCGCCGCCCCCTTCAACAATCTGGCACTTGCACATGGCGCAAGTACCGCCACCACCACAAGCAGAAGGCAGAAAGATTTTTGAATTGGAAAGCGTTGAAAGCAGCGTAGTGCCTGCAGGAACTACAAGGGGATGTTGTTCGTCTCCATTAATAATAATTTTGACGTTGCCACTCTGCACCAGTTTGGCTTGCGCGTAGAGCAACAAAAACACCAACAGCAAGATTATCAGCACGAAAGCGATAATTGAACTTGTGATTGTTAATGACATATTGTCGGCTTTTTTTGCAAATATAGCTCTGCGCGGGCAACTCGCAACTCCCTGAGTGAATTTATACCCCAAATTCATTTGGGGCAACTTCAACCTTCGAGACAGTCAAAAAATCATCCCCCGTTCAATGTTAAAGTACTCGCAAAAGCTCAAACTGAACCCTATTCTCTATAAAATCCCTTTGTGAACTGTTTTTCTGGCCTTGCTGTTGTGTTTTCCTTGGTATATTTGCCCACATGTTGCTCACAAGGATTGCACCCACACCAAGTGGTTATTTGCATTTGGGAAACGTATTTTCTTTTGCTTTGACTTGGCTGCTGGCGCGAAGCCAAGGCGGCAGAGTTTATCTCAGGATAGACGATTTGGACGGGGAGCGGTTTAGGCATAAATACTTGGAGGACATATTCCAAACGCTCGAATGGCTAAAAATTGACTGGGATTTAGGGCCTCAGTCTCCCGAAGATTTTTTGACAAATCACTCTCAAAGACTCAGACTCTCTGATTATTTATCCCACATTGACAAACTGCGACCATACTGTTTTCCTTGTGCCTGCTCAAGAAATCATCCATTATTGAGCGAGACAGGACACCATCTTTGCCCTCAACAGCCGCCAACAGAGCTCCCATACGCTTTGAGAATCAAAAATCCCGAAGAACCAATTCGTTTTACTGACTTAATACTTGGCAACCAAGAAATTGACCTAACCGAGAGAATGAGCGAATTTGTTTTGGTTACCAAAAGCGGGATGCCTTGCTACCAAATTGCCTCTCTTTGTGATGATGTGGGCATGGGGGCTTCGCTCATTGTGCGGGGAGAGGACTTGTTGGCTTCGACCGCTGCCCAACTTTATCTGGCTAAACTTCTTGGCTTTGAGAGTTTTCAAAAATCTCTGTTTGTTCACCATAGCCTGCTTCGCGACCAAAAAGGGGGCAAACTCTCTAAGTCAGCCGGCTCGGTTTCCATTGCTTATATGAAGAAAAACGGCATCAGGGTGAAAGAGATAGTAGGCTATTTTGCCTCTTGGGCTGGTATTGACAAAAAGCCACTATCTTTCAAAGAATTGGTCGGCGACCCTATTTTCGAGATTAAGCCTATCAATATAGCAAACTGAACAAACAATTAGCGATTGTCCCCTGCCTTTTTGACCTCATTTGAGGCTTCATCTATTTCTTTTGATACCTCGCGGGTTGCTTCTTTGAACTCGCGTATGCCTTTGCCAAAGCCCCTTGCCAGTTCGGGGATTTTTTTTGCCCCAAAAAGCACCAAAACGGCAAAAACAATCAAGCCAACCTCCGCTGCGCCCAATCCAAATACTAACAAAATGTTGGAAAGCATATATTTTATTTTACATACAAAGTTACAACAAAAAAAGTTGCCAAGATAAATACAGCGTTTTGCAACTTTATCTTTGGAAGCCAACGCAAGCATGACCTACACTCAGCAAATAAGTTTAAATGGGTCTTTTTTTTGTTTTGTCAATTTATTTTAGCTTCTATCGTCTTATTATTGCAAAAACAAAAGCTGTATGCAAGAGGCATTTACCTATTTTCAACAAATTTGTTTCATTGCTGCATTCATTGGAGCAGGATTGGTCATCAAAAACAGAATCCGCTTTATTAGTAGAAATATATTGTTGGGCAAACCCCTAAAAGCCGCAGGTTCGTGGAAGAAAATGGCTCTTTTCGCGCTTGGACAAAAAAAGATGTTCAGCAAGCCTCTTGTTGGGGTTATGCACTTTGTCATCTATGCCGGATTTATCATTATCAACATAGAAATCGCTGAAATTGTGCTTGATGGCCTGTTGGGTACGCATAGGTTGTTTGCGCCCTTTTTAGGCAGTTTTTATGCTTTTTTGTTGGGTTTCTTTGAGATTCTTGCCTTAGGGGTGGTGGTAACATGCGTGATTTTCCTGACAAGGCGCAATGTTTTGAAGTTGCCGCGCTTTACCAAGCCCGAACTAAAGGGTTGGCCTGCCTTAGATGCCAACGTGATTTTGCTGGCAGAAATCGCCCTGATGTTCGCACTTTTCACCATGAACGCAACCGATTCGGTGCTGCAAAGCCGAGCCTCTGAAAGTGAATACATTAGCCATCACTACCAACAAGTGGGGAGTTTTTGGGTGAGTGGTATGTTGATTCCTGTTTTTGAGCCTTTAGACATTTCAACGCTGATTTTTTTGGAGCGAGGGGCTTGGTGGATTCATATTTTGGGAATTATGAGTTTTGCCGTTTACGTTACTTATTCTAAGCATTTGCACATATTTTTGGCCTTTCCCAACACTTATTACAGTTCTGATAAGCCTGCCGGCCAAATGGTCAATATGCCAGCCATTACCCAAGAAGTCAAAATCATGCTCGGGGAGGTTCAAGCCAGCGACTCAACCGGTGAGCCTGAAAGATTTGGTGCTAAGGATGTTACAGATTTGACATGGAAAAATCTTCTTGATGCATACAGTTGTACCGAGTGCGGTAGGTGCACTGCGGCTTGTCCTGCCAACCTGACCGGAAAATTGCTGTCCCCCCGCAAAATCATGATGGACACCCGCGACAGAATGGAAGAAATCGGCTACGCAATGGACGATAAAAAAACCGATACTACATTGGGTAAAAGTCTGTACGGCGACTACATCACCAAAGAAGAAATTATGGCCTGTACCACTTGCAACGCCTGCGTGGAAAGTTGTCCTGTCAATATCAATCCTTTGGAGATTATCCTTCAAATGCGCCGCTATGTTGCTATGGAAGAGGCCACAACCCCTGCCTCATGGAACTCAATGTTCAACAATATCGAAAACAACACCGCCCCTTGGGCTATGCCTGCCTCTATGAGGTTCAAGTACGCTTCGGAAGTCAATCAATAAGGAGCAAGTAAGTGGCTCAACTTGCCAAAAAAGAAACCTGCTTGATTGAAAAATTTCTAACCTTGTGGCCGTCAGAAATAGCCAACTGTCCTTCTTGGGTTACACCCAAAATCATCCCCTCAAATACTTCACCGGAATCTGTCCGGTATTTGGCGTTTTCTTGGTAAAGATAGAGTTGCGAGTAGTAATCACTTTTGAGCCTTGCAAAATCTTTCATTTGCAGTTGTTCGATTCTGTAGAGCAGGAACTCCAGCGTTTGAGACATAATTCTCTCAATATCAAAATTTTTTCCTGTTTCTTTTTTTAAAGAAGTTCTGTCTGGCTTTTGAGATACTTCGTTTATATTGATACCGATACCTATGATAGCATCGGACAAATTTTGTCCACTCAAACTGGTCTCAATCAAAATCCCTGCTATTTTTTTATTTTTTACCCACACATCGTTAGGCCATTTGACCCTGACCTCTTGAACAAACTCACCAATGACTTGGGCTACCGCAAGACTTGCAGCCATATTGAGAAAAAAACTCTGCCTGACTTCCAAATTTAGACTTCGGGTTAAGTAGCTCATCGCCAAATTCTTATCGGGTTCGCCTTCCCAACTATTCCCTCTTTGCCCTCTACCATGCGTCTGGTGAGTCGTCCAAATTAGCGTCTCGTCAGAGCAAACAGCTACTTCCGTGTTGGTAGATTGACAAATTGGCAGGTGAATAATATTGACCATTTGCAAAGCTATACAAGTGATTAATAGACGTTAAGGGATAGTATTTTGTTTTATAGGTATAAATGTATGCTAAGATAGTTGGTTTTTTCAGTGGTGGTAATAAATTTGTAAAAATAATTATTCTATAAACAATATTGAATGATAGCAACCCAAGTTCACGTTTCACAAGACACTACTTTTATGGCACGCATAGCAATTGCCGGACTTCAAGACAAAAAAGGTCTTGATATTAAGCTACTTGATATGCGAACAATAAAAAATTCTTTACTTGATTATGTCGTCATTTGCTCAGGAACTTCAGACACCCACGTGGACGCTTTGAGACAAGGAGTAGAAGAAAGTTTAGCAAAGACACTGGGAATCAACCCCTACTCCAAAGAAGGAATTACGAAACGAGAATGGATTTTGCTTGATTACATTGATATTGTAGTGCATATTTTTAAAAAAGAACGCAGAGCCTTTTATAGTTTGGAGGAACTTTGGGGAGATGCCATTATAACCGATTTTCAATAAATACGATGTCTGATACTAAAAACAAGTCTGAAAACAAACCTGTTAAGAAACCAAATAATGCCACTCCGCCGCCCAACATGCAAATATGGATGTTGGTCTCTGTTGTAGCTTTTGCAGTGGGTTTGGCTTATTTCAACCGCGTACCCGGCATTCAGGAACTCAATGTCGAAGACCTCAAAACCATGATAGAAGAGGGGGAGGTAAGACAAATTGTCATTGTCAATGATGTGTTTGCAGAAATCACGCTCACTAAGGAGGCTGCACGCAAAGCCAAATACCGCAGTCGCTTGACAGAGAAGGGGTTAAGCACTTCGCAAGGTCCTCATTTTAGAATTGACGCACCGCGCGATTACCTCATCAAACGGCTTGACGAAATACAAGCCAGTGAAAAAGTGGTGAACAAAATTTCGCCAAAATTTGAAACTCGCCATGATTTCACAGGCTATATTTTCAATACCATCTTCTTATTTGCTTTGTTGGCCGGTCTGATTTACTTGATGCGTCGCATGACCATGGGTGCCGGCGGCGGCCAAATCTTTAACATAGGCAAATCGAAAGCGGCTCTTTTTGATGCCGACAAAGTAAAAATTACTTTCAAAGACGTAGCGGGGCTGGATGAAGCAAAAGAAGAAGTTGAAGAGGTGGTTCAATTTTTGAAAAACCCCGGCAAATACACCAACTTAGGGGGCAAAATCCCCAAAGGGGTGCTTTTGGTAGGCCCTCCGGGAACTGGCAAAACCCTGCTTGCTAAGGCGGTTGCAGGTGAATCGGGCGTTCCTTTTTTTAGCCTGTCCGGTTCCGACTTTGTAGAAATGTTTGTGGGTGTGGGAGCAGCAAGGGTGAGAGATTTGTTCCGCCAAGCCAAAGAAAAAGCCCCTTGTATCATATTTATTGATGAAATAGATGCCATTGGTAGGATGCGTGGACGTGGAGCTATGCCCGGAGCCAACGACGAGCGCGAGAATACACTCAACTCGTTATTGGTCGAAATGGATGGCTTTGCGACCGACTCGGGGGTGATTATCATGGCTGCCACCAACCGCCCTGACGTGTTGGACAGTGCCTTGCTAAGACCGGGCAGATTTGATAGGCTCATTAGCATAGACAAACCTGATGTGGTGGGCAGGGAAGCCATCTTCAAAGTACACCTTGCCCCTCTCAAACTTGCGCCCGAAGTCAGCGCGCGCGAACTCGCTACCAGGACTCCCGGATTTGCAGGCGCTGAAATCGCCAACGTCTGCAACGAAGCGGCTTTGATAGCGGCTCGGAAAGATAAGTCCATGATCGAAACGAAAGATTTTGAAGACGCGATTGACAGAGTGATTGGTGGGTTGGAGAAAAAGAACAAAATCATTTCCCCCGAAGAGAGAGAAATCGTTGCTTTCCATGAAGCCGGACACGCAATAGCTGGTTGGTTTTTAGAGCACGCCAACCCGCTTATCAAAGTGAGCATAGTGCCTCGCGGCGTGGCAGCCTTGGGATATGCCCAATACTTGCCAAAAGAGCAATTTTTGCACACAACCGAGATGATGATAGATGAGATTTGCACCCTTTTGGGGGGAAGAGCCGCTGAAGACATCATCTTTGGTAAAATCTCAACCGGCGCACTTTCAGACTTGGAAAGAGTTACCAAGCTGGCTTACAGTATGGTAACCATCTACGGCATGAACCCCGCGATTGGCAATATTTCTTTCTATGAACCCGAAAGACCTGATTATTTCGGAAGACCTTATTCAGAAGCAACCGCCGAAAAAATTGACAATGAAGTCAAAGCCATCGTAGAAAGTGCTTATCTGAGAACCAAAGACTTGCTTCAACAGCATAAAGAAAAACTGGAAAATTTGGCAAAAGAGTTGTTAGAAAAGGAGATTATCTTCCAAAAAGACTTAGAGAGAATTTTAGGTGCTCGTCCAAAAGAGTCCAACTACCAGAAATACATGCGCGAGTCTGAAGAAAAAGACCGTCTGGAGAGTCAGCAAAAGGATAATAATAGTAAAAAAGAGGCTTTGCCGGAGCAAACTGACGAACAGACTACACAATAAACAAAGGCATGGGCCTTTAAAAAAGTATAAATTTCAATTGTTATACAAAAAACCACGTTTGGCTAAATAGACCGACGTGGTTTTTTAATGTATTGTGTAGTCAAGAACAATGAGTTCTTTAGAGCACTATTTGCCTGTAATCTTAAGAGCCTCTTTTCTATGAATAAACAAAAGAGTAGCGGACGCAATAAAAACAACCACAGCAAGTAAGAACAACTTTCCCCCATCTCCTTTTACATTGGTGCCCAGCACCAAAAAATGAGAGAATATAGCTCCAGATATAATCCCGACGCTGACCAATATGCCATATATTTTGGTTTTTGGTGCAAGGATTAAAAACGCGGTTATTAGTTCAATAATACCAAGTCCTATCCTGCCATAAGGCTCAACGCCCAACTCAGAAAAAATATGAACCGAGTCAGGGTGTCCCGTAAATTTAAAGTAGAGCGTCTGCAAAAAAATAATTGCAACGGTAAGTCTTAATGCCCAAGAGACGTATTTTTCCATTTTGTGGGTTATTTATTTTTTTTTTTTTTTTTTTCAACTCTAAAATCTAATTAGCTTATCATAGTAAGAATAATTTTAGGTTTTGATACTATTCATTTGATGAGATTTATCCAGTTTTTATCGGCTTTAGCTTTGAGATTTTTTTCATTTTTATCCCAACTTTTCAAGGTATTGTTGAAGTAAGCATTGTAAAACAGATATAGCTTACCGTCTAATATTTTAAAGGTTTCGGGATTAATTTCTACTTTTTTGCCATCTGCCATAGCAAAAGCGCACCAGCCGCCATATTGAGGTTCATATTTTGAAGGCGATTGTAGAAACTCACTTTTGTTGGCTTGACTGCTGAAATAATAAGTCGCTCCTTGGTAGGCTGCTGAAATTTCAGATTTGCCTTTTTCTGCCTTGCTTTTAGTAAAATATGACACAGGGTCATAGCCCTGAATGGCGACACCTTTGTCTAAATTAAGCTGTTTGGTGCTATTTTGGGTAAACCCAATGGATACGATGACCATCGCCGCTATTAAAAATAAATATTTCATATTGTAAAACTTAGAGCACAAATCTATCGGTCTCCGAACAGATAAATTGTAAACCACTTTACATTTTTGCTAATATTTTAATTTGTTCTATATCAAGGATTTGTATAGCCTTCTGGGAGTAGATCAATATCCCTTCCCTTTCAAGTTGATTGAATAAAGTTATCACTGTCTGGCGGGTCGCACAAATAAGCTGAGCGATATCTTTTTGCGTAAGATAATTGGGGAGGACAAGAGGCTCCTGCCGATTTATGCCTTCTTTTTCTAAAATAGAAATTATCAATAGTAAAAGTCGCGTTTTAGCATCTTTGAAAAGGATATTTTTGTACTGATTCTGCATTTTTTTGAGTTTAAAGCCCATAAATTTTATGTAGCTAAATGCAAAATCAGGTTTTTTGTGCAAAATATCTTCTAAGCGGTTTTGGTGAAAAGTACAGATGATGGCTTCTTGAGACACCACTTGAAAATACTCATTGTCAGGTTTTGCAGCACCAAAGCCCAATTCTCCAAAAATCTCTCCTTTATGAAGCACGTCCAAAACCAACTCATCGCCTTGCTCTGAAAATTTTATTAGTTTTAATATCCCTTTTTTTAGAAGAAAAACCCTACCCTCTTCGCTAAAAGGCAATTCTAAGATTTCACCTTTTTTTGACTTTTTGAATTTTTTAAGGATACATAAATAATTTATTTCGGAATAACTCAAATTCCTAAATAATTGATGCTCTCGCAAATACCAATATTTCAGGTCTGATGTCATGAGTATTTATTTTTTTAACTAAACCGAAGGAATTGTGCAAATCAACTCAACTTTGTGTAAAAACTGCATCCCTCTCACTACTGTAAATCAAAAAGCTGATTGGAATTGAATAACTTTTATGAAAATGTATTATTAAGACTTATCTACCGTCAAAAGTAAACTTTTTCTCTCGACTTTGGCTGTACTACAACTTATCAGGCAGTAGTATCCGGTTAAAAAACAATCCTTAATTGGAAAAAAAGACAATTTTCATTTTTTATTATGGAATTTTACGCTCTGATGAGTCTTAAATTAAAAATGCAAAAGTTTTTTGGTCTGTTACTGGGCGGTTGGATGGCTTTTTCTTGCACCGATACCCGCCAAAAGGACAAGTCGCTTTTACCGGGCAGCATAGGTGCACCGGCTGAAATGCTGGTCATCTTGGATTCGGGGCAGTGGTTTGGCTCCGTGGGCGATTCGATTGTATCAACTCTCTCCCCCAACATAAGCAAACTACTTGAGCCTGAGTATCTTTTTACGCTGCGCTACATCAAACCCGATGCTTTCATGGGCATATTGCAGCGGCATAACAACTTACTCATTGTTACCACTTGGCAAACCCAAAGCCCGCACTCAGAAAAATTGCGCTCTTTTTTTCCAAAAATTGATGAACCCAAACGGGAAAATAAAATAATCTACGAAACAGATTTGTTTGCTAAAGGCCAAACAGCAGCCTTAGTTTTTGCACAAGATTCAACAACAGCAGCTCAACTCGTTGGCAATGAAAAAGAGAAACTCCAAAATTTTTTCCTGAAAAAAGAAGCCCAGCGCATGAATGAGCGTCTTTATGGCAAAGTTAAACCCAACAACGAAGCCATGGCGCAACTGAAAGCCAACCACGGGTTTAGCCTCAAAGTACCGTTTAATTACAAAATAGAAAAAGACACGATTGGATTTGTGTGGTTGCGCTACGCCAGCGGCATCAACGATCAAGATATTTTGATTTCTTACAAACCATACACATCTGAAAAACAGTTTAATACCGACAGTTTGACAGCTTGGAGAGACTCAGTTTACCGCCGTCATATCTACGTCAATCGCATCCAAGACCCTAATTCTTATTTAGTTACAGAAGCCAAAGTTCCTTTAGAAGTGGAAACCCAGAATTTTTTAGGCTTTTATGGCAAAAAGATGCGCGGGCTGTGGCGTTCCAATACCTTCGCTTTGGGTGGTGGTCCCTTTACGGCGGTGGCTTTTGTGTCGCCTGACGGCAAATCTATGTTTGTCATTGAGGGTTTTGTATATGCGCCGGGTAGCCCAAAGCGCGAAATCATCAGAGAACTGGAAGCAATTATGGCCACCATGGAATTTGTAGGGCAATAAGTGCTAAAGAGTTGCTTTTCTGTATTTTTGCGCTATGATTTCCCATCAAATTTTTGTGAAAGGCATGCAAATCCCAACTTTGCACCGAAGAAGGCGTATTTGGGTTTGCTTGCCAAAAAACTACTACCGTGATGAAAAACGCCGCTACCCCGTACTCTACATACAAGATGCCCAAAATGTATTTGAATCTTGGCGTGCCGCTTACGGACAATCTTGGAATATTCACCAAACGCTTGCCCAGCCCGATATGCCGGCGGCCATCGTAATCGCCATAGAACATGCCGGCAAAAAGCGGATTGCAGAGTTTAGACCTTGGGCAGACAACGGTAGCTTGGCGGAAGGTGATAAATTTGCCGACTTTATGGCCTTTAAGCTCAAGCCTTATGTGGACAAAAAACTGCGCGCCTTACGCGAGCCACAACACAACAGCCTGATGGGCAGCTCGATGGGGGGGCTTATATCTCTTTACACAGCCATCAAACACCAAGACGTTTTCGGGCAGGCGGCTATTTTTTCTCCGTCTCTGTGGATTGCTCCAAAGATTTTTGATTTTGCCAAACAGCTTGATAGCAAGCTAAATAGTCGGTTCTATTTTCTGGTTGGCGGCGGCGAAGGCCACCAAACAGTAGCCAAAACCAAGCGCATGAGTGAAATAATCCAACATATTGGTTTTGAAACTCAGTTTGTACTCAAGCCACATGAGACGCATAATGAGGGCTTTTGGGCCAGAGAGTTTGGGACGGCTTTTCGCTGGCTTCATAGTGCCCCGACCAAGCGATAAAAATCAACGAGCGTTTTGCGGAAGGTCTCTCTTTGGGCGGTAGTTGGGAACGCATTTTGCCAGTTGCCTTGAGCATATACTTGTAAATCAGTTTTTTGCTGAATACAGCCGTACAACTGACTCACAAATAGGTAGTGATTTTCGATTGGGCCGGGCACGTACCTAAATTGCTCTTGGGTATCGCTGCGCCTCACCAAAACCGTATCTCCCAACACAGCATTGGGCTCAAAAAGAATGTAGGCACGGTCATTTTTCCAGTCTGCTATGATACAGAGATTAAACTCGGGAAGGGTGGGGTCGGTTTTTGCATGCCTCATGCGAAACTGCTCGCGTCCGGTAACATCAGTGCTCAGGGAATAGTATATTTTACGGACGTTTTTAAAAAACATCTCACTCGACGCACTGGTATCGAAGCGGGGAGAGTCAGGGTTTACAAATTTGTTGCGATCGGGATTGCAGCCTGCAAGCAAGACAAAAACCATCCAATAGTATTTCATATCTGTTAGACGAATTTAGGATTTGGCAGAACTGATTGATTTTTTAAAATTGAAGGAGTTTAGCTTGAAAATGAAGTTTTGTTGGATTGGTGATGTTAGATAGTTTTGCACAAAATGTTTGTGCCATGAAAGGCAAAGATGAAAAGATTCTCATTAGTTTGACGTGTAGCCCAAAACAACGCAGTGTAATCGCCGCCTTCCGCAAAAAATACAACCAACAGCATGGCACAAAATACACCCGCTCTGAAATTTTGCTTTTGGCTTTTTCAGAATTTGCAAAAAAATCAAAAATCACGCTTGAATTGGTTCAAAAGGAACTATTTAGTGAAAAGTAGTTTTTTGGTGCTTGTTGTTTCCGGCTCTGTTTTGGCTCAAGACGGCGACATAGAGCAAATCCCAAAAGAAGATTCGATTTACAGGGCACAGACGGACAGAGGAAATTGGGCAGTGGGAGGTAGTTTTGCCATAGGGGCAGGCTTTGAAAACAACAAGGTGGCCTTCATCAACAATAAACTGCTTGTAGATATGACGGGCAGTGCTCGGGTGGGTAGGTTTGTGTTGCCATCGGTGATGCTGGGCTTGAGTTACCACGTGCTGACAACCAATTTCCTACTTGATTTTCAGAATGAATTTCAGGTGTTGAGCCAATACGGCGGAGGATGTGCCCGTGTGTACATAAGACCGGGCTTTTTTGGCGAGGCATATTATGGTGTAGGGGTGGGATTTGCTCGAAGAATGGGACAAGCAAGCTACCAAGAACATTTTATCAGTCGCAAAGCCTCCATAGGCATAGGGCTGGCCTTGTTTTGGTTTGACAAAACTCATTTTGAGTTTCAGATTAAATACCATCATTATCAAGCTGATGCCCAAACTCCATTTGAGGTAGGCGGGCTGGGCATTCATGCGGGAATGATGTTTTGTATAAAACCGAAAAACAAAAATTTGTAACAAAACAAATGCTGTTTTTACACCACCAACTCACTACATTTGTGTTTGAAACATAAGACTTTCAATGCCGGATTACTTGCTCTACAATCCTGAAAATCCTCTGCTTTTCACCCAAGCGGTTTTTTGGATTTTTTTTGGTTTTGTGGTGCTCTTTTATCAGTTTTACTCTGGGCACATTTTTCTGAGAAATGCTTTTTTGACGCTGGTAAGTTTTTATTTTTATTACAAATCCAGCGGTTTTTATTTCGTTTTGCTTATTGTTTCTACGCTGATAGACTACCATATAGGAGCGGCTATTTACCAAACCAACCATCCCGGCAAGCGCAAAACCTTGCTGGTGTTGAGCATTGTGGCCAATTTATCGCTTTTGGCTTATTTCAAATACACTTTCTTTTTTGCCGATACCATCAACCAAATTTTTGGGCTTGAGGTCAAGCCCTTCAACGTACTGGCGGCTTTTATGAATCTGTTGGGCGATAAAATGGATACTTCGGATATTTTTCTTCCGGTGGGCATTTCTTTTTACACCTTCCAAACCATAAGCTACACGGTTGATATTTATCGCAATAAGCTCAAACCGGTAGAAAGCATTTTAGACTTTGCTTTTTTTGTGAGTTTTTTCCCCCAACTGGTGGCCGGCCCTATTGTCCGGGCATCGGATTTTGTACCTCAAATCCGCAAAAAATTTTCTCTCACCGTCGAAGAGTACAACCGTGCCATATTTTTGATTGTAAATGGACTGATAAAGAAGATTTTGATTTCCGACTACATATCGGTCAATTTCGTTGACCAAGTTTTTTCCGAACCGAGCAGGTATTCGGGTTTTGAAAACCTGATGGCCACTTACGGATATTCTATTCAAATCTACTGCGATTTTTCGGGTTATACCGATATTGCTATCGGGGTGGCTTTGTTGCTGGGATTTAGGCTCAACCTGAATTTCGATTCTCCCTATAAATCAACCAGTATTACAGAGTTTTGGCGGCGGTGGCATATTTCACTGTCCAGTTGGCTGCGGGACTATTTGTATATCTCATTGGGTGGCAATAGAAAAGGCCGCATTCGCACTTACATCAATTTGATGATAACCATGGTTTTGGGGGGGCTGTGGCACGGCGCACACATACGATTTGTGATTTGGGGCGCATTACATGGCTTGGCATTGGCTATTCACAAGGCATACATGGAACTCTCAGGCAGCCAAAACAGGCCACAAAGTGCGATAGGCTCTCTGATAGGCGGATTGCTAACTTTCCACTTTGTTGCTTTTTGTTGGATATTTTTTCGGGCAGAAAGCATGGAAAAAGTGAGTGCGGTACTTTGGCAAATATGCTTTGGTTTTGGTTGGGCTGTGGTGGTGCCTGTCTGTGTGGCTTATTGGAAAGTATTCACTCTGATAATGCTTGGCTTTGTTGTGCATTTGTTGCCTCAGTGGATAAAAGAGCGGGTGCGGGGCGAGTTTTATGCCATGCCCGATTTGGTAAAGGCCGGCACCATTATGCTGGTTGCCTTGTTTTTGTACCAAGTTAGGAGTGCTGAATTTCAGCCATTTATTTATTTTCAGTTTTAATAAAAAAACCTTCCCAACAACTGAGAAGGTTTGCTTTTTTTATCAGATTTAGATTAGAATCTGCCTCTGAATTTCAGTGTAGTGGCTACTTTGTCAATAGCGGCCATGTAAGCGGCTATCCTCATGGACACGCCGTGCTCTGTGCATATTTTATAGACTTTGTCAAAGGCTTGTCTGATAATGGCATCGCTGCGCTCGTTGATCCTCTCCAAAGACCATTTGTAGCCCAGACGGTTTTGTACCCACTCAAAATAAGAAACGGTTACTCCGCCGGCGTTGGCCAAAATATCCGGTACTACGTTCACCCCATTGTGCATGAGGATTTCATCGGCTTCGGCGACGGTAGGGCCGTTTGCTCCCTCAACTACTAAAGTGGCTTGAACCTTGTGAGCGTTGTTCATTGTGATGACGTTTTCTTTGGCCGCAGGCACAAGCACATCAACCTTTGAAGTCAAAAGTTCATCGTTGGTGATGAGTTCTGCATTTGGCAACCCAGCCAGGGTTCTATTTTTTGTTCGATAAGCCATAGCAGCGGCTATATCAATGCCGTTATCGTTCCAGTAAGCACCGGTTACATCGCTGATGCCTTTGACTTTAAGCCCTCTCTCAGCAAGCAGGATGGCTGCATAGCTTCCCACATTGCCAAATCCTTGCACTGCACAAGTTGCACTTTGAGGGTTGATTTTGAGCACCTGCATAGCTGCCAGTGCAGCTACCATCACGCCGCGCCCTGTGGCCTCTGTTCTGCCCACCGAGCCGCCCAACACCAACGGTTTGCCCGTAACAACACCATGAACCGTTCTGCCGCGTATTTTGGAGTATTCATCCATAAACCAAGCCATTTCTTGAGGGCCTGTTCCCATATCGGGAGCCGGTATATCCAAATCCTCTCCAAAAATTTCATACATCGAACTGGTATAAGCCCGCATCAACCGCTCTTTTTCCCCGTCGCTCAACTGCGTAGGGTCGCACTTGACACCGCCCTTGCCGCCACCATAAGGAATATCAACCACGGCACACTTCCACGTCATCCAAGCTGCCAAAGCCTTCACTTCATCAAGATTGACATCGATATCAAAGCGAATGCCCCCTTTTGAAGGCCCTAAAGTATTGGAGTGAATGACACGATAGCCCTCAAACACGCGCATTACGCCTGAGTCCATCGCAATAGGAAGGCTGACGATGACTTGCTTTTGAGGATTTTTTAATACTTCATAAGTCTCGCTGTCCAAACCAAGTTTTTTGGCGGCCAAATCGAAACGCTTCATCATGGACTCAAATGGATTGTCGGAGTCCACTATGGGTGCAGGTTCTTTGTATGACATAGTAAATATTGAGAAATTTTATGCAAACGTTAATTTTGCAAACATAGAATTTTTTTGCACAAAAAAACTTTCTTCAAAAAAATAAAACAGCAGTAGAATTGTTCAGTGGGGCTTCCTGTGCCAAAGTGAAGGACTGACGCGAACAAACTCTCTGGCCAACGAAGGTATTTTCTCAAAGGCTTCTACCGCCACGCCTTCAGGGTCGAAAACCAAATCAGGCATATCTGACCAGATAGACGATTCAAGCGCGAGTATTTTCTCATAGCTATCCAAATCCATCCAAATAGTTTGGGTCAAGTTCCAGTCAAAATATTTGGTGGACACCCGGTTGTCTTTTATGCCGCCAAATTTCCTGCTCAAGACCAACACATTTTTATTTTTTACGCCTGTTAAGTTCTCGGCTTGCGCGTAGTGGCTGAGGATATTCTCTTTGCCCAGCATACCGCCGTTGAGCAGCATAACAGAAAAAGAAAGCAGCACAAACACCCAACCATATACCTCCAACACCCAAGCTCTTTTGAGCATGGTAAGCTGATTGACTACAAAATAAGTCCCGGGAAATACCAACAAAAATGACTGATTTACACTTAAATCGCCGCTAAACCAATGAAATACAATCCCGCAAACCATCCACACCAACATCAAAAATTGACAAGTCTGCTGATAATTTAAAAATTGCCGAGAAGAAACCGCACTCAAATAGCCCAGCACCGAGAAAAAAGCAATCGTCCCACTGAGTAAAACAACCGAAGTAAGATCGCTGTAAAGAATTTTTTGACCGTGAAAACGGTACAAAACAAATTGGTTAATTACTTCAAAAACAGAGCCTCTAAACAAAAAATACAGCAAAAAAAGACTCCACACTGACGCAATGCCCATAAAGCTAAAAATCAACCCTCTCAAATCGGAAAAACCTGAAAAAATATAAGCAACAAGGACGAGCAATAAAAACAGCACAAAGCCCAGATGAAAAAGCGCAGCGATTGACAAATAAATGCCAATCAAAATAAAAGAATCTTCCCTGCTGCTTCTTTCGTTGAGGCTAAAAATATGGTTGAGGACAGGCAACAAAAAGCAACTACCCAACAAAACCGGTGAAGCTAAGGCAAAAGAAGGATGAAGATGAACAAAAAAAGCAAAAACAAAAGGAATCAGTTGCGTTTGGATGTTGTACACCCTCCTAATTTCCAACATTAAATTCAAATACAACAACTGGAACAGACATAAAACAGAGCCAATTACCTCAAGTGCCAATTGCGATTCACCAAAAAACTTTACCACCAAGGCGTAAAAAACCGCCGAAAGAGGGGCTGTACCCGTCCAAAGCTCACTGTATAGCTGACTCCCTTCGTTAAGTCTCTCACCCAAAGCGAGCCAAAATATCGCTTGCTCGCTCTCAGAGGTGTCATAAACCAAAAAAAATATTCTAAAGCCAAGAAAAATAATCACAGAGAAAGACAACCTGAAAATATCGTTCTCTTTAAAAAATCTTATCACGGATGGGTACTAATTGGGTTAATGTCTTTTTTACCTTCACAATTATCGTTATTGCAAACCCCATAAAACTGTAATGTGTGGTCTTTGATACTAAAATCATAAAAATCTTCTACCAGTTTTTGGATAGATTGTATTCGTGGATCACAAAATTCCAAAATTTTGTTACACTGGTTGCAAATCAAGTGTCCGTGTTGTTTGAATCCATAGGATTTTTCAAAAAGTGCCAAGTTTTTGCCAAACTGATGCTTGATGACCAACTCACATTCAATCAATAAATCAAGAGTGTTGTAAACCGTTGCGCGACTGACGCGGTAGTTTTTGTTTTTCATGCTGATGTAAAGCGACTCGACATCAAAGTGCCCGCTACCCAAGTATATCTCCTCCAAAATTGCGTACCTCTCGGGGGTGCGGCGAAGTTCTTTTTCTTCCAGATACTGAGTAAATATCTCTTTAATCCGATCAATGTCGTTTGAAGGCATATCCAAAAGTTTTATTCAAATCTAATTAAACGAACTGTACGTTCACAAATCACAAAATAACAGTTTTTTAACTCAATGATTATGATTTTGTCCAAATTTTTAACAAAATTGTCGTAGTAGCAAATACGTCTTGTATGAAAATTAAGATTCTGGGGCTTTTCATCGCGTTTCCCGCAATTCTCTTGGCGCAAACAGACTTTGAGAAAGAGAAAGAAAAAATGAGAAAGGAGTTTGAAAAAGCCCAAAAGCAACAAAAAGAAACTTTTTTCAAGTTCAGAGAAGAAGTAGATAAAAAATTTGTAGAAGCCCTGCGCCAAAATTGGAAGGCAGTCAATGGGTCGGAACCCGAAAAAACCACCGAAGAACCCAAACCCAATACCCCTCCCGTAGCCCCCGCACCGGACAACACCTCCTCCCCCATCGATGTAAAAGTGGGAACAGCCAAGCCAAAGCCTCCGGTTGTTCACGAAATACCGCCTCAAATCGTAAAACCCGAAGAGACAGCAAGAAAGTTTAACGTCACCACGTTTGAATACCTAAGCAATCATTTTGAGATAAGCACAGACTTGGAAATAACAGGGCTAAAAGTGCGAGAAGTAAGCGAAAATGGAGCCGCTCTTTTTTGGGCACAGGCCAGCAACATGGACTACAAAACCACCCTCAACGAACTGATTGCAAAATCCAAACAACTTAATTTCAACGACTGGGGATACAGCCGTCTGATACATCAAACGGCAAACATACTATTTAGCGGCAATGAAGCCGTCCTGTTTGAATGGTTTTTGCTTTGCAAGTCGGGCTTTGCAGCCAGAGTGGGCACAGACGGCAACAAGTTCTATCTCTTGATGCCCATTGAAAACAAGGTATTCGGCTCGTACTATTTTCAGATTAATGGAAAAAACTATTATCTGATGTCTTCGCAGGCAGTAGCCCTTAGGGTACACGACAAAGATTTCCCCAATGCCACCAACAGCCTCAGTTTGGATATAGCCAGCCCTTTGTCTATCAATGGAATGGTATTAAGCAGAACGCTCAAATCTTCTCAGGGTATTTCCATTACAGTCCCTTATTTGGCCCCAAACATAGAATTTTACAAACAATACCCTTGGGCTGAGTTTAGGGTCTATTTCAATGGCAAAGCCTCATCTTCCACTACCGAAGCACTTGTCGAGGGGCTGAGACCTTTCATTGCCAACAAGAAAAAATACGAAGCCCTCGATGTACTGCTCAATTTTGTGCAGACAGCCTTTGAATACGCTACCGACGAGCAGCAGTTTGGCTACGAAAAGCCTCTTTTTGTCGAAGAGACCATCCATTACAGGTATTCTGATTGTGAAGACCGCTCGTTTTTCTTTGCCTTTTTGGTCAGAGAGCTTATGGGTTTGGAAGTAATTGGGTTGCTCTACCCGGGGCACTTGGCCACGGCTGTGCATCTTGAAGAAGAAGAAGGCATAGGCAACTACGTTACCCACGAAGGCAAAATGTTTTTTATCTGCGACCCCACCTATATCGGGGCGAAAATAGGGATGGCAATGCCAAAATTCCACAAGGTAAAAGCCGAAGTCATTGTACTAAAATGACCCCAAAATTTTGTTTATCAAACTTTTATACTCACCTTGAGCGCAAAATCGTCCAACTCCAAGGGAACAGAAGTTGCTAATTGGTTTACTACCTCAAGGTCAATGGCTTGAACCTCTGTGCAAATATAGCCCTTGTGCAACTCCACCGCACGGTCGGCTTGAGGGTGGCTTTCTATGGCTATGCGTATTTTGTCCTGAACGTCCAAGCCCATGTCTTTGCGTAGATTTTGTATTCTGTTTACCAAATCGCGGGCTATTCCTTCTTCGCGCAGTTCCTCGGTGAGCGTAATGTCAAGCGCAACCGTAATGCCTGCCTCTTTGGCCACCGACCAGCCCGGTATGTCGTCGCTTTCTATGATTAAATCTTCTAAGCTGAGACTTACTATTTGTCCGTCTATATCCAAATCAAAAATACCCCCGCGCTCTATGTTAAGAATCTGTTCTTGTGTAAAGCCCGATACAGCCGTTTGGATGGGTTTGATTAGTTTACCCAAACCGCGCTTTGATAACAACGGAAAGTTTGGCTTGGCTTTTTTGACAATGATATGGGCATCGTCTATGTAGTCAATGCGTTTTACATTGACTTCTGCCAATATCAACTCTTCGACCCGCTTGATTTGTTCGGTGATTTTGTCGCTCAAATCCGGTATCAAAATCCGTTGGAGGGGGATTCTGACTTTGATTCGTTCTTTTTTGCGAATGGAGTGAACCAAAGAGGAGATTTTTTGAGCCAAAGCCATGCTCTCTTCGAGTTCTGTATTGATGGCCTCTTGTTGAGAACCCATCCAGTTACTCAGATGCACAGAATTTTGACTCGGGGCTTTGCAGGTCGCATCGGTCAAGTTTTTGAAAAGCCACTCACTGACAAAAGGTGCAATAGGACTCATCATCTGTGCAACAGATTTCAAACACTGAAACAAAGTTCGATAAGCGGTCTTTTTGTTGTCCGATATTTCCTCTTTCCAAAACCGTTTGCGTGAAAGCCTGACGTACCAGTTGGACAGGTCTTCGGTTACGAAGTCTTGTATGGCACGGGCTGCACGGGTCGGCTCATAACTTTGGTAAGCGTTTTCGACTTCCCCAATAGTGCTTTGGAGACGCGAAACAATCCATCTATCTAATTCTGTGCTGTGTTCGGAAAGCAGTATATCATCGTTGATTGTAAAGCCGTCCAGATTGGCGTAAATGGCAAAAAAATTGTACGTATTGTAAAGAGTGCCAAAAAACTTGCGTTGTATTTCTTCTATGCCGGCGGTGTTGAACTTGAGATTTTCCCAAGGAGCGGCGTTTTCAATCATGTACCAGCGGGTTGCATCCGCGCCGTATTTTTCCATAATATCAAACGGATCAACGGCATTGCCAAGTCTTTTCGACATTTTGTTGCCGTCTTTGTCCAGCACCAATCCATTGGATATTACATTTTTGAAGGCCACGCTATCGTGAAGCATAACCGCAAGGGCATGCAAGGTAAAAAACCAGCCCCTTGTTTGGTCAACCCCCTCCGCAATGAAATCGGCGGGAAACGATTCTTTTCCAAATTTTTCTTTATTTTCTATGCCTAATTGGGCGTAAGGCATTGCGCCGCTGTCAAACCAAACATCTATCAAGTCAGGCTCGCGGTACATGGCTTTGCCGGAATCCGACACCAGCACAATGTTGTCCACAAATGGGCGGTGCAGGTCAAAGTCTTCTGATAGCTCTTCATTCATCAAGCCTGCTTGTACGGCTTGTTTGACTTTGGTTTTTAGTTCGTCGAGTGAGCCGATACATAGTTGCTCGCTGCCGTCTTCGGTTCGCCATATTGGGAGCGGCGTACCCCAAAACCTTGAGCGCGACAGATTCCAGTCCACCAAATTTTCGAGCCAGTTGCCAAAGCGACCCGTGCCGGTGGACTCGGGTTTCCAGTTGATGGTACGGTTGAGTTCGAGCATGCGCTCTTTGAAGGCAGTGGTGCGGATAAACCAACTGTCGAGCGGGTAGTACAATATGGGCTTGTCGGTGCGCCAGCAGTGCGGGTAGCTGTGCTCGTATTTCTCGACCCGAAAAGCGCGGCCTTTTTCTTTGAGCCAGATGCAAATATCCACGTCCAAGCTGCGCTCTTCTGTTTGCGGGCTGTATTCGGTTTTGACGTATCGGTGCGACCAAATGCCCATAGCAGGCACATATTTGCCTTTTTTGTCCACAATGGGTGATGGATTGCCGTCTTGGTCGGTGCTCATAAGCCCCGGTATGCCGGCAGCGGTTGCCACCCGGTAGTCGTCAGAGCCAAAAGTGGGCGATATGTGCACAATACCCGTACCGTCTTGCGTGGAAACAAAATCGCCCGCAATCACCCTAAAAGCGGTGGGATTCTCTATTTCAAACTGTTTGACCAAATCTAGTTCCTCAAAAATGGGACAGTATTGTATCCCTACCAATTCAGAGCCTTGGCAAGTGCCCAGCAGTTTCCAAGGCAAAACGGCTTTTTTCTTTTTTTCGGTATCCAAAGCCAAAAAGGCATCAAAATCAGTATTTTCGCCCTCTACTTTAAAATATTTATCAATTAAATCTTTGGCCAAAACCACCCGAATGCGCTCAAAAGTATAAGGATTGAGGGTTTCGATGTCTGCGTACTCAATAGAAGCCCCTACGGCCAGAGCCGTGTTGGCGGGCAGCGTCCACGGAGTGGTTGTCCATGCGAGGAAGTATTTTTTTACAGCTTGATTTTGAGTTGTTTTCCAAACAAACATTCCCACTGCACTGGTATCTTTCACGTCTCGATAGCAGCCCGGTAGGTTCAGCTCGTGCGAAGAAAGTCCCGTACCGGCAGCAGGCGAATAAGGCTGAATGGTGTAGCCCTTGTAAAGCATTCCCTTGTCATAGAGTTGCTTGAGACAATACCAAAGACTCTCTATGTATTGATTGTCGAAGGTAATATAAGGATTTTGCAAATCTACCCAGTAGCCCATCCTAACCGTAAGCTCGTCCCACTTCTCTTTGAAGCGCATGACAGTCTGCCTGCAAGCAGCATTGTATTGCTCTACGGAAATGGTTTTGCCTATGTCTTCTTTGGTGATAGCGAGTTCTTTTTCTACTTGCAGTTCAACAGGCAGCCCGTGCGTATCCCAACCGCCTTTGCGCGATACCTTAAAGCCCTGCAATGTTTTATAGCGGCAAAAAATATCTTTTACCGTTCTTGCCATCACATGGTGGATGCCCGGCATACCATTGGCCGAAGGAGGCCCTTCATAAAATACGAAAGGATTGGACTCAGGACGGCTGTCAATAGATTTTTCAAATATCTGATTCTTATTCCAAAAATCTAACACTTCTTGCTCAAATGCCGTCAGCATAAGGCTTTTGTACTCGCGGTATCTCATGGAGCAAAAATAGGAAAAGGGGGTATAGGGTACAAATGAATAAAGACGAGCGAAAACTTAATGTTTGAAAAACAATAAGTTAGTTTCTAAACATCATAACCGCATCACATTAGAAAATTAAGAGCCAAATTTTATGAGAAAAATTTGACTGGCCGCACAAAGTACCGCCAATCAAATACTTCGGGTGCATTTATTACAGGTTATTAATCAAACTCATAAAGCGTTTCGTAGTATTGTGCCGCCATTCTATCTGCGTCAAAGAAAGGATACACGTCCATCATACTATTCCTGATGATTTTGTGCCACTCATCGGGACGTTGGTAGTAAAGCGGGATAATTTGGTTTTCGATAATATCAAAGAAATTGTCCATATCAAACCTGTCCTGTTCGTTGATGGGCAGAGTTCTGTCTGCGGGAGGAACAATAAAAGCATTCACGCCCGGGCGCGCAAACTCCGGCAACCAACCGTCGTTAGTGGACAAATTGATTGCCCCGTTCATGGCAGCGGTCATGCCCGATGTTCCGGAGGCTTCTCTGGGCACGCGGGGGGTATTGAGCCAAACGTCCGAACCTTTTTTGAGCACACTTGAAAGTTTGAGTTCGTAGCCGACCAATACCGCACAGTTGGCGTATTCGCGGCTGGTGTGCACCAAATTGTTGAAGGTGCTCATGGCCTCGTAGTCCATAGGGTAAGGCTTACCCGCCCAAATAATCTGAACCGGAAACTCTTTATTGGTCATTAGTGCGTGAAAGCGGGTACGGTCGCGGGTCAGCAAATCGGCTCGCTTATAGGCTGCAAATCGGCGTGCCCAAACAATGGTCAGTACGTTTTTGTCAAAAAGTTTGCCCGTCTGGTCTGCAACCACCTCAAAAAGCAAAGATTTACAAAAAAGTTTGCGTTTGATGAAGTCTTCTTTCCTGCCGTCTTGCATGTACTCATCCAATTGTCTGTCAGCCCAATAGTTTTTGCTTTGGGCATTCGTAATGTAGCGAATCTTGCATACGCCTTCATAGCCTTCCCACATTTCGTTGGATACTTGGCCGTGTAGCTTTGAAACAGCGTTGGCCATACCAGCAAAGCGCAAGGCAACCAGCGAGTAATTGAAAACCGTCTCTTTCACTCCGCTTATTTCCCTAACTTTATCCAAACTCAGGCCACCAAAAAATCCCATTTGATTCAACAGGTGAATATCTTGCTTCTCGTTGCCTGCTTCTTCGGGGGTGTGGGTAGTAAAAACCAATCTCTTTTTGACTTCTTCGACAGAGCCATGTTTCTCATAAAGGTAAAAAGCCAAAGGCAAAGCATGAGCCTCGTTGATGTGGTAGCACTCTACGCCTGCATTGAGTATATCCATGAGTTTAGCCCCACCTACTCCCAACAAAATGCTTTGGGCAATACGAGTAGAAACATCGGCATCATACAATTTGAAGCAAATGGACTGCGCTAAGTAGTCATTTTCACTGGTTATGGTAGAGAGGAAAAACATGGGCACAGTTCCAAATACCTCCGGTCTGAGGTAATACACTTTGACAGTAACCTCATGCCGATTTACGGTGATTCTGAATTTGATACCGGTTTCTTCCAAAAAAGAATAGTTCTTTTCCATAAACAGCACGTCCATTGTGCCATCGCCTTTGCGCACTTGGTCGTAATAGCCAAATTTCCAGAGGATGCCGATGCCAAACATATTCTGGTTCAGGTCATAAGCACTGCGCATGTGAGAGCCTGCCAAAAAACCAAGGCCACCGGAATAGATTTTAAAGGCTTGATCAATACCGTATTCCATACAAAAATAAGCCACTCGCTTGTTGTAGCGGGGACTGTAAGCATATGGATGTCTAAAATCCTCAATCGTTCTCTTAATCATTGTTAGTAGTTTTTGTGAATTAGGCCAACGTTTTACCTTTTTGCATGGCCTCAATAAGCATTTCAGTAAAGAGCTCTATTGCTTTTTTACCCATGGCTGCACCCAGCATTCCGAAATTAATTTTACTTAAAAGATGCTCAGTAAGATTGTCCCTAATGAATCTAATTGCCTCGCTCGAGCCCGATAATCCCTCTTCAATGTTTTCGATGTACTTGATATACTGAGCCGGAACGACTACATCAAGTTCTTTGTCAATTTGATTGACCAATACCTCAATCAGGGCTCGCTCGGCTTTTTCTCCCAAAAGCGGCAGGTCAATTATTTCGTTTATTTTGTCAATAAACAGGTTTTTTTGGGTCAGGTTTAACATACAACTTTGTATTTTCAATTGCAATTTAAAGACTATTTTTTGCATTCAAAAATTTTATGCCTATTACAAAAATAAACTCGTCTCAAGCAAATGGAGGTAAGTTTTGGCAAATAAAAAAGGCAGAAGATTGACTCCTGCCTTTAACTGAGTGGTAGAATTGCTAACTAAGGTCTTGGTTCATAGGTGTTGCCCCTGACCTTTCTGATGTCAACTTGGGGCAAACTGGAGCCAAAATGACCATTGATGGCATTGATAACCACATTGGCGATAAAAGCCTGTCCTTTGGGGCTTGGGTGCAAGCCATCGGCTGAAAACACCCCGGCAGGCCCTTGGTCGAAATACATAAGAAGAAATCCGCTACCGTCGCGCTGCCCTCTGTCGCGCTTCAAAAGCCTGAACGCACTATTGAGGTCAGCCAAAGCCAAAAAAGACGAAATGGGGGTATTGTTGAGTAAGCCTTGGCTCTGGATGCGGCGTATCGAATTATTGAATTGATTCAGCCTTTGACTCAACAAGGCTAACTCCTCTACATCAAGCACAAACCTATCGGGAACAGGGTAAGCCTTTGGAACAGAAGTACCCCTGTCTGTTAGCACAACTTCTGTTTCGTGAATGATGCCCATACCTCTGCGGCGGACTCCCAAATTCACTCCACATTTTACGATTTCACCCCTGCCCAAAGAGTCAAGAAAAGGCAGAAAATCATTGGTAACCACCTCAGTACCGGGTATAAACTGAGATAATGTCCCATCTCCGCGTTCTACGAGGAAGAAGTTATTGCCTCTTTTGAAGTAGTCGCGTTGCGGATAGCCTTGAAAAAAGTAGGCTCTGTTGATATTGTCGGCATCTATTGAGTTGAGTTCAAAAGGCTTATAGAAACCTTGCTCTGTGGCTTGGGTAAAATAAGGAAAATCAACAAATTCGGGGATGGTCAAAATCACCCCTTTGGCTCCACTTCTTCCCAATGCTTCTACCATAGCCCTCATCTGCAATTCGTAATCAATCTGAGTAGCCAAAAACTCTTTACCTCCTGAGCGCATGTAGTTGATAATATCACTTTCTCCCAACATGATAGAGAAAAAGGTAGGGTTTTTAGAAGTTGCATCTTCCAACACAGAAGATTGGCGGGGACGACTGGCTACCCTGAGATAAAATGGGTTGAAGAGCACATCAAACACGTCAGAGGTTCCTGTCGAAATGGCTTGTAGCATGGTAAGCCCGGGAATACCGAAGTTATTGAAGGGCTGTGTGTAACGCTCAAAATATTGCTGCGGGGTTTTGTCTGACTCGATAGGTTTGGGAACCAAAGGCAAACACGATGGGCCATCGCCTTGGAAGCCGGGCTCGTACAAAGGCCTGGAATGAGGATTGTCAAACCTGAGTCTGCCTACATTGTAGCTTACCAACGGAGGGCCGTCTATGACCACCACACGCGACCAACCTATCTCTGTATTGACATCGGGAAATGGCAAATCACCTGTAGGCAAAGTAGAATCAGCCTGTTGGAAAGATTTGTATAGAAAATTGGGGTAGGCTGACTTTTGTCCCTCGGTATAAAGAGCGTCATCCATGTATCCGGCAGTAAAAGAGCCACCAAAAGCCACATAGTTTGAAAAATCAAGGCCGGGGGTCTCTATTTTTGTGGGCTTGGATATTCTGGACTCTTCGGGCTTAAACTCATATTGTTTGCACCCAAAAAAGGCAAACCAAAGAGTAAAAAATAGTAAGTAAGTTTTTGTTCTCATAATTCAAACTTTTATTTCATCATTTGATCAAAGGTGAGCGAGACGTAGTATATCGCCCCGACGGTCGGACCGCCGTAAAAATGTTGAACACGGGTGTTCAATATGTTATTGGCACCAACTTTCACCACCGACTTAAACGAAGGAACGCGGTAGCTAAGCTGTAAATCAAATGTATTGAATGCAGGAACGGTTCCACTGGCAAATGTAGAATTCCACTCTATCGCATCCTGCCATCTCCATGTGGCATTGAGACCTATATTTTTGTAAAGGTTTTTATTGCCAAAAGAAACGTTGGTTCTGTGCCTTGGGGTGTTGAATGGGGCAACCAAGTCGTCTCTGTCTTCGCCCAAGTCAAAACTGGCTGCGGAATAATTCATAATTAGATGATAGCCGTGAGGAGTAGTATAGCCGAAAGTTCCTGCGCCTCCATAAGACTGTACCTTTGATTTTGAGTTGGAATAAATACCGTAAACGCGGTAAAAACCATCTACCAAGTTCTGAACATCGCCGCCGGGATCCACAGTACCGTCAATAGAAGGAGAAGCTATCAACTTTGTGCCGATAAAATTCTCATATTCATTGTAATAGCCCGAAAGATCGAAAAAGAAACGATTGTTGAACAAGCCTTTGTAGCCCAACTCGTAAGAAGTTACAAACTCAGGTTTCAGGGTAGTGAACTCATAATTGCGCAGGGTCTCTCTAAATGAAGTGCTTTGCAAAGCCTGACGAGGATCCATGCCGGAATTGACTTCATTTTCAATCAATGCGGCGTATTCTCTGATAGAATTAAGTGTGTAAGCATCGGGACGGTTGGGGTTGTAGCGGTTGTAAACACCGGGTAGCCCTCCTACAAAAGTAAAGCGACCAAAATTTTCATCCACAAAAAACTCATACGGTGAAGGCATTCTAAACCCTGTTTGGTACATCACGCGAAAAGTGTGCAACTTTTTGAGGGTGTAAAGGATAGCGGCTCTGGGGGTAATACGGCCTTCTTCTATCTGAGAATTTTTGTCGTACCTCACTGAGGCCATCAAGCGTAGGGCTTTGTTGGAAAACAAACTTTTCTGAAGCTGCAAATAGCCTCCGTACTCAATGAGTGAAATATCATTGCCCGATGAATCGGGGAAAACCCTACCTTCTGTGTTGAGGTCGTAGTAACGATAGTGGCCTCCGACTTGCACTTCAACAATTCGCTTGGTAATGTGCGAAAAGTCGTACATGCCTTCAGTATGAGCCATTGCAGAATAAAGTCCAAAATTGGAGCCAAATCTATTGCCTCCAATGGTTTTTCTTACTCTACTCAACTCATTGTCAAAGGGCTGTGTGCCCGGCAGTAACCTGCCTCTATCGGCAGCCTCGCGAGCAGCGCGGTGGGCGGTGGGTGCGTTGATGCCGGTATAGAGTTTGTTGAACTCGTTTTGATAGTCAAAAAACCACAACGAATTGCTTTTCCAAGCATTGTTGATATTGGCAGCCGTTGAGAGCAAATCGTAGGAGTCGTCTGTGTTTTCAAAGGAGTAGTAGCTCCTGATAAAGAAGTTTTTGCTTTTTATTTCTCCTATGTGTTGCTGTTGGGTAAGGTTGCGCAACTGGTAGCGTTGCATGCCGGTGTAGATACCCGATCCGCCGCCTATTCTATACGTGTAAGAGGCCGTAATTTTTTTGGTAACTCTGGCATGAAGAGAAAAATCTGCTTTGTAGTTACTCACAATATAGTCTGTGAGATCTCTTTCTTGGTAGCCGGTGCGGGCAATGGTGAGTTCGCGGTTGTCTATGATGTTGCGAATCCTTCCCGTAACCTCGTCGCCGTAGGTATTGACTCCGTCATAGCGTGGGTCATCAAGTCGTCCCAAAAGAGGGTTATTGAGATTGGAGGCACTGGTAGCGTACCAGTCCACCCCTTGAAAATACGAGCCGTTTACTTTTACAGCGATTCTGTCCTTGAAGGCTTTGGCAAAGCGAATCGAACCTTCTCCTAAAAAGGCAACGTTGTTGTCAAATCCGTCTGTATGGTTGACACCGCCTCTCACCATTGCACTAAGCCCTTGGTATTCAAAAGGGTCTTTGGTTTTCAGTGCCATCATGCCATTGAAAGCATTCAGACCGTAAAGTGCCGATGCAGGGCCTGAGGTAACTTCCACGTTGTCAATATCCAATTCACTTGTTCCCATGAAATTGGCGAAGCCAATATTGAGGGAAGGCATAGCCATATCCACACCGTCCACGGTGGTAAGGAATCGGTTGTTGTGGGTGCTGTTGAAGCCTCTTGTGTTGTAGGTGCGGAAATTCATCCCTGAAGCCACGACATCTACGCCCCTCATGTGAGAGATAGCATCATAATAGTCAAAAGCTCCATACATCTGGGCATCAGCGTATTCCATTTTTTCTACCGAAGAAGGCACTCTCATAATGCTCTCTTTGACCCTTGAGGCCGTAATAACGACTTCTTGGCCGTAGATGGGTGCAGTCTCAAGCTCGGCATCAATGTACATCTCCGCCAAAGTGATGCTGTAATACTGAGTTTTGAAGCCCACAAAAGAGACCACTACGACAAAAGGTCGCGCCTCTGTGGTTTTGAACTTGAATTGCCCCGAGGCATCGGAAGTCGTGCCAACGGGTTTGTCTTGGACAGAAATGTTTGCTCCCGTGATGGGCTGTCCGGTGTCTTTGTCTTTGATTGTGCCTGAAACGATGGTTTCTTCCTGAGCATATACTGCAAAGGAAATTAAAAGCACGCCCATGAAACAGAGTTGTGTAAAGGCTCTCATCATGTTTTTTTGGGTTTAGGTATAAATATAGGTTTTAAAACTTCGAACTGAACTTAGTTTGCAAATGTATAAACTCAATGTTAAAATCCAACTTTTTTAAAACAATCGTTTTAAAATTGCATTTCCGGTATCTGACCTTCTACCAAAAGTCTGCCTTCTGTGGCTGAAATAATTTCCTCAACGGAAACCCCCGGCGCACGTTCAACGAGCCTAAAGCCCCCTTCGGCCAACACATCCACCACCGCCAACTCAGTAACAATCCTCTTCACACAGCGCAAACCCGTGATTGGCAACGTACACTCTTTGAGGAGTTTAGATTTCCCGTCTTTACTTCTGTGTTGCATGGCCACTATGATATTTCGGGCAGAGGCCACCAAATCCATCGCGCCACCCATGCCTTTGACCATTTTGCCCGGTATTTTCCAGTTGGCTATGTCGCCGTTTTCGGATACCTCCATCGCCCCCAAAATCGTGAGGTCTATGTGCTCCCCCCGAATCATGGCAAAGCTATCCGCCGAGCTAAACAGGCTTGCTCCTTTAATCATGGTAACGGTCTGCTTACCGGCATTAATCAGGTCGGCATCCACCTCTTCCTCTGTAGGAAAAGGCCCCATACCCAGAAGTCCGTTTTCTGATTGCAGCACCACATGAATATTGTCAGGCAAATAATTGGCTACCAAGGTGGGAATACCGATACCCAAATTTACGTAGTAGCCATCTCTAACTTCTTTTGCAATTCTCTTTGCTATTCCTTCTTTATCAAGCATATACGTTTATTTTTGTTCCAATTCATTAATTTTCTGCACCATCTGTTTGCTCAATTCGGTCTTGCGACGCTCTTTGAGGTCATAACCTACCAACTGCGCCGAAAGCAAGGCCACGACAGCACCCGTTTTTTCGGACACTATTTTTGCATTCATGGTCATTTTGTGGGTTTGTAAGTCTTTGACGCTGATACCTATATGAACTCTATCAGGATAAGATACAGGTGCTATGTTTTTGCAGTCTTGATACCCCACCACCAAAGCCAAGCCCTCATCAAAAAATCGTTGCATCTGCCCTATTTGCTCTAAATATTTGACCCTTGCATTTTCAAACCACCTGAAATAGTGGACATTATTGACGTGATAAGCCACATCCATTTCCCAAAATTCTACTTCGTGTATCCACACTACAGCGTATTGCTCCGCAAGGCTTTGCAGTTCTTCAGACATAATTTTTTAGTCTATAAGGCAGCAAATAAAAATAATTTGAGTGAAAAGCAAAGATTTCAAAGCAGGAAATCAAATTTTGTAAAAAATACAATCTCAAGCACCGACTTATCCAACGGCCAAACAAACATTCGTTCAACAACTAAATTTTACCCCCAACAAATGAATTGATTTTCAATACCAAATTTGCCCGTTGATGTTGAGCTGCTAAGGCTGATAAATTCTTTTACTTTATTGATTTTTAATATGAAACACTGGTTGAGTCATACCATAGGCTGGTTATTAGGCCTATTTTTCATCTATCTGGCCTTTAGGAATCAAGATTTTGAAACCATTTACTCCTCTATCCAAACGGCAGACTACCGCTGGCCTATGCTTATTTTGGCCATAAGCATAGGGGTTCATTTCATCAGGGCTTGGCGTTGGGCGATGCTCATTGAGCCGCTGGGGCAAAGGGTTTCTGTGTACCATTGTTTTTTGGGTATCATGGTGGGGTATGTGGTCAATTTGGGTGTACCGCGTTTGGGAGAGCTGACCCGCTGTGCAGTGGTGCAAAAAAACAACCCGCTGCCTTTCACCTCTTTACTGGGCACTGTCATCACCGAAAGGGCTGTGGATATAGCTTGTTTGCTGCTTGCTTTTGGCATGGCAGTGGCTTTGCAGTGGCAAAAAGTAGCCGATTTGACGCTTGTATTTATCTCTTCTTTTTGGCAAAAAATCTATCATTCCTTGCCGTTCTTGGTTGGCTTTGTCATAATGGTTGGGTTAGCCTTGTATTGGTTTTGGAAAATACGGCTCTTGAAAAAGACGGCTTCAAAACTGGCCAATATATGGTCGGGTGTGTGCAGTGTGCTACAACTTAGGCGACCTGTTTTATTTTTATTTCTCACGCTTGTTGTCTGGTGCGCATACTTTTTCATGACTTACCTCTGGTTTTTTAGCTTCAAAGAATCTGAGGGGCTTCCCTTGGTTGCGGGGCTGGTTTTTATGACTTTTGGCAGTTTGGGACGTTCCCTGCCCATTCAAGGCGGGGGAATCGGTGCGTATCACTACGTCTTTACGCAAGTGGCACTGATTTATGGCATTTCTCAAAGTGTGGGCTTGGCAATGGCCACACTCAACCACGGCTTGCAAATCATCTATTATTTGGTGGTGGGCACTCTCTGCGCCGCACTTTACGCATTTTCAAAGCCCGCTAAAACCTAAATTATGAAAACCTTTTTGATTTTTCCCCATCAACTCTTTGAGCATATGGATTGTGAACGTGCGGTTTTGGTGGAAGATGAGTTGTTTTTTTCGCAGTATCCTTTTCACAAGCAGAAAATTGTCCTTCACAGGGCATCCATGAAATACTATCAACATTTTTTGCTGGCTCAAGGTATCGAAGTACACTATTTGGAAAACCAACCCTACGGCAAACTTGAGGGGGTCTTCAATTGGCTCACATCAAAAAAAATAAGTCAAGTGCATGTTTTTGAGCCTAATGACTACCTGTTGGAGCGCAGGCTCAAAAGATACAGCCAAAAGTACGGTATCGAGTTAGTTGTTGAGCCAAGTGCTGGTTTTTTGTCTTCTGCACAAGAGGTGTTGGATATGCTTGGCAAAAAGAAATCTTATCTGATGGGCAGCTTTTACATTTTGCAGAGAAAAAGGCTGGGGGTTTTGCTGACGCAAACAGGTGAACCACAGGGCGGAAAATGGTCGTTTGACACCGAAAACCGCAAAAAAGCCCCAAAAAACCTATCTCCGCCGCCTATGCCCGATTTTGACAATCAATTTGTCCAAGAGGCCATACAATACACAGAAAAGAGATTTCCCCACCATCTTGGGGAGGTTCGCGTTTTCCCCTATCCCACCACCCACGAGCAAGCCCGAAGCCAGCTTCAATTCTTTATTGACAAAAAATTGGCACTCTTTGGGGACTACGAAGATGCCATGCTCAAAGATGAGCCTTTGCTTTACCACTCTGTGCTCACGCCCCCCCTCAATACAGGGCTTCTGACCCCCGGGCAGGTGCTATCAGCCGCACTTCAAGCCAACGACGCATCGCCTCTGCCCCTCAATTCGCTCGAAGGGTTTGTGCGTCAAGTGATTGGCTGGAGAGAATTTATGCGGGCGGTCTATCTGAAAGAGGGCACGCACCAACGCCTCTCTAACTTTTGGCAACACAGCCGCAAGATGCCCTCAGCCTTTTACAGCGGACAAACCGGAATCGCCCCCATAGACCACTGCATCCACAAACTGCTCAAAACAGGGTACTTGCACCATATAGAGCGGCTGATGGTATTGGGTGCTTTTATGAATCTCTGCGAAATAGAACCCGACGAGGTCTATCGCTGGTTTATGGAGCTTTTTGTGGATGCCTACGACTGGGTGATGGTCCCCAATGTGTACGGCATGAGCCAATACGCCGATGGAGGACTCATCACCACAAAGCCCTACATCTGCGGCTCAAACTATATCCTCAAAATGTCCGACTATCCGGCAGGGGAGTGGTGTGAAATATGGGATGCCCTCTACTGGCGGTTTGTTTACAAGCACCTCGAAGTCTTTGCCAAAAACCCCAGAATGTCTATGATGGCGGTCAGCGTCAAAAGAATGCCCCCCGAAAAATTGGAAAAACACCTGCACACAGCAGAGGCGTATTTGGAGCGATTGTTCAAATATACTATAAATTAAGTGGTTTTATATTTTTTGTAGAATTAAATCCTTGAAAATC
>CAZRQL010000027.1:0-38462 GCA_964602415.1 uncultured Roseobacteraceae bacterium
GCTTCGCTCAGAAATTTTCAGAACTTCGCAAATCTCCGCAACGACCGCTCCGCTTGGCAAAATTGCGAAAAAATTTTTCGCAATTTTGCCAAGCGGAGCGGTCGTTGTGCGTGATATTAGGAAGAACAAAACCTAAGAAACACGCCTTAAACCAACGGAAAAGGCAGTGGCAAAAAACGAACGGATAACTGAAAATATAGTTAGGGACTTACTCTACGACTTGGGTTACAAAGATGACGAAAACATCATCATTGAAGAACAGAAAAGTGAAAACCCAACCATTCAAAAGTGCTTACAAACAGCAAGTAAATCGGGAAAAGGCATAGGCAAACCCGAATTTATCATCAGAAGTAAGAAGTACCCCGACTTTATTATTGTGGTGGAGTGTAAAGCAGACAAGGCAAAACACGAAAGTCCCAACAGAGACCAATACAAAGATTTTGCGGTTGATGGCGTACTAAATTATGCTTCCTATCTTTCTAAGTCCTTCAACGTCATTGCCTTAGCCATTAGCGGACAAGCAAAAACCGACTTTGCTTTTTCGGCTTTCCTTTGGGTGCATAACGAGCCGACTTATTCCGAACTCAAAAATACAGACGACAAGCCTGTGCAAGAGTTTTTGACTTTTGACAAGTTTGTAACTTTTGCTCTTTACGACCACAAAATTGAAAAAGCCCGATTTGCCGACCTGATAGCCTTTTCAAGAGAAGTGCATAACTATATGCGTGATTATGCCAAACTCTCTGAAACCGAAAAACCTTTGTTAGTCAGTGGCATTTTGATAGCCTTGATGAACAACGCTTTTTCACTCAACTACAAGCATTACGACCAACAAAAAGAATTGGCAAACGAACTTATCAACGCTATAAAAAACGAGATAGAAAAAGCACAAATTCCCAACGCCAAAAAAATCAATATGCGACAGCCCTATTCGTTTATTGGCGTACACCCCGAACTCAAAAAAATAGACCGAACAACCAACGAAACCCCACTTTTCAGACTAATAAACGACATCAACCAACACGTAAAACCGTTTATCAACACTTACAATAATTTTGATGTAATCGGGCAGTTTTACGGAGAGTTTTTGCGATATACAGGGGGCGACAAAAAAGGTTTAGGCATCGTTTTGACACCCAAACACGCCACCGAAATATTTGGTAAAATTGCGAATTTGACACCGCAAAGCGTGGTTTTAGATACTTGTGCAGGAACAGGGGGCTTTTTGATTTCGGCAATGTACGAAATGCTGAAAAAAGCCAAAACAGAAACTGAGCAGCATCACATACGCCAAAATTGCCTAATTGGAGTAGAACAACAGCCCAATATGTATGCTTTGGCAGCCTCAAATATGATTTTGCGGGGAGATGGAAAAGCAAATTTGTATCAAGGCAGTTGCTTTGACGAAGCCATTACCAAAGAAATTTCTAACCGAGCAGACGTAGGAATGATAAACCCGCCTTACTCTCAAAAAGGCGAAGGTTTGCACGAATTAGATTTTATTTTACACTTATTGAATTGCTTAAAAACAGGCGGAACAGGTATTGCCATTGTACCTATGTCTTGTGCTATTTCGCCTCACCCTTTGCGAGAGAAAATTTTGGAAAAGCACCGTTTAGACGCTGTAATGTCAATGCCTGATGACATTTTTTATCCTATTGGTGTCGTACCTTGCATTATGGTTTTTACGGCACACGTTCCCCACGAGCAAAATTCGTATCATCAAACTTGGTTTGGCTATTGGAAAAATGACGGCTTTATTAAGACCAAACATAAAGGCAGAATAGACGGTGGAACTTGGAAAGAAACCGAAGAAAAATGGCTAAGTGCTTATTTTGGCAGAAAAGAAATAACAGGTTTTAGTGTACTGCAAAAAGTAGGAGCAAATGACGAGTGGTGTGCAGAAGCCTATATGGAAACAGATTATCCAGCCTTGACCGAAAAAGATTTAATGAAATTCACCAAAGACTACATTCTATTCAAGATAAAAGAAAACTGATATGCGATTAGACGAATTTTTTAAGATTTACAACGGACTTTCTTCGCATTTGGTAAATATTTCGGAAGAGAAAGACGATACTTTTAATTTAGCCTATATTCGTCCTTCCTCTACTTGGAGTAATGTTGTTGCGGGGTATCTTGATAAAGAAGAAGTTAATTCAAATTACATTTTCCCCAAAGATACTCTATTTGTATCAACAGACGGAGAAGGTAGCCATAGTTACGCCTACGTATCACCTATTGAATTTGTACCCAATAGTAATGTATGTGTACTTATTCCTAAAAAGACTTTAACCATTCAAGAAAAAGTTTTCTATGCAATGATAATTACCCAAAACAGGTATAAATTTTCATACGGTAGAAAACCAAAAGGAAAACGACTTGCAAACTTGATTATTCCTGAAAGTCCACCTAATTGGGTAAATTCTTTGAAAATACCTGATTATGATGTTATTTTTAAAGGAAATGAAACAAAAGTATTAAGCAACCAAAACCTTGTTAAAGTTTCTGAACTTTTTGAAGTGCATTATGGGACAAATTTAGCCCTTAATGCCTTAGAAGAAGTAGAGCAAAAAGACGAAAACAGCGTAAATTTTGTTTCCCGAACAACAAAGAACAATGGAGTTTCTGCATTTGTAAAAATACTACCTAATTTAGCACCTTTACCCGCAGGACTTTTAAGCGTGGCAGCAGGGGGTTCAGTATTAGAAACTTTTGTGCAAGACGAGCCGTTTTATACAGGACGAGATATGTATTATCTTGTACCCAAACGAGAAATGACTATTAGCGAAAAATTGTTTTATGCTTTTTGCATACGAGCCAACAAATACCGATACAACTACAACCGACAAGCCAACCGAACTTTGCGAGATTTAAAAATTCCTGCAAATTTACCGACTTGGTTTGACAAAAACAGCATAGAACAACAACTTAACGAACTTGTAACTACTTGACAAACAACGCACTAACGAATAAAATACCACGCACAACATTGGCTTGGCGAAAAGCGGGGCTAAGGTGCTAATTTGTAGTGCAGTGCTTTTTATTTACATTTGTGCTTATGGGAAGTGTGGTGCTGTTAAATCCCCGCCTTCGCCAAGCCTTTTCCGTTAGTGGCTTATTACACCGACAATTGAAAAAGTAACTTAATTTGACAATAATATGAAAAATGCAATTCAAATATTAAAAGAGTTTATTGTTTTCTTTATTATTGGTGGTTCGATAGGTGGGCTGATGGGGGTGAGCCAGGCACCAGTTATTAATACTATAATAACTACTATACTGAGTATATTAACAATGTTTATCACTTTTATCGCTGGTTTAAATAAATCGGAGAAGGATAAAGAAAATGAACCAACAACAGTAATCAATTCAATTTCAAAAAAACATAATATTACGCCGTTTGTCGGTTTTCTTTTAGGGCTTACTATATTGGGTACATTTGGATTATGGTCAAAAAATAACGAAAAATTTATCGGGGTTGATTTACAAAATACAATGAACGAATGGATGTCCGTTTTGCATTTTAAGAATGATTATTCTTTGCAATTACATGAAATTGAGAGACTGAAAAAAGATTCGACTAATTCCAATAAAATTGATAGTCTGTTTAATCTTATTATATTAGATAGCTTAAAGGTAAATAAATTTAATGAACTCTTGCGCTTTAATATTGCTAAGATATTATTCGAACAGCGATATGGTGTGAAAATTGATATTTCTTATGATATCTCAAAAGAGCTAGATACCCTACAAATAAAAACCCCTATAATTACATCAAAAGATATTTCAAAAGACCAAAAAAATCTTACAAAAGGTTCTGTTGGTTTTGTTTCAGGTGAAATTAAAAAGGAATTTCATAGCGAAATTAAGATTGAAGCATGCAATCTTTGTTATGAATCCAACCTTGAAACAATGCGTCATAACGTATCAACATCAGGTATTAAGGAGATTATTGAATTAGCTAAAATAAAAGATAATGAGGAACTGAAACAAAAACTTTGTGAAATATGCAAAAGCAAAAAATAGGATTATTGGTTTTTCTTTTAATTCTCTCATTTGTTGGGTATAGCCAAACTACAAATAAAGATAGCATTTACTTATCTCATCTTAAACACGTCTATACGATTAAAATTTTAGGTAAAAAGCAACAAACTGCTTTTAAAATTCAAGGTTTTGACGGATTAATCACAACATTGCATGGTTTTTACACAATAACACGCCCTGGAATTGATTTCAAGAATTATAGGGTAACAGAAATTAGAGATTATCGCGGACAACGAATTTATAACGAAAGAAACTCGCAAAATCCTCTATTTGTTCAAAAAGTAGATTTAGAACGGGATTTAGCATTTATACGTTTTTCTCATTTGGACATTAATGAAGGTTTTTCTATTGGTTCGGTTGATTCTGTAAAAATTAATATAGGTAATGGTTTAATGTACAACAGTGGTAATAGTTACAATAACAGAATTAAACCGATACCTATTACTTTCAGTAAGTCAATCGAAACTTTTAATGACCAAATCAAAGAAAGATATGATAAAGACTATTACTCAGAGCTACAAATTCCTAGCTTAGAATGTAAATTATTAGTCATGCCTAACACTAGTTTATTCCCTGGTAATTCTGGCAGTCCAATTGTGAATAGCGAGACATATGAACTATTAGCGATTGCTCAAGCAGCAAATCACCCTAATTGGTCTTGGGGCATCATCCCCAACATTGAAAAATTAAACTATTATGAACAATTATCTAAAAAGCAAATTAATAAACTTGATAGTGCTTATATCAGAAGTTTTAAGCGAATAGTACCTCGTCCCCCCAATCCCGATACCAAAAGTGACGACTTATATCCATATAAATACAAGCAGATTAGAAAAGGGAGAAAAAAAGATGCTTTTCTTGTTTATGATGTACATGATACAATAGGCGTTTTTTACAAAAAATATGCAGAAATAAAAGCTAGGAAAAGCTATCCTTTTATAAAAACTATCCCTTTAGCATATAATCTTTATATAAATACTGGTTATAATTATGATATTAAAAAAATTAATAATTTAATTAATCCACAACCAATTGAAGATAGAAGAATTAAGGATGCGTATTTTAAAATACGGAAAAAAAATTGGAATTATATTCATTCAAGAAAATTTATTTCTGTTGCAAGTTTGTATTCTCACTATATGCGAAATCCAGATGAAAAAAAATTATTAGAGAAACTAATCAATGAAGCACAAGAACTAAAACAGTTAGCAGATACAACGGCGTTATCTTGTTATGAATTGAAATTGTGGAAAAGATCTAAATTGGATTTTAATCAAGAAGTTGACTCATTATTAGAATTAATTGCATCTTTTGACATTAGTAGATTTGTTAATAATGAAATAAAAGATACAAACTTGGTTAATTCGGTTAATATTAAAAATAATGATACCACGTACATTAATAAACGAAACAATAATTTAATTTCGGATAATGAAAATTATAAAGAATCTATAAAATTAGGCGATAATAATTACAATAATAGAAACTATGAAAAAGCCTATCAATACTATACTAATGCAATTTTTTTCAACAATGATGCTGTATATCCAAAAGAAAAACTCTCTGAAATTGATTTAATTTTAAGAAATAAAATATATTCAGTTAAAGTCGCACAATTGGATACTTTTATCAATTCATTAGTGAATAAAAAAATAGCTGATTATAGTGTTTTCTTTAAATTACCGAATATTGAGTATATATTTTCTCGTCATAGTCAGAACAATTTTAATTTAACCTTAAAATACGGAATGTTGGCTAATGATTTTAGAATGAACTCATTATTTGCTAATTTTCCATCTGGTAAATACAAATATTTTGAAGGCGACAAAGCAATTGAAATAATAAGTTTAATAATAGGAGAGATTTATCGTCTTTATGGTAACATTATTGATGACAATTCATTAAGAATAAAAATAATTGGTCATGCGGACGGTATTCCGTACAATGGTTATTTAAGATATGATGACCATGATTTTGGTAACATTAATAATGAAATTGTCAAAGATGATAGTTCTTTTTCTAGATCTTTTAAATATTTAATCAATGGTACTTCGTCTGAAAAGAACAGAGCATTAGCATTTTTAAGGGCATTTAATGCAAAGCATATTTTGACAAACGAGCACTCTTTTTTACTTGGCAAAACTAAAATATTAAGTTTTATTCATTCTGAAAAAGGTGGAATGTATCGTTATGTTGAAATAATTCTTGAATTTAGTACAGATATAAATAAATTAACAAAGCCCTAACATCAAACACAGCGTCCATTTGTGCGGTGTGGTTATGTATTTTCATTTGTGGTTTATTATATTCATTTGTACTGTTTAACCCCAAACCCTAACTCATTTAGGTAATAGAAATGTTCATTTTGTCAAGAAGGATTTTGGTAGCCCTGTTTCTTTCGGCAATCACGGATTCATTATCGCCGAATTTAATTATGTTCACTGCTTTAAGATGCTCAATGACATCATATTACCTATTCAGGTAATACAAATTTAGAACAAAAAAGAAGAAACCACCAAAAAAATTGCTGTTTTTTTGGTGGTTTCGGCTTATTTAACGCATAAATTTGGAAAATTCAGACGCAATACGCAAAAGTTTAAATCTGTTACCTAAATCTTTTTAGGGTTTGGGTTTAAAATAAACACTTAATTTTCAAAACTTTAACTATTATTAATATTAAAGGGTGAAAAATTCACAAAAAATTCATATTGTATTTTTGATTTTTTTCTACTTTTGATAGCTATAAAAGTTAGTTTCCCTTCTAACCCTAAGGGGGCGTATGCGAAAAGCCTTACGAGTAGGATTAATTTTTAAACAGAAATTCAATTCAAAAAATAATTTTATGAAAAAGAACATCCTCAGCATCCTATTTATCGCCCTTTTATTTATTTTTTCCTGTAGCAAGGAATCCGTCAAACCCGCTGTCGTCTGCCAACTTGAATCCATAACTGGTAACGGTTTTAAAGAAACTTATTTTTATGAAAATGGGCTTACTTCTTATACTATATACAAAAACAATCGAGGTTCGGATACAACAAAATATAGCTACACGGCAGATAAAAAGCTGTCTCAAATTAATTTTGGAGTCCGCGGCGCGATGGCTAAATTCATATACAAATCTGAAAATAGTCTAATTGTCTAATTATATAATAACGAAAATACCAGAACCCAAACAATAAACTACAAATACGAAGGAGATACTTTAATCAGGCAAGAAGTAATATTTTATTTGAGTGATTTGGCTATAGATACAGTTAACTTGACATACCACTACAAAAATGGCAACATGTATAAACGAACTATGAAATCTTATTTTAGCAACTTGTTTGTAAACGAATATTCGGACTTTGATGCACAAAAAAATCCATTTAAGGATTGGGGAGACTTGGATTGGGGAACCCGGCCATCAAGAAATAACTACCGAAGATATACAGAGTACACTGATTCAGCAGACGTTAAGAAAGATGTACGTACAATAGCTTATTCTTACAGTTACAACAGTGAGGGCTATCCCATAATCCGCACTTCCTCAAGAAACCAAACGCAAACCTACACGTACGTAAACTGTGATTAATCAAAGGTTTTGGGTATCAGGTTTCGTCCTTAACTGCATCAAGACAGCAGCAGTTGGGCTACCGATTGTTTGCAGTCGTGGAAATTGTGGCTGAATCCCGCAGCCTGAAGGCGAAAAGTAGCGCACCGGCAAGAGGTCAGCACCACGTCGGCCATTTCCCCCACAATGATTTTGAGGGCGAAGGGCGGCACATTGGGCAGCAACAGCGGACGATTGAGTACTTTGGCTATCATTTGGGTCAGTGCCAAATTGGTAACGGGCTGCGGGGCGGTGGCGTTGAAAGTGCCTTCCAGCAGGCTGTTTTCTATGCCAAAGATGAGCATCCTGCACAAGTCGTCAATATGTATCCAAGACATATACTGCTGCCCTGTTCCCAATGCAGCACCGGCATAGGCGCGGATGGGTTTGGCCATTTCGACCAGCGCGCCTTCGTGTTTGCTCAACACCACCCCAATCCTAAAGATACAAGTGCGGCAACTGAACTTGTGGGCTTCGGCTTCCCAGTCCACACAAACCTTAGCCAAAAAGGTATTGGCCGGCGGCTCATCTTCTTGAATCCACCGCGCTCCGGTCTCTCCATATATCCCGATGGCCGAGGCCACGATAGCCCCCTGCAACGGGTAGCTGCTGAACCGCTCTGCCAGCAGTCGGGTTGAGAGCACGCGGCTGTCGTAGATTTCTTGTTTGTAGGCTTGGTTCCACCTTTTGCCGTTTACGTTGGCTCCGGCCAGGTGAACCAAAAAGTCAGTATTTGTTAGCGCATTTTCATCTATTTCGCCTTTTTCGGGATTCCACTGATAGACTTCTACCGAAGGGATGTCTTGTTTGCGGCGGCTCAAATACGCCACGCGGTAGCCTTTTGCCAAAAGCATGCTTGTCAAACGCCGTCCGACCAAGCCCGTGCCACCGGTTATCAATACTTTTTTCATATTCAATAAGACGAAATAACTTAAAGTTCTTTGATTTCTATTTCACAGCGGCGGTTGAGTTGGCGTTTTTCTCGGCTGCTGTTGGGGGTAGCGGGACGACTTGCCCCGAAGGCTTTGGTGGTGATGCGCTCTTTGGCTATGCCTCTCTCTATCAAAAAATCTTTGATGACAATGGAGCGTTGTTTGGATAGCCATAGGTTGAAAGCATCTTCCCCCAAATCATCGGTGTGGCCGCTCACTTCGATTTGCAGTTTGGGGTTATCTGCAAGAAACTTTGCCAATCTCTCCAGATCATCTATAAATTCGTAGGGTATTTCGGTGCTGTTTGATGCAAAGTAAATGTTTCGCATGGCAAGCACATCGCCCTTTTTTATGTCTTTAAGTTTGATATTGAGCATGATATACAAACTATCCGAGGGAAATTTATCCAGGTCTATTTCTGCAATGTTCTTAAATTTTATTCCTTTGCGCTCAACATGTATCCGGTATTTGCTTTTGTGTTCGATTGTGGTTGAAATCAAAAAATGTCCATTTTCTTCTACGGATACTTGAGCGACTTTATCTCCTTGATTATCAGTTATATATACAAAAGATTTACCCAGCGGGTTGTTTTCTGAATCAGTAAGCAGGCCCTCAATTTTTCGTTTGGTTGTTGGCTTTGAGGCTGATTCATTGAGCCTTACGCTATCCTGATCTACAACTGCGTTTTTACTTTCGAGGTATAAATTTTTTTCTTCGGCAAAGTCGGCTACTTTGGCTTGGGGTATTTCGAGCACGGGGCCTGTGATGGATAAGTTTCTTGTTTTTACATCTACAGAGTACATTTCACCACTGGGTAGGGTGAGGGCGTAGCTTCCGTGCTCATCGCTTGTGGCAATGAAATCTTCCCCTGTTCTTAAGTTTTTAAATCTGATCTTGGAATGTGATAGAATTTGGGTGTCCAACAGCACTTTGCCTTGCAATTCGGGTTGTCGGGTTATCCCAATGTAATATAGGTCTTTACCACCTTGCGAGTCCTCTCGATTTGAGGAAATAAACCCATAAGAAGCGTTTGTATCCAATGTAAAATACAAGTCATCTCTGGGGGTATTGACGGGATGCCCAAGATTTTGAGCACTCATCCATTGTCCCGTTTTTGGGTCTCTGCAGGCTTTAAAAACATCAAACCCGCCCGTAGAATTGTGCCCTTTTGAACTGAAAAACAAGGTATTGCCATCGTTGAGCATAAACGGCGAATCTTCGTCGTGGGGCGTATTAATTGCCGGCGGAAGCCTTTGGGCTTTGCTCCATTTTCCATTGGCTTTTTTATGAGCAACAAACAAATCCAAATCCCCGTATTTTGAGCCTTTGGTGGACGAAAAGACAATCGAGTTGCCATTGTTGTAGATATGTCCATGTCCTTCAAAGGCGGGGGTGTTGATGCCTTTGAGTTTGTAGGGTTCAGACCATTTACCGTCTTTTTTCTCAGACACATACAAGTTGCCGTGTTTTGAGTACCGATAGACCAACATTTTGTTTCCTCCATCAAAAAAAGAAAGTGGTATTTGGTGCTTGGCCATTGAGACCCGAGTCGGTTTGCTCCATGTAACATCATCGAGAAGTTTGACTTCGTAAATGTCCTCAAAATAGCTTTCTCCTATCGCTGTGCTATGGGATTGTGTGCTTTTGGATACAAAAGTCATTGTTGTGCCATCGGGATAAAGAGCCGGGCTATGGTCAGGATGAAAGCTATTGATATTGAGCCCCAAATTTTTGACAAAATAAGGCGAAGGTTGTTTGTAAATAATTTTAGCGTTTTGGGCTTCTTCTATCAGTTTGAGGGTGTGGCTTCTACGGTACTCACCCATGTAGGGCACTAAGCTGAGAAATTTTTGGTATGTCTTGAGGGCACTGTCAAACATGTAGTTGGCATGGTAAGCCTGTCCTAAGGCATTATAGACTTCAGGGTCAAGTTTTGGGCACTGGGCGATTATTTTTTTTAGGTAGTACAGGCTTTTATTGGCTGAATACTCGTGGAGATGGCAAATGGCGGCGGCATACATGGCTCCAAAATCGGCGGAATCTTTCTCCAAACGTTGGTCTGCGATTTTTAGTGCTTGGTCGAAATGATGGTTGTTGAGCAGCCTCAATAACTTTTTGGGCATGACTTGGGCTTTTAGGGGAGTTAAGCCCGCAAATACACAAAAAAAGAACAACCATTTTCTCTCCCAAAACATGTTACAGCTATTGTTTTATGCAAATATAGCTCTCGGCAAACAATCAATTTTCCTTGCGAGAAAACTGGTTTAATCCGCCCTGCTCAGTTAGCAAAATTTCGACATCTTTATGTTTACGCATCAACTCAATAACAGCTTCGTAGTTGCTACATAATTTAAGACACTTTTTGAACTCGATGGCGGCCCGCCCCGGATCGCCTTTTTGCAGACAAGCAAGCCCATAGTTGTAGTGAATGCCGGGATGACCAAAATTTCTGGTTAGTAAAGCATTGTAAAGTGCATCGGCCTTGACCATATCCCCATTCTGCGCATAAAAATTGGCCTTGCCTATGCCAGCCAGGTAAGGGTTGCGGTTCATTTGACTTCTTAAGTATTGAAAAAGAGAAAATAAAGCCCCCACTATCAAAGTCAAATTCTTGAAAAATGTTCTAAAAAACATTCTCTCTGCACAAGTATCACAAAAAAAGTGTTTTCTAACCCTGAAGCGTGCTTTGTAAATGAGAAAATAAAAATCCCATTCGTAGTAAGTTTGTACACGGCCATAGTAGCGGCAATCAGGGCATATTTGGTAAGATTCGGTATTGGGAATCAGGAAACTGTTGTGGTCAAAAATATTATCACAAAAGTTGCAGTAAATATATTGGGTTTCAGTTTTTTGAGTCAAATCCAACTCACACTGACATTTGGGACATTGAGCCTTACGAAAAACAAGCCCTTCTTTGATGGCTTTCTGGCGGGCGGCTTGCAATTTTATAGCGGCTATTTTTCTGTCAATTTTGTGTTCTATGCCGTTTGTGTTGCCTTTTAGTATCAATATCAGATTGGTGGAATCGGGAAGCAGGTACTTTGCAAGTTCCGCACTGACGGCAGCAAAAGGAGCAAGGGTGATTACCAAATATTTTTCGTAAGCACGCGTTGCCAATATGTCTTTGTAATAAAGTTTACTTTTGTTGAGTTGAAGGTAGTCAAAATCAATCCTACCCGGTAAAGGATTTGATAACCAGTTTTTTATACTAATTCCTGATGTTGCGAATTTAAAAGTAAAATTGTCATCGAAAACGTCGGTAGGTAAAGGCATAGTCTGCTATGTTTTATGTTCAAATATAAAACAATCTTGACTATGCCGATAAAAAATCCGGCTTGGTTATAGGCTGTCTATGTACCGAACCACTTCTGCCAAATTGGCCGCTGTTTTGAATTTTATCTTATTAGATTTGATAAAGGCTTTGATCTGTTCCGTGTTTTTGGGATAGATTTCGTAGAGTTTTTTCTCTTTATCAAATTCTTTTATTTCACCTGAAGGGGTTTGGATGAATAGCTTATTGTCGTTGAGGAAGGTGCTTTTGTTTTCAGAAGAGCCAAATCCGCCGCTATTCACTTCGGCTGTATGGACTCTTTTCTTAAATTTTTGATATACTTTTGATTTGCCCTCATACACCAAATTGTAGAAGTCGCCTTGCTGCCATTTGACAAAGCGATACTCCGGCATTTCTTCGCTGCCATAGATGATAAAACTTTCAATTTTATTCTTATTGAATGCAGCTTCTTGGTTTTCGGGGCCTACGACCACGACCTCATCTGAGTATATGTCGTATTTTAGATTGATGTTGTCAAAAGCTTGTCCTGTGGCCAAAATAATCTTACCGCGCTTCCAATCTTCTAAAAGATAGGGCGTTCCATCAATTTTGTCAAAATTTTTGCCCTGACCCCGTCTGAAAGCAGGATTTAAAAAACTTGGGTCAATCAAATCGGATATAAACTGCGCTTGACAGGAAAAGGATAAGAGTACAAAAGAAAGAAAGGAGAAAAAGTGCTTTTTCATTATAGAATTTTTTAATGGCAATACGTAAAAAGTATCATCACCATTGCATCAAATTCCATACAATTTTAGCATGGCTGTCTGGGTTTTTTTCCAGTAGTCTTTCAAACTTGAAAAATAGGATTTTATCTGATTTCTTGCCGACCCATCAATTTCGCCGGATTTACAAAGATTGTCCATTTCTTCCAAAATGCTAAACATCATGCCAGCTCCTGCCAGGCCACAAGATCCTTTGAAGCGGTGTATCAACTCGTGCATCTGTTGGGCAGACCCCGATTTGAGCAAACCTTCCAAAGAGTTCATACTGTACTGAGATTCTGACAAAAAGGTTGTGATAATCTCAACCAAACTTTCCCTGTCTAAAGTTTTGAATTGGTTGTAAGTATTTTCTATCACAAGCCCGGAAGAAAATTCGGGTTTCATGGTGTCTTTATCTATCTGCCTGAAAAAAGAACTTTCAAAGACTCACTGCGGCGAGAAGCATCTTCTTGCACAAATCTATCAAAATTGTAAACAGCTTTTTCAAAGTTGCTCAGGTAGGCTTGGGCGGCTGAAATGCCTGCAAATTTGACTAAAACAGCACTTTTCATGTTCATAATTTTTTGTTTCAAATATCGAAGACAAACCACCCGAGTTTTATGACAAAAAAATCTAAAAAAAATGCCAAAATTTAGTTTGATGTTCTCAAATACTCATCTAAATAGTTGATAAACAGCATATAAAAGAAATAAAAATACATTTCGCATAGGTCTTCAGGTTTATTCAGCAACGGAGTGTTTGTAGGCTATATAAAGCATCAAGCCAAAAACTTGTGCGCGGTTAGAATGATTTTTTTAGTTTTGCGGCCAAATTAACGTTACGTAATCCATGAAAAAACAGACAGTTATCAGTAATTTTTTACTTATTTTGTTTATTGTGGCGGTGATAAATCTGATTTTACAGAGGTTTGTTTTGAGGCTTGACTTTACGGCTGATGGAGAATATACGCTAAGCAAAGCCTCTAAACAGGTGCTTAAAAATTTAGACGAAGTCATTACAGTAACAGCTTATTTTTCAGATGAATTGCCGCAGAAATTGGTCAAATACAAGGATGATTTCAAAAATCAACTCACCGAATACCGCGCCTTGTCATCGGGCAATATTGAATACAAATTCATCAATCCCAATGAAAGCGAGGAAAGCGAAACCAAAGCCCAACAAAAAGGGATTGCCCCTATGCTTATTTCTGTCAACGAGAGCGACAAAGTCCAGCAGATGCGGGCTTATATGGGTCTAACGATGGAAAAAGGCAATAAAACCGAGGTCATTGCGTCCATCATGCAGCCTATACAAGCAGGGGTAAGCATCGAATACGCCCTCATTAGTGCCATTCGTAAATTAAGCATCAAAGAAAAATCTTCCTTAGGGTTTGTGCAGGGCAACAACGAGGCCAAAACTTCGGAATTCGATGCGGTACTCAAAGAATTGCGGAGTATTTACCAAATTGAAGAATATACCATAAAACCCCAGGAAGATATCCCTACTTTGTACAAATCCTTGATTTGGATAGCTCCTAAAGATACCCTTGAGCCTTTTGTTTTAGAAAAAGTAGATCGGTATTTATCCGCAGGCGGACGGCTTTTCATGGCCTTTGATGCCTTCCAAAACAATGCCCAAATGGGCAATTTCGTATTTGCCAACCCTGATATAGGTTTGCGCACTTGGCTTGCAAACAAGGGTTTGTACGTAGATACAGCCATTGTGACAGACACAAAATGCGGCCAAGTCATGGCCGTTCAGGATTTGGGAGGCTTTAGAATGCAAGTACCCGTGCTTTTTCCTTATATGGTCATCACCTCCAAAATGGCTAAACATCCTATTACAGAAGGACTTGAGGGAGTATATTTGAATTTTACCCCTTATTTGTCTGCTTCTAAAAGCAACACTGCGTTTTCTATATTGCCTTTACTTTCTTCTTCAGAGCAAACAGGTAGCCAAGTGCCTCCTTTTGGCATTGACATCAATCGAAAATGGACTAAGGGCGATTTTATGGAAGGAGAAAAAATGCTTGCTGCCTTATTGGAACAAAATCAGGGTAAAATTGTGGTTGTGCCGACGGCGAGTTCTTTCCTCTCGGCAAGCGAAGGACAACCTCAGCAACTTGCACCCGATAACCTCAACTTTGCACTCAACGCCATTGAGTGGCTCTCCGATGACAGCGGCCTGATGGAAGTGAGAAACAAAGCCATTACCAGCCGTCCTATCAATACAGAGGCTTTGTCAGATGCCAGTCGTGAAACCATCAAATACCTGAATTTATTGCTACCCATTGGGCTGATATTGGCTTATGCACTCTTGCGCCGCCGACAGTACCAAGCCAAAAAAATGCGCTGGTTGGAAGGTAAGTTCTGATTTAATCATACTTTTATCATCCATTTGATATAAGGTTTTTATCTTAAAACGATTAAAAATTTAGGCAATCAAACTAACTGTGTAATAGTTTGATTTTGCAGCGGCTTGGTTTGATGCGAACTTTTTGACTTGATTCATTGAGTGGAAAAGAGAATTTATTTCCGCTCCGGCTTGTTTTTCAAAAAGTTTTGGTAACTTTGCAACCAATTTTGCAGAAAATCATGCAAGATGTTGTAGTATTTAATTGAATGAGTGAAAGCAGTATTAGGTTAGGTCAAGCAGCAAAAAAGTTCAACGTCAGCGTTGCAACCATACAGACCTTCTTGTCCTCTAAAGGATTTGAGGTGGATATGAACCCCAATACAAAAATAGGCGGTTCACAGTTGCAACTATTGGAAAAACAATTTGCGGCAGACAAAGCTGAGCGCGAAGAAGCCGATGAAATGACTATTGGTCTTGTGCCTAATAAAATTGTAATAGAAAGCGAAAGCAAATCTAAGGGCGAGACCCACTTGGAAAAAAATGAACCGGTTGTCAAGGCGGTAGAGCCTAAAGAGGAAATTATTTCTAAAAAAGTACCAGCCCCTGAGCCTGAGGTTTTTGTTTCGACTTCAAAAGCAGAGTACAAAGTTGTGGGCAAGGTTGATTTGGACGCAGATAAGAAAAAGCAGGCAGAAAAAAACAAGCCTAAGCCAAAGCAAACCCCTAATCCCGTTGAGGCTGCACCGAAGGCAGTAGAACCGACAGCCCCTGTAGTAGAATTGATTTCGCCTTCTACTTCAGAAAAACCAATCGAACAGCAGTTGCCGCCTGCCAAGGAGAATTTTATTGAGCCTGAACCATCTCAAAATAAAATAGATACAAAAGAAATTCCAGTGCCTCTGAAAGATGATTCCCCTACGGTTGCAGAAATAGCGACCCATATTGACTCCCCCGAGCCTGAAAATACCCTCATTGAGGCAAAAGCCGACCGACTACAGGGACTCAAGATTTTAGGAAAAATAGATTTGCCGATTCCTGATAAAGGAGGTAAGAAAACTGCCAAACCCGTTGCTTCTTCCGACGACAAAGAGCGAAACAAAAAAAGAAAGCGGGTAAGCAAACCGAACAACAGCAACCAACCTCCCGCCCCACAAGGCACCCCAAGACCTAACAATAACAACAACCAAGCCCGTCCGCAACAAAACAATAACAACCAAAACCGACCCAATCAGCAGAGTCAGCAAAATAGACCCAATCAAAACCAGCAAAACCGTCCCAATCCCCAACAGCAGGGCGACAAAAAGAAACCTTTTGGCCAAAACAACAACAACAACTCAGGCAACGCCAATCGCCGCAATGACAACAACCAAAACCAGCCTCAATCCAAAGACACAAAGGCTATTTTGCTAAATAAGCGCGAACACCGCAAAAAGAAACGTTTAGCAGGAAAAGAGGCACGCGAAAGGCAAGCCCAATTAGATCAGGACGAAGCCAACGTCTTGAAAGTTACTGAGTTTATCTCAGCCAACGACTTGGCCAGCATGATGGAAGTCAGTGTAAACGATGTCATCAAATACTGCTTTACTTCCGGTATGGCTGTTTCGATTAACTCTCGACTTGATGCCGACACCATTACCATCATAGCCAGCGAGTTTGGGTATGATGTTGAGTTTATTTCAGCCGAAGAAGAAATTGAAGCGGCTTTGGTCGAGGCCCCGGACGATCCGCAAGACCTTGAGCCACGCGCCCCTATAGTTACCATAATGGGACACGTTGACCACGGTAAGACATCTCTATTGGACTACATCAGAAAAAGTAAAGTAGCCGAAGGAGAGGCCGGCGGCATCACCCAGCATATTGGTGCGTATGATGTGATGACTTCCAGCGGTAGGAGGGTGGTATTTTTGGATACGCCTGGTCACGAAGCCTTTACTTCTATGCGGGCAAGGGGGGCTAAACTCACCGATATAGCAGTTATAGTCATAGCCGCTGACGACAGCATCATGCCACAAACGGACGAAGCCATCTCCCACGCTCAAGTGGCAGGTGTTGATATCATCTTCGCCATCAACAAAATAGACAAACCCGGTGCCAATCCTGAAAAAATAAAAGAACAACTTGCCCAGCGCAACATCTTAGTCGAGTCTTGGGGAGGCAAATACCCTTGCCAAGAAATATCTGCCAAGTTTGGGACAGGGGTTGACGACTTGCTTGAGTTGATTATTTTGGCTGCCGACATCAAAGAACTAAAAGCCAACCCAAATAAATTAGCCTCAGGCACGATCATCGAATCTTCATTAGACAAAGGCAGGGGCTATGTCTCAAATGTGCTTGTTCAGGCCGGAACGCTTAGGGTAGGAGATATAGTGTTGGCTGGCTCGCACTACGGCAAAGTCAAGGCCATGCTCGACAAATCCGGCAAACGCCTCAAAGAGGCCGGCCCATCGACCCCTGTCCAGATATTGGGCTTTGATGGCGCGCCGCAAGCAGGCGACAAAATAGTGGTCATGCAAACCGAGCGGGAAGCCCGAGAAATAGCCCAAAAGCGCGCCCAAATCATGCGTGAACAAAGCATTCGCGCGACCCGAAGAACGACTTTGAGCGACATAGGCCGCCGTTTGGCTTTGGGCTACCAACGACTCAATATTATCATCAAAGGTGATGTGGATGGCTCTGTGGAGGCACTCTCAGGCTCCCTGCTCAAACTATCTACCGAAGAAGTTGAAGTCAATATCATACACAAAGCGGTAGGGGCTATTTCAGAATCCGATGTATTGCTGGCTTCTGCCTCAGATGCCATTATCATTGGTTTCCAAGTCAGACCGACCTCAAATGCCAAGAAGATTGCCGAAAGCGAAGGCGTGGAAATCAGGCACTATTCGATTATTTACGATGCCATAAACGATGTCAAAGATGCCCTCGAAGGCATGCTTCAACCCAAGTTTGAAGAGAACATTGTGGGCACTGTGGCCGTTAGGGCTGTATTCAAACTTAGTAAAGCCGGAACTGTGGCGGGTTGTTATGTGCAAAGTGGCTACATCAAACGCAATTCAAAAGTGCGTGTCATCAGAGAAAATATCGTGGTGCACGAAGGGGATATTTTGGCTCTCAAACGATTCAAAGATGATGTTTCTGAGGTCAAAACAGGCTTTGAGTGTGGTATAAGCCTTAAAAATTTCAATGACATCAAAGAGGATGACATTATTGAGGTCTTTGAACAAAAGGAAATCAAACGAACCCTCAAAAACTAAAACCATTTTTTTTAATTAATTTTTTATTTTTTTGAACAAAAATTTGGAGGCAATGTTTCATCGCTATAAATTTGCCCCACTTTTTATGCGAAAGTAGCTCAGTTGGTAGAGCGCAACCTTGCCAAGGTTGAGGTCGCGGGTTCGAGACCCGTCTTTCGCTCAAAGTCCTGCCGCCGAGGTGGTGGAATTGGTAGACACGCAAGACTTAAAATCTTGTTCCCGCAAGGGAGTGCGGGTTCGATTCCCGTCCTTGGTACTAAAGAAGCCTTCTTGCGAAAGAAGGCTTTTTTGTTGTAATGAATTAAACAGACAAACTTAATATGGCAATCATCACAAAAATCAGAGACAAAGCAGGCTTGGCCATCGGTGTTGTTGCCGTGGCTATGGCCGCCTTCATTGTTGGAGGGGACTTGCTCTCACAAAATTCTTTCTTTTTGGGCAACAACGAAAGATTTGTTGGCTCGGTAGGGGGAAAGGAAATAGCCTACCAAGACTATGGCAAAGAAGTGGAACGCATGGAGGCTGTTTATCAGGCGGTTGGCAGACCCTTGGACGATGCCACTCGTGCGGAAATCAGGAGGCTGGCTTGGGAGGCTATCATTGATAAATACGCCTATGGCCCTGAGCTTGCCAAATTGGGCATAAAACTCACCCCCGACGAGCTGGACGAACTGGTCAGAGGCAACAACATGCACCCCAATATGAAGGCTTTGTTCAATCAATTCATCGGAGAAGCCAATCCCGAGGCCACCCCCGACCCCGCCAAGGTATCTTCTGTATTGGCGCAGTTGGATCAACTGCCTTACCAAGCCCAAGTTTATTACTACTACATGGAAAATCTGCTCAAAACAGACCGTCCCAAATCCAAATACACCAAACTCATCGAAGAAACCAACTTCGTAACCAATGCAGAGGCCAAAAGAGAGTACCAAGCCCAAAATTCCAAAGCCGCTGCTGAAATTTTATCTATTCCCTTTAGTTCTGTACCGGATTCGGCCATCAATATTACCGAAGCCGCTCTCAAAGAGCATTACAAGAAAAACACTAAGAAATTCAAAGTCAATGCCAATGTCGAATTGGAATACATCTCTTTTGCTGTCCAGCCTTCGCTGGAAGATGAAAAGGCCATCGAAAAAGAAGCCCGCCAATTGACTGCCGATTTTATGGAATCGGACGACGATTCGGCTTTTGTAGAAGCAAACTCTGTGGCTGAAAATAAATACCTCACCCTTACGCCTTCCAATGTACCCGGCCAACTTGATTTTGGCTCTTTGGAAGTGGGAAAAGTATATGGCCCTTTTAGGGTAGGAAACTCCTATAAAAGCTACAAAATCTTATCTACGGCTCAAGACAGTTCCGGTTTTGTAAGAGCCAGTCATATTTTATTTGGGACTCAGCTTTTTGAAGGAAACAAACAAAAAGAAGACTCTGTAAAAAATAAAGCCAACGAAATCCTCAAGAAGATTAAAGGCGGAGCCAATTTTGCTGAAATGGCGGCAGAGTACGGTTCTGATGGTACAAAAAACCGTGGCGGTGATTTGGGTTGGTTCGGTAAGGGGCGGATGGTGTCTGAATTTGAGCAGGCTTGTTTCAAAGCCACCAAAGCAGGGCTGTTGCCGGAGTTGGTCAAAACACAGTTTGGCTACCATATCATCGAAGTTACGGCTGCCAAAACCACCACAACTTTCAATGCGGCAGTATTGGAGACCAAAATTGAAGCCCTTGACAAGAGCCGCGACAAAGCCTACCGCGCTGCGGGACGCTTTAGCATCTACCGTAGTTATGACGAACTGTCTCAGGCGGTTAAGGCTGACTCGGGCGGGCTTATCCTAATGCAAGCCCTTAGAGTGCCACCCACTGCAACCTATATCAACAACCTAAGCGGCGCAAGGGTGCGCGATGTGGTGCGTTGGGCTTATGAAGAAGCCAAACCCGGAGAAGTATCCAAAACCATTTACGACTTTGACAACAGTTTTGTGGTGGTGGCCATGCGTAAAAAAGTGGAAGAAGACGAAATTAATCTTGATGCGGTGAGAGACGAAGTCAAAAGTGATTTGATGCGCAAACTCAAAGGCGAATATGTACTTCAGAAATTGGGAGACATAAAAGGACAGACTTTGGAGCAACTCAAAAACAAATACGGAGAAGGGGCTTCTTTGATGACCGTGGGAGACATTTCGCTCAACAGTTTCAACGTCCCCGAAATTGGATTTGCACCCCGTCTCTTAGGAGCTATATTCAGAACAGGTGTGGAGCAAATCACCCCGGTTGCCATTGAAGATGCCGGCGTGTATATCGCTCAAGTGAAGGAAATTTCAAAGCCTGCGGAAACAGCAGATTATGGACTGTACAAGACTCAGCTCAAACAGCGTAGGGCTTCCCAGACCTCTTACAAGGTTCAGCAAGCCATCATCAAGTTTTATGAGGTAAAAGACAAAACCTACAACTACTAAACCATGAAAGCCCCACAAAATGGGGCTTTTTTATTTGTAAAGCCTTATTTTTTTGATAGGTAGAATCTGTTTGTGAGTGAAACTTTTTTTGGTCAAACTTGCGGTAGCCAATGTCTTTGTATTTTTGTGAAAAAATATGAAAATCAACTTTGAAGATACCCGGACTGCTTTTGCTGCCAAGTCGCTGCAAGATTTACGAAGGGCGTATTTGCTCTTTTATGCCATAAATTTTGGCTGGTTGGTGGCATTAGGCACTCGTTTGGTGAGTTGGGCTTTGGCGGTTCATTTGCCTATTAAGGCTTTGATAAAATTTACTCTGTTCAAACAGTTTTGTGGGGGAGAAAATATTGCGGATTGCGCCCAAACCGGCAAAGAACTCTGGAAGTACCGCGTGGGTACTATTTTGGACTATTCGGTGGAAGGCAAACAGACAGATGAGTCTTTTGATCGAACCACCCAAGAGACATTGGCAACCATAGAAAAAGCCTCTCAGAGTGAGAATATACCTTTTTGCGTTTTTAAAACCACCGGCTTGGCGCACAGCCACATACTCGAAAAAGTAACTCAAGGCACTGCTTTGACACCCCAAGAACAAAAAGATTGGCAAAAAACATGCGACCGCGTGCGGTTAATATGCCAAACAGCGTACCGGAGTAACGTGAGGATTTTTATGGATGCTGAGGAAACTTGGCTGCAAGGCGCAATAGACGGTTTGGCTATCGACATGATGCGTGAGTTCAATCGCTCACAACCCATTGTTTACAATACTTACCAAATGTATGTCTCTGCTAAGTTGTCTCAGCTTAAATCTGACCATCAACTCGCCAAGCGTGAAGGCTTTTGGTTGGGTGCCAAACTGGTGCGGGGGGCTTACATGGAAAAAGAGCGCGAACGCGCCTCCCAAATGGGTTATCCTTCTCCCATACAGCCCGATAAAGCCGCTACCGACCGCGATTACAACCTTTCTTTGTCGTATTGTGTTGAAAATAAAGATAATATTGCCATTTGCGCTGGCTCACACAACGAAGAGAGCTCCGCATTTTTGGCAGAGTTGATGCAACAGCACAATATACCTAAAGACCATTCCAATTTTTACTTCTCTCAACTCTACGGTATGAGCGATCATATTTCGTTCAATTTATCACATCTGGGCTACAATGTGGCCAAATATGTGCCCTATGGCCCTGTGGAAGACGTACTGCCTTATCTTTTTCGCCGTGCCGCAGAAAACACCTCTGTCAAAGGACAAAGCAGCCGCGAACTCAGGCTGGTAGCCAAAGAATTCAAAAGAAGAAAAACAAACCGTCATGCTCAATAAAGGCAATACATCCGAACTGGTTGAGGTACTGCGCAAGCCCGGCAACGTGCTGATTATCCCCCATACCCGCCCCGACGCAGACGCTTTGGGATCTGCCCTGGCCGTCAAATTTTATTTGCAAAAGTATGGACACCATGTTGACATCGCTTCCTCAGATGGCTACCCTGTTTTTTTGGGTTGGATGCCCGGTATTGATACCATACTGATTTACAGCAAGCAAACTGAAAGTATAATCAAAGATTTGTTTGAGAAAGCCGATTTTATTATTCACATAGACCACTCTCAACTTTCGCGGTGCGGACAACTTGGGCACTTGTCAAAAGCCTCCAAAGCCCCCAAAATGTTGATTGACCACCATATAGACAAAGAAGACTTTGCCGATTTTGAGGTTTGGAGCACCAAAGCCGCCGCTTCGGCAGAATTGGTCTATGAAACCATGCTTTTTTTGGGTGATAAATCACTGATAGACAAGCAGATAGCTGAATGTATCTATGCGGGCTTGGTTACCGATACAGGCTGTTTCAAACACGCCAACGTAACGCCCAGAGTCCACCAAATAGCATCGGACCTCTTGGGTTTGGGGATAGATTTTGCCTTGATACACCACCTGATTTACGACTCCAATACTGAGGATAGGATGCGCTTTTTGGGCTTTGTACTGGCAGAAAAGTTGAAAGTACAGCCCGAAATAGGCGTGGCTTATTTTATGATATCAGAAAGCGAACTCAATCAATTCAAGCATCAATCCGGTGATACCGAAGGGGTTGTCAATTATGCGCTGTCTATTCAAGGCATCAAAATGGCGGCACTTTTTACTGAGCAAGAAGGTGAAATCAGAATATCGTTTCGCTCTTTTGGCAACTTCAATGTAGCTGAGTTTTCAAAAAACTACTTTGGTGGCGGCGGCCACTTCAACGCAGCCGGGGCCAAACTCGACCACAACCGACTCAAAGAGACAGAAGACTATTTTTTGGAGGTCTTGCAAAATCACAAGAGTCAAATTATGAAAAGCTAACTTTTTGGCAAGCAATTTTTTAAAATTTGTGTGTTTAAAAGATGAGCAAAGGCTAAAAAATCTTTTTGTTTGAACAAGCAAATTGAATTAAATTTGAAATCGTAACAGTTGAACGACATGGATCTCAAACAGAACAAATACCTTGTTGACTTACTCAAACAGCAGAATATCATTAGGGTAATAGGTGCGGTTGTGCTGGTAGTGGCGGTTGGAGCCTATTTGTTTTCACAAGATTCGCAAGACAAAGAAGTCAATCTCAGGCTTCAAGACCTCATGGACAAAAACGAGCAATACCGTGCCGACAACCAAGCCATGCAGGCCAAGCTCAAAGCCCGCGAGGAGCAATACCAACAACTCAACGATGCCATGGCCAAATTGACTGAAAAATTGCAGCGCAGTGAAATGGCAGCCGAAGCCAAAAGAGAAAAGTTGGACATGGAACTCTACAACTCGCGCTCTCTGAAAGACCAAATCAACCAACTCGCACACGACAAAGACCGACTCAACGACATCATAGAAAGAGCCAACCGCGAAAAAGAAGAACTCATAGAAAGAAACAAAGAACAAAACCAAATTATCAAAAACACACAAGAACAACTCAACGCCGCCCAAAGTCTTATCAAAGAGTCGAATTCAAAACTGGAGGAAGCCCTCAGGCAATTGAAGGCCAGTTCTGAGAACTATATGACCGCCATGAATGACTTGAGAATCCAAAAAGAACAAATGACCGCCCTACTTACAGAGCTTACCTCTACAAAGTCAGAACTCAATACCCATAAAGTTGATTTGGCCAGCGCGCAAGCAGAACTCAAGATGATTAAAGAACTTCAGCCGCTCGAACTGCAAAGAGCGCGCGCCCGAGAAGAACAAAAAGCCAATGTGGACATCTATAAAATCATGTCTGTAACAGGCATTGTGCTGATTGTGGGTTTGATAGTGTTCGTGGTATTTGTTTTGCAGCGCACGGGTGCAGATTTCACCATCTGGCGCAATGAAGAACGCAGCAATAGGGTCTAATGACTGATTTGAATTTTTTAGTTGCTCAATATCACCACTTTAAAATTAAAAACCCTCAGATTGATAGCAAGAAAATAGCTTTCAAGCTTTCTTCTTATCCTGTTGCCGTAAGGGAGTTTATACTTTGGCAGTACAACCCCAAAGCCGCCGAAAAATTGGGCAAGTACCTGCCCGCTGTTTTGCCGGCCTCCCTGCATGTTGAGCAGGCATCCGGCTGGCAGGCTGCCGATTTTAAAGCCCAAATCATAGGCCAAAACCGACAAATCATTGATCTCACGGGTGGATTGGGCATTGATGCCATGGCTTTTTCTCGGCACAACCAAGTGCTGCACATAGAGCGCAATGCTGTACTTCAAGCCGTTGCCAATCAGAACTTTAACGCCTTAAATTGCCCCAATATTCAGAGCCGACATGCCGATGCCCGAGAGTTGCTTGCCCAAAAGCCAACCCCCGACTGGTTTTACATAGACCCCGACAGGAGGGCTTCGCAAGGTTCGGCAAGGGTCGCTTTTCAACACTCAGAGCCTAATTTGTTGGAAATTAAAGATCAACTCCTTTCTCTTGCACGTATCGGAGTGCTGGTCAAATCTTCGCCCATGATAGATATTTCTTTGGCCTGCCGGCAATTGGAACATGTAACAGCGGTTTATGTTTTTTCTTTGCACAATGAGTGCAAGGAGGTGTTGTTTGTGTTGGAAAAAGCACCAAAAGCCCTTCAAATACAAGCCGTTGAGTGGGAGAAAAATGTCTTTGCTTTCGCTGCTGAGCAAGAGCAAACCGCCCAAGCTACCTTTACGCAGCCACAAAGCTACCTATATGAGCCTTGGGCATCGGTGATGAAGGCCGCACCCTTCAAATGGCTTTGTCAGCGGTTTGCGGTCAATAAATTAGCCTCTGACACACACCTTTATACCTCTGAGGAGTTAAGGCCGGATTTTCCCGGGCGGATTTTTAAAATACTGTCATATCAATCAAAGCCCGAGCTGCTTCAAGCCAACATCGCCACCCGCAACTATCCTCTGAGCGTAGAGCAATTGCGCCAAAAGTTCAAAATCAAAGAAGGTGGCGCGGACTACCTTTTTGCCTGTACGCTCATGGATGGCAGCAAGAAAATTATTCATGCACGGCGACTCAGCTCATCGTAACTTTGCTACTGAAAAGAGATACTTTGGAAAGTAACCAACCCAATCGGCAAACACAACACAAAAAAATCTGATCTTTTTTTGCAGAGTCTAAAAGGTTTTAACTGTCATAATAAAAATAATTGCTCATTTATGTTACACAAACGTTTACTCTTTACGGTTTTTGGGGCACTTTTATGTGTGTCACCTTTGTTGGCTCAGTTTGAGTTTTTGTCCACCAAGCTCAAGTATGAGCAAAATTTTGATGGCTTAGGCACGGACGGCATTGTGCTGCCTGTATTTTGGAAAGCCTACAACACGGCCAACTCCAGCGATATTTCCTCTTTGTTGGTCTCCAACGGCGACAACGGCACAGGTGGGGCTTACAATTTTGGTACGACCATGGACACTGACAGGGCATTGGGCACTGTGGCCACTCTATCCAATGAGCCAAGAATAGGGATGCAGTTTCTCAACTCTACGGGTGAGCGCATCGTAGCATTAGATTTTGATTTTTTTGTGGAGCAATGGAGAACCGGCAGCAACTCATCTGTCAATGAGAAGCTTACATTTGAGTACAGCCTCAATGCCACTTCTCTGAGCAGTGGAAACTGGACAGCTTTTCCTTTGTTGGATATCAACGAGATACTCACCGCCTCTACTGCATCCGTAGCAGTAGATGGCAATTTGAACCGTAGCCAAGTTACCCGTCGCTTGACAGGTCTGAATTGGTCTAACAACAGCACGCTGTGGATTCGTTGGAACGATACCAATGACAGCGGCGACAATGGCGGCTATGCCATTGACGACCTCTCTATCACAGCCGTTGTCGCGCCTCCGGCAGTGAATTTGACACAAAACTTCGCCATCATTAACGAAAATGTAGGTAGGTATCGTATTGACCTGCAAGCCACTTCCGCCCCTTTGCAGGATACGGCGAGTGTATTGTTTTCTGTGCTCACTGTTGCGGGCAGTGCCACAGCAGATCCTACCGATTTGTCAGGCTTTACCGGTTCTAGAATAAAAGTTGCTCCCGGAAGCACCACGGGTTCTATCTTTTTGAGTATCACAGACGACAAAATAGCCGAATCCGACGAGTATATTATTTTTTCTATCTCTGATCCCCAAAATTGTACCATTGGCTCTACTTCTACACTGATTCTTTTTATCCGCGACAACGACCGCAAGCCCCTTGTTCCCAACAAATCCATCGAACTCGAACTGCTCAGTTCGTTTTCTACCGGTGCAGCGGGCGCAAATTCTGCCGAAGTGGTGGCCTATGATTCTCTGAGCAAAAGACTTTTTTCTGCTAATTCCATATCTAAAAAATTGGATATTATAGATTATTCCAATCCGCGCAACCTTCGATTGATTCGGTCGGTAGGCTTGGATGCCGCCAACGAAAGCGGTATCAATAGCGTGGCCGCCAAAAACGGAATGATTGCTTTTGCTGTAGAAGCCTTGATCCCCCAAAACAATGGCCGGGTAGTCTTTATTGATGCTGAGGGCAATCGGCTCAAAACCGTAACGGTAGGGGCTATGCCCGACCACTTGTCATTTACTCCCGATGGGAAGTTTTTGCTCACAGCCAACGAAGGCGAACCCAACAACGACTACACCCAAGACCCTGAAGGCAGCGTTTCTATCATTGATTTGGATGGCGGCGTGGAGTTTGTGAACCAGAGCAGGGTTTCTACCGTATTGCTCAACCGCTTCAACAATGCACAATTACGCTCAAAAGGGGTACGCTTGTTTGGCCCTAATTCCGCCACCACCCCCTCGCGCGATTTGGAACCCGAATACATAGCCTACAGTGCCGATTCGAAGAAAGCCTACGTTATGTTGCAAGAGAACAATGCCGTAGCGATTATAGATATTGCCACCAAATCCCTCACCGATATACTTGGAATGGGCATGATAGATGTGGCAACCACTCCAGCGGCTGCTTTTGATGCCTCAGACCACTCCAGTTTAAACGGCGAGGTGCTGCTGGCTCAATGGCCTGTCAAGGCTATGTTCATGCCTGATGCGGCTGCTTCTTATTCCATCAACGGAAAACAGTATATCATCACCGCCAACGAAGGAGACGCAAGGGAATATACAGGTACTCCGGGCTTTTTGGAAGAAGTCCGTGTAGGATCAAGTAGCTACGTACTTGATGCCCAAAAATTTCAATCGGCATCGTTTCTCAAACAAAACAATATGCTCGGCAGATTGACGGTATCGAACAAGACCGGTGATTTGGATGGAGATGGCGACTTTGACGAGATACACCTTTTTGGCACGCGCTCATTTACCATTTGGGAGGACAACAACGGCGTTTTGGAAAGAATCTACGACAGCGGCAACGACTTTGAACGTATCACATTGGAAGACACCACGCTCAATAAAATGTTCAATGCCAGCAATACCACAGGCAGCATCAGCCGCAAAAACCGCAGCGACAACAAAGGCCCCGAACCCGAAGGCGTAGCCATTGCCAAAATCAACAACAAACATTATGCTTTTGTGTGTTTGGAACGAATCGGTGGCATTATGGTCTATGATGTCAGCAACCCTGCCGCTCCTGAATTTGTCCAATACGTCAACAACCGCTCACCCCAAACCAACGGGCCGGATTTGGGGCCTGAGGCGGTTTTGTACATAGAGCCTAAAGACAGCCCTATTGATACAGCTTTGGTGGTAATAGGCAACGAGGTAAGCAGCACCATTACTACCTTCAAAGTCAAAAATGTAGGCTATATCCGCCCCCCTGCAAGCCCAAGCAATCTGGTGGCCGTTACCGACTCCACTACAGCCCGCAACCGACTCACATGGAGAGACAACGCCACCGACGAACTCAACTATGTGGTAGAGAGAGCCATTGTCGGGTCGGCTACTTTCGATGTGCTCACGGCTACTTTGCCCCCCAATACCACCAGCTACACCGATATGACTTCTCGCAGCGGCGTGCAGTACACCTACCGCGTCAAAGCCACCAACAACGGCGGCTCGTCCGGTTATGCCGTTACCACTGTGATGACTTCTTTAGAAAATCAATTGCTGGCGCAAACTGCTTTACTTTTCCCTGTGCCTGCCTCAGCGGTTGTGTACCTTGGTCTGGACAACGAGTTAAGCGGACGAGTGCATGTAAGATTGTTTGATGCCAAAGGTGCAGAAGTGATGAGCAAACAGTTTGAGAAAACCCAACCATCTCAAGCCTTTGAGATAAATACCCAACAACTTTCCAAAGGGATTTATCTTTTGAAGGTATCTCTGCAAAACGCCGAGACTACGTTGCGTTTGGTTATTGAATAAGCCGATTTAATCAAAAAGCCCCCTTTTCTGTCTTAGAAGAGGGGGCTTTTTGATTGAAAAAAGTACACAAGTGAATAAAACGTACAAGCACTTCTTTTACTCCTACGCTCCTTCGTTTTTGGCGGTATTGATTTTTGGCTTTATTGCCCGCAATGGCCTGAAAATGACCAATGACTCTATCGAGTACGTTTCGGCGGCTTTGTCTTTATTTCATAAATCCGAACTGCTTCACTCTGACGGACAGCCTTTTTTACAACTTTCTCCTTTGTATCCTGTTTTACTTTCTGTTTTTGGGGATTGTGTGTATGCGGGGGCTTGGTGGCTGCAAGGCTTTGCGCTTTTTGTGGCAGTGAGGCTCTGGCAACATTTTTCGCGCTTTGAAGGCCGACTGGGTGTAGCTTTTGGGCTTACATTGGCTTTTTCGGTCGGCATGCAAACGGCAGCCACTTTTTTGTGGACGGAGGTCTTGTTTATGGCGGGATGGGTTGGCTTTTTAGAGTTGCTTTTTTTTGTTTTTGGCAGGGAGAGTGTTGGCGGCAAATATTGGGTTGTTTCGGGTTTTGTGTTGCTGGCAATTTTGTTGCCTTTACAGCGCAATGCAGGGATTTTTTTGATGATGGGTATCGGATTGTTCTTTTTGAAAAATGACAACAAAGCATTTTTTCGATATGTCGTATTGGTTTTGCCTTCGGTGGTAGTTTTTGGAGTTTGGTCTTTTTATTCTCAAGCCGCTCCGCTTCGGAATCTATCTTGGATGGAGGCGGTTTCTTTTTTTGGGGATCACTTTCGTTTGTACGGAGTAGTTTTTTGGAAATGGTTTGGCTTAGGGATGTTTTTGCCTTCAGACCTATTAGGGATTGCGTTTATTTTGGCTGTGGGCTATGGGTTAGTGCAGAGGGCTGCCTTTAATCGGGCGGGTTTGGCGGTCTTCTTGTCCGGCTTTTATGTTGTAGCTTTGGTATTGTTCCAAACGATATTTGACGTGGGTCAGGGTGCGGACATTGAGCGCTATTTGCTTCCCATTTTTCCTTTGTGTGTGTATTGGGTATTGGGTGCTGTTTTGCGGCGGTGGGGGCAGCAAACAGCCTTTTTGGTCTGCTACATACTTGTAGCGTATTCTTTTTTGCGGCTGTGTTGGAATTTGTACCGTTGGGAGCAGTTGGGCCTTTGATAGCCACAAAATTATTGAAAAGTCGGCTGCTACTCTTTTGCCGAAAATCCAAATCCGATTTTTTGTCTTTCGTGAGAATCAGCAAAATCGGGGTCGTTTTGGTTCATTACTTCGGCAATCGTTTTTGGGCCTTCTATGATTTTGTTGAACCCTTTGGCATCTGATAGTCTTTGTGCTTTTTCTTTGGTGAGCTTGTCAAACTTATACTGCGCCACCAAACGCCCTTTTCTCAGCAGTGCGCTGTCGATATTGGTGATGGCGGTGTTGAATGTACAGATGATTTGGACGTTGAGGCAATCGCTTAGTAGGCCGTCGCTGATGTTGAGCAAATTGGATACCGATTGGTTGTTTACGTTTTTTCTGTCCATGATGATGTTTTCGGCATCTTCTATGATGAGCACACAGTTGGGGTTGCTGATGAGCATATCCACAAAATCGGGATCGGTGAGGTTGGAGGCGATGGTGGGAGATACAAAGAGCACTTTTTTGGTGATGAATCCGATTAGGTGGCGGAGGTAGGTAGTTTTTCCTGTTCCCGGTATGCCGTGCAGCAGGATAATCCCTTTGTCGTTGTCGGTGGTGAGTCGCTCTTTGATGAGTTTGTCCACTTCTACAAAATCATCGTTGTAGTAAAGCGATATATCCAAATCGGTGGGGGTGATTTCTATTTTTTTGAGCTCAAGACCTTCGTAGCCTTTGGAGATGATGTTGATTTCGGCTCCTTCTTTTGGCGGGTCTAAAAATGTGATTAATTCGGCAATCGTTTTTTTTGCTTGTTCTATTTGATCTGAAGAGGTCAGCACAGTAACATGGGAAGAGGCAATTTCGTATATCGTCTCTTCATGCACCAAGATTGTTTTGCTGAAATTTATTTTTTTGTCATCGTGGTCATAGTAGCATTTTTGGTAGGTTTCGTAGTTTGTTTTGAACTTATTGCACAAGTACTCATAACTCTTATTGATATCTACTCCATAGATTGAGTATTCGTTGGGGATTTTTCTGAATCGGGTGAAAAAAAACTTTTTGGCATCGATATAGGTGTTGTCTATAAAAGGTAGGTTAAGTTGGGTTTGGGGTTTGGGTGTCAGTTTGCCGTAGGCATATCCAAGAAAGCCTGCCGCTACGATAATGACCAAAAACCCTAACAATTCGATTGAATTCATAGAAAGAGCAAATAAGCCACAAAGTTAGCGACTAATTCTAAAGTCGCAAACCCTGCCCATAAACTTAGACCTATTTAGGAGTTGTCTTTGAATCGCTTATCGATTTGTTGGAGTAAGGATTTGGCTTCCTTAGTCTTAAACCTACAACAATGCAGCAATTTCTGAAGTGAGGAGTGTGCCGCACTGTAGTCTCCGAGTTTGATTTGACAAAGAGCCGCGTAATACAGCGAGGGCGCGGGTTTGTTGTCTTGGATTTCTTTGAATTGCAACAGCGCCCCCCCGTATTCTCTGATTTGGAACAGTTTGAGTGCGAAATTCAGACTTCCTTCATTGTCTTCGATGGCTTTTTGCATGAGGGCGAGTTCGGAGTCAAGCGTCGGGTTTTCGATTTTGAGATTGGCTATTTTTTGGCTAGCCCATACAATAGCCCATACCACACAGGCCGCTGAGGCCATTTGCACCCATGCGGTGAGGGTTGTTTTTTTTCTTTTTGGTGCTGATTGGGCAAGACGGGCTTGTTGTATGCCCTCTACGGCATCGCCGCAAAGCTCACAGTCGGCTATATGCAACTCAATTTGACGGGTCAATTCCTTTGAGGTTTTTCCCGAAAGATAAAGTTCAATTTGTTCTTTGCTCAGACAGTTCATAGGCTTTTGTTTAGAGAGAACGAGTTTTTTTGTGGGTCAGGATGAGTTTTAAATTTCTTTTACCGTTTTGAATATGGCTTTTCACTTCTGCAAAGCTCCAGCCGGTTTGCTGTTGAATCTCTTTGTATGACAATTCGCGCAGATAAAAAAGTTCGATACATATTTTCTGATTTTCGGTTAGTTGTTCGATGGCTTGGGGCAGGGCTTCGGCGCGGCACTCTTCGGTGGTTTTTTCCCAAGTCAAAAAGCCGTCCTGGCTGACAAAGTCTTGTTCGATGGGTTGGCTGTATTGTTTCTTTTTCTTGAGGGTATGGAGGCAGTGGTTTTTGGCTACCTGATGTATCCATGCCGGAAAATGGCGAATCTCTGCTGTTTTCAGGGTGTCAAAAAGTTTTTCAAATATTTGTGAAACAGCTTCTTTTGCTGCATCGGGGTCTGACAGTATTTTCATGCAAAGCCCAAAGACCAAATGTCCGTATCTCTCAAAAAGCAGCCCTATGACCTGTTGGTCGGAGTGTTTTTGATACCTGTCAATGAGTTCTAAGTCGGTCTGCATCGGGCTTAGTTTGGCTTATAGAGTGGGAATCTTGTATTTTTTCCCAAATTGCCCCCTAAATTTGTGCGAAAAAATTTATTATGCCCCAAACCCATATCAAAAGGTATATGTTTGTTGATTTTGAGAATCTTCCCAATTTCAAAATTAACAGCCGTTTCAACCAAGATGCCCAAATGTACCTCTTTGTGAGTTCACCGCAACTAAAGATCCCCATCGAGGCGGCCATAGAATCGCAGCGCATGGGCGAGCGGCTCGAGTGGATCATGATTAGTGGGGGGGCAAAGATCAATCTGGATTTCCATATCTGTTTTTTTATGGGCATCAGACACCGGGAAGCCCCCTTGGAGATAGAATTTGAACTGTATTCAAAAGATGCGTCTTTTGACCACCTCATCGAATACCTCAACGCCAACTCCCGCAAAGCCAAAAGGCTCACTTTTGACAATACCTCCTCTCTGAAAAGACCCATTCAGCGCAGAAATGATGAGCCTGAATTGTAGTTATTTTATTTAAAATCAATATGTTATGACATATATTACCAGAAGACCCCGTCGCTTGCGCGCTTCGGCTGTGGTGCGCGACATGGTGCAAGAAACACACCTTCACAAAGAAGATTTTATTTTTCCTTTGTTTCTGATAGAAGGCCAAAATCGTGCCCTCGAAGTGGCTTCCATGCCCGGCATTTACAGGCTCAGTGCCGATAAGTTGCTCTTTGAGATGGAAGAGTGTTTGAATTTGGGAATCAAGGCTTTTGCTCTATTTCCTGCCATTGACGAGGGTCTCAAAGACCCTTGGGCCACCCAAAGCACCAACCCCGAAGGGCTGTACCTAAAAACCATTCGCAGCATCAAAAGCCGCTTTCCTGAGGCTTGTTTGATGAGCGATGTGGCCATGGATCCCTACAGCAGCGACGGGCATGACGGCGTGTACCGCGACGGGCACATCCTCAACGACGAGACGCTGCCTATTTTGGCCAATATGGCTGTAGCACAAGCAGAGGCAGGCATTGACATCGTGGGACCCTCCGATATGATGGACGGCAGGGTGAGTTATATCCGCCAAGCCCTTGATGCAAAAGGGTTTACGCAGGTTTCGATTATGGCCTACACCGCCAAGTACGCCAGTGCTTTTTACGGCCCTTTTAGGGATGCTTTGGACTCTGCCCCCAGACACGGCGACAAAAAGACCTACCAGATGAACCCCGCCAACAGCCGAGAAGCACTCATCGAAGCCCAATTGGACTACCAAGAAGGGGCTGATTTTTTGATGGTCAAACCTGCTTTGGCCTACTTGGATGTCATTGCCTTACTGAGGGAAAACTTCCAACTGCCCATAGCGGCTTACAACGTCAGCGGCGAGTACGCCATGATAGAGGCTGCCCACCAAAAAGGCTGGATTGACGGCCACAAAGTCATGCTTGAGACTCTGACAGCCATCAAACGCGCCGGCGCAACAGTGATACTGAGCTATTTTGCCAAAAGGTTTGCCCAATTGGGTTGAAAAACAACACGACCTACACTTGTAATAAATCAGGCAGAAAAACTATTTACGGCTAATAAGCTATCCATATTACGTGGGGGCATGAATGCCGTAGGGAGATGGTGTATTGATAGAAAAACGGCACTTCATACAAGCACTACTCGGGCACGTAAACCCCACAGAGGTAACCACCAAAAGCATTCTTTGACCAAATAAAAAGGTCGTTGGATACTTTGGATAGTTGAAAATATTTTTGATTTTGTTTGGAGATTTAAGGTTTAATTTTTTTACTTTGTAGAAACTTTCACTGAGACCAAATGAAGGCATGGATAAAGCGGAAATAAACGCAAGTTTTGAGCAACAAGCATAAGGGTTGCGTTTATATAGATGTTGCCTGATATTTTAAGAAAGAATAACAACCACAAAGCCTGCAACTTGTAGGCTTTTTTACTAACTTTGCACTATGACAACAGAACAAAAATACCAAACCGTTTTAGACAAAAACACCTTCTATTTTTACAACCCTGTTTTTCAAGAAAAGTACGAGAGTTACATCAATTCTTTGAATGAGACTTTGCTTGTGCTGAAAAACAAAGTGGAAACAGAAGGACTTAAAAAGGGTATCTTTGAAAATTTATTAGCCGAAAAAGAAAATGGTTTGCGTGCTTTGTTGGCTTTGACAGGTTTTGCAAATGAAAGCCTAAAAAGGTTGATTACTGTTGTGCGAGTAGCTGAAAATAAGGAACTTGCCAAACTTTTGCTCAAAGAAAAGTGGGGCGAAACTGAAAAATTAGAAAAAATTACAGAATGGGGCGACAGTCGTTTGGAAAATATGATTAAGAAAAACGAGTTTTTTAGAAAAGGATTGGTTAATCTATTTTTTGAAGGTTCAACTGTTCCATTTTTAGCACAAACTTTGCCTTTGTTTGAACTCAAAAAGTTGTCTATTTCTAAACTGAATTTTGAAATTCCTGCAATGATTGATACCTTAGTGCGATACAAAGAAAAAGGCAGTTATTCGGGACAAGCAGAAAATAATCCTGAATTTTTGATAAAGACGATTTTGGAAGACTTGAAAATTCCGTTTGAAAAAGGAGATTTAGAAGAACTGTTTAAGCATAAATTTGATGAAAAACGGACAATGGATTTCGTCTTACCAAGCAAGACAAACCCGCAAATTATCATAGAAAGTTCTTTTTTGGTAACAACTTCGTCGGGGCAAGGCGACAAGTCTAAAACAGAAGGAAATATCAAAAAGTTGATTGAGCAGTATTACCCACAAGCCAAATTTATTGGTTTTGTTGATGGCATAGGTTGGTATGTAAGGCAGGGAGATTTGAAACGTATGGTAACGGCTTTTGACGAAGTTTTTACGTTTCACAAAGAAGAGTTAAATAGATTTAAAGACTTTTTAAAGCAGAATTTGAAATGATAGAGGCATTTTTAAATAAAATACATCAAGGAGATTGTTTGGATTTGTTAAAGCAAATTCCTGATAATTCGGTAGATATGACTTTTGCAGACCCGCCTTTCAATCTCAAAAAGGGCTACAAATCGTATAAAGACAGTTTGGCTTTGCAAGAATATTTGGAGTGGTGCCAGGCGTGGATTTTGGAAATGGTGCGAGTTACCAAGCCCACAGGCTCAATTTTTGTGCACAATATTCCCAAATGGCTTACGTATTATGCAGGTTTTCTGAACAAAGTTGCCGACTTCAAACATTGGATTTCGTGGGACGCACCCACTATGCCAATGGGGAAAACTTTACAACCTAACCATTACGGAATTTTATTTTATGCCAAAAATATCAAAGAATTAAAGTTCTACGAAGTGCGTTATCCACACAAAAGGGACAGAAAAACAAATTTTTTATCCAAAGATTACGGTGGGAAAAAAGCAGGTTTGCACCCTTTTGGCTCTTTACTTTCAGACGTTTGGACAGATATACACCGAGTAAAACATAACAAATATCGGGACGAACACCCTTGTCAGTTGCCAATTCACCTCTTGGAAAGGATAATTTTGATGAGTACGGACGAAAACGACATTGTCCTTGACCCTTTTAGCGGAACAGGTACGACAGCCATAGCAGCCAAAAGATTAGGCAGGCAATACGTTGGTTTTGAGTTAGATAGTGAATATGTAGAAATTACACGAAACAAATTAGCACAAGAAAAATCTAATTCAAAGTTGGGGGATTGTTGGGTAAGTTTCTATTTAGACAAAATTGTAACTTTACGAGATTGTGATTGGGAAAAGTTGAAAGAATACTTTTTTATTCCGAGCAAACCCGAAGAAATAGACCAAATGCCGATTGTGTTGAAGTCAAAAGTTACAGTTTCTTCGCCACTTAAAAATGGTTACAAGGCTGAAACAAACGAGTTCAGACTGTTTGAAAACGAAGTAGTTTATCACAAAAACGGAGTGCATAGCAAAGAATAAAACATCAGGCAACATTATGTTTGCGAAAAGGCGGGCTGGTGTGCTAAATTTAGGCTTTTGTGCTTTCTATAAACTTTGTGCGTAGGGCAAGGGAAGTGCTATTTAATCCCACCCTTCGCAAACATTTTTCCGTTAGGTGCAAGGCTAAAAACCGACACGACCGACAGTAACTCGTTGACAACTTTGACCTATTTCCGAGCGACTCAACGAACAATTTTAGTAAATTTGAAATCTATATAATTAACAGAATGACAAAGCAAAAACCCGGACTTTTCGGAGTAAAATATTCAAACAGGGACTTTACCCAAAGCGACACTTGGGGAAAGAACCAGTTTAACTCTTCATTCCCTGCGGGTTTGACAAATTTTCTTGCTTCAAAAAATTTAGACAGTGTTTATCTCTATCTTGACAAAGAACTGAAAGTTAAACACAAAAAAATATCAGCAAAAGAACTTTACGGAATTGAACCAAACTCAGACGACTTATTTTTCTCATTTGAAAGCCCATATACACCATATCAGCAATTAGTTATTGGGACATTACCGAGAGTTGATTTAGTTACCCAGTTAAGGAGTAACGGACAATGTTTGCGACCAATTGAAGTTAAATTAACAGCCCTACCTGACAATTCAACTTGTAATTTAAGCGAAGAATATTACGGTTGTGAAATCGTAATCAGACCAGATACTATTGTTTATTTAGCTTGTAGTATTGCTTCAAACTTTAAAGACAGTAAAAAAGAACTTGCCTCACTTATCGGAAACAAGTTTGAAAAAATTAACGATTGGACTGACGGAGCTTCTGTTTGGTCTCATATTACTGAAATGATTGCTGCAATTGACCGAGTAATTCTTTCTGTTTTAGACAAGCAAGAACCTCTACTAATGCAACCCATTTGGAAAACAAATGGAAAATCACCCAAACTTTCCGACAACTGTTTAGACGTTTTCATTTGGTCAAACTTTGCTTTCACTCAACTTTTTGTTGATGTCGCAAGGGGTGAATTATCCGCAGGTGCAAACAGAATAACTCGTCAAGTAAGAACTATTATTTGGCTTTTCAAGATGCTTTATGATTTTGCAAAGCAGGGGCAAATTAATCACCACAGAATTATTGACGAACTTTCTTACAATACCAAAAACGACAAGGCATTTGCTGTAAGTGGCAGAATTACACACAGATATATGACTTGTGCTGAATTGACAAAACCAAGAATTGAAAAGAAAGAAATCAGTAAAATTATTCTTGGCGGTGGACAGCATTTGTTAAGTCCAGAAAGACGCTTTGATGCAATTATTTATAACTCACCAGAACTATTCACATAATGGAAACAGTAGATTTATTTTCAGGTTGTGGCGGTTTATCACTTGGTTTTCAAAATGCAGGTTTTGAAATATTAGCGGCATTTGACAAATGGGAACCAGCAGTAAAGGTTTATAGAGATAATTTTAATCACCCAATCTACGATACTGACTTAGGAAGTGAAGAAGGTCTTGAATTTGTAAAAAGCTTAAAACCGCAAATGATTATTGGCGGTCCACCTTGTCAAGATTTTTCAAGTGCAGGTAAAAGAGACGAAACATTAGGGCGTGCAGACCTAACAATTTCTTATGCAAATATTGTAGCGGCTGCAAAACCCGAATGGTTTGTAATGGAAAATGTTGAGCGTATTACTAAAAGCCATATTCTTAAAGAAGCATTGCAAATTTTCAAAAAGGAAGGTTATGGCATTTCCTATCAAGTATTAGATGCAAGTTTTTGTGGTGTTCCCCAATCAAGAAAACGCTTTTTCTTAGTTGGACATAAGCACTCAACCGACAATTTTCTAAATCCATATTTCAATAAAAATCTGTCAAGCAAACAGATGACTATGTTTGACTATTTTGGTAACTCATTAGGAGTTGAGTATTATTACCGACACCCAAGAAGTTATGCAAGACGTGGAATTTTTAGCATTTACGAACCAAGTCCGACTATTCGTGGAGTAAACCGACCAATCCCCAAAGGTTACACAAGACACGAAGGCGACCCAGTTGAAATTTCAGACAAAGTAAGACCGCTAACAACAAAAGAAAGAAGTTTAATTCAAACCTTTCCCGAAGATTTTATTTTCAACGGAAGCAAGACTGACCTTGAACAGATAATTGGAAACGCAGTTCCTGTAAAGCTTGGAGAGTATGTTGCAAATTGTATCAACGAGTATATCAGCGACAGACACGAAAACAAGCAAATTACAGTCAGACAATTAGAACTAATATACCACGAATGAACAAAGCCCAGCACCTAACAGCGGTTTGGCGTAATGGCGGGTGCAGTGCTTCGTATGACAGTTTTGTGGTTAATCAAACATCAGTTTTTCAAATCAAGTTTTGTGCTAAAAATCCCGCCCTTCGGGTAGCTGCAAACCGTCAGTCTGTGAAAAAACTCAGCCCCTCAATAATTAACTGCGATTTTAGCGCATCATAAGCCCATATTTTAATTGTAAGCAGACCTTATTTTAAGCAATTAATTTTAACCTAATTATTGATAATGGCTTAAAAAGCCTTACAGTAAGCCTGTTTTGTAAAAAATAAA